>JBIQKP010000027.1:0-48133 GCA_044506405.1 Lysobacterales bacterium | reverse complement strand
TGATCTACGCAAGGCGATCGCGGAATGCGAGAGCGTGGGCGACTATGTGTCGCGCCAATTATTCCAGGACATCCTCAAATCAGAGGAAGAGCATATCGATTGGCTCGAGACTCAGCTCAGCCTGATAGAACGGATCGGCATCGAGAACTACTGCCAAAGCCAAGTCGATCAGGACGACTGAGGAGCGGTTCTCCGTCCGTTAATCGACACCGAATCAGCTGATGGTTGCGTGTCAGCTGATGGTCTTTGATGCGATATTCGATAAGTCGCTCGCTACACCTCCGCTGTTTACGGCGGCGACCGCGAAATACCAAGTTCCTGACGAAAGCTGATCGATCATGTAAATCGTGAGCCCAGGGTTCGGGAGCTCGATGACGTTTGACATTTCGTCGCGGCTTCGACCGTAGCGAATCTGGTAGCCCGCCAAGTCGGTCAGAACCGTGCCATCGATGTTCTCGGTGGGCGGGACCCAGGAAAGCGTCGCGCTGCCGGTGCCGACCCCGGCAACTGTGATCGAGAACGGACCAAACGTCGCAGACGCTTGTCCGTCAGACACTGTGATTGTGATGCCGCTGTAAGCACCGACATCTGCGAGCGTCGGTGTGCCGGAGAGCTGCCCGGTGGAATCGTCGAAAGTTGCCCAGACTGGCACATTCGAGGCGCTGAACGTCAGTTCGTCTCCATTAGGATCAGTCGCGGCCGGCTGGAAGCTGTAGGTCTCGGCTGCGACGACAGAAGTCGCGGGGCGTCCGTCGATCCTTGGCGCGGTATTGCCAGCGCTTCCGCCGGGATCGCTCTGGCTCTGGCTGCTTGAGGAGCTTCCCCCTCCTCCACAACCGAGAAGAGCTACGGCGGGCAGCAACACCACCAGAAGACTGCGAAACCGGATGCTGTGCATAGACCTCTAGACGTGGGACGGCCGTGGACCGCGAACCTCTGTCCAACTTCCGTGCCGGAGGACACTACCTCATTAAAATCAAACACTTACGTTCAGAGTGAAGCTAATGGGGGAATAGGCAATGTCGTATATTGCCGACACCCCCAGTGGTTCGTGTGCAGATCCCCTGTGTAAGCAATTGATTTACAGGAGCAAAGTAGATGTCGCTATCGCGCGACGAAGCCACTCAATGTGACACCCGCGAGGCATCTGCGCGCAGCACCTTGTATCTGCGAGTCGCTTGCACCCGCATACGGACGCTCAGGCTGACGTTGCCAACAATACGGCTTGGGCATGCGGCCAGCGCATGGCTATATGCGCCATCCAGCAAAGAGGTTATCGCATCGATGGCCAGCGGCGAGTCGGTTCCCAGCGCGCTGCTACGTTGCGCCCGGATACTGCGCATCACAGTGCCGCTCGCCTTGTTAGTTGTCTTTCCCGCCGCCGCCAACGAGAAATCGCGAAACGGCCCACAATCGCCCGACAGGAATGGTGAGCCTGACGTCGATTTTGCGGAACGCTGCGCGGCGCCCGGGGTGGTCTACTGTAACGGATTCGACAGCGCTGAGGATCTAGCGGGTGGCACGGTCGGACTCAACTGCAACGACGCGAACAAGGCATCGCTAAGCAGTGGACACAAGGCGTCGGGTGATTCCTCGCTCATGTTTGAGTTCACGGCCGGAGTGAGCTGCTCGAACATCGCCGGGAATTGGCAATACACACATCCGGACGGATTCGGGGCGGGCGACGATCTTTATGTGCAGTATCGCTTCAGAGCGTCACCGGAATACTTCTCGAATAACGAGGATTTCTGGCAAAGCACCGTGAAGCAAATGAACATCCACGGCGTGGGCTCTTCATGCCAGAACACCGAGACGACGCACATCCTCTACCAACGCAGCATGCAGTTCTATCACACGTGCGCCGGCATCGGATTAGTTGCCGATCTCTATAACGGTCGCTTCCTCCCCCGCTGCGACCAAGGCGCCTGCCTAGTCAATCAAGGTTCGAAACTGCGTAAAGGCCCGAATGCAGGCTACAACTGCGACTCCGGCTATCCGCGTGCTGGCAAGGGCAATGGTGTTGGTTGCTTTTGGCCCTCTCCCAACAAGTGGTACACCATTTACATTCACTACGACCTCAATAGCCAGGGTGGGAACGACAACGGCTACTATGCGTGGGAATCGCATGACGGTGGGCCGTATCTTCAGTATTTGAACATAGATGGGGATGGGCCGTGGGCCGAGGGCGGATCCACCAAGTATCAGAACTTCTGGCTGGAGACGTACATGACCGAGCTCAGAGAGCCAGCCCGCTCGACCGCGTATCTCTGGTACGACGAGTTCATCATTTCCAGGCAGCCCATCAGGGCACCGAAGCACTAGAGCACTTCGTGCCCGATTCCATCGCCCGCATGCCTTTGCAGAGAGATGGCGTCCCCACGGGGATTCGAACCCCGGTTACCGCCGTGAAAGGGCGATGTCCTAGGCCTCTAGACGATGGGGACGCACTTGATCGAAAGCGGGGCTTGGTGGAGCTAGCCGGGATCGAACCGGCGACCTCTTGCATGCCATGCAAGCGCTCTCCCAGCTGAGCTATAGCCCCACGCGGGAGGCGCGCAATGTAGGGAAGCGAGCCGCCGGTGTCAAGGAAGGCTGCTCTGTGCAGATTTGAGACGCTCGACCCTGGCTGCGTGTCGGCGATAGAGCGCTTGGGTACATCGCTCTGCCGTCCCCCCGTCCCATCCCTCCGGTCGCGTTCCGCGCGGCCATCGACCCTGGAGCACGGCTTCCACGCTTTCGAGTAATCGTTCCGGCTGCACCAGTCGGTTGGTCCCTTGCAGTACGGTGATAGGTCGCTCCGTGTTCTCTCGTAGCGTGAGGCAAGGGATGCCAAGATAAGTGGACTCTTCTTGGACCCCTCCTGAATCCGTGATCGCAGCCTTCGCGGAGCTGACCAGTGCCATGAACTCCACGTAGCCGAGCGGCTGAGTAAGGCGCAAACCTGGCTCGTCCGCCAATCGCTGCCACAAACCAAACTCCTCTAGCTTCTTTCGCGTACGTGGGTGCACGGCGAACACCAAGGGAAGCTGTTTCGATATTGTGACGAGTTGCGCCACGAGG
Source organism: Lysobacterales bacterium (assembly GCA_044506405.1). GTDB lineage: Bacteria > Pseudomonadota > Gammaproteobacteria > Steroidobacterales > Steroidobacteraceae > Steroidobacter. Next base: position 45,073 of record JBIQKP010000027.1, on the reverse strand, counting down.
CCGTTCAGAATCTCACGCCGATCGACATTGGAAGGTCGATGCAACGTCACCACCGCGTAATTTCCACGCTCGAGCCCGAACCTTGCAGGTCCGGGATCCGCCTCGATCTGGGGGCGCATCATCTCGTACGAGTCGATCATGATGTTGCCGACTCGATCGATGCGCTCTGCGGAAACTCCCTCCAGCTTCAAGTTCTCATCGGCATCCGGCGACGGAGTCCAGAGCACATCCGCGATCGCATCCGTTACCAGACGATTAATCTCCTCCGGCATCCGACGATCTCGACTGCGTAAACCCGCTTCGAGATGGATGATAGGGATCCAGAGTTTCGCCGCGACCATTGCACAAGCCGCGGTCGAGTTCACATCGCCGACGACGATCGTCCAGTCTGGACGCTCGCGCTCGCAAACCTTCTCGTATTCGATCATCACGCGCCCAGTCTGCTCCGCGTGCGAACCGCTTCCTACCTCCAAATGATGATGCGGTTGCGGGAGTCTCAAATCCTTGAAGAACGCATCCGACATGTTCGGATCGTAGTGTTGACCCGTATGAACGATCTCGACCCTACACCACGGTGCGTCCTGCAGCGCGTGATAGAGCGGCGCGATCTTCATGAAGTTGGGCCTTGCGGCGGCAATCAAGTGAACCTTGCAAGTCATCGACGCTCCGGGCTACTCGGGCAACGCTTTATGATCCAACGTATCGGTACACACGTACTGTGATTACGTTGGCAAACAATGTCACACCCGCGCTGCGTATTCGATACCTCGAGCCAATCGTTCCACGCTCAGCTTCTGACCCAGAATCTCCAAGGTCACGTCGATGGGTGGCGATACGCTGGTGCCCGATACGGCGACTCGAATAGGCTGCGCAACCTTGCCCAAACCAAGGGAGAGTTCCGCCGCGACCTGCTGGATTGCTTCTTGGATGTGCGGCGCACTCCACGTCTGCAAAGCAGCGAGCTTTTCCGCCACTGCGCGAAGCGGAGTGACGCTTTCTCGTGTGAGATTCTTCTTTGCCGCCTTCTCATCGTACTGAGCGGGTTCTCTAAAGAAGAAGATGCTGTTCTGCGCCATCTCCTTGAGTGTCTTCGCGCGCTCCTGCTGAGCCTTTGCCACGGCGGCAAGCTTCGCATCGTCGTCCACTTGGACACCGAGCCCCTCGAGCTGAGGCTTCAAGTGCTTCGCAAGGTGCTCCGGTGTCGAACGCATGATGTGCTGCTGGTTCAGCCACAGCAGCTTATCGGGATTGAACGCCGAGGCCGATTTGTTCACGTCTTGCGTGTCGAAGAGCCGCGCCATCTCCTCGAGTGTGAAGACTTCTTGATCGCCGTGCGACCAACCGAGGCGAACGAGATAGTTGAGCAGCGCCTCTGGGAGATAGCCCTCCTCCCGATACTGGAGCACACTGACCGCACCATGTCGCTTCGAGAGCTTCGCGCCGTCGGCGCCCAGAATCATGGGCACATGCGCGTATCGCGGCGGCGTCGCGCCGAGCGCGATGAGCATGTTGATCTGGCGCGGCGTATTGTTGAGGTGATCGTCGCCTCGGATTACGTGCGTCACGTTCATGTCCATGTCGTCGACGACGACACAGAAGTTGTAGGTTGGCGATCCATCCGAACGCGCGATGATGAGGTCGTCGAGCTCGGCGTTCTCGAAGCGCACGTTGCCGTGAATCTCGTCCTCGACGATGACGGTGCCTTGCAGCGGATTCTTGAAGCGAATCACCGGGTCGACGCCCGCGCGTGGCTCGGTCCGGTTGCGACACGTGCCGTCGTACCGAGGCTTCTGCTTCGCTTCAAGTTGCCGAGCACGCATGCTCTCCAACTCTTCCTTCGTGCAGTAGCAGCGGTACGCGTGTCCCGCCTCGAGGAACCCCTTGAGCACCTCGCCGTAGCGGTCCATTCGACGCGACTGGTAGAACGGGCCCTCGTCGGCGTGGAGACCGAGCCACTCCATGCCGTCGAGAATGACCTGAGTCGCCTCCTCGGTCGATCGCTCGCGGTCAGTGTCTTCGATCCGAAGAACGAACACGCCCTTGTGGCGCTTGGCGTAGAGCCAGGAGAACAGCGCGGTGCGGACGCCACCGATGTGGAGCATGCCGGTGGGGCTGGGCGCGAATCGGGTACGAACGGTCATGTGACAGTGCTTGTGAATCGTGCTTGGGACTCGTCAGAGTCGGACATTCTCGCGGCTATGACGCCCCACCGCATTAGTCACGAGTTACATCACGAGTCACGAAAGCTGGTGGGCGGTACAGGGATTGAACCTGTGACCCCTGCCGTGTGAAAGCAGTGCTCTACCGCTGAGCTAACCGCCCAAATCTGGTTCTTTGCGAACCGGCGCCGGTTCGGAAGCGGGCGTAGTGTAGGCAGCGAGCACCCAAGGGTCAACGGAGCGCATCTGGGGTGGGAGGCGGCGCGCAGTTGAGACGCGTCCAATACATGCCGACGGAACTGATGGCCTCCACAAACGCCCCGAACTCTACCGGCTTACGGATGTAGCTGTTCGCACCCAGTTTGTAGCTCGCCGCCACGTCCGATTCCTGCCCCGATGACGTCCACATGACGACTGGTACGCGGCGGGTCCGCTCGTCCGAGCGGAGGTGTTTCAGGACGCTGAGCCCGTCGACCTTGGGTAATTTCAGATCGAGCAAGACGACCACCGGCATCGAAGTGGGATCCCGGCTGACATGAGGCCCATTGCACCAGAGGAAGTCGACAGCGTCGGCTCCATCCCGGACAACGACAATCTCGTGACCGAGGCTGATCCGACCCAACGTGACGAGCGCTAACTCCTCATCGTCTCGATTGTCCTCGACGAGCAGGATGTAGGGCGCGCTCACGCCGCGCCCCCCGATCTTGCGAGGCGGGGAACGGTGCTCCGCTGGTGCTTCGTACTCTGCGAGGCCACTATTTTGCCCCCACCGCTGCGATGTATTTCGTTTGTCGTCGCCTGTCGAGGCGATCTTCGCGAATCTTCGCCGGCCCGGCTACGACCTGGCAATCTGGCGAAGCCCTAACGGGTGATAGTCAAGACCGTTAGAAAAGGCTGCTGCCGACGGGGGCCGGGCCCGAGCGGTCCTAGGTCAACATGTAGGTCGGAATTCATTCCGACCAAGAAGAAACGTCGGAATGAATTCCGACCTACAGCCGGAGCGCTAGTGCGCCTCTTCGCCGCCGATCAGTGCAAGCAACTCGGCCGTCTTGACCTGCATCAGCTGGCGGTCACCTCGACTCTCGACATTCAGTCGAATCAGCGGCTCCGTGTTCGAAGCACGCAAGTTGAAGCGCCAGCCGTCGAACTCCATGGAAAGTCCGTCGGTGAAGTCCTTGCTGCGAGCCGCGGCGTCATATTTCTCCTCTACCCGCTTCATCGTTGCTTTCGCATCATCAACCTTGCGATTGATCTCGCCGCTCGCGGGGAACCGCTCGATGCGCTCGCCGACGAGCTCGGACAAACGCTTGCCCGACTCGCACATGAGCTGAGTCACGAGGAGCCAAGGAATCTGGCCGCTGTCGCAATAGCCGAACTCGCGGAAATAATGATGGGCGCTCATCTCACCGCCGTACGCGGCGTCCGCCTGCCGCATCACATCCTTCATGAATGCGTGGCCGGACTTCGACATCACAGCCTTGCCACCAAGCGACTCGATCATGTCGAGAGTCGCCCATGTGAGTCGCGGATCGTGCACGATACGAGCGCCGCGCTCGCGCTTGAGGAAAACCGACGCAAGGAGACCCACGATGTAATAGCCCTCGATGAAGCCGCCGTTCTCATCGAACAGGAAGCAGCGGTCGTAATCGCCGTCCCAGGCGACGCCGCAGTCGGCTTTGTGTGCCCGAATCGCCTCGATCGTCGAACGCCGATTATCCTCGAGCATGGGATTGGGCACGCCGTTCGGAAAGGTGCCGTCCGGTTCATGATTGATCTTGATGAACTCGAATGGCAGATACTGCTCAAGGGCGTCGACGACTGCGCCCGCCCCGCCGTTCCCGGCATTGACGACGACTTTGAGCTTCTTGAGCTTCTTGATGTCGAGGTATGAAAGAAGGTGCTCGACGTACTTGCGCTTCACGTCGAGATCGAACTTCTTGCCGCCTGCGGTCGGGACCGTGAACGCGTTAGCCTCGGCGATGCGCTTGATGTCCTGCAAACCTGTGTCGCCGCTAATGGGCCGTGACTGCTCACGAACGAACTTCATGCCGTTGTAGTCGGGCGGATTGTGACTTGCGGTCACCATGATGCCGCCGTCCATCGATTCGCTGAACGTCGCGAAATAGACGCCCTCCGTGCCGCACAGCCCGATGTCGTAGACGTCCACGCCGGAATCGAGAAGCCCTCGCGTCAAAGCTTCCGCGAGCTCCGCGCTGGAGAGGCGGATATCTCGTCCCACGATCACCCGCTGCGGCTTCAAGAATTCCGCATACGCGCGCCCGATGCGATACGCGACGTCAGGATTGAGCTCGCTCGGAATGCGTCCGCGGTAGTCGTAAGCTTTGAAACCGATGATCGTGCTCATGGAGTGTGATGCGTGACGTGTGAAGTGTATGGTCGGAGCGTGGATTCGCGCCCACAGCCCTTCTCTGCTAACTCATCCATCGAGAGGATTGCATGTAGCCCAAGTCTTGGGCAAGAGACGGGTGTGAATGCAAGTCGGCGAGCGATCCGCGCCTATTCGCAGGGAACGAATGAGTTCTTCACTTGTTCCACATCCGCAGCCTTCGGCTATGTTTGCTGGAATGAACACAGCGGTGCGCCTGATGTGGTTTGCGAGCGAGTAGTGCTCAGTCAGCGGGAGTTGTCCCCGCGTCAGAAACGCTTCAATCGCGCGACACGCTCTCCGATGCGTAGCGGACGACATCATCGTCGCCCAGGTAGGTGCCGGACTGCACTTCGATGATGTGCAGCGGAATCTTGCCTGGATTCTCGATGCGATGTTTCACACCGAGCGGAATGAACGTCGATTGATTCTCTTCTAGTAGGAACGTTTCGGATCCCCGTGTCACACGGGCTGTACCCGCGACGACGATCCAGTGCTCGGCGCGGTGGTGATGCATCTGCGTCGTGATCGCAGCACCGGGTTTGATCGTGACGCGATTGACTCGGAAACGATCGCCGGAATCGATCTTGTCGTAGCTTCCCCAAGGGCGAAAAATCTCTCGGTGAACGGAAGTCTCGTAGCGATCCTGCTTCTTGAGCTGCGCCACGAGATTCTTCACGTCTTGCACGCGCGCTTTCGGCGCCACTAACACCGCGTCTTTCGTCTCGACGACGACGTGGTCGCGAAGTCCAACGGCTGCCACCAAGCGGCTCGTCGACTGGAGATAACAACCGTGCGTATCGGAAGTGAGCACATCGCCGATCGCGACGTTGCCATTCTCGTCACCGGGAATCGCCTCATGCAGAGCTGACCACGAACCAACGTCGTTCCACTCCGCATCGAGGGGCACGACGACAGCGTGCTTCGTCTTCTCCATCACAGCGTAGTCGAACGAATTGCTCGGGCAGGCGGCGAATTCCTTCGCCGGCAATCTCGTGAAGTCGAGATCCTGCTTCGCGGAAGTGAACGCTTGCGCACACGCCTGATAGATATCCGGTGCGAGCGAACGCAGCTCATCCAGCACGACGCTCGCGCGGAACATGAACATGCCGCTATTCCAGAAGTATTCCTTGGAGTCGACGTAGCGCTGCGCGGTCGCGAGATCCGGCTTTTCGACGAACTGCGCAATCGGGAAAGCCGGCCCTGCGCCGCTGCCGCGCTTGATATAGCCATAGCCTGTCTCTGGTTTATCCGGCACCACACCGAACGTCACCAGGTTGCCCTGCTCCGCAGCTTGTACGCCGATCGACACCGCGGCTTGAAACGCCTTCACGTTCTGAATGACGTGATCCGCAGGCAAGATCAGCAAGACGGGATCCGAACTCTTCGATTGCGATGGCTGCGCCTGCGTCACCGCCGCCATTGCAGCGATCGCGACCGCAGGCGCTGTATTCCGGCCACAGGGCTCGAGGAGAATCGCCTGTGGCTTCGCCCCCACTTCGAGCAACTGCTCTGCGACCAAGAAGCGATGGCTCTCATTGCAGACGACGATCGGCTCCGCGACATGCTCGACGCCCGACAACCTCGCCAGCGTCTCCTGAAGCATCGTTCCCTTGCCGACAAGCGGCAGCAGCTGCTTCGGATAGAGCTCACGCGATAGAGGCCAAAGGCGAGTGCCAGAACCGCCGGAGAGGATGACGGGAATCAGCATGGCTGATTCCTGGTGAATGGCGGACGGCGGACGGCGGACGGTGATCGGACAAAGCCTTCAAGCGTCGGCTCATTTCTCGAAGCATGCGTCATTATTCGACCCGTATAAGCTGTTACACATGGGTAGCATCTCATCGGCCAGCACCCAACCGAAGCCGAACACGATGCGCGACCACAGAGACCTGGAAGTCTGGCAGAAAGCGATGGATCTCGCTGCACGGTTGTATCTCGCAACCCGTGAGCTGCCACCTGAAGAACGCTTTGCACTCTGCAGTCAGATTAGGCGTGCCGCCATCTCCATACCAAGCAACATCGCGGAAGGGGCGGGAAGACGCACGACGAAGGACTTCATCGCGTTCGCTCACACGGCCAGAGGGTCGCTAGCGGAGCTCGGAACGCAGATTGAACTCGCCTCCCGCGTAGGCCTACCGCTCAAAATGGAAGTTTGGGCACCGCAGCTTGATGAGGTTGGCAAACTACTCAACGGACTGATTCGTAGCCTCGCTGCCAAAGTGCAGGCGGGTAAGCACCTGCGGTAACGCACCTTCCGGCACCTCTGGATTCACCGTCCGCCGTCCGCCGTCCGCCATTCACCGGGCCCGGCGACATTGTCGCCACGCCCGATCGCGAAGTACTTCAGTCCGAACCGCTTCACGAAGCTCGGGTCGTAAAGGTTGCGGCCATCAAAGATGACGGGATTATTGAGCGTCGTCCTGATCGTGTCGAAATCGGGGCTCCGGAATTCTTGCCACTCGGTCACGATCGCCAGCGCATCGGCACCCGTTAGCGCATCCGTCGAGCTCTTCACGAGCTCAAGATCCGGGCGATCGCCGTAAATTCGATGGGCCTCTTCGCCCGCGACGGGGTCGTATGCTCGGACTCGAGCACCGGCTTTCCAGAGAGATTCCATCAGCGTACGGCTCGGTGCCTCACGCATATCGTCGGTATTCGGCTTGAAGGCCAAGCCCCAGAGTGCGACGGTCTTGCCATTGAGGTCCCCGCCGAAGAAGCGATTCAACTTCTCGAACACGACCGATTTCTGCTTCTTGTTCACGTGCTCGACGGCGTTCAACAGCGCCGCGTCGAAATCATGCTCATTCGCGCTGCGACTGAGGGCTTGCACGTCTTTCGGGAAGCACGACCCGCCGTAGCCGCAGCCCGGGTAGATAAAGTGATAACCGATACGCGGATCCGATCCGATGCCGAGGCGAACCTTCTCGATATCCGCGCCCATGCGCTCCGCAAGATTCGCGAGTTCGTTCATGAAGCTGATCTTCGTTGCGAGCATCGCGTTCGCTGCATACTTCGTGAGCTCGGACGAGCGCACATCCATGACGATCATGCGTTCACGGCTGCGCGTAAAAGGATCGTAGAGCGCCTTGAGCAGCTCCGCAGTTCGGGGATTATCCGTACCGACGACGATGCGGTCCGGCTTCATGAAGTCGTTGATCGCCGCACCTTCTTTCAAGAACTCCGGGTTCGAGACGACATCGAACTCGAAACTCGCCCCGCGCTTCTGCAAGGTCTGATCGATCTTCGCTCTCACCTTATCGGCCGTACCCACTGGCACGGTCGATTTCGTCACGACGACTCGGTACTCGGAGAGGTTCTGCCCGATCGCTTCTGCGACTGCCAGCACGTACTTGAGATCGGCAGACCCGTCCTCGTCGGGCGGGGTGCCCACCGCGATGAACTGGAACAGCCCGTGGTTCACGCCTTCAGCGGGGTCACTCGTGAAGCTGATCCGACCCGCTTCGATGTTTTTCTTGAGCAGGTCATCCAGCCCCGGCTCATAGATGGGCGACTCACCGCGCTTGAGCATGTCGACTTTGCGTTGGTCGACGTCGACGCAGAGCACATGATTGCCCACTTCAGCGAGGCACACGCCAGTGACCAAGCCAACGTATCCGGAGCCAAAAATCGTCAAGCGCATGTGTAAGTATCGTCTCTGATGAAAAATTGGGCCGACAAGCTGAGGATCTTATTACAACCGTGCCAACGAAGCCGTGCCGCGGGTGGGATCCACAGACGAGAACGGTGCCCAGAAAGGTCCCAGGCTACGTTTCTTTAAGAATCTGTATTGCAGGATACGTGCCGAAACCCGAATGCTGGCCGGGCTTCACGGCGCACGAAACGGCAGACCCTCCTAGGCGCCCACTTCTGCCGCAACTTTCGGCAAGCTAGTGCGTCGTGGTGCCGCCAGGCGGCCCAAGGCGTGCTCTTCGCGTCTGAATGGCGGTGACATTGTTGGCCTCGGGCGCAAGCGACGCCTTGCGACTCCAAACGAGGTCCTGAATCTCCCCGCTGGGTTTGTACTCGGCCACGGCGTCCATCAGTAAGTGGCGCGCACGATCGCAGTCGAAACGATTCAGCGCCACCGAAAGCTCCGCCAGCGTTTGCTGCACTCTCGACCATGGAAGCGAATGCTCCATCGCTCGCATGATCATCGGATGTTCGGTCCCCGTCACATTCGTACCGATCAGCAGCTCCTCGAAGAGCTTCTCAGCCGGGCGCAGGCCTGTGTAGACAATCTCGATGTCCCCATCGGGATTCGCATCATCCCGCACGGTCAAACCCATCAAACTGATCATGCGCCGTGCGAGATCGGCGATACGGACCGGCTTACCCATATCCAACACGAAGACGTCACCGCCTCTGCCCATCGACCCAGCCTGCAACACGAGTTGTGCCGCTTCAGGGATGGTCATGAAGTACCGGATGACTTCCTTGTGCGTGACTGTCACGGGACCACCGCGTCGAATCTGTTCGCGGAACAGAGGAACGACAGAGCCGGAGGACTCCAAAACATTTCCGAACCGGACCATGCAGAAGCGAGTCGCAGATCCACGCTGATGTAGCGCTTGAAGAACGATCTCAGCGAAGCGCTTGGTTGCGCCCATCACATTCGTGGGGTTGACCGCTTTGTCAGTCGAAATGAGGACGAAGGTTTCGACGCGACACTCTAACGCGGCTTCCGCCGCGTTCATCGTTCCGAAGACGTTGTTGTAGATTCCTTCGACGACGTTCTGCTCCACGATCGGCACGTGCTTGTATGCCGCCGCGTGGTAGATCGTCTGAACCCCGTAGATCTGCAGAATCTCTTTGACTCGGTTCTTATGATGGGCGTCACCGAGCAGTGCGACCAGCTCAACGCCGAGCCCCTCGCTCGCGTTCAGCGCTCTCAGCTCGCGCTCGATGTTGTAGAGCGCGAGCTCTGACATTTCGAAGAGCAAAACCTGCGCCGGCCCCAGCCGAACGATCTGACGGCAGAGTTCCGAGCCGATGGACCCACCTGCGCCGGTCACCATCACAACCTTGCCGCGGATACACGCATCCAGCAGATGCGGATTCGGCGGAACCGGGTCGCGACCAAGGAGATCGCCCACATCAACGTCTCGCACGTCCTCGACTCTGGCATTGCCCGCGAGAATGTCGCCGTAGTCGGGAATGGTCTGCACCAGGAGCGAATACGGTTCGAGGGTTTTCAAGATCTCCTGCCGCCGACGTCTCGATTGAGAGGGCAGCGCCAAGAAAACTGCTGCCACGCCTTCATCGCGTATCAGACCAGGCAGCGACTCCAACCCAAACACCTCGAGCCCGTTGACCGTGCTCCTATGGAGAGCTGCATTGTCGTCAATGAAAGCGACTGGGTGATATCGCGCACTCCGGGCCAATCCCTGCGCCAGCTGCACACCGGCAGACCCGGCGCCATAAATCACAACGCGCTGAGTCCCGTTCGACCATCTGAAATTCAGGAGGCCGCGCACGAGGAAGCGCGTGCCCCCGACGAAAATGAGCGCGAACGCCCAGTAGATGACCAGCGCGCCGATAGGCACTGCGCGCTGGGGCCAAACCGAGATCAGAAGAGAGAGGAGCACAACGGACGTGGTCACGCCCGTGGCGACCGTGAACACGGCTCGAGGGCCGAGGTACCGCACGACCGCGCGGTACAGCCCCATTCGGATGAAGACTGGAACGCTCGTCAGCAGCGCGGCGAGGTAGATCCATTCTGTACCGGGGACATGATGGTCGAACCGCCCAAGACGCAGGGCGATGCTCCCCCACAATACGAGAGGTATACCGATGACGTCCGCCCCCAGCATGAGCGCGCGTTTCTTGTTCCGTGGCAAGTGAGCCAGCCTGCTTGCCAGACGCTCAATCCACTTCGGCATTGATTCCGTCAACGTCGTCCTTCCCGATGCGCTGCCTCGGCCGTGCCTTGTAGTAGCTAAATATGCTGATCTTCCAGCCGGACCCAGAGCGTGAATCTTAGCTGAAGTCGACCATAAGGTAGCGACTTTTGTTCACAGTATTAGTGATTGATTCGACTGTGATTTGCGACAAGCGAAGTTTAGCCCATGAGTTGGGTCATGAACGGCAAAGATTGCATCTAAATTGTACGCAGGCGTCGCCCTATACAGACAGCCGATTGGCTACGGGTGTGCTTGGCAACGGATCGCGCTGCGGTCGCTCCAGACAGGCTACCGGATCGCATGCTCGAGAACCGTACCGAGGACGTCAGCAGCCTTGCCCATGTGATGCGCGTCCAACGTTGGGTGAACAAGCAAAGCAATACTGTTCGCCGTAAACGTGCTCGCAACCGGAAGTGGCTGCTCTGGAACCAGGCCATGCGTTGAAAAAGCCTTCTCCCGATAGAGCTCGGAACAAGAGCCCGAAAAGCAAGGGATGCCGCGCTGTGTCACTTCAGCTACGATCCGATCGCGATCCCAACCGCTGCGAAGCTTTTCTACTTCCACGCGTGCATAGAAGCGGTAGTACGCATGACGCACGTGCGCCGGAGGCTGCGGTACTCGCAGACCTGGGACGTGGGAAAGCCTCTCAGTTAGTACTGCCGCATTGGCCCTCCTCTTCTCGCTCCACTCTGGCAATTTCCGAAGTTGCAACCGACCGATAGCCGCCTGGAGCTCCGTCATTCGCCAGTTCGTCCCAAAAGACTCGTGGAGCCACCGAAAACCCGGCGGATGTTGCCTTCCGTACACCGCTTCGAAGCTCTTGCCATGATCTTTGAATGCCCAAGCACGCGACCACATCTCCTCATCGTCGGTCGCCAGCAGTCCACCCTCCCCCCCCGTCGTAATAATCTTGTCCTGGCAGAAGGAGAACCCTGCCGCATAGCCGAACGAGCCGACCTCTCGCTCCTTGTAAGTTGCTCCGTGAGCCTGCGCACAATCCTCGATCACCGCGAGGCCTCTCTCCTCCGCGAGCGCAAGGATGTCATCCATCTCACAAGGCCAGCCCCCCAAGTGCACGAGCAGAATGGCTCTTGTGCGAGGGGAGAGAACACGTTCGATGGTCTGAGCCGTTACGTTGCCGCTGTCTGGATCAATGTCCGCGAACACAGGGCGCGCACCCTGTAGTACGACACAGCTCGCGGATGCGATGAAGGATCGCGGCGTGACTATGACTTCGTCCCCTGGACCGATGCCCATCACGCGCAGCGGCAGTTCCAGTGCGACCGTCCCGTTCATCAATGCGATCGCGTGGCGGCGTCCGAGAACACCCGCGTACTCACGTTCGAAGTTGCCGCCCTCTTCGCCGGTCCAATAGTTGACTCGCCCCGAACGTAAAACAGAGGCCACCTTGGCAATCTCGTCTTCGGCAAAACTAGGCCACTTTGGAAAGGCCTCACCCGCTGAAACAGCCGTCATGTGCGCACCTTAGCCGGAACCCCATAAACTACTGACGCCGCGTCGACGTCCTTCACAACGACGCTTCCCGCACCCACGGTCGCTCCCGCCCCTATCGCAATACCGGGGCGAATCGAGGCGCCGACGCCAATCCAGGCGCGAGCACCGATCCTGACGCATCCGGCCAGGTGCGCGCCGGGCGAGAGGTGAACTGCTTCTGCGATCTCGCAGTCATGATCGACGGTCGCTCCCGTGTTCACGATACAAGCGTGACCCAACGAGGCGCCCGGATTCACCGCGGCCTGAGCAAAAACGACGCATGCGGGCGCAAGTTTCGCGAACCGACTCACGGCTGCCGACGGATGAACAATGACTGGCAGGTGAAATCCGGCAGCCAGTGCGCGCCGGTAAATGAGATCGCGTAGCGCATTGTCGCCGATACCGATGGCAACCGAATCGAACGAAGCCCGGCATCGCTCGAACTCCGACAGCCTAACCACAACTTGGAGATCCAATGGTCCCGAGCTCCCGAAAAGAGCGTCATCTGCAAACGCGACGTTGTCCCACGCGGCCGCGCAAATCGCCGCATCCGCCACGACCTTCCCGTGGCCACCACCTCCTAAGATCAGAAGGGAACCCATTATTTGGCACTACCCCTGAAGCGGTCGGTCGTAGCGTATCCTTGTTTGGTGACGTCCGCGCCTGAGAACACTCGGACTATCGTGAGAATCAAGATCTTCACATCGAGCCAGAGAGACTGGTTGTCGACGTACCAGACATCGAGTCCGAGCTTTTCATCCCAGCTAATCGCATTTCTCCCGTTGACCTGAGCCCATCCGGTGATGCCCGGCCGCACTTCGTGTCGGCGGGCCTGCTCAGGGCTGTAGAGCGAGAGGTACTCTACAAGCAGAGGCCGCGGCCCGACCAAGCTCATGTCGCCTTTCAGCACGTTGAAGAGTTCAGGTAGTTCATCCAAGCTGGATCGCCTTAGCCATCGACCGAACCTTGTGAGCCTTAGTTCGTCCGAAGCAAGCTGACCCGTCGAATCCCTCGCCTCCGACATCGTGCGGAACTTGCACAGCTCGAACGGACGCCCACACAATCCTGGCCTTACCTGACGAAAGAGGACCGGTCGACCGATCGCCACACGAACCGCGATAGCTGTCGCGAGCAGGAGCGGACTTAGAACAACGATCAGCGTTGCTGCCAACACTACATCGACAGCGCGCTTAAGCATTGCCAACCTCCTCGAGGAAGGTCACGAATTGGCTGGCCAGCTTATCGCGTTCGAAATTGCGCTCCGCTAACGTACGCGCTCGCACCCCCATGGCCGCACGCTCACTGGGATTGTCCGCAAGATTCTCAAGCGCATCACAGAATGTCCCCGGATCTCCAGGCGCGACTACCAGACCGCAGCTCTCTTCACGAACGAAGTCCGCCAGCCAACCCGGATAGTTGATCAAGACAGGCAAACCCACGGACAAGTAGTCGAAAAACTTGTTCGGAGAGGTTCCGTTATAGAACGCCGGCACGTTTGCAAGGATCATCAAACCCACATGAACTTGCGAAAGCAGATTCATGAGCACGCGTTTCGGAACCGGATCCAGAAACAAGCAATTATCCAGCCCCTCCTTCTCCGCTCTCGCCATCAACGTCGGTTTCATCATGCCGTCGCCTATGAAGAGCAAGGCAACATCGGAACGCTTCCGACGCTTCAGCTCGTTGGCGGCATCAAGCACTGCATCCAGTCCGTTTGCTATTCCGTGCGCACCAGTGAAGACGCAGATCAGCTTACCGCTCGACTGCTCCAACAGGTCGGATAGCGAAGCCGGAAGCGGTTGGAGTTGATCTTTGTCGACGAGATCACTCCCATTCGGAATCACCGCAACTCGAGCTTTAGGCACTTTCCTCCGAATCCCATCAGCGATACCGGGCGCAAGTGAGACGCAGGCATCCGCCGCCCGATATGCCACGGACTCGAGGACACCCATGGCAGTGAGCACGAATGGATTCGTGATCACACCCATTTCACGTGGCAGCTCCGGCCACAAATCCCGCACTTCAAATACGAACTTCTTCCGGCGGAAGACCTTCGCTAGCACTCCGGGCACGGCTACGGTCAGCGGCGTCGAGGTGGCGAATACCAAATCATATTGATGCGCCAAGGCGATGCGTGTTGCGCGCATCATGAACTTGATGAAGATGAACGCCCGCTTCAAGAACCTGTCCGAATTCGAGTACGGCAAGTGAAGCTCGATCACATCGATGCCGTCGACCGATCCTCGCCGTTGGCCGTCCACGTACTCGCCCGTAAGGCCCGTGACGCCGCCCTTATAGGATCCACATACGATTGTCACTGCATGGCCGCGCGCGAGAAGTCGCCGACAGAACTCGTACGAGCGTGTGCCCGTGGACCCCGACGGTGTTGAGAAATGCTGATGGAAATAAAGTACGCGCATGTCAGAGCATAGCGATCGTGGTCTGAAGAAGCCCACCCGGCGGTCGGATAACGATCTCCAGCACTGGCACGGGTCTTCTTTCTAGATATGAGCGCGATTCCCATCCCTGCACCAATTGCATCTTGAGATCCGACTCACCCTTTATGTCGATGCGAACGATTCGACCGATAACTCCTTCCTCGGACATAGCCCAGTCGTCCGTGTGAAGGCGCCACCTGATGACCGCCTGCTTCGAGAAGCCCGATAGTTCATCGAGCACCACCCACCGAGTCCCGCTTACAGAAATCTTCCGCCGATGCCGGCATCCGGTAAAGTCGGTGTAAGCAGCAGCTACGGTCGACTCCGTCCCGACGGTTTCGATCGTGGGCTTCTCATCGCACTTCAGCCAGCGTGCGAATAGGAAGCGACTCAAGCGTGGCATCTGCTCACGTTCATCGAACTGACACGTAGAGTGTCCTTGCACTCCTGAGAAGTATTCGTATGTGACGCCGTCCGCGTTGTAGCTATATGTCCCCGCATCTCTGAGAACGTTCTCGCTACCGACCCACAGATCGAAGTGAAGCGCATCAGCTTGACTTGGTCGAAACTTGAAGCTTGGCACACGCAACACTGCCCTAGACCGGCACTCTGCCCCAACGATCGAAACGAACCCACCAGGCATGAACACCATAGACCGCGCGCGTCGCTCTCGATGAACGAAAGAGGAAGGTTCGATTCCCCAGGCGCGGCACGCGTCATCCCATGGGCCAAGTGGATACGCTCGTGTAGATGCGAACAAGCAGTAAGCCAATTGAAGTGTCGGCCGGTGGTCGCGGAACACGGTAGCCGGAGAGATCAGCAATAGAGCCCCATCGTTGCCACCGAGATTTGGTGCGTCACCGGTAGCGGGATCGACCATCGCGTACAACCAGTCGCAAGCAGCCCGCATTCTTTGCTCACATGATTTCAATGGAGACGGAATGCTGAGACGACGCGACCACGCCTCGACGAAACACATCGTGTCGAGAAACATGCGGTGATAGTTCACGGAGTACTGCGCGAACGTGCCATCCTGAGCGACTAATCTATTCACTCTCTCGACGAGCTGACGTTCTCCGACTATCGCCATACGTTCGCCGAACCCAGCCATTTCTGGATTTGCACGCAGAGTGGTCAGCCAATGCCCACCCACGAAAAGAGCGGCTGCCTCTGAAGTGCCGTGGTTATTGTCCTGCCCAATCGCATAGGAAAGCGTAGCGAAGATTCGGTCGAGATGTGCGACGACGAATGGAGCAACTGCGCTCAAAGCGGCCTGAGAGCATGCGATGTGATGTAACGCCTCCAGCAGGCGTAACAAGCGAATGGCGGTTTCTTGCCCGCACTTCCAGTTGGGCCCCGCATTCACCGGATTCTGATCGACCCAACTGTCGAGCCACGAGCAAAGGGTATCCAGCAAATCTCGGCTCGAAGTGACGCTATACGCGCGTGCGAGCAACACAGCCCACTCGAATCTCGACGGCTCCCACACTGCCTTTATATCGAGTCCAAGCGTTCCGAATTCGTCAGTCTGCGACCAGTGGAGATCGGCCGGCCATCGCTGGCCAGTCCACGGATCTAAGAACCAATCCGGCGGAGTCCCGACTCTCCACCAATGGGCACCGAAGTACTCGAGTTCTCCCGCAACTATTCTGTGAGTCTTCCCAAGTAGCGCCTCCTGGTCGGCGAGTTCCAATTGCGGACTGCGCGGATCAGTGCCGCGAAGCGCCGAGCCGAAAGGAGCAAGAGGGCGTATAGGCAGATGCTTGCGGTAAACACCGTGTCTGACTCTGGCTTTATAAGCCGCAACGCGCAGGCAGTTGATGGCGCCGAGTTTCCATGCCGTGTGGATGAGCCAGAGCTTGTTCATCAATACAAAATACGCTCGGACGTTCGTGCAGCGGCGCTACTACCCAAAAAAAATATTTCGGTACACCGCAAGCGCGGATTTGCCGAACTGCCACTCAGTTCAGCACTTCGCCGCTTGGACCTTCTTCGATGCCGCTACGTCGCAAGTTTTCATTTGCAAACCCAGTGGTTGTGAAGAAGAAGTCGGTGATTGCGTCAGTAACCAATCGATTGATCTCTTCCGGCATGATCCAATCGCCGGAGCGTATCCCAGCTTCTACATTGAGGGCGCGCACCCGCAATGATGTCAATGCGCGGTTGCAAGCGACTCACTGCAGCGCGCTCTGCAGTTCGATACTGATACGGCTTACCTCGAATATCTGCTCGAGGGGGATCGGTGAAGAAGCGCGGTTGCGGACTGCGTCCATGAAAGCACGTGCGCAAGCGTCTTGACCCTTGTCTTGATGCCACAACTTCATAGCCTTGAAGTTCGACCAACCGTAGCCCGTCAGGCGGCGGAAGTTGTCGAGGAGCAATACGCGGCCGTTCGAGAACACCTCAACGCGCTCTTTAGGCACCTGCTTGTTGCCGTTCGAGAAGTAGTGAATGGTTCCAATGGAACCATTGGAGAATCTCAGGCTGATGGTCACAGTGTCTCGCGTTACCGCTGACATTTGTACAATTGAATACGACTCTATGGGTACGTCCGCGAGGAAACGAAGAAGATCGACGAAGTGGCAGCATTCGCCGACAATACGCCCCCCTCCAGTCGCTGGATCCTGAGCCCAGTGTGTAGCGGGGATCGCACCAGCGTTCACTGTGACCACGAACGCCGACGGACCAGAGACCGTCGAAAGAAGGCGCTTCATCTGAAGCACCTGCGGCGCGAATCGACGATTGAAACCCACCATCAGCAGATATTCCGAGTTCGCGAGATATCGCTGCTGTATCGCTTCCAATTCATCCAGTGTGATGCATAGCGGCTTCTCGACGAAGACGTGCTTCCCGGCTGCGTGGGCCGCAATGACGTACTTGGCATGGCTGTCATGCCGAGTTGCAATGACGATTGCATCCGTTCTCGGATCTTCCAGCGTGGCACGCGGATCGGTACTTGCTTGAGCAAAGCCGAACTTGCGTGCCGCATGCAAACCACTCACGCCGGCGGCAGAAACGACGGTGTGCAATTCGGCGGAAGCGGATTTGAAGGCAGGCACCAGGATCACATTGGCGTAGTTCCCCGCGCCGATGAAGCTCACTGATCCTTTGGCCTCCCGTCTGACAGCTCGCGAATCGTTCATCACCGCGACTACGCGATCCGCGTTCTCCTCGTTACTCGAGTCGGCATGCGGATACGCCACTAATATCCCAAGGGCGGACTCACCGCGCACGAGAGTGTCGTAGGCTTGGTCCGCGCGCGCGATATCGAAGGTGTGCGAGACCAGTTTCGTGCAGTCCACTCGTCGCTCAGACATCATGTCCAACACGGCTTCGAAGTTGCGCTGCTCGGTCCATCGCACGAATCCTATCGGGTAATCGCGACCCTTTTCCTCGTAGTTCGCGTCATATCGGCCCGGGCCGTACGAGCACGACACTTGAAAGGTGAGCTCCTTCTCGTAGAAATCCGCGCGCGACAACTCTAGTCCGGCAACGCCCACCAACACGATTCTGCCGCGCTTACGACTAATGATGGCGGCTTGATGTACCGGATCATTGCTGGAAGTCGCCGCCGTGATCAGGACAGCATCGACGCCCCGCTCCCGAGAAAATAGTGACGCGCTGGCGATCAAATCCTGACCTGCGCCAAGATCTACGGCTTCGGCACCGAAGTCGCGTGCGAGTTGCACCCTACTCGAGTCGAAATCGGCACCGAGCACTCGACACCCCTGACCCTTCAAGAGCTGCACGGTGATGAGGCCGATGAGACCCAATCCAATCACGACCACACACTCACCCAAGGTCGGATTCGCGAGTCGGATCCCTTGTAGACCGATAGCACCCATGACCGTAAACACGGCTTGCTCGTCGGAGACACCCGCCGGAACCTTCGCACACAGATTCATCGGGACCGAAACGATCTCCGCATGAGGACCGTTCGACACGACTCTGTCACCGACGGTGAAACCCGTAACACCCTCGCCCACGTCGATGACTCGTCCTACATTGCAGTAGCCCATCGCCATGGGCTTGTCGAGCTTGCTGGTCACCGACTGAATTGTGGGTCCAAGTCCGTCAGTGCGGATCTTCTCGACAACTGCACGCACTTTGTCGGGCTGCTGACGCGCCTTCTGCAACCATCCGGCGCGTCCGAAATCCACTAGCATGCGCTCGGTGCCGGCTGAAACGAGGCTACAGGAAGACCGGATCAGTAGCTGCCCAGGGGCCGCGCGGGGTGACGGAACCTCCGCGATCTCCGTCTTACCTGTTCTGAGATTTTGCAAGACTTGTTTCATGGAACGCCAAGGAAGGGGGCGGGCCCAGAATTCTACCTCGGCATCTCCGTTCTAGCAGTCTCGATCCGCATGTCACCTACCTTCCGGCGCCGATGCTGAGCCTCGGAGCGGATTCATCGGATGCCGCTTCAACTGCAGCGCTGGTTTCTCCACCAACATCCAAGAGGCGCAGGCAGCGAGAACGGTAGCAAAAAACGCGACCCAAAAATCTAGGACGGCTCCTTGGCGGCCGATCTCGACCAGGATGTTCACTATGGGCATATGATAAATGTAGATTCCGTAGGAGATATCGTTGCCGCGCAGAAGACGCCGACTAACGTGGGGCGCGGAGTACGCCAACGACAGCACCGTTAGGCCCAGTAGCATGAACTGCATGGGCCCGATGGAATTGCCCAGCGACAAGTTGAGCGGTGTCGCGAGCAGCATCAAGAGTAGATACGCGCCAAGGAGCATCAAACCGCGTCCAACCAGCCAAGCATGGAGCATATTGAAGCATCGCTGTGCCAGTACGCCGAGCAAGAACATGTAGAACCAGGGCACAAATGAGACACCCGCGAGCCGATAGAGCAAGTGATCGCCGAACGATTCCTGCAATGCGAAGTACAGCCTGTTCGCTGCCATGAAGATGAGAACCAAGATCAAGAGAAGCGCCGTTACATGCCGCGCGATGCGTGCCGATCGGAATAAAACGAAGTAGAGACATGGCGTGAGAATGTAGAATTGCAGCTCGACCGAGATCGTCCATAAGCTTCCATTGACGACACCCACCCCGAATCCCCGCAGGAAGTCAGGATTGAAGAATTGCGCGATCGTCGACTGAGCAAGCAACCAAATAAAGAAACTGACGTCGACAAGCTCTTCATGAAAGTATCCAGTCCCAACCAGCGCACCTATCGAGAAAACAAGACACACCCATAGCCCTGGGTAAATGCGCAATATGCGGTTGAGCCCGTACTCACGAAGCGATCTGTTCGTCTCATAAGAGCGGCTAATGAGAAAGCCGCTCACGAAAAAGAAAATGGGAACGCCAGGGAACTGAAGCAGCAGCCATCGGACGCCCGCTGGAAACAAATCAAGCTGGAGGTGCAGGGGGGCGTGAAGGAACACCACCTGAACCGCCGCGAGAAGCCGAACGAGGTCCAGATTATTTTGGCGGAAACAAGCTGCAGGGTCGGCGAGACCGCTCGGTGATGCCCGCGTCATCTTAAAGCACTTAAGATAGGCAGCGCGGTCAGGAACTCCCGCGGTGCGCGCGCCCTAGAGAGCAGCGAAAAAACTACGCACCGCTCCCACCACGTACTCGATCATATCCTCAGACATCTCCGGGTAGATCGGCAGCGAAAGAATGCGAGATTGATTGTGCGAGGCCATGGGTATGTCGCTAGGCGATACACCCAAGCGGGCATAAGCCTTTAGCAATGGAAGGGCGGTCGGATAATGAATCGCGGTCTCGATTTCTCGACCGGCGAGATAGCTTTTCAGAGCATCGCGATGCGCCGTCTTTATGACATATAGATGATAGACGTGCGTAGCACCAGGCCGAATCTTAGGCACCTCGATGTCGCCCACGCCTTGGAGCAACCGATCGTAGGCCGCCGCAATGCGACGACGCTCCAGGGTCCACACGTGAATGTGGCGCAACTTGGCTGTCAGCAACGCGGCCTGCATCCCATCCATACGGCTGTTGATGCCCTCCATTTCGTGTTCATGCTTCACCAATGCACCATGGTTCGCATACATTCTGCAGCGGCGTTCCAACTCCTCGTCCGCGGTAACAATCGCTCCGGCATCGCCCCACGCTCCTAGATTCTTACCTGGATAGAAACTGAAGGTCGCGGCATCTCCGAACGTGCCGACGCGTTCAGATTTCCATTCTGCGAAGTGAGCCTGCGCGCAATCCTCGATGAGTCGCAACCCGTGCGCCCGACAAATGGACTGCAGCCGAGTCATATCCGCTGCCTGCCCGTACAGATGCACTACGATCACGGCGCGAGTGCGTTCGGTGATCTTGCTCTCAAGTAGGTCCAAATCGAGGATAAAGTGATCGTCAACGTCGACGAAGACTGGACGCGCGCCGGTCTGAGAAATCACCTCGGACGTCGAAATCCAACTAGCGGCGGTGGTGATGACCTCGTCACCTGGACCTATGCCGAGCATCTTCAACACGATGTAGATAGCATCCGTTCCATTCGCGCAGGAAATGCAATGAGGAACGCCGTACGCACGGGCGAACTGGCGCTCGAATTCCTTGACCGGCGCACCGCCGATAAAAGCTGTCCGCTCGATCACCGACGATAAGGCGGAATCGAACTCAGCACGATGCGCTTCGTACTGCGCCCGCAGATCTACAAACGGCACGCGCATCTATGCTCCTGGTAATGTTCTGACGAGTCGGGCGGGATTTCCGGCGTAAACACCCGCAACAGGAATATCCTTTGTCACTACAGCGCCCGCGCCGATCACCGTTCCGTCGGCGATACTCACTGGCAGGATGGTCGCGTTGGACCCGATGGATACCCGGTTCCCGATCTTGGTAGCGCGCCACAATGTTTGGTCTCCGCGAGCGGGGCCGCCGTTCTCGAAAAGATCATTGATGAACATCACTCCATGTCCGATGAAGCAATCATCGCCGATCGTGACCAACTCACAGATAAACGAGTGTGACTGAATACGGCAGTTCGCACCGATCACGACACGACGCTGGATCTCGGTAAAGGGCCCGATAAAGGAGTTCGGGCCAATGTCGCAGCCGTAAATATTGACGGGCTGGACTAGCCGCACTCCAGCGCCGAATCGCACATCGACGATACGACACTCCAAAAAGGTCGGCGTGCTGCTCATTTGTTCATTGTGCGCTGCCCGAGCTTGCACTCTCGGGGCACGAAACGCATGGAGACTTCCTTACGAGTCTCGATAGATTCGTAAATTGCCGAAATCAGCTCCAAGCTGCGACGACCTTCCAGGCCATCCACTAGTTGAGGCTGCTCGTGCAGGATGCAACCTACCACGTGCTGATAGTACGCCTGATGGCCGAATCCGTAGACATTCGGGGGATTCACCGAATAGCGGGTCAATACTTCTGCATCATCGGGAGTTGATTGCTCGAAGCGCCACACCTTCATCTCATTGACTGCGAACCCTCCAATTTCGACTGTCCCTTTCTCTCCAAGAATAGAGATCGATCCCTCCAAATCGGTCGGACGCGCGGCTGTCGTCGCCTCGATAATACCGAGTGCGCCGGACCGAAAGCGCAGAAGTACAACGGCCGTGTCTTCCGCCTCTATGTCGACAAGCGCAGTTGATGAGCGGGCGAAAACCGAGTCGACTTCCCCCATCATCCACTCGAGCAGATCGATATGATGACTAGCTTGGTTCGTCAATACCCCGCCGTCGAGAGCCCACGTGCCGCGCCAGGCATCCTGGTCATAGTAGTCCTGTCGGCGACACCATCGCACCCGCACTGTCCCCAAAACGAGCTTACCGAATCGGCCCGCGTCCAGCGCCTCGCGCAGCTTAGTGACTGGAACGTTGAATCTATTCTGCTTGACTACGAATAAGCGAACGCCGTGCTTGTCGCAGGCGCGGATCATGGCGTCCGCATCGTCGAGCGTCAGCGCCATGGGCTTCTCGACTACGATGTGTTTGCCGTATGGTGCAAGTGCCACCGTGTGTTCCGCATGTAGACCGCTCTCGGTCAGAATCACAACCACGTCCAGCTGCTCACGCTGCATCATTTGATGCATGTCCGTATACCAAGGAACTTGGAAGGCGCTACCAATCCTCTGCGCCTTTCTCTCTACGATGTCGCACACGGCGCCCAACTGAGCGCCTTCGATGTGCCCATGACCCAGCAACTCCGAATGGCGCTTTGCGATCCGACCACATCCGACAAGGCCAAACTTCAACATCGTTCTTCCACCATCGCGGCGACCCATACCCGTGCGCACCCTCTCCAACGACGATCCAGAGGGCGAGAAAGTGACTCCTTGCACCCCTCGAACTCACTGGCGATGGCTCCTCCGAGTGATGCCGGAAGCATCCTCGGCGCGGTGAGCCGCGAGCAACAAACCTTGAAGAGAACGGCAGCAACGACTCGAGCCGGAGCGTCGCCGGCCGGCATTGTATGCGAGTCCGTCCGGCGCTCCAATGGCACAGAACTCCTGATCGGCACTACGCGGTGCCGAGCGGACTCATCAATTGTCGCAGTCGGGCGTCAGGGCCGTTCTCCGCCACGAAATGCGAGATGTCATGTTGAAGCACACGGAAGTCGTCGCGCAGACGCTCGATCGCATCCAGTGGCGCCGTCGAATCAATCCTTCGTACGAAAGGCGCCTCGATAAAGTGGGGCATTCCTGAGATGAGCAATGGTAGTCCGCGAGCCAGGAGCTGCAGAGCCTTGTTCGGCAGCATGATGGCATCGATGCTCGGGACTCCCTCTCGGTACGGGAGAAACGCCGCGAGCACTTCGTCCAGGGGGAGCGAATCGAGCTTTGTCGCGGGCATGATCTCCACGTTCGACAGCCTTGAAAGTGACGCCGCCCCGCTTCTTCCCGCAGCCTCCAATGGACCAACCATCTTGATTCTGATCTCAGAGCGCCGCTGCAGGAGCGCTCCTGCTACCTTCTGCACGAGTTCGAAATCGAGTCGATTGTTAATGAACCCCCAAAACAAGAGCGTTCTTCGACCGGCGTTCTCCGCGGGTAGCCTATACGGCTGATCTGCCCAAGGGAGGAAGAGCTCGGGCGTGCAGTAAGGCTGCAGCTGTTGCTGCAACGGCCGGGAGACCGTTAGCACTCGATCGCTTGCGTGACAGGTCCTCGCAAGCGCTTCTTGGGCAGCCCCGGTCCACCCGAATAGCGCGCGGGAGACAAAATCATCATTGATCATGGTGATCAATCGCGACCGTGGGAAAGCCTCTCTGAGGAAATAGTAATCGTAGTTAAAGTTTAGAATGACATCTTGTGAGCCTATGCCGAAACGCCGACCTTCGCTCGCAACTGAACGGCGCGTGAAGAAGGCATTGACTTGGTGAAGTGGCAACCCTACTCGCAGCTTGTGATGCAGGAGCTCTCCGTGGCGAGATACCTCGATCCCTCGCTCTACGCTTCGCTCTGCTTTGCGACGAATCCAGAGCGCGCGCGGTTTTTCGAAGAACAGAACGCGGTGCCCCGCCTGTGCCACGAGTCGGGCGAGCTGATGGCGAATGCGGGGCGGCTCGCTCCAAAAGGTCTTGGTGAGAAATACGAACCGATAACAACTTTGATCCGCCGACGAATACATTCTAAGGCGCCCACCTTTTCAAGCACGATCCCGCACAAGCAACGCAGCGCGCCACTCAACACAGTGGAAAGCGTCGCATACTCCACAATACGCTATCATAGCCGCGCACAACTCATGTGAACGCGATGGACTGTCCCTCCTACGAAGACGACCAGCGCCGATGACGCTCATCGTTCGCCACCCAGCCCAGAATCCCTCCGAAAGACGTTACATTTTGGAACTCATCCTGGCTGAGTTTCTTGGGCAGGAGATTCGGTGCATAAGCGAAGAGCGCACAGACGTGTGCATCGAGTTTGCCACCGATCCCTTAGCCCGCCGATTAACAATCGGCGACGAGTTCCTCAAAGTCGCGGACGATGCATGGCTCCAACAACCGAGCCTGCCTCGGAGCCCAGTCCAATGGTGGGATGTGAAAGACGAGTGCGTACAGCAAGCGCTCGGAGACATGCGCCTTCCGGTGCTTTACGGCAAACCTGGCAGTACTTGCGCCTCACAGCGCGTAGATCTACAGGTCGACGTGTTCGGATCATGCTTCTTCCTCTTGTCGCGCTACGAGGAATTGGTATCGACCGAACGCGACCAACATGCCCGATTCCCTGGCCGCGCATCCATAGCTGTAGCTGAAGGGTTCATCGATCGTCCGATCGTGAATGAGTACACCGAGTTGCTCTGGGCGTACCTCAAGTGGCTTTGGCCCGATCTTCAGCGTTCCCAACGCTCCTTCCGAAGTTGGGTCACCTGCGATGTCGACAAGCCATTGACATGCTGGGCACGCACTACGCCCGCGACGCTTCGTCGCATCGCCCGCAACATCGTTCGGGATAGAAGTTTGACCGCTCTCGCCAGCACGCTGAAGCTGCGAGCACACCACCGATCAGGTCGTTTCGATCGCGACCCGAACATGACGTTCGATTGGTTACTATCGCAGTGTGAACGCGCTGGCCATCAAGCGACACTTTATTTCATCTGTGGCCACTCGGCCCCGACTCGCGATGGTTGTTATCGGATCGACGAGGCTTTCGTGCGACAGCTTTTGCGCGAGACGCATCGCCGAGGACATCAGATCGGGATGCATGGGAGTTACAACTCTTATCTCTCTCAAGCACAACTCGCAAGCGAAATGGAATCATTACGTCGCGTCTTAGATGAAGAAGGCATTCAACAGGAGGCTATCGGAACTCGGCAACACTACCTTCGGTGGGCCACTCCAGACACGGCCCGCCACTTGGAGGCAGTAGGTGCAGCGCACGACTCAACACTCGGCTTTGCTGACCGGGCGGGGTTCCGTTGCGGCACCTGCTACGAGTATCCGCTATACGACCTCCATCTGCGCCGTAAGCTCAATTTGATGGAGCGCCCGCTGATCGTGATGGAGCAATCGGTCGTTTCACCAATGTACATGGGCATCTCCGACCCGCAACGCGTCTTCGACCTGTGCCGAGAACTCAAGAACACCTGTCGGCGCTATCGGGGAGATTTCGTACTACTGTGGCACAACACTCTGCTCATTGACCCGCAGCATCGCGAGATCTACCAGGCTGTACTGAGTCACTGAGCCTCGCGACATCCTCGTACAAGGCGAGTAAGGTCAGTTCTTGCTCCTGCCAGGTGTACTTTCGTTTCACCTGGCGAATCTTCTCTACGTACTGCTCGCGATCAGCTGCTGCAATGGCCTCGATGCTGTCGCGGAGCGCGTGTTGTGACACACGCGACACCACGCCTACTTCATACTGAGCAACGAAGCGCTCCAACTCCAGCATGTCGGACACTATGACTGGAAGTTCAGCCATCATGAACTCGAACAGTTTGTTGGGGAGGCACATGTAATAGCTCTTACACGTGTTCTCGATCAGAGCGATGCCATAATCCGCCGAGAACGTGTATTCCCAGAGCTTGAGCGGATCGACAGCAGGCACATAGAAGATATTCCTGTGCCGCTCTGCATAACTCTGCACCCGGGACGCGAGGACGCCACCGCCAATCACAACCAGGCAATAACGCTCGTCTAGAGACGCGAACGTGTCGAGCAAGATATCGATACCACGCCCCCGTATCAAAGCGCCCTGATAAACGAAGATACGTTGGTCGGGTCGAATCCCGCAGAGAGATCGGAGCAGATTCCGCTCCTTCTTTTCTACGTAATGCGGCGCGTTGTAGATGATATCCGGTGTTCTGATGCCGTATAGGCGAACGTAGTCATCTGCAATCGAGGGGGTAACGGTGATGACGCGATCCGGCACCGATATCAGCATGCGCTCGAACCACCGAGTCGCGACCCGCGCAGCAGGAGAGAATCCGTTGCGCTCTGATTCGTGCTCGTGGGCGTCGTATACCACGCGAACTCGACCGCGCGATCGTATTCTGCACACGACCCCGACGAACAAAGCATTCAGGTCGTTGCAGTGAAGGATGTCCGCGTCAGCGCACAAACGAGACGCTGTTAGCACGAACTCAAAATACTTTATAAACTGCACCGGCTTCCATCGTGACCAGGTCTTGCTCTTGAGCAAGACCCTACGAACTTGAAAGCCATGCATCGACTCGCGCTGCGGCAAATCAGAACGACCATCATGCAATGCGACTACGGTGACTTCGTGGCCCGCTGCGCTGAGTGACTTACTGATCTTCAGCACTCGGGAGTCGTTAGCAAAATTGTTGAGAACGATGTTGAATATGCGCATGACAAAGCGTTAGCGACTACGTGCGTCGATAGACATGGACGTGACCGCCGGGTCGACATCCTCGACAGCGCTTAAAGGTCTGACGCGTCCCGCGTGTAAATTGCATAGCAGAGCACTCACGAGGAAACTCTTCACTGAAAGAATCGTGTTGCTAGAAACCAGAATAAAGGGCAAGTGTATGAGTAGCAGCACGCCGGCCAATGCCTCGACAGGCCGTCCCCACAATAGTCGGAGCGCTGAGCACATAGCATGAAACAGGAGCAATCCGACGGCCAGAACGCCGAACACACCCGCGTACAGGAGAGCTGAGAGAAATGGATTGTGCGGATAGTCGATACCTACACAACCGCCGAACCGGCAGCTGAACGCATGCAAGTAGTCGAAGCCCTGCCCCACCCAAGCAGAGAAGCCGTCAGCCATAGCCCACGCGAAGTCCCACCTAATTAGCCTTTGATCAAATCCGCCGGCTCGATCGGCGTCGAGCAAACTGAGTAACCGTACCTCGAGTCTGCGCGAGGCGTTGCTCAGATAGGACAGGTCGAGATCTCCCGCGAACTGTATGGCGATGAACAAAAGTGCTGCAACAACGGCTGCGATCGACATCAAACGAGGCAGCGCGCCCATCGGCCCGCGAGCACGTACCCCAAGCGCCGTAATCAGCAGAATGACCACTGGCGTGACGACCCAGAAGCGGCGTGAGCCTGCGAAGAACCCCGCCACCACGAGCAAGCAGCACACAAGTGCGGCGGCGAGGTAAGTGAGTACTCGACGCGCGGTGAACACGTGACCGAGCGCGATTGCGATACCGCATAGCAACGATAACGCGAACAGGTTGTAGTCGTTAATCAACGACGTACCGAATGGATACTCTCCCGTTTCAGTATCCGCGAAATAGGCGATTCGCTGTCCACCTAAGAAAAGCACGAACTTAATGATCCCGAGAATGGCGGCGATCACGGCGACCGCTAACAGCAACGCCATTAGCTTTCGCAACAGCATCTCGCGATGCCCGCGACTTTCGACGGCGTTGGTGACCGCGAAGTACAAGAGCAGCACGCCGATTGCATTCGCAGCCTCTCCGAAAAGCGAGCCGTCAACACGCTGAGAGAGAGCCATCCCATAAAACACGGAGGCTAGGACTAACGCGACTGCAAGCGTGAATCCGTTGACCGGCACTTTCAGATCAAGCATTCCCAGCCGCCATCCACGGCACATCAACGCTAATCCCAATGCAAGCAGAGTTACCGGCAGGAATATTGGAATGCCGTAGGGAAGGAGCTGCCCAAGGAACGGCAGCGCCAACGCAAAGACCAGCACAAGATCGCGAAATCTCGTGAAGAACGTAGTAGACAATCGCTCATCACAGCCATCCAAAGCATTAGCTCGCACTGAAGCGGCCATACGAGCGACTAGGAGCCTGATGAGGCAGATACTGCTAACGTTTTCGACTGCAGCCATATCGACCGCAGGACAGCAAGGATCACTCCGAGCATGATGCCCAAGATAGTGCCAATCGCCAGATTCAGAACCGGACGCGGGCTAACCACATTAGAGCCATCCGGCACGACCGCAGGATCGACTACCTTGAACGCGAACTCATCACGAATGTTTGCGAGCATTATCCGATTTATATTTCGTTCCATGAGTCCAAAGATAGCCTGTCGCAGACCCACCACGTCTGTGTTCTTTAGTTGCTCATCGAGATACTGAAGACTGCGCTCGGCCTCTTCGATCGCCATGTCGCGCATGTTTCTATTGAGTCGAATAATCAGCTCGTTCGCCCACTGCGCCGCCTGCTCGCGATCATGCCAAAGAATCTCGAGCGTGATGAGTCCAGTATCGCGGTCCTCGCGCACGAATCGGACTTTTCGATCGAATCGGCGGAATGCCGCTCCCAACGTGGGCACTCGCTCAGGATCTGCCCACGCCTGCTTGTTGGTATCCCAAGCATCGGCATACAGCACGGGAAGGAGATTCTTCTCCTTTATAAACTCTTCAGTGAAGTGCCGCGATTTGAGAACAGCCAAAGCCTCTTGTTTGTCTGTGCCGCTCCCGACGTTTAGGTTCGCCAAGCTCATGAGGCCACCTAACCCCCCTGGCAACCGGCCGGACAGACCCGATTCTCCTTCCATCTTCGCAGGCATGAGCACAACGGTCGCGCTATACACGGGTGTCTTAATGATCGCGTACGCAGCCGCTGCGATGATGCATACGGCGGTAGCACCTATGACGATCCACTTGTGCCGCTGCAGCAGCTGAAGGAAGTCAACTACCGTCATCTCGGACCTGACTGCGTACGCAGTGTTCACAGCGAATCCTCTCCTCGTTCGAAGTTGCAGTAACGATATTCGCGCCGACAGAGATCGAGAAACGATGTCACTTTCGAAATAGTACTTCGTCTATGATTTCAGCCGCGGTATCGCGGAAACTCACTGTATTGGCGAGACAATTCGCTTTGCGATCCTCTTTGCAGATCCTGGCTCTACCCCAGCCTCGCCATGCCTCTTCAGCCCCGAAATAGCCTGGGTACAGTTCTAATCCGGCGAGGCGACCGTCTTTCACCATGCGCGCTTGACGCGCGATAGTTTGCTCGAATAGCTTGATCTCCTGCTCGCGAGAGCAGTGTAGACGCCCCCCTTGAAAGCAAGGGAGATAATCCATCCTATCGTACGCGTACACGCCGCCGAAGACGCGAGCGTTCGGGAACAACTTACGAACGCGAGACACATAGGCGCCATAGGTGCCGCCGTTGCCTCGGTAGTGTAGGAACAACGAGACCCGATCAATACCCGCCCGTAACTCGGCAGGTATCGAGTGCAACACATCCGACTGCAACTCATCTTCATACACAGTGATTCCGAACTTGAGTTCAGGATTGTACCGCTTGGTTGCCTCCAGCACTCTGCGCAAGAGATCCGACGGCAAGTCCCGGCTCGCGCGCCACTGACGATAGGTACGAACGAAATCGTCAATCCCGATACCTATGAGTCGCCGATCGACATTGCTGGCCCGACTATAGTGGAGCGCATCGGCGACAATCCGCTCCGGTGGAGCGACCATCGCTAAGAACAGCTTATCGACGCCGGCTTTCCGAGTGTGGTAGCGCACACCACCTAGACAGCGATCAGAATTGCTCGAGCAGCTCAGACGCAGTTCGCCAACGTGTAGGCGCTGCATCCACTCCTGAGTACCGCCAGCCCATGAAACAATCGTCACATTGTCGGCAAGGCAAGGAGCTGCAACTACGATGGCTGATAGCAAGACAGCCCAGCGAGCTGGTCGCATTCGCAAACTCGTGCACGTCCATGAACGCATCATCGATCGTGCCCACAAGAGAACACAAAGACGGCGCACGGCGCTAGAACAGGTCCAGGCGGACATTCAGTCCTACCTTGCGTGCCAGGCGCTTGAGCAAGTGCCCAGACGCGACTGACCAGTCAGGGACAAACAGAACTTGCGCGCCGTCTGCGTAGTAGCGAAGCGCCAGTCGAAGAATTCGAAAGTCTCCTCGTACCACGCCAGCAAGAGTGTCGATGGAATTCACCCAAACAGCGCGCTTCGAGATCACGCGGATTCGCCAGTCTTCATCGCCATCCATGTCCACATAGCGCTTCACCAGGCCATTGTCGGCGAACTTCGTGAATAGCCCATGCTGCATCCAGAACCTAGGATTCAATTCCAGTACCAAGAAGTCTCGTCGAGTCGGGTCCATGATGAACTCCATTTCGAATGGACCGTCATAACGAAGCCGCCGCAGAATACCCAGCGCTCGCTCGGTAAGATCAGCGGGATCGTCGATTACCTCGACCACCACACCAGTTGGAAGATCCCCATCATTGCCAAGTACCTTTCGAGTGGTGACCGTTAACCGACGATGCTCGTGCTCAAAATCATAGTAGCCAGAAACAGAGACGTTCAGCGCACCGTCCCCAAGGTACGCTTGGAAGAAAAACCATTCCTTCCGCAGCCCCCTCTCGTCCAGAGAGTTGTACCTGTGGAGCATCTGACCTTCGTCCGAACAGCACCAACCGCGCGGAAGCTTCTTAGCGTCTCTCCACGAATGTCGACTCTTCAGGATCACTGGGTAGGACGAAATTTGATCCGCTGAAACCCAGGATGGCACAGGATGCTCACCGATACTGCTGAGCCACTCATGAAATGCCCATTTGTCATCTATCAATTCGGCGCTCATCTGGGGTTTGAATCGGCACTTCCCTTGGTGCTCCCCAATGGCGGCTAGAAGAGAACTTTCCTCGGTGAAGAAGCACCAGCCATCCAAGTCACAGCTCAGCTGGCGTATGGCCTCCTTGATGCTCCATGCATTGACGTGCCGACCGCTGATGAACGCCACTGCTTTAAGGTCCGAGTGTGATCAAGCATGCGATTCGCTCGGTCCTGTTCCAGGATTGCATCTGGTACAGCGCCGGCGCAAATCGATGGGCAACGGATACGAAGGGATTCGAGAAGCGCTGCTTGAGCCGAGGCCGATAGGCGACATCCGCCAACCCGCCGAACTTGAGAAATCTCACCTGACTCGCCACTAAGCCCGCGCTCAGCGCTAGATCTAGCAAGATGTCCCGGGTAAAGAATCGAATGTCGTAGATCGGATCTTGCGAAGCCAACCTGCTAAAGCGTTGCCGGAGTTCCTGGTTCTCTCCGTTGTGCACTATCGCGAGGAAGTACTTGCGCGCCACGCGACAATGTTCGCGGATCATGGCGGATAGGACCTCATCATCCTCAAACAGGATAAAGAGCCCATTGTGGAAGACGAGATCAAAGCTCTTGGCTTGAAATGGCAAATCTGTTGCATCCGCCTGTCGATACTCAAGCGTCTCGCAGGAAAAACGCTGCTTGAGTCGCTCGACGGCCTGATCCTCATAGTCAGTCGCAGTGCACTTAAAGCCGCTGCGCGCGAGGAATATGCTGTCGCGACTGCTCCCGCATCCGAGTTCAAGCGCGCTCTCGATGCGACGACCTACGATCTGCTTTACGAACGCGCCAGTGCGCGGCGGACCAGCCAGATATCCATCGAGGTGCTTGATCCAGCTTTCCGCCCACCCTTTCTTGTCCAACATCGTCAAATGCCTTCACTTCCAATCTAACGAGGCTCTCTCATCCATATACGCCGATGGCCACAACTGAATCTGTACTCGACGATTGCATCCCAGAGGTAATGCAACACATCAAGCAGGACGATCATCCACACGTAGACGTGAAGACTCAGCGATCCGTAAAATACCACTGCCACCGCTGCGATTCCCAATAGCAGCCTGGAGAGGTGCCACACAAAAATGTAGCCGGTGTTGCCTACTATAAGGCCACCTTTGTCCATTGGATTGCATATGAACCGCACTAGCCCCGAGACGGCAAGCATGCTTCCCAACTCACCCGCTGCGCGCCAAGTCTCGCCGAATACTACTCCGAAAAGCTGCGGGCCGAAGATCATCACCAAGGCGAAAGGCAGAGGAGCCAGTATGAGGCCTGTGACCAGCGTCCTTTTATAGAGTTCGTCGAAACGACCAGTAGCTGCAAATGCCCTAGCGGCTTCCTGGCGAAAAACGTCTCCTGCTGCACTTGCCACGAGCTGCGTTGGGACGGCTACGATCGCAGCAGCAAATGAGTACACCCCAAGATCGTCAGCACTAAAAAGAGCTGCAATCGACAAGTAAGGCAGTTGAGTGCTCACCACACCTATACCGTGCGAGGCGACGAGATGGCGAGGAAACTGCTGGTATTTGCGCGCCATAGCACAGATTCTCTGCCAACGTACCGCGCGCATGGCAGTGAACCGCACTGTGCGCGCGACGATGATGACCGACGCGATCTGCCCGGTGAGCACGCCGGCGATAAGGCCATGCTTCCCGCTATTTCCGACACCAAGCGCTAAACGGGTTGCTGCGGTAACTAGAGCCTGAACGACTCGGCTGGACGACATCGCCCCGTAGCGACTTGTCCTATTAGCGTAGTAGTAGAGCGCCTGATGGCTTGCAGTACCAAGGATCGCAGGGAACAGCGCATAGACCCATGGCCCAAGGGGACGAAGCGCGTCCTGAAATAGGCCAAGCTCCTGCACGATGACAGCCAGAATTGTTACGGCGGCCGCAACGGCGGCGGCAATGATCAAACTCACCGCCACTAGATTCGTCGCGTTGGCATCTCGCTTGGGCAATACGATAGCCAAGTCGTACCGACCGGTGGCCACGATCGCGGCGATTCCGGAGATGCTCGTTAGCAGCGTCATAGCTCCGAAATCAGCTGGGCCATAAAGCCGCGTAAGCAGTGGAGTAACCAGTAACGCGATAGCCTGGGACATCAATGTTCCAGAAGCTAGAACCGCGATGTTGCGGTAACGGTTAGACCACAATCGACTGAGCATCATGCAGGCGTCGTCATTGTCGGCATCCGTTCACATCGGCCGCCACGCCTCCGGGCGGATCTTTCCTTTCGCTTCGCTGACGCGACGCGCGCATATGACTGCGACTCGCACTATTAAGACCATGATGAAACGCAGAGGTCTCCACACTGAATAGCGGTAGATTGCTATCTAGCATTGCCGTTCTTAATCACATCTTCGCGGAAGGAAGATTCGACAACACGTGGACGTCGGCTTGTGTGCGAGAGCGATGTGTGGCTTGGCGGCAGCGAGCGCGGCTGCCCGCGTGCAGTTCTTATCGATGAGATTCGAACGCGCTCCCAGGACGGACCTATCTTGAGCATTGTGAAAGCGAGCCGAGCAGCCTAGGTTCTTGGTAAACGACGTCGATGCTGCAGAAGCACCAAGCACAACTACATAGCGGAGCGCGTCAGACCGGTTGAGCAGCCTCAACTACCGGAGTTTAAGTCGTTCAAGACAGCCAGCGGGATCGCGAGATTGTAGATGATCTGCGTGACAGCCTGCCAAAACGGCAGCGGTCGCATGCGCTCCGTGTCGAGGGGCACGACGATAGTATCGCCCGGCTTGATCTCCGTGGATCCGGCGCTAAACCAGCGTCTACTCGAGGCCGTCTCTACCGCTCCATTTGCGCGAACGACGTAGATCCTGTCCGTGTCCGCGCGAGGGGTGAGCCCGCCGCTCATCGCGATGTAGTCGTCACGGGAGAACGCACCGTTGTACAGGTGGGAAGTGGTGCTCTGGACCTCGCCGATCACCGTCACTTCCTGAGTGATGCGCGGCACGACCAACTTGTCGCCATCCTTGAGAATCACGTCCTGTGCCGCTCCCTGAGCCCGGAGCGATCGATTCAAGTCGATCACGAGCCTACCGACAGGTTCGGCCTCGCGAAGAGAATCGAGCAACGACTGGCCGACGGAGAGCGCTTGCCCCGCATCTCTCCCGCCTTCCTGCGCGGCTTGCAAAGAAAGCTGTGCGAGGTCCGACTGCATCCTATTTGCTAGTACCTCGAGCTGTCGTCTCTCGCGTTCTTGAAGCTCCTTTCGCGTAAACACGGTACCTTCAGAAAACGCGAACTCGGTGAGCCCACCAGCCCGTAACAACAAGGAGCTGAGCGTCTCGCCTCGCTGGATGGGATAGCGCCCTGGGAATCGCACTTCTCCTTGTATCTCCACCTGCTCCTGCGACGCCCACAGCGGTACTTCCTTGATGACGACGTGATCGAAGGCACGAAGTGGAACGTCTGCTGTGGGGTCGCCAGCTAGCGCGGCGCGCAGATCGATTTCGATCAGCTCCGCTTTGCGAGCTTCGTTCTCGCCTATCGTATAGCGCGTAAGCTCAGCCTGCCCGCCGTACGCGGCTTCGGAAAGTCCGCCGCCCGCACGGAGCAAATCGCTCAAGCGCATGCCCGCCTCTAACGGATATCTTCCGGGAACTCGCACCCGCCCAGAGATGCTGACTTCAGCGGTGGGCTCATCGATGCGGGACTGCATCTGCAGCTCTCGCATCAAGGGCTGTATGACTCGATCGCGGCCAGATTCGAGATCGAAGACAAAGACTTGATCGCGAGGAGCCAACTCGAAGTTCGCCGACGACTGCGGATTGGCGAATGCCTCCGCAAGACTCGCGGAAAACACGGTGATGTGCTGCTCAGAAGGCATCTCGCGGCGCACGAGCACGTAAGCGAGATCTGCATTGGGTTTCAGCTCGTCTACCGTTGGTATGAGATCCAGCAGCTTCATGTTCTGCCGAAACTCGTACTCGCCAGGTCGATAGACGTGTCCTTGCAACGAAACAGAGTTCTCCAAGGTTGGACGGATCGCCCGAACCCTCAATATGTCGCCTGCGAGCAGACCTGCGCTTGTTCCGCTAGCCGCAGCCAAGTCCAAGTCCACCGTCGTGCGTTGTCCGTTCTCATTGACACGTTCGATCGTTGTCAGTCTTCGATCTGCAGAAGGAGTGAGACCCCCAGCGAGCTGCAATACGTCTCCGACGGTGGTCTCGTTCTTCAACTCGTAGATAGCTGGTCTTCTCACTTCACCTGCGACGGAGACAGTGGCTCCAACGGGAGGAATGAAGATAACGTCGCCGGGCAAGAGCCTCGCATCCGCGCTGGTATCTCCTCGCAACAACAAATCATAGAGATCCAGTGTGGACACCGTCCTTCCATCGCGCTTCAGCTGGATGTTCCGAAGAGAGCCGATCTGCTTGATACCGCCGCTCACGAAAAGGGCGTTGGTCATCGTCGAGAGGCCACTCACGGTATACGACCCGGGTCGTTCCGCATCACCCAGGACGAACACGCGAATCGAACGCAACTCACCCAAGGTGACGTGCGCTTGTGTCCCAATCATCTGCTGAGCGACGCGACTCTCGAGTTCCTGCCGAACTTCATCGAACCGTCGACCGCTTACCGAGATGGGGCCGAGCTGAGGAAAATCGATGCGACCATCACGCCCCACGACGAGCGAATGGCGCCCGGGCGTGCTCCCGGTCAACTGCACTTCGAACACATCTCCAGGCCCGACCACGTACTCGGCCGGCACAGGTATGTCTGTCGCAGGAGCAAACGTGGACGGGATGCCCGCGAACAGGTCGTAACCGAAGGGTTTAAGGGCCGCCGTTTCTATCGGCAACAATGGAAGGTAGGTGACATGCACAACGAATTCTTCCAACGCCCACTCTGCCGACAATCGCCGGATCGCCTCATCGACGGTCAATCCCGCCAACGGCACTGCGCCGACTTCGGGCAGATCCAGAATGCCCCATCTGTTTAGCTTGTATGGATTCCGTCTGTGCACCCGATCTCGCAATTCCTGTAGCCGCCGTTCGTCTTGCTCGGTGCGGACGATCGGCACGCGGACTTCGGGTGGTCGCTGGGCTACAGCATCTTGAGGCTGTTGCGCCGTGCGTGCGTTTGCGGCGCCCTGCGGTCCCGGCCGCCCGTTTGTCGTTGCTGCCCCCACGGATGGCACCGTCGGTACCTGAGTCCCCGGCGGAATGGGTAACCGCTGGTCCTCGAACCGCTTGAGTTCGAGTTGGATTAGGATCGTGTCGTCACCAGCCAGACGCGGTCGGCCGTCTGCTGTTCGACGGTTAGGGTCTTCTTCTTCCTGGACGATGCGCGGTTGTACTGTCTGGGGGAACTCCACGACCCGATCCGTCCGCACCTGCTGTCCTCTTCGCCCCTCCAACGCCTCCATCACGGCGCGCTGTTGATCCGGAGGCAAGTTACGGAAGATCTCTGCCTGCTCCGCCGTTTGCCCATAAGCGGAGACACCGAAGCCGATACCGGCTCCCGTGAGCAGCGCAATCAAGA
This sequence comes from Lysobacterales bacterium, assembly GCA_044506405.1. Classification (GTDB taxonomy): domain Bacteria; phylum Pseudomonadota; class Gammaproteobacteria; order Steroidobacterales; family Steroidobacteraceae; genus Steroidobacter. The sequence continues at coordinate 8,727 of JBIQKP010000027.1, read as the reverse complement.
AGAGCAGCCGCCAGATGTAGCGGGAGTGAGACGTTCTAGCCATCAAGAGTCGCTTTCTAGATGTAGTCCACGCGACGAGGCGCGCAGTTTACACAGGGAAGCGTGGCTGTGCGATTGGAATCCCGGGCCAGGTCACCGCAGCAGCCCTTAATCGGACACACGTCCCAGTTCACCGTCGCCACTCAGCCACGTAGCGCAATAGTCCTTGCAGGCTCGTATCAGCCTTCTGGCCTGCGGGATCCCGTATGAGCGGAGCAAACGAGTCGGCGAGTTTCTTTCCGAGCTCGACGCCCCACTGATCGAACGCGTTGATTCCCCATATGACGCTCTGGACGAGGACCTTGTGCTCGTACAGCGCGATGAGGCGACCAAGTGTTTTTGGCCCAAGCTGTCGAAACAGAATGACCGTGCTGGGGCGATTTCCCGGATGAAGCTTATGCGCGACGAGAGACGTTATCCGTGCCTCTGGAAGTCCCGTCTGCTCGAGATCTCCACGAATTTGCGCTTCGGCCTGACCGAAAGCGAACGCCTGAGCCTGAGCGAAGCAATTCGCCAACGCGAGGTTTTGTTGTTCCTGGTACGGGCTAGACGCATTCACAGGCGCTATGAAATCCAGCGCAACCCGAGCCGTCCCCTGGTGCAGCAACTGAAAAAAGGAATGCTGCGCATTCGATCCGGGTTCGCCCCAGATCACACCGCACGTGTCGTACGCGACGGGATCCCCCTCCAAGGTCGTGCGCTTACCGTTCGACTCCATCTCGAGCTGCTGCAGATAGGCCGGGAAACGATGCAGTCGTTGGTCGTAGGGAAGCACGGCAAGCGAGTCCATGCCAAGAAAGTTTCGATTCCAGATGCCGAGCAGCCCCATCAACACGGGTAGGCTCTTGTCGAATGGAGTGGTCCGAAAATGCTCGTCCATCTCGAAGCCACCCTCGAGCATGAGCTCGAACTGGTCCATGCCGAGCGCTAGCGCGACGGAGAGGCCAACCGCCGACCAGATCGAGTAGCGCCCCCCGACCCAGTCCCACATCGTGAAGCGATTTTGGGGAGCGATGAGGAAGGCGTCCATCGCCTTGCTGTTCGTCGACACCGCCGCGAAGTGCCGCGCGGGCGCACCTTCTCCAAGGTGATCGACGACCCATTGCCGGGCGATTTTCGCATTCGTGAGGGTCTCGAGCGTGGTGAACGTCTTCGAGCACACTACGAATAGCGTTCGCGCCGGGTCCACTTTCTCGAGCGTATCGCCGAGCTGCACGCCATCGATGTTCGATACGCAATGCAGACGGATGTTGTGGTTCCTGTACCTCGCCAATGCCTCTGTCGCCATGACAACACCGAGGTCCGAACCCCCGATGCCGATATTGACCACATCGGTGAACGTCTTGCCGGTCTGCCCTTGAATACGTCCGCTGTGCACACCCTCGACGAAGTTGCGCATCTTCTCGAGATTCGCCCTCACCTCGGGCATGACGTCTTGCCCATCGACAAGCACTGGACGAGCGGAGCGGTTGCGCAGCGCAGTGTGCAGCACGGCGCGATTCTCCGTTGCATTGATCTTTTCGCCAGAGAACATCGCATCGATACGCGCACGCAAGCCGCGCGCCTCAGCAAGCGAGATCAATAAAGAAATCGTCTCGCGAGTCACCCGTTGGCGCGAGTAGTCGAAAAGAAGGTTCCGATCTACGAGCGAAAAGTTCGCAAACCTGTCAGGGTCGCTTGCGAACAAATCTCGCAGATGTGTGTCTTGGAGCTGGTTCGCGTGGTTCTGGAGGGCCCGCCATTCGGGCGTCTGAACAAGTTGCATCGTGCGTTCCATCTCGGGGGATCACACGATGGTACAGGCTCCGTTCTTCAGCGCATAGCGCTCGCCCGTGTGGGGACACACCGTGCTCGCGTCTCCCGCAAGAGGCAGATCGAGCCGCTCACCGAACCGACTCATCCATCCGATCTGACGCGCGGGTACGCCGACCATCAAGGCGAAGCTCGGCACGTCTCGGTTCACGACGCTGCCAGCGCCGATGAACGCGTACTCGCCGATGGTCACACCGCACACGATCGTGCAATTCGCGCCCAGCGTGGCGCCGCGCCGCACTAGCGTATCGCGGTACTCATCTTTTCTCGACACTGCGGACCGGGGATTGTAGACGTTCGTGAACACCATGCTCGGGCCGCAGAACACGTCATCTTCCAGCGTAACGTTGTCGTACACCGATACGTTGTTCTGGATCTTGACGTTGTTGCCGATGCGCACGCGGTTGCCAACGAACACGTTCTGTCCGAGCGAGCAGCGTTCGCCGACCACAGCGCCACCGCAGATGTGAACCCAATGCCACACGCGGGTGTTGTCTCCGATACGCGCGCCTTCGTCCACGATGGCGGTCGCATGCACTGTTGGCGGCATCGATCAGAACTCCAGCGGCAAAGCCACACGTCGTCCATCGCGAGCAGAGAGGTAGCTTGCAATCAGGAGCTCGAGCGAACGCAAGCCCTCGCGGCCGTCAGTCTCCGCTTCTGCTTCGCCGCGCATCACTTTGACGACATTATCGTAGTAGAGAGGATGTCCGAACCCGTACACCGAGGTTGTCTCGTAACTTGCATTCTTCACGAGCTCATCGTCGGCATCGGGCTCTTCGAAATCCCAGTTCTGGATGTCATTGACGGCCACGCCGCCAACTCGGACGGTCCCCTTCTCACCGATGATCGTGATCGAACCCTCGAGATTCTTCGGATACGTCAGCATCGTCACGTTGACAGATCCGAGAGCACCCGAACGCCACCTCACACCGACGGTTGCAGTGTCCTCGACCTGGATGTTTCGAGCGAGCGTAGCAACATAGGCCTGAACGCTCTCGACGGGGCCGATGAGCCAATCAACGAGATCCACATAGTGGCTCGCCTGATTCATCAACGCCCCGCCATCGAACTCCCACGTCCCACGCCATTTCGCGCTGTCATAGTAGGATTGGGGCCGAGACCAGAACACATTGATGGTCACCATGTAGATGCGACCGAAACGGCGCTTCTCGACCGCACGCTTCAGGAGCTGAAGCGTTGCATTCCGCCTGTTCTGCTTAACCACGAAGAGATTCACACCCGCGGCATCGCACTCACGCACCATGCGTAGACCGTCCGCCCAGCGCGTCGCCATCGGCTTCTCGGTCATCACGTGCTTGCCCGCTCGGGCAACCTGAATCGCTTGCTCAGGGTGAAGGCCGCTCGGTGTACAGAGTGCGACTAAGTCGATCTCCGCCGCTTTCAGCAACTCATCTAGAGAGCTGTAACCAGGGGCGCCATGCTTGGACTCAGCGGCTTTCAGCGCCAAGGCATCGATGTCGCATACTGCCGCGAGCTCGATGTTGTCTTTGTGCGCAGCGATCGCGCCAAAGTGATTAGCTGAAATTCGCCCGCAGCCAACGACCCCGATGCGAATGCGCCGATCCGTTATCGGCCCCGCGTTTCTGTGCACCGCCTTAACCCTTTCCGTAGAAACTGAGATACCAGTCAACGAAGTTGTTCACGCCCACTTCGACAGGAGTTGCGGGTCGATAGCCAACGTCTCGCTCAAGATCGTCGATGTCCGCACATGTATCCGGGACATCTCCTTTCTGCAAGGGGAGCAAATTCTTCTCGGCCTTCTTTCCGAGACGCGCCTCGATCAGCTCGATGTACCGCATGAGCTCCACCGGGCGATTGTTGCCGATGTTGTAGAGACGGTACGGCGCCTTGCTCGTGCCTGGGTCCGGGGCATTGCTGTCCCAGTTCGCGTTCGGCGTCGCCACACGATCCATGGCACGCACGACGCCTTGCGCAATGTCATCGATGTACGTGAAGTCCCGCCGATGGTTGCCGTAATTGAAAACGTCGATCGGCTTGCCCGCGAGGATGTTCTTCGTGAACAAGAAGAGCGCCATGTCCGGGCGGCCCCACGGCCCATACACGGTGAAGAATCGCAGCCCGGTGACCGGCAACTGATACAGGTGCGCGTACGTATGCGCCATCAGCTCGTTGGCCTTCTTCGTCGCTGCATAGAAGGACAATGGATGGTCGACGTTCTGATGTACCGAGAAGGGCATTGCCGTGTTAGCGCCGTACACGGAACTCGTGGACGCGTAACACAGATGCTCAACGCCGTTGTGGCGACAGCCTTCGAGGATGTTCGCGAAGCCGACGACATTGCTGTCGATATACGCAAGCGGATTCTCGATGGAGTACCGTACGCCCGCCTGCGCTGCAAGATGAACCACGCGCTCGAACTTCTCGTTCGCGAACAGCTCAGCCATCCCGCTTCGATCGGCCAGATCCAATTTCACGAAGCGAAAATTGGCTGCACGCTTCAAGATCTCGAGACGTGCCTCCTTCAGCCGCACGTCGTAGTAGTCGTTGAGGTTATCGAGACCGACGACCTCATCGCCCCTCGCGAGCAGGATCTGTGCAACGTGAAAGCCGATGAAGCCGGCAGCACCGGTGACTAAGATTTTCATGGAAGCGGTTAGCGGTTAGCGGTTAGCGGTTAGTTCGAACGCACGATTTCGTGCGTATACACCAAGATTTGCGAGCCGCATGGTACTGCAGGCCAGCACATCATGTCGCCTAGGGCATCAGGGTGAGAGGCTGGTGGGACGCATCGAGAGTCACAAGGATCTGCTCGCGTGGCAGAAAGCCGTCGAGCTGGCCACGAAAGTGTACGCCGCGACTCGTCTGTTCCCGAGCGATGAGCGTTGGGGATTATGCTCTCAGATGCGACGTGCTGCCGTCTCCATTCCAAGCAATATAGCGGAGGGCGCTGCTCGCAAAAACCGAGCAGAGTTTCTGCAGTTCCTGTACATCTCACGCGCCTCGCTTGCGGAGCTCGAGACGCAGATGACGATCGCGCTGAAGCAGGGCCTTCTGTCCGCTGACCAATCTGGGCTCGAACACATCGGAGAGGTAGGGCGGGTCCTCAATGGGCTGATCAGCAGACTCGCCTCGGCTCATCGAGAGGCACACGCGAATGCCTGTGCTCCGCACTCACGCAAAGGCCTGCGCAGCGGCTCCGAACTAACCGCGAACCGCTAACCGCGACTCAGAGTCTGCCGTCGACTTCTTTCGCGTCGAAAACGTACTTGATGTCGTAGAGCACATGAGGGCGCCTCGCGAAACCGCGAATCGCCTGCACGCCCATCTCCTTGAACTGGTCGTGGCCGACGCCGACGACAATCGCATCGTACCGCCCCTTCGCCGGCTTACGAATCGGGCGGATGCCGTACTCGTGCTCTGCTTCGGCCGCATCCACCCAGGGATCATAGACGTCCACTTTGGCGCCGACGCTTCTCAACTCTCGCACGACGTCAGCCACCTTGGAATTGCGCAGATCCGGGCAGTTCTCCTTGAACGTCAAGCCAAGCATGAGAATCCGAGATCCTTTGACGTGGATGCGCTTCTTGAGCATGAGTTGCGTGACGCGACTCGCAACGTAGATCGCCATGTTGTCGTTGATCCTGCGTCCCGCGAGGATCATCTCTGGGTGATATCCGATCTCTTGCGCCTTGTGCGTCAGATAGTACGGATCGACGCCGATGCAATGCCCGCCGACGAGACCCGGCCGGAACGGCAGGAAGTTCCATTTCGTACCGGCGGCTCTTAGCACCTCCTCGGTATCGATCCCCAAGCGATTGAAGATCAGCGCGAGCTCGTTGATGAGCGCGATATTCACGTCACGTTGGGTATTCTCGATCACCTTCGCCGCTTCAGCGACGCAGATGCTCGAAGCCTTATGCGTGCCGGCTTCGACGATGCTCGCGTAAAGCGAGTCGACGAAGTCGGCGACCTCCGGCGTTGATCCAGACGTGATCTTCTTGATCGTCGTCAAGCGATGCTGCTTGTCACCCGGATTGATCCGCTCCGGGCTGTAGCCGCAGAAGAAGTCCTCATTGAATTTGAGGCCCGAGGTCCGCTCCAGGATCGGAACGGCGATCTCTTCCGTACATCCCGGATACACGGTGGATTCGTAGATCACGACATCGCCATGCTTCAACACCTGCCCGATGAGCTGGCTCGCACCTTCGATGGGCTTCAGATCCGGGCGCTTGTAGTCGTCGATCGGCGTCGGCACCGTGACGATGAACACGTTGCACTTGCGCAGATCCTTGAGGCTGGTCGAGTACGTGAGCTGCTTGGCCGAGCGCAGCTCTGCTTTGTCTACTTCGAGCGTACTATCCTTTCCCTTCTTGAGCTCAGCGACGCGCGAAGCCTTGATGTCGAAGCCGACTGTTTTGTAGTGCTTGCCGAATTCGACGGCGAGCGGCAACCCGACGTAGCCCAGGCCGATGACACCGATCTTGCTGGTTCGCAGACTAAATTGAGACATAGTTCCCCGAGACACGGAGCTCGATCCTTCGCGTTGTTGGATGCCCGCTTTTGAGGGCGGCAAGAATGCCATAAGACAAGCCTCGAAATGGAGACTTGTATCACTGGAATGACGTGATTTCGTATCGATTCAACCGGGGAGCGGGCATCACGCCACACACTCTCCTTCGTCCGCCGTCCGTCGCCACAAAGTCTTGCCCCCGCTCGCCTTGTCGATGAGCGCCAATATCCGCTCGTGCGCCCCGAGCTCTTCTTCGCTTGCACGAACGACGCGCAGCGCACCGACGGCACGCGGCGCCGCTGCAACCGGCTCGAAGGTGACCTGCAGACTGACCTCTGAGGTTTCTCCGAGCACGAGCGCGGTCTGACCGCCCGTCATGGCGAGATAGACATCGCAGAGGATCTGCGCGTCGAGCAACGCGCCGTGCAACTCGCGGCGCGAGTTGTCGACGCCATACCGTTTGCAGAGGGCGTCGAGACTGTTCCGCTGGCCAGGATGCATCTGGCGTGCGAGCGGCAGGGTGTCCGTGATGCTGCAGAGCTCGCGGATGACGCGCAGCGGTCCGGGCAGCCGCTTGAACTCGGCGTCGAGGAACGCCACGTCGAACGCAGCGTTGTGAATGATGAGCTCGCTTCCCGAGATGAACTCGATCAGCTCTTCCGCGATTTCCGCAAAGCGCGGCTGTTGAGCGAGGAACTCGTTCGTGATGCCGTGGACTTGCAGCGCGCCCCAATCGACTTCGCGATCAGGTCGCAAATATCGGTGAAACGTGCGTCCGGTCTTGCGTCGATTCGCAAGCTCGACGCACCCGATTTCGATGATGCGATGACCCTGCTCCGGCTCTAGGCCTGTCGTTTCGGTGTCGAGGATAACTTGGCGCATTGAGTGGGAAGCAGTTAGCGGTTAGTTCGATTCGGCGAGGCGCCCGTTGGCTTGTACAGTATGTTATCGAAGTCGTGAGCTCGTTCTTCTCGTCGCTTCCCCCTCCCTAGCCCTCCCCCGCGCCGCAAGCAAAGGAAGCTGAAGGCGCGAACGCGCATCAAGCGCAGCCAGCGCGTGTCTCTAGACTAACCGCTAACTGCTTCAAGAGCCGCTAACCGCTTCAAGAAGCGCCTGGACGACGCTCGCCTGCTGTGCCTCGCTGAGATACGGATGCATCGGCAGACTGAGGACGCGACCCGCCACTCTTTCCGAGACTGGGAAGCTCCCAGGCCCCTGCCCCAAGTGCGCGAAGACAGGTTGAAAATGGAGCGGCACAGGGTAATGCACAGCGGTTGGAATGCCGCGTGCTTTCAGACCTGCTTCAACTTTCTCTCGATTCTCGACTTCGATCGTGTACTGCGCGTACACACTCGTGGCATCCGCGGCGATGTACGGCGTGACGGGTCGAGAGCTGTCGCCCGCGCTCTTGAAGGTTTCGCGAATCATCTCGCTGTAACGCGCGCCGATACGATTTCGCGCTTGGACTTCCTCTTCAAAGATCTCCATCTTCGCGAGCAGCACTGCCGCTTGCAATGTATCGAGTCGGCCATTGATGCCGAGCCGAGGATGATGGTAGCGACGGTCCTGACCGTGCACGCGAATCTCGCGCATCACTTTTGCGAGCTCGTCATCATCTGTGAAGAGTGCGCCGCCGTCGCCGTATGCACCGAGCGGCTTCGAGGGAAAGAACGATGTCGATCCCACTTCTGAAAGCGCACAGGAGCGGCGACCTTTGTACAGCGCACCGAAACTCTGCGCGCCGTCCTCGATCACAGGCAACCGATGCCGCCTGGCGATCTCATTGATTGCATCGAAGTCCGCGCACTGGCCGTAAAGCGAAACCGGCATGATGGCTTTCGTACGCGGGGTAATCGCGCGCTCGAGCAAATTCGGATCGAGGTTGTACGTGCGCGAATCGATGTCGACGAAGACCGGCTTCGCCCCGGCCAGAAGAATCATTTCGCCGGTCGCTATGAATGTGAACGGAGATGTGATGACTTCATCGCCAGGACCGACCCCATACGCCATGAGCGCGATGAGCAGCGTATCGGTGCCGCTCGATGCCGCGATGCAGTGCTTCGCTCCCACGTACTCCGCAAGCTTGCGCTCGAGCTCGACCGTCTCACTACCGAGGATGTACTGCCCGTGATCGAGCACCCGTTGGATACGCTCGTTCACGGATTCGCGGATGCGCTGGTACTGCGTCTTGAGGTCGATAAAGTCCATGTTTCAGTGAATAGCGGACGGCGGACGACGGACAGTGTACAGAATCAGAATCGCAGCGGAGAACCGGTCTTTTCACCGTCCGCCGTCCGCCGTCCGCCATTCACTTGCGAAGCATCTGATCGATCGCTTCGTTCGCCAGCCGATCCGCACGCTCGTTGCCAGGATTACCGGCG
>JBIQKP010000026.1:0-49372 GCA_044506405.1 Lysobacterales bacterium | reverse complement strand
TCCTCGACCACCTCGTCGTCGGGGATGGGGTCTGCGAGTCCTTTGCCGAGCGGGGCCTACTTTGAGGTGAACGGCGGACGGCGGACGGCGGACGATGAGAAGAGGGGCAACATGAAACTGCCTCAACGGGGAAAAGCCTACATATTGAACGTAAGCGGGTCGCTTCTTTGGATCGGATCACCGTCCGCCGCCCGCTGTCCGCCGTTCACCGTGCTTGGGGCCCTTCCTATCGGGCCCAAGCACTGGTATAAAGCGCGACTCGTTTTTCGGCCCCCAGCCAGTCAGGCGTGGCCGAACCCTTGAGGAATCCGTCATGTCCAGAGTGTGTGAAGTCACCGGTAAGCGACCGGTCACTGGAAATCGCGTCTCTCACGCGAACAACAAGCGCCGTCGCCGGTTCTTGCCGAACCTGCACGTGCATCGTTTCTGGCTCGAGAGCGAGCGCCGCTTCGTGAGCCTGCGCGTGTCCACGCGCGGTCTGCGCACGATCGAGAAGCGCGGCATCGACCAAGTGGTTGCCGACCTTCGCGCCAAGGGCGAGCGGGTCTAAGAGGAGCTTCAAGCCATGCGTGAGAAGATCAAGCTCGTGTCGACCGCCGGAACCGGTCACTACTACACCACCACGAAGAACAAGCGCCTCCACCCGGACAAGATGGAAGTGAAGAAATTCGATCCGAAGGTACGTAAGCACGTGCCTTATAAGGAAGCGAAGATTAAGTGAGAAAAACCCGCCGAATGGCGGGTTTTTTTAGGCTGTAGGCTCTAGGCTGTAGGCTGTAGGTAGACAAGAGCCGCCTGCCCCCCCTGTGTTGCCGTAGCAGTCACCCAGAAACAAAAAGCCCGCCTTACGGCGGGCTTTTTTTTCTACCTACAGCCTACAGCCTACAGCCTACAGCCTGGCGACGCCGCTACGTGGCGGCGCCCTGCAGCGCGTATCCTCGAAGGCTCGCGGCGAAGTCTTGTAGCGCTTTGATGCGGCTCGCTTCGGCCTGCGCGATCCAATCCTTCAGGTGCTGCAGCAACTTCTCGTTGCTCATGTTCGCACCGCTCCAGAGGACGCTCAGGCGCTCGCGGAATTCATGCACCGTGTGGAGCGTCTGGTTCTTTGCGAGCACCTCACGCAGTTTCGACTGCGCTTGGTTGTCGAGCAGGACGGGCTCACGCACGAGCAGCTTCTTCACGCGGCGGCTGATGTTGCCACTGGCCGTCTGCAATTCCTGCTTGAACACAGGAATGATCACGGTCTTCGTGTAAGCGCGCAGGACGTGCATGCGATTGACGATCACAGCGCGCAGCGTCTCGAGATCGATGTGCTTGCGGCTCGGTACGATCGCAGGCTCTGGCGCCACTCGGATCACCTTCGCGAGCCCGAGCGTCTGGAAGATGCGGATGTAGAGCCATCCCATATCGAACTCCCACTTGCGAATCGAGAACTTCGCGGAGCTCGGAAACGCATGGTGGTTGTTGTGCAGCTCTTCGCCGCCGACGATGAAGCCCCACGGCACGATGTTCGTCGCCGCATCCGGGCATTCGAAGTTGCGATAACCGGTGTGATGGCCGAGGCCGTTGATGACGCCCGCGGCCATGACCGGCATGGCCATCATTTGAATCGCGATGATGATGATGCCCGGCACACCGAACAGCAGCAGATCGGTAATGACCATCAGCACGATGCCGGTATTTCGGTACTTCGAGTAAACGTTACGCTCAATCCAGTCGTTCGGCGTACCGCGGCCGAACTTCTCGCAGACCTCAGGATCGCGCGCGACGACTTGATACAGCTCGGCGCCTTCGAGTAGGACTTTCTTCAGGCCGAAAATCACGGGGCTGTGCGGATCTTCCGGCGTCTCGCACCGCGCATGATGCTTGCGGTGCACGGCAACCCACTCGCGCGTGAGGATGCCGGAGCTCATCCATAGCCAGAATCGAAAGATGTGCCGAAGGGCGGGATGCAGATCGAGGCTGCGGTGTGCGGCGTCACGGTGGAGGTAGAGCGTGACCGCCATGAACGTGAACTGCACCATCACGAAAGTGATCAGTGCGTAGCCCCAAAAGCTAAGGTCTAGAAAACCATAGAGAAAGTCGAGATTCACAGGAGAGCCTTGCAACGATCGTTGAGCGAACAGATTAGGGAAAATCAGCAAGTCGGCGGACTATAACGGACGACCCGCAGCGGTACAAATGAGCGAAACCCTGGTACGAAGACTAGATCCGCGGGCGCCGGTTCGTGTTCCATCGGTCCGTGACCCGCATCACATCATGAGCAGCAGCGTCGCTCCGCACTTTATATTGGGAGTTGCCGGCCATTTACCAGCGACCGCCTCCCGCTATTCCGTGCATGCCAGAACTTCCTGAAGTCGAAACGACGCGCCGAGGGATCGCTCCGACGGTGCTCAATCGCACGATCGAAGCCGTGATCGTGCGCGAGCCGCGCCTCAGATGGCGCATCCCGCGTTCATTCGCGGGTGCGGTCGCCGGACAATCGATCCGTGCGCTACGACGTCGAGCGAAGTACTTGATCTTCGATCTCGAACGCGGCTCGATGATTCTGCATCTCGGAATGTCCGGGAGCTTGCGACTCTTGCCGAGCGCGACTCCGCCGCTGCCGCACGACCATGTCGATCTCGTGCTCGAGAATGCAGTCTGCATGCGGTTCAACGATCCGCGCCGCTTCGGCAGCTTGCTCTGGACGCCAAAGGATCCGCTCGCACATCCGCTGCTCGCCTCGCTCGGTCCCGAGCCGCTCACGGACGATTTCAACGCGACGTATCTCGCACGCGCGCTCAAGGGCCGCCGAGTTGCGATCAAGCAGGCGCTGATGAATGCCCAAGTCGTTGTCGGGGTCGGCAATATCTATGCGAGCGAAGCGCTCTTCCGCGCACGCGTTCGACCGCGCCGCGCGGCCGGCCGCCTTCGACGCGCGGAGATCGAAGCGCTCGTCGTCGCTATCCAAGCGGTGCTGGAGAACGCAATCCAAGCAGGCGGGACGACGCTTCGCGACTACATCAATCCGGATGGCATGCCTGGGTACTTTCGGCAGAAACTGTACGTCTACGAGCGTTCAGGTGAGCCGTGCCTCGTCTGCGGCACGCCGATCAAACACTTCGTGCTAGGGCAGCGCTCGACGTATTTCTGCCCGCAGTGTCAGCGTTGATGAGTTGGGGATGCGGCTCACTTCGCGGCGCGACGCCGGGCCCAAGCGCGCTGCAAGGCGGCCCCGACCGACGGATGCACGAACTGCGAGACGTTGCCGCCCAGGCTTGCGATCTCACGCACCAACGTCGATGAGATGAAGTTGAATTGCTCGGTCGGTGTCATGAAGACATAGTCCACTCGATCCGACAGATGGCGGCTCATGGTCGCGAGCTGAAACTCGAACTCGAAGTCCGACACTGCACGAAGCCCGCGAACGATGACCGGCAAGTTGTGCTCGCGCGCGAAGTCCACGGTCAGCCCCGTGTAGCCCGTCACTTCGACCGACGGCACATCCGCGAGCACTTCGCGCGCGAGCTCCACGCGTTCGTCCAACGTGAAGAGCGGCGCTTTCCCAGGATTCGCGGCGACAGCGACGACAACTCGGCCGAAGATCGCTGCCGCGCGGCGCACGAGATCGTGGTGGCCGTTCGTGATCGGATCGAACGTGCCCGGATACATGGCGCCTTTCATGCAAGATTCTCCTCAACGCGTGCGGCGGCAGCGCGCAGCAAATGATAGCCGACCTGCCCAGCACGCTTACTGCGATAAACCGTCCAACCCTCGGGCAACGCGGGCAGCGGCGAATCCGCGGAGCACTCCACATAGATGAACGCGCCGGGCCGCAGCCAACCGGCAGTCAGGCCTCGGAAAGTCTGCGGCAATACGTCCGCGGCGAACGGCGGATCGAGGAACACGATGTCGTAGGGTTCGGGCGCGCACCCCAGAAATTGCGCGGCCTCGGCGACGATGACGTTCGCGTTCGTCGCTTCAAAACGCTCGAGCGCCTGCTGCAGGTGTTGGCCGATGCGCCGCTCGCGATCGACGAACGTCGCATGCGCTGCGCCGCGTGAGAGGGCCTCGAGACCGAGCGCCCCGCTGCCGGCGAACAGATCCAGGCAGCGCGCACCCACGATCGAGTGCTGCAACCAATTGAAGAGCGTCTCGCGCACGCGATCCGGCGTGGGACGTATGGCAGCGATTGCAGGAAAATCGATGCGTCGCCCGCGCCAGCGCCCGCCGACGATCCGTAGGCGGTGGGCAGCAGAATGTGCCGAACTGACGGGTCTCTTTTCTTCGGCGCGCGACATCGGCGGATCATAACCGGCCTTTTCGAGCGAGCGAACGCGTTGCTTCCTTTAGAATCTCCGCCTGCTCCAAAGGAATACGTCTCGATGTTCGGTTTCAGATCCAAGTCGAAAGATCCCGCCGCACCCGCTCCCGCCGCCGCCGACGGGGAGAAGAAAGGTTTCTTCTCGCGGTTGCGCGCCAAGCTGAATCAGGGTGATTCGTGGCTCACTTACGATCTCGCCAATCTCCTGCCCGGCGGCAAGATCGACGAGACAGTGCTCGAGGAGCTCGAGACGCGCCTCATTACTGCAGACGTCGGGGTCGAGACGACCGAGCGAATCCTTGACGGGCTGCGCAAGAAGGTCGCGCGCAAAGAGCTCGCTGATCTCAACGCACTCCTCGCCGCGTTGCGCAGCTCATTGCTCGAAGTGCTCACGCCGGTCGAGAAGCCGCTCCTCATCGATGAGAACACTGCTCCGTTCGCCATCTTGGTCGTGGGCGTCAACGGCGCGGGCAAGACGACGACGATCGGCAAGCTCGCCCGACAGATGAAGCTGCACGACCTGAAAGTGATGCTGGCCGCGGGCGACACGTTCCGAGCGGCGGCGGTCGAGCAGCTCCAAATCTGGGGTCAGCGCAACGAAGTCCCAGTCATCGCACAGGCGACCGGTGCTGATCCCGCCGCTGTCGTCTTCGACGCGATGCAAGCTGCGAAATCGCGCGGCATCGACGTCATGATCGCGGACACAGCGGGCCGGCTGCATACGCAGACGAACCTCATGGACGAGCTCAAAAAAGTAAAGCGCGTGATGGGCCGAGTCGATGCGAACGCACCTCACGAAATCCTGCTGGTACTCGATGCGAGTCAGGGACAGAATGCGCTTCAACAAGCGCGCTTGTTCAACGAAGCACTCGGCGTCACCGGTGTCGTGCTCACGAAGCTCGACGGTACGGCGAAAGGCGGGATCGTGTTTGCGATCGCAAGCGAGCTCAAGCTGCCGATCCGATTCATCGGGATTGGCGAGAGCGCAGAGGATTTCCAAGAATTCGAAGCTGAAGCGTTCGTGGATGCGCTTTTGAAGCGCGAAGGCGCGTGAACGCTTCGCTCGGCTGGGGGCTGGAGGCTGGAGGCTGGGGCGAGAGCTAAAGACGTGTACTCTTCCGCTCGGCTGGGGGCTGGAGGCTGGAGGCTGGGGCCAGAAAAAAAGACATGTATGTACTCTTCAGCTTTTCTGGATCCTCGTGAGCTGCCTGCCGGTATGACGCACCTATTCAGAAAGTGCTCCGCACCTATGCATATACGCCGAGAGATTCACGCAACCCTTCTGGCCCCAGCCCCCAGCCTCCAGCCCCCAGCCCAGAAATGATCCGCTTCGATCACGTCCACAAACGCTATCCAAACGGCCGTGAGGCACTCAGCGATCTGTCGCTCGAGATCGCGAGCGGTGAGATCGTCTTCATCACGGGGCACTCCGGCGCGGGCAAGTCGAGCCTGCTCAAGTTGATTGCGCTGATCGAGCGACCGAGCCGCGGGCAACTCATCGTGAACGGGCAGAACGTCGCGGGCGTCTCGCGCAGGAAGATCCCGGCGTTTCGGCGGCAGATCGGCATGGTCTTTCAAGATCACAAGCTGCTGCACGACCGCACGATCTTCGACAATGTGGCCTTGCCGCTCATCATCGCCGGTGTGGGTTCGAAGGAAATCGGTAAACGCGTTCGCGCGGCACTCGATCAAGTCGGATTGCTCGGTCGCGAGCAGAGCCTGCCCCTCGAGCTGTCGACCGGCGAGCAGCAACGCGTCGGCATCGCGCGCGCGGTCGTGAGTAAGCCGCCGCTGCTGATCGCGGATGAGCCGACCGGCAATCTCGATCCGGATCTCTCCGTCGAAGTGATGAACATCTTCAAACGGTTCAACGAAGTGGGCGTCACGGTGCTCGTCGCGAGCCACGACTTATACCTGCTCGAACATTTCCCCGTGCGTCGCGTGCGGCTCGAAGGCGGACGGATCGTCGAATCGCTCGCCGCCGACGCGGCCGAGAGTCCGCGACTCCTCGACCCCGGCAAGCTCCTCGAGCGCGAAGCAGGAGAATCGCCATGAGCGTCTGGCTCACGCGTCACCTGCAAACGCTCATCGGTTCGCTTGGGCGCTTGTCGCAGCAGAAGTTCTCGACCTTGCTCACGATGCTCGTCATCGGAATCGCGCTCGCGCTGCCGACGTGCTTGCACGTGCTGGTCTCGAACGCACAGCGCGCAACGGGCGATTGGAATCGCGCGCTCGACATCTCCGTCTTCCTCAAGCGGCCCACATCGGAGAGCGAGGCGAAGCAGATTGCGGACCGTATTCGACAACGGCGCGATGTGGCCGAAGTGCAGTTGATTACGGCGGAAGACGGCTTGAAGGAGTTCAAGCGAGAATCGGGGTTCGGCGAAGCGATCGATGCGCTGAACGAGAATCCGTTGCCTCATGCGCTGATCGTGCGGCCCGATCCGCAGTATGTCTCGTCAGAGAATCTCGCCAGCTTGGCCGAATCGATCCGCGAATTGCCCTCCGTCGACATCGTGCAGCTGGACACCGGCTGGGTCGATCGGCTGAACGCGATCCTTGCGGCAGTCGGGCGCGCCGTCATCATCGCGACGGCCGTTTTGGCGCTCGGGGTGCTCGTGATCGTCGGCAACACGATTCGCCTGGATATTCAGAACCGCCGTGCCGAAATCGAGGTCACGAAGCTCGTCGGCGGGAGCAACGCATTCGTGCGTCGGCCTTTTCTCTACAGCGGGGTGTGGTACGGCCTCGGCGGGGCAGTGCTCGCATGGATCATTACGGCGATCGTCGTCGGGGCCCTTCGAGACCCGGTTGCGCGGATCGCAACCCTTTATGGAAGCTCCTTCGAGGTCGCCGCCCTAGACCTCATCACCTCCCTTCGCCTCCTACTGACGGGCGCCGCCCTCGGTTGGGTGGGCTCCTTCCTGTCAGCCTCCCGGCACTTGCGAAACATCGAGCCGACCTGAGGCCGCCCCGGAACCTTTGGAGCTGGGAGGCATTCAAAAACAAAGGCTTACGTTGCGACCTCGTCGGGAAACGGCCGGGTCCGGGGCTGAACTTTTGCCGCCGTTAGCACTCAAAAGGAACGACTGCTAAGATTCAGCCAAAACGGGATCGGAAAGTCGATCCATGCAGGAGGGAAGGTTACTGATGACGGCCACAACCGCACTTGTGCGCTCGAGCACCGATTTGGTCTTCGCCGGCCCGGTCGGGAGCCTTGATGCCTATGTTGATCGTGTCGCTCGCATTCCCGTGCTGTCGCGCGAGGATGAGGTGGCACTTGCTCACCGTTTTCGTGACGAAGGCGATTTGGATGCTGCTCGACAGCTCGTGCTGTCGCACCTTCGCTTCGTCGTACACATCGCCCGCGGCTACACCGGTTATGGGTTGCCCGTCGGCGATCTGATCCAAGAAGGCAACGTCGGCTTGATGAAAGCCGTGAAGCGCTTCGACCCGGATGTCGGCGTGCGGCTCGTCTCGTTCGCCGTGCATTGGATCCGCGCGGAAATCCACGAGTACGTGCTGCGTAACTGGCGTCTCGTGAAGATCGCGACGACCAAAGCGCAACGCAAGTTGTTCTTCAACCTGCGCCGCTTCAAGAAGAACCTCGGCTGGCTCACGGAGAGCGAGACGAGAGCGATCGCGGAAGACCTCGGCGTGACGCCCGCCGAAGTGACGGACATGGAGCAGCGCTTGAGCTCGCGTGATCTGTCGTTCGATCCGGCGCCGGACTCGGATGACGATGAAACGTCGTACTCGCCGTCGACCTATCTGCCGCATCCCGAGGCCGATCCTTCGGTCGCGGTGGAACGCGAGCAATGGGATGAGGACACTGCGGAACGTCTGTCGCAAGCGATGGAAACGCTCGATGACCGAAGCCGCAACATCCTGCAAAGCCGCTGGATGACGGAAGAGAAAGCGACGCTGCATGAGCTCGCCGATCGTTACGGCGTGTCGGCAGAGCGCATTCGTCAGATCGAGGCCAATGCGATCAAGAAGCTCCGAGGTCTGATCGCTGAGCCCGCGTAGCGTCGAGGACTTCTGACTCGCAAAGAAAAAGGCCGGCAATGCCGGCCTTTTTCATTTGTCTGTCGCATCAGCGGATCGTTTAGATCCGCTCGCGCGAACTACTTCGTCACGGGAACGATCGTCAGCTCCACGCGTCGGTTCGCTGCGCGGCCCTGCTCCGTGTCGTTCGACGCGATGGGATACGCCTCGCCCGCACCGACCGTAATCAAACGCTCGGTTTTTACGCCCTGACCCGTCAGGTAGCTCGCAACGGCTTGTGCGCGTCGTTGAGAGAGCTGCAGGTTGTACGCATCGCTGCCGCTGCTGTCGGTATGACCGGCAATCTCGACGACGGTCTTGTTGTACTCCTTCAGCACGAGCGCGACGCCTTCGAGCGCGCTGTAGAACTGCGCGTTCAAGTCCGCACTGTTGAGCGCGAACGTGATGCTGCTCGGCATGTTCAACGTGATGTTGTCACCAACGCGTGTGACGCTCACGCCAGTGCCTTCAAGTCGTTGGCGCAGCTTCGCTTCCTGCACGTCCATGTAGTAGCCGACCCCGCCGCCGGCGAGTGCACCGACACCGGCGCCGATCAGTGCGTTCTCGAGCTTGTCGCCCTTCGTCAGAAGTCCTGCAACCGCGCCCGCGGCCGCACCGATTCCTGCACCCTTCACCGCTTTGCTCGTCTGCGCTTCGCGGGTGTACGGGTTGACGGTCGTACAAGCAACCGCGGTAAACACGACGAGCGTGCTCACGCTCAGCACTCTGATGAATGGATTCTGCATAGCCTCGTAACTCCTGTGCTCCTGCGTAAAGGTAAGTCCTACGCTTCAGCCTCGCGGGCCAGCGCTGAACGTCGGCTTAATTGTAGCTGGGATGCCTGGACGGTGAGATGCGGTCGTTCCCTAAGTCGTTGGACGCCGACAGACGACCCCACGCACCCCGAGTGACCTCAATACGGAATGCGCAGCTTCCGATAGACGAAGCTCATGAGCCACAGCGGGCCAATCATCAGGAACTGCAGGTCTTTGAAGAACGAGGGTCGCTTGCCTTCGTAGTGATGCCCGATGAACTGCCCGATCCAGGCGATGACGAAGATCGTCAGGCAAACCGCCCAGAGCGGCCACGGGAGATTCTGCAAACCGAGGATCGCGAGCGTGACGAGAATGACGAACGCAAGCATGCCGAGCGCGAGCGAGAACGACATGCGCAGGTAATAGAGCACCCCGAGCGCAAGCACGAACGTGCCCCAATTCGCGAGCGGCGACAGATCGCGGACCGCATCCGGCACGGGAATCGACCAGAGAAGCCCGACTAGGCTCACGACGATCGCCGGCACGCAAATCCAGTGCAGCGTTTTGTTCGTTTCATGTTGGTGGCTTTCACCGTACTCGGTGAGCCACTGCTCCACGGTCCGCATATCACCCCCGCGACCGAACGTTCCACATACGCTACTCGCGTACCCCGGTGCGAACAAGCGAGGAGATTGCATACCGTTTTCAAGTCGTGGGCGCACGTCGGATTGGCGGGGCTATGATGTGCGAAGAGGAGATGCACCATGGCAAACCTTCCGCAGCCGAGCAGCAGCCAGTCGCGCGAGATCGATCCGCTCGATCTGTACTCCGTACGCGCATTGCTGAGCGATGAAGAACGTCTCGTGCAAGATTCGGTAGGCAAATTCGTCGATGAGCAAGTTCTGCCCATCATCGGCGAATGCTTCGAGCATGAACGCTTCCCGCGCGAGCTCATCCCCGAGATCGCACAGCTCGGTGTGCTCGGCAGCACGATCGAAGGCTACGGTTGCGCGGGTCTCAACTCGGTGAGTTACGGCCTCATCTGCCAGGAGCTCGAGCGCGGCGACTCCGGGCTGCGAAGCTTCGTCTCCGTGCAATCGAGCCTTTGCATGTTTCCGATCTACGCCTATGGCAGCGAAGAGCAACGCGAGCGATGGTTGCCGCGAATGGCCAAAGGCGAAGCCATCGCGTGCTTTGGATTGACGGAGCCGCACGGCGGATCGGATCCCGCCAACATGAAGACGAACGCGCGCCGCAAGGGTCAGGATTGGGTCCTGAACGGCGCGAAGATGTGGATCACGAACGGTTCGATCGCAGACGTCGCCGTCGTGTGGGCGCAAACGGAGGAAGGGATTCGCGGCTTTCTCGTCGAGAAGGATTTCAAAGGCTTCTCGGCCGAGTTGATCAAGCACAAGATGAGCTTGCGCGCTTCGATTACCTCGAGCCTGTTCTTCGACAACGTCGTCGTGCCGGAGTCGAACGTTCTGCCCGGCGTCGTTGGACTCAAAGGGCCGCTTTCGTGTCTCACCCAAGCGCGCTATGGCATCTGCTGGGGCGTCACGGGTGCCGCGCAGGCGTGTCTCGCACAAGCGATCGACTACGCGAAGACCCGCACGCTGTTCGGTAAGCCGCTCGCGGCGACGCAATCGGCGCAGATTCGACTCGCGGAAATGGCGCGCAAGATCACGAGCGCGCAGCTCCTCGCCTTGCAGCTCGGTCGCTTGAAGGACGCGGGCGAAATGTCGCCGACGCAGGTGTCGCTGGCGAAATGGAACAACACCCGCGCGGCGATTGAGATCGCCCGCGATGCGCGCGATCTACTCGGCGGCGCCGGCATTAGCGTGGAGTACGTCCCGATTCGCCACGCCCTGAATCTCGAAAGCGTGATCACGTACGAGGGCACCGAAACCGTTCACCAGCTCACGGTCGGACGAGCCCTAACAGGAATCAGCGCCTTCTAACTCGTAGGTCGGAATTCATTCCGACTTCGCCCGAGCAGGTCGGAATGAATTCCGACCTACCACTCGATTGTGATGAATCATGGCAGGCCGCGCGGGCGGCGACCGAGAGCGCTACACTGCGCCGAGTCGATCATCGCCCTCGCCGCTCATGAAAAAACTGATCGCCATCGTCGAAGACGAACCTGCGCTCCGAGACAACTACGCCGACGCCTTCCAGCGGCACGGCTATG
This sequence comes from Lysobacterales bacterium, assembly GCA_044506405.1. GTDB lineage: Bacteria > Pseudomonadota > Gammaproteobacteria > Steroidobacterales > Steroidobacteraceae > Steroidobacter. Next base: position 38,073 of record JBIQKP010000026.1, on the reverse strand, counting down.
CCACACGCGCCTATGGCTCGCGCAAGGAAGCCCTGGAAGCCTTCCGGGCCCGCTTGCCGGATCTCGCAGTCATCGACGTAGGCTTGCGCGAAGAAGCCGAAGGCGGCTTCGAGTTGTGTCGGGAATTGCGAGCGATGTCGGCGGAACTGCCGATCATTTTTTTGACGGCGCGGGATAGCGAGCTCGATGCGGTGTCGGGCCTGCGCCTCGGGGCCGATGACTATCTAACGAAGGACATCAGTCTGACGCATCTCGTGGCGCGCGTAAGCGCGCTCTTCCGCCGTATCGAGGCGCTCACGCAGCCGTCGGATCGCGACCAGGTTCTCACACGCGGCGAGCTGGCGATCGATGCCGCGCGGCTCAGCGCCTCGTGGCACAACAAGCCGCTCGGCCTCACGTTAACCGAGTTCTGGATCGTGCACGCGCTCGCGAAGAATCCTGGGCACGTAAAGAATCGGCAGCAGCTGATGGACGCCGCAAATGTCGTGCTCGACGACAACACGATCACTTCGCACGTCAAACGCATTCGCCGCAAATTCCAAGCGATCGATCCTGCCTTCGACAACATCGAAACCATGTACGGAATGGGATATCGGTGGAAGGAGGCATGAGTTCGATCGATTCCCGTAGCGCGTCGGCCGCATAGATGTCTCTCCGCGCGAAGCTCCTGCTCCTCAGCTTGCTCACGCTCGTGCTGCCGTGGGCGGGATGGCGTTACGCACAGGAAATGGAGCTCACGCTTCGCCTCGGCCAAGAAGCCTCCGTGCTCGCAACCGCCGATGTGTTGGGTCGTGTGGTCGCGAGCGAACCCGAGCTTCTGTATCGCACACGCGATCTTTCCGAACACTTCGATCCTGGGCGCGGAGACCTGTTCGCCCCGCTCTTGCCAACGACACCGCTGGTCGATGGCTTCGCCGACGAATGGCCCGAGCCGTCGCGATACGTCCCCGGTTTCAGCAACGAAGAGCAGCCCGCGGCATTAAAGATGCGTCTCGGCGTGCATGGGCGCTCGATGCACTTCTTCGCGCAAGTACAGCGTGCTCGCATCGAATACGAAATCCCTTCACCCACTGAGTTCCTGCCGAAGACCTCCTCGGATCGGCTCATCGTGCTCATGCGAGATGAGTTCGGCCACGAACGCGCCTGGTCGCTGAGCGCAGTCGCACCGGGCCCGCTCATCGTGCGCTCGAGCGAGATCGGCATGCCGTGGATGCCGACCGAAGAAGGCGTGCCCTATGTCACCGGCGTGTGGCGCGAAACCGGCGAGGGTTATGCCGTCGAATTGCGCGCCCCAGTCAATTCGTTCGGCACGAGTCTCGCCGTGTACGCGCTCGATTCGAGCAATGCGCCGGTCGCGAGTACGCCGCTGGCCGCCGTGCACACGGGATCGGAGCTCCTGAAGAATCGGCTCGAACGCTTTGCACCCGAGGGTACGCGCGTGTCCGTCGTCGACGCGCACGGATGGTTGCTTGCACGCGCAGGCTCGATCCGCGTCGATGCAAGCAGCGACGATGCCGGTCTTCGCCGCGGTGAAGAGGGGTTCGCGCGTTCCATCTATCGCGTGCTCTTCGCGGGGAACGAAGCGCCGGTGCAAGCGTATGGGCTGCCGTATGGCATGTGGGGCTCGCCTGTGAATGAAGCGCGCGAAGGTGTGCGCACGGCGATCTGGTTCGAGCAAGCCGCGGGCGAGCCGTCGCTCATTCGCGCCGCGGTGCCCGTACAGATGCAAGGTGAATCCTTCGGCGCGCTCGTGCTCGAACAACCGGGAGAACAACTCGCGCTCGTGCGCGAAGTCGCGCTCACGCGGCTCGTCAACATGACGCTCATCGCGACGGCCTTCACCGTCGTCATCATGCTGTTGTTCGCCGCGCGACTGTCGCACCGTATCCGCCGCTTGAGCCGCGCGGCCTCCACGGCCCTGACGCCCGAAGGCAGGATCGAGGCGACGATACCGGATACGCGTGCGCGCGATGAGCTCGGCGCGCTCGCGCGCAGCTACGCCATCCTTCTCAATCGACTCAAGGAATACACGAGCTACCTGCAAACGCTCGGCACGAAGTTGTCGCACGAGCTGCGCACGCCGCTCACGATCGTGAGCTCATCGCTCGACAATCTCGCCTCGGAAGAACAACTGCCCACCCCGGCTCAAAGTTATCTCGATCGCGCGCGACAAGGGTCCGCGCGCATGCACGGTATTCTGACCGCGCTCAGCGAAGCGACACGCGTCGAACAGAGCATCGATCAAACCGAGCGAGTCCGGTTCGATCTCGCCGAGCTCGCGCGCAACATGAGCCAGGCGTATCGGCAGACGTTCTCGCAGCGTCAGATCGTCGCCGCACTCGCGCTCGAGACGTGCCACGTGATCGGCTCACCCGATCTCATCGCGCAACTCCTCGATAAGTTGATGGACAACGCGATCGACTTCACACCGGATGGCGGGACAATCACGATCGGACTCGAAGGCGACACGCGTGCGTGCCGCTTGAGCGTGCGCAATGAGGGGCCGCTACTGCCACCGGGCTTGGACGATCGCCTGTTCGAATCGCTCGTGAGCGGCCGCGCGGGCGCCGAAGGCAAACCGCACCTCGGTCTCGGCCTCTACATCGTGCGGCTCATCGCCGACTTCCACGGCGGCACGGTCCGAGCGGAAAACGCGGCAGATCTGACGGGCGTCATCGTGACGTTGGAGCTGCCGCGGTATTGAAACCGACGCCGCGCCGAACGTCGTCCTCGCGGAGGCGTGGATCCATCTGAGGAAAGTGAGGAATGACTCTCGCAGAGCACGCTAAGGGACGTGAACCTTAGCGTCGTCCCCGCGAAGGCGGGGATCCATCCGAACTTCGCGATGATCAAGAGATACGCTCGCAGAGGCGCAGTGACGCAGAGATCGGAAGTAGAAGAAATCTTCTCTCTCCTTCTTACCTCTGCGTCGCTGCGTCTCCGCGAGAATCGCTTGGCAGAGCACATGACGAACGAGAAGCGGAGGATCTCTCTCGCGGCGAGCTCGGCGAGCGCGGAGAGGAAGAGTCGTCGATGGGGCTGTGAGACCAACTGTCGAGCGCGTTTACAGTTGCGATGTTCACGCCGAGGCGCCGGTTGTGCTTCCAGCCTGTAAATCATTGACGTTGTTGCAACGCGCGCGGACGCGGCACGTGACTTGCTAACGATGTATGCAATCGCGCGATACCCTCGTCGGTGTCGATGCGAGGTAGGCAGAGAAAGCGGGGATGGCACCGCTAGGGGAGAACCTCTTTAGGGAGACAACGAATGCCCTGGAACGGGCCGCCGACGCAGCTCTATGGGCGCGGTGAAGCTAGAAGGGTTAGAGCGACAGCGACGTTTCCTGATTTGGTCGGCGCACCCAAACAACAAGAAGAAGTCGTCGGTCCGGAGACGAGAAGCCCCGCAGATGCGGGGCTTTTTTTTGGAGGGCGGGATTCATCCCGGCGCGTCTTTTCTCGGTCGGAATGAATTCCGACTCCCTTGTAGGTCGGGATTCATCCCGACGTATCTTTTCTTTTGGTCGGGATAAATCCCGACCTACAAGGAAGTAGGCGGGCCGTGTGCGGCCGGCCTACTTCTGTTTCCAGGCGCCGCTCGCGTCCTGAAAATACCAGCCCGGGCTCGCTTTGCTGATCCAGCGCTCCGCGAACGTTTTGCGAATGTCCGCTTCCCATTCGGGATGACTGTTCGCAGTCGCGATCTCCCGATAGAGGTTTGCGCGATCTGCATTCTCTTCGGCGACGAGCTTACGCGCCGCATTGCGCTCGGCGAGCGGGATCAAATTCTGATCCCGAATTTCGATCAGGCCGTCTTGCGTGAAGCCGATCGAGCCTGCGTCGTAGTAGCTCTTGAGCTTGGCATGCCGAGCTTCCATCGATTGGGTCAGTTGTCGAATCGCGGGCGTCGAAACGTTCAGATCGGCTTGCGCATGTGCCGGCGAGATCAGCACATCGAGCACAGACGATGCGGCCGCGAGCATCACGCGCTTCGCGCGCGGCTTGAACTCCCACGTGCCTTTGTCTTGGTCCGCGGGAACTGCGGCATCGGGTTTATTCGCGGACTGCTTTCCCCAGACATCCTCGATGATGCGATCCGCGGCCTTCTCCGCAGCGGCGGCCGGGAAATACACATTGATCGTGACGCAGGAGGACACCACGAACGCGATCGCGAGAACTTTGAGCACTGCCAATCGAGACATCTTTCAACTCCTGAGAAAGCGCTGATCCGTCCTGCTAACCCAGGACGTTGATCGATCTTTACCTGGGGCCGTCTGAACCCGTGGTGAACTGACTGCCGAGATTAAACCGATCGGCCGGTGTTGCGCACCACCTTCATGCCTCAGTCGACGATTGGCCCGCCGGACTCGGTCGCCGCGATGAGCTGCTGCACGAGTCGAGGCCAATCGACCCGCCGTGAATTGCCAATGACATCGATGCGCGGCAACCCTCGCCCCTGCACGAGATAGTAGCCACCGTTCGGCGCCGGTCCGACACCCCCCATTTGACAGACCTCGTTCTCGAGCTTGCAGGTAATGCCGAGCCGCGCGTAGTTGAAGTCGTCAAAGAAGCGTAGCACCCCGTTCGAGAGTGCCGCCGTCACCCCCGCACCGCCACCGCCGATACTGCCGATGTTCTCGACGGCGCGCTGACTGATGCGATGTCGTGAGCGGTCGTTCTCGGGCGTAAACAAGCGAGCATCGAATGCAATCGGTGACCAATTGAAGAGCTGGAGCCCATGGATACCACCCGACAAGCGTCCGGTGATGCGACCGAACGAGAACGCACCTGTCAGCAGCTCCAAATCGAGTGTCTCCAAGTCGATGTCCGCCGAGAACCGCGGCCAGCTGCCGAACGGGTCTTCGAGCCGCAGGTCTTTTACGGTGACGAGGCCGTCGAACACTTGTGCGCGTAGCGTCGTCGCAAGCGTCAGTACGCCGTCCTCGAGCTGCAAGTTCGAGATGGCACCGCTCACGCGGCCGCCGAACTCGGGCCAACCGAACGCGTTGCACAACCGCGAAACGCTGATCGGCTGAATCGTCGCGTCGACTCGGAAGCCGACATCTTCGGAACCGGCGCCGTGCACTGTGAGTGCATCGATCTCCAATGCGCCGTCGAAGAGCGGAATCCGAGTCGGCGTCAACAGCTCGAAATCCTTCCCGGCAGTTGCGAAGCGCAAGGCCGACTCGCCGAGCTCGATCCCGTAGAAACCTGCAGCAGACCACGCGAGCTCAGAAGGCGTCGGCGCACCCTGCGACGTCCAGTTGAACGTGCCTCGCACACCCTTGAGCGCGATCGCCGGCTGATCACCCTCGACATCGATCGCGTCGAACGCCATTCGAATCTCGCGCGGCTCGCCGTCGGCGATCGAAATCGCGCCGGAGAGTCCGCCCGTCATCCGCAGCGACTTGAAATCGGTGTCGAGCAGCAACGGCTGCAGATACGTTTCATACGCGCCAGGAAACTCGAGCGCAGCGATCTGAAGCTCGAGATCGCGCAAAGGCTGTTCTTGTGTGAAATCGAGCGCCGCTTGACCGTGTGCATTCAGCACGCCCGCATGCGCGACACGGAATGTCTGCGCATTCAGCCGATCCGTGCCCACGAGCGTTCCGCGCGAGGTGAGCTCGAGCGCGTGCACGCCGAAGTCGAGAAAGAAGGGTTCCGCATAGCCTTGACCGTTATCTAAGACGACGTTGGCGTCGTACGTCCACGCCTCCTGCGCTCGGGCGAGTGCAATCTCGAAGCGTGCCGCGACACCATCGGTCGCGAAGCTGCCGCTCTCATTATTCGAGACGAGTTGCTGCACAGTGCCCTTTGCTCGAGCGTCGACGACGTCCGTGTCGCGACCGTTCGCCCGAATCTCCAGGCTCGTCGAGCCCGTGGCGGTTTCGATGGGCAGAGTCACATCCGCGGCGCGGCTGAGCGCAACCAGCGTATCGAGCGGCACCTCATCGAGCGTCACGCGAGCGTTCCATCTCTCTTCACGCAAGCTCGCGTGCAGCGCGACCTTGCCGCTGCCGATCTTGATGCCGGCGACCTCGAGCTCGAGCGCGCCCGTCTCCCGTTCATAGCGCAGGTTCGCACGAAGCGTTTGTTTTCCGATCAGCGGAACGTCCGCGAGCACGCGTGCGTCGCGACAGGCAACTGCCTGTTGCGTCATCGCGAGGTTCGGACACTCGATGACGACGTTCTGTATGGAATCGGGGAGCTCTGCGAAACGTACCGTGTCGATTCGAACGCGGCCCTTGACCTCATTCGATGTCAGATCGATCTCGGCTAGCAATCCCTGCGCCCGCCAGTTCGGCCCCTGCGCCGCCTCGATGCTGAGCTCGACATCATCGATCGCATAGGTCACCGACGCAGCGATGAGGAACGCCACTACGCTCCCTGCGATAAACGTGCGCGTTACCGCGATGCGTGTGCCCTGCGTGGCCGCGGCGGTGCTCATCTACACCGAACCATTGAAGAGGCAACGCGTCGACACAATCAGCCTTACGATAAGCAGGCGGAAACGCATTCGTTAAATTGACAACGTTGTCACGTGATGGGATTCTGCCCGCGGCCGGTATGCTCGGCCCGCTACGAAAATAAAGCCGGAGGTCCAATGATCAGGGTTAGGGGGCATCGTTCGTCTCGCTTGTTGGTCGCGGGGGTCTTACTTGCGTTGGGCCTGACCGCCTGCTCGAAAAAAGAATCGACGCCGAGCGCGGAAAGCGCAACGACCGGCGCCACTGTGAATCCCGAAATCTGGCCGCAACCTGCGCCTCCTGCAATCGACGATAGCGCACTGCAAGGGCGCCTCGATGAATTGCTGAGCTCGCTCAGCGTCGAGGAGAAAGTCGGTCAGATCATTCAAGCCGATCTTTGCTGCGTGAAGCCTGAAGACGTGCGCAAGTATCGATTGGGCTCGATCCTGGTCGGCGGTAACTCCGGACCGAATGGCGATGACCTTGCACCGGCGCCGAAGTGGCTCGAAGCGGCCGATGCTTTCTATGCCGCCTCGATGGATACGAGCGATGGTAAGCACGCGATTCCGATTCTTTGGGGTGTCGACGCCGTCCACGGTCACAACAACATCATCGGCGCGACGCTGTTCCCACACAACGTTGCGCTCGGCGCGACACGCAATCCCGAGCTCATCGAGCGCATCGGCGAAGTCACCGCACGCGAGCTGCGCGTGACCGGGCAAGAGTGGACGTTCGCACCGACGATCGCCGTCGCGCAAGACATCCGCTGGGGCCGTGCATACGAATCGTATTCCGAGAATCCGGAAATCTTTCCGGAGTACGCGGCCGCGATGGTGCGCGGACTGCAGGGCAATCCCGGCGATGCGGATTTCCTGCGCGGCGATCACGTGATCTCGACCGTCAAGCACTACGTCGGCGATGGCGGAACGTTGGAAGGCCGCGACCAAGGCGACGTTCGCGCGTCCGAAACCGAGCTTCGCGACATCCATGCAGCGGGTTATCCGGCTGCGATCAGTGCAGGCGTACAGGTCGTGATGGCGTCCTTCAATAGCTGGCACGGGCAAAAGCTGCACGGTCACAAAGGCCTGCTGAACGACGTGCTCAAGGAACGCATGGGGTTCAACGGCTTCGTCGTCGGCGACTGGAATGGACACGGGCAAGTCGAAGGGTGCACGAACGATAGCTGCGCCGCCTCGATCAACGCCGGTCTCGACATGTTCATGGCGCCGGATGACTGGAAAGATCTCTACGACAACACGCTTGCGCAAGTTCGCTCAGGCGAGATCCCGATGGAGCGGCTCGACAATGCAGTGCGCCGCATCCTGACCGTGAAGCTGCGCTCCGGATTGTTCGAAGCGGGCGCACCTTCGACTCGCGCGCCTGCAGGTAACTTCAAGCTGCTCGGCGCGCCGGAGCATCGCGCAGTCGCGCGCCAAGCCGTGCGCGAATCGCTCGTGCTGCTCAAGAACTCGCAGCGCCTGTTGCCGATCAAGCCGAAGTCGCGCGTGCTCGTCGCGGGCGATGGCGCGAACAACATCCCGAAGCAAAACGGCGGTTGGACGCTTACGTGGCAAGGCACCGGCATCACGAACGAGCATTTCCCGAACGCCGATTCCATCTATAAGGGCATCGAAACTGCGGTAAAGGCCGCAGGCGGCTCGGCGACGCTGAGTGTCTCTGGAAGCTACAAGACGAAGCCGGACGTCGCGATCGTGGTCTTCGGCGAAGATCCCTACGCCGAGTTCCAAGGCGACGTCGACACGCTCGAGTACAAGCCGGGCAACAAAGCGGATCTCGAGCTCTTGAAGAAGCTCAAGGCCGACGGCATCCCGGTCGTCTCCGTCTTCCTCTCCGGCCGACCGATGTGGGTGAATCCTGAGCTCAACGCGTCCGATGCATTCGTCGCAGCGTGGTTGCCGGGCTCCGAAGGTGCAGGCATCGCCGATGTGTTGATCGCGAAGGCGGACGGCACGATCAACCATGACTTCAAAGGCAAGCTGTCCTTCTCTTGGCCGAGCAAGCCCACGCAGACGAAGGCGACGCCCGGATCGGACCCGTTCCTGTTCCCGTATGGCTACGGGCTGACCTATAGCGACGATGGCGAGCTCTCCGCGTTACCCGAGGACGTGAGCACGCAGGACGACAACGCGACGTCGACTCGCGTGTACTTCGCACAAGGTCGAACCGGCGCCGGCTGGTCACTCGTCGCGGGCAGCGGGACCGATCGCACGCGTCTCGAGAATGCACTCGGCGGCTCGGGCGCGCTCACCGTCACTGCGATCGATCACGGGGCGCAAGAAGATGCGCGGCTTGCAAAGTGGTCAGGCGACGGCGCCGCAACGCTGGCGCTGCAAGGCTCGACGCCGATCGATCTGCAGCGCGAAGCGAACGGGCAGCTTTCGCTCGCATTCAACTACCGCGTCGATGCGCCGCCGAGCAAAGACGTTCGGCTCGCGATCGAGTGCGGCGAGCAGTGCGCAGGCACTTTCCCGCTCACCGACCATCTGCGTAAGGCGCCGAAGGGCGAATGGCAGCAGCTCAAAGTGATGCTGCAGTGTTTCCAGAAGACCGGCGCGGATATGCGCGGCGTCACGGCCCCGTTCGCCGTCTCGACAGACGGCAGCCTCGCGCTTGGGATCGCAAACGTTCGCTTGGAAACCGGTGTCGCCGACGCGATCGGGTGCGAGTAAGGTCCGATCCCGACCGGGGTTCGGGTACGGACCCCGGTCGGCTTTAGGGGAATCTAGGAGGGGACCGCCTCGTTTGGTTAAGCAATGTGACAACAGAAGCGGTCGCAGCCATTTTCCTGTATGTTGAAGCGCAACGTCGGGGGCTCCGGACAAGCGCAGTGCGGCCGTTCCGGACCAGGGGGATCGTTCCACTCATGCCGTGAACGAGCACTTCCGGTGCACGCTTTCGACGGCGGACGAACCCGATGACGAAGCTACCCAATCGCAGAGCCAAGATTAACGACGTCGCCCAGGCGGCGGGCGTCGCCATCAAGACGGTCTCGCGCGTGCTCAATAATGAGCCGAACGTGAGAGAAGAAACTCGCACACGCGTGCTCGAGATCGTCAAGCAACTCAACTATCACCCGAGCCTCTCCGCGCGCAGCCTCGCCGGCCGGCGCTCGTATCTGATCGGGCTCGTCTATGAGAATCCGAGCGCGAACTACATCGTCGATGTCTTGCACGGTGCGCGTGCGCGCTGCCGCGAAGGACGATTCCAACTTCTAAGCCATCAGGTCATCGGCCGCGGCGAAGAAATGGAGCGCGACGTGCTCGGGCTCGTCGATCAGACGCATCTGGACGGACTCATCGTCACCGCGCCGCTCAGCGAATCGGTCGAGCTCATCAAGACCCTCGACCGCCGCGCGATTCCGTTCGTGCGCATTGCGCCGAACGAGTTTCCGCACCAATCGCCCTACGCCGATATGGATGACGCCGGCGCAGCGAGCGAGATGGCGAATTATCTAATCGACCTCGGGCATCGCCGTATCGGATTCATCATCGGTCACCCGGATCACGTCGCGAGCGGCCAACGTCTACGCGGCTTCAAGACGGCGATGGCGGCCCACGGCATCGAGATCGAGCCCGAGCTCATGAAGCAAGGCTACTTCGTGTTCGAGTCGGGACTCGAAGCTGCGCGCGAGCTCCTCACTTCGGCGAATCCGCCGACCGCAATTTTCGCGAGCAACGACGACATGGCGGCCGGCGTTCTGATGGCGGCCCACGAGCTCGGCATCGACGTTCCGGGCGACTTGTCGGTCGCCGGTTTCGACGATACCTACATCGCACGAACGGTGTGGCCTCGCCTCACGACGGTTCATCAGCCGACTTACGATCTCGCGTACACCGCGACGAATCTCTTGCTCGCAATGCTCGAGACGGGCGAGATCCCGCAGCCCGCGCGGCTCGCGCATCGTCTCGTGTGCCGCGAATCGACTGCACCCGTACGCACGAAGCAAAACGCACCGAAGACGAAGGTCGAGCCTGCACTCGATCAGGGCTGACCGTCACCGCGAGCGCTGAGCGCTCGCATTCGCTCGATTGCAGAGGGAGAACTGACCATGATGCGTCGGATACTGCTACTCGCGTCCATTGCGCTTCTCGGCGCGTGCGCCGAACGCACGGAAGCGCCCGCATCCGCGCCTCAGGCGGATGTCGATACGACGCGGGCAGATGCGATCGCAGCGGCGCTCGCGCATGGCGGACGGCTCCCAGGCGATGCGGAAGAAGATGCGTGGCGTCAGCCGACCGAGGTCTTGAAGCTGCTGAATGCCGGCCCCGGCATGCGGGTCATCGACTACTTCGCCGGCGGCGGTTACTACACCGAGCTGCTGGCACGCATCGTCGGCCCAGACGGGCAAGTCATCGCGTACAACAATCCGCCGTATGAGAAATACGCCGGCGAGAAGCCGACTGAACGCTATGCGAACGAGCGCCTCGCGAACGTCGCGCAGCTCACGACCGCGCCCGAGGACCTGCCGCTCGCCGCGGACAGTCTCGATGCCGCGCTGTTCGTAAACTCGTATCACGACCTGCACTGGCGTTCGAAGGACGGCTCGTGGCCCGAGACCGATCCGAAGGCAGCGCTCGCGAAGCTTGGAGGCGCCTTGAAATCCGGTGCGACCGTCGTCGTCGTCGATCACGTCGCAGCAGCAGGCAGCGATCCGGCCGAGTCCGTCGACGCGCTTCATCGCATCGATCCCGACGTCATCAAGCGCGATTTCGATGCGGCAGGCTTCGACTTCGTGAGTGAGAGCGATGCGCTGCGCAACGCGCAAGACGATCACACGGTGCTCGTGTTCGATCCCAAGATCAGACACAAGACCGATCAGGTGATCTTCAAGTTCGTGAAGCGCTAGCGAGCTTGGCGATCCGTTGACGGTTGACGGTCAGAAATACTGCGGCTCTTGTCGCCGTCAACTCTATTCTTCTTCTACCTTCTTGAACGCGTTCATGAGCTCCTGCTGCTTCTTCGGCGGCACAGGATCGTAGTGACTGAGCTCCATCGTGTACGCCCCCTCGCCGCCTGTCAGCGACTTGAGCCTCGATTGATAATCGGTTAACTCCGCGAGCGGAACGAGCGCGGCGATGCGCGTGCGGTGGCCGGCGAGCGCATGACTGCCGGCGATGCGGCCGCGTCGAGTTGCTAAATCGCCCGTGATATCGCCGGTCGCCGTGCTCGGCGCGGTCACTTCGATCTTCACGATCGGTTCGATCACGATCGGCGCGGCATCGCGCACGGCGTTCTGAAAGGCGCGCCTCGCGGCGGCGACGAACGCGACTTCTTTGGAGTCGACGGAGTGATGCTTGCCGTCGTAGACGATCGCGCGCACATCCTGCAGACCGAATCCTGCGATGACGCCTTCATCGATCACTTGGCGGACGCCTTTCTCGGTGGCCGGTATGAACTGAGACGGAATCGCACCGCCCACCACTTCGTCGGCGAACTCGAATCCTTGTCCGCGCGTGAGCGGCTCCACGCGCAGGAACACTTCGCCGAACTGTCCCGCACCGCCGGTCTGCTTCTTGTGGCGATGGTGTCCTTCCGCGGGACGCGTAATCGTCTCTCGATACGGGATACTCGGTACATGCGTCTTGCACCGCACGCCATAGCGATCCGCCATGCGCTCGAGCAGCATGCGCAAGTGCAAGTCCCCCATGCCGTACAACACGGTTTCATTCGCACTCGCGTGATGCTCGACGCGCACGCACGGATCTTCGGCCATGAGCTTATGGAGCGCGTCGGATAGCTTCTGCTCTTCGCCGCGACGCTCGGGCTCGATCGCGAGCCCCGCCATCGCAGGCGGGAACGTGATCGATTTGAGGTGATAGTGATCTTCATCGTGCGAGTCGTGCAGCACCGCATCGAAATGCAGCTCCTCGACCTTCGGGATCGCGCAGATATCGCCGGGAATCGCGCGCGGCACTTCGACGTGCTCTTTGCCTTGTAGCTGATAGAGGTGTGCCGCCTTGACCGATTTGCGAGCATCGCCGACGAACAACTGTGCACCCGAGCGCAACGTGCCCTGATGCACACGCACGACACCGAGCCGACCGACGAACGGATCGATGTTCACTTTGAAGACATGCGCGATGACGTGATCGTCCGGATCGTGCGTGACTCGAACGCGTTCGGCCTGTGCGCCTTCGCCGCGCAAGAACGGGGGCGGATTGCCCTCGAGCGGGCTCGGCATCAAACGCGCGAAGATCTGGAGCAGCTCTCGGATGCCTGCACCCGTCTCGGCCGAAACGAAACACACCGGTACGAGATGGCCCTCGCGCAGCGCTTGCTCGAACGGGTCGTGCAGTTGCTCGGGCGTCAGCTCCTCCCCTTGCTCGAGGTACAGCGCCATGAGCTTCTCGTCGACTTCGACGACTTGATCGATGATCTCGGTATGAGCCGCGGCCACGGCACCGAACGCTGGGTCACCCTCCTCGGGACGAAAGAAACAGTCGAGAACACGGCCTCGATCTTTCGCGGGTAAATTGAGCGGCAGACATTCGCGCCCGAATGTCTCGCGCAGTTCGGCGAGCACGCGCTCGGGTTCCGCATCACGCGCGTCAACTTTGTTGATGATGACGAGCCGACAGAGCTCGCGGTCGCGCGCGAAGTCCATCATGCGTTGCGTGACGGGCTCGAGACCGGTCACGGCGCTCACGACGATCGCAGCGGTTTCGACCGCCTCGAGCATCGAGAGCGAGCGCCCGACGAAATCGGCCGTGCCTGGCGTATCGATGAGGTTGACGCGACAACCGTCCAGATCGAAGTGGACGACGGACGCGTCCAAGGAATGTTGCAGTGCTTTCTCTTGCGGATCGAAATCGCAAACGGTCGTGCCGCGCTCCAAGCTGCCCCGCGAACGAATCGCGCCGCTCTCGGCGAGCAGCGCTTCGGCAAGAAGCGTTTTGCCCGCCCCCGCCGGGCCCACCAAGGCAATATTGCGAATGTCCGCAGTCGAATACGCCATGGGAGTCGCCCTCGCGAGTGGTGCCGACCGAGAATACGCCGGTCATGCTGTGGCGCGGATAGCGGTAAGTGACTACGGTCGGCGGGGGGATATGCTCTCCGGGCGACAACCTCACGCGCGCGTTGAGCCTGGACCGCGTAACGCTTACGCTACGTCATCTTCATTCCTGGCCCCTCCAACGAGACCTCATCCGCTCATGTCCGTCGAGCCTTCGCATCACATGCCGAAGCGCGCCCTGATCGTCGACGATTCACGATCGGCGCGCGTGATCCTCGGGCGCATGCTCGAGGGTTATGGGCTGCTCGTCGATTCCTCGGAATCGGCGGAACAGGGGCTCGAGTATTTGCGGCAACATCGCCCCGACGTGATCTTCATGGACCATCTCATGCCCGGCATGGATGGTTTTCAAGCTGTGCAGGCGATCAAGGGCAATCCGCAAACCGCGACGATTCCCGTGATCATGTACACCTCGCAAGAGGGCGAGCTCTACTTGAGCCAAGCGCGCGCGCTCGGCGCCGTCGGCGTCCTGCCGAAGACCGTCAAGCACGCGGATGTGTCGAAGGTGCTGTACCAGCTGCGCTTGCTGCCCGATCGTCGCGAAAGCCGCAGCGTGGCAGCGAACGACGATGTCGCACCGGCCGTTCAGATCGAAGCGCCGCGGCGCCCGAGCGTCGGCGAGCTCGAAACTTCCATTCGCAGCGCGGTCGCGCCGCTGCTGCACGAGCATGCCTCCGAGATGCGCCGATTCATGCTGGCCAGTCTCGAGTCGTTCGCGCGGCGCCTCGCGAACGAGCAGAAGCAAGTCGCACCCGCAGCGGACGCAGCGCTCCCTGAGCCGGCTGCGCCAGTGCCTCCGGCACCGAAGCGATCGCAACCGCTCTTCGCCATCATCGCGACGCTCGCGTTGCTCTCGACGCTCGTGCTCGCCGTTCTGTACGCGCGCAGCTTGGAATCGGCGCGTACGATGCTGCAAACGAACGCGAAGCTGTCGACGATCATTCAGGAGCAGGACGAGCAGATCGATACGCTTCGTCGCGAAGTGGAGCGTCAGAACGCACTCGCGATCGCACCCGCTCCGGCGCCCGCAGGCGGTTTACGCCCAGAGCTCGTGCCGTATGGCGAAGTGCCGCTTGCAGGTGCACGCCTCGAGCGCTTGCGCGGTCTGATCACGGATTTGAGAGAGCAAGGCTTCCAAGGAAAAATCAAAGTGGTCACGTACTCGGGCGAGTTCTGCCTCGCGGGCAATGGCTTCGAAGGTTACTCGCTCGCTGCGGACGACTTGCCGTTCAAACGCTGCGATGTCGTCGGTAACCCCTTCGATGAAAGCTCGAGCACGGCGCAGCGCCAGTCGTTGGCCTTCGCGAATTTGCTTTCGTCCCTGCGCAGCGACTCACCGAATACGTTCGTCGTCGAGGTCCAGCATCTCGGCCGTCAGCCGACCGTACCCTATCCGGATCCGAACCAAGACAAGCTCACTGCGGGCGATTGGAATAGCGCGGCCGTGCAGAACAATCGAGTGGAGTTCATCGCGGAGCCGACCGGCGCTGTGACGGACTGACGCGCAGCACAGACGCTTACCACGCCCGCATCCATCCGCTCTGACGCATTCCTTCCGATCGGCATCATGACAGCGAGCTGGCTTCTTTACGGCGCGAACGGCTACACGGGTGAGTTGATCGCGCGCGAAGCGGTTCGCCGTGGCGCTCGGCCCGTGCTTGCAGGCCGCTCGCGCGAGAAGGTCGAGCGGCTCGCAGCGGAGCTCGGCTGTCCGCATCTCGTCTTCTCCCTAGACGATCACACGGCGCTCGTTTCGGCGCTTCAAGGCGTGCAGGCCGTGCTCAACTGCGCAGGACCGTTCTCGCTCACCGCGCGATCGATGATGCAAGGATGCCTTGCGACACACGTGCACTATCTCGACATCACGGGCGAGATCGACGTGTTCGAGCTCGCGCGCAGCGTGGATGAGAAGGCGGGACGCGCAGGGGTCGTGCTCTGCCCAGGCGTCGGATTCGATGTCGTACCGACCGACAGCGTCGCCGCGAAACTCAAAGAAGCACTGCCCGATGCGACCGAGCTCGCACTCGGATTCGACAGCCGCTCCGGCATGAGCAAAGGCACGGCGAAGACTGCCGTCGAATCGTTCGCGTACGGAAGCAAGATCCGCCGCGGCGGGAAGATCGTGAGCGAGCCGCTCGGATCGAGAACGCGCCGTATCGATTTCGGCAACGGCGAGCGACTCGCTGTCGGCATTCCCTGGGGCGATGTGAGCACCGCGTACTACACGACAGATATCCCCAACATCGAAGTGTTCACCGCAACCTCCGCGAATGCGGTCAAGCGCATGCAGCGGATGAACCTGTTTGGTTGGGCGGTGCGCAGCCGGTTCGTGCAGAGCGTGATGAAGCGACGCATCGATGCGAAGCTCCGGCCACCGGATGCAACGCAACGCGAGAGCAATCCCACCTTCGTCTGGGGCGAAGTGCGCAACAGCGCCGGCCACGTAAGAACTGCACGATTGCGCACCTCGAGCGGATACGCGCTGACAGTACATAGTGCGCTTGGCATCATGGAGCATCTGCTCTCGACTCCGCGAATCGCGGGCTTTCATACACCCACGATGATTGTCGGTGCCGACTTCGTCTCGACCTTGCCGGGCTGCTCGGCCATTCGCATCGACTCATGAGTGAGCGCTTGTTCGATTCCACTGCCGCGCTTGCGACGTCCGCCGTGCCTTTCGCGCCACCGCGCTGGCTCACGAACGCGCATCTGCAATCGATTCTGCCGAGCTTGAAGCTGCGGCGTCCGCTGCTCGCGCGGCGGGCGCGTGATTTGATCGCGGCTTCCGAAACGGAGATCGTGGAGTGCGGTAGCGGTGTGCGCCTCTTAGGGCATCATTCGACGCAAACGGCGCTCGGCCGAGCGCCCGCGCGTGACCTCGTGATCCTACTCCATGGTTGGGAAGGCAGTGCGGATTCGCTGTACGTCTTGTCGCTCGGTGCGCATCTGTTCGGTCTCGGCTGCGATGTGTTTCGCCTCAACTTTCGCGATCACGGACCGAGCCATCATCTCAATCCCGAAATCTTCCATTCGTGCCGACTCGATGAAGTCATCGGCGCGGTCCACAGCATCCAGCAGCGCGTACCGGATCGTCGGTTGACGATCGCCGGCTTCTCGCTCGGCGGCAACTTCGCGCTGCGCGTCGCCGCGCGTGCGCACAACGCGAGCCTCGCGCTCGAACGCTCTGTCGCGGTGTGCCCTGTGCTGCGCCCCCACAGCACGATGGAGGTCTTGGAGAAAGGCTCTTTCATCTATCGTCAGTACTTCGTCTCGAAGTGGAAACGTTCGCTGCGATTGAAGCAGCGTTTGTTTCCCGAGCTGTACGATTTCAAGCACGTGCTCGCGCAGAACAGTCTGCTCAAGATGACCGAGCTGCTCGTCGAGTATTTCAACGAGTTCCCGAGCGTCGATGCCTACCTAAACGGCTATGCGATCGTCGGCGATGCGCTCGAGCGTCTCGAAGTACCGAGCTACGTGCTCACCTCGCTCGACGATCCGATCATCCCCGCGCACGACCTCGAACATCTCGCACGCAATCCCAATTTGGAAATCCTGAAGATCCCGCACGGCGGCCACTGCGGCTTCATGGACGGCTTCAATCGCGAAAGCTGGGCGGATCGGAAGGTCGCGAGCCTGCTCGGGATAAGAGGACTCTCGGGCTAAGAAGATCCCTCGCAGAGATCGGAAAGCGATGCCCCTTCGACGTCGTCCCCGCGAAGGCGGGGATCCACCCGAACTCAGCGTCGACAAGAATACGCTCGCAAAGGCGCAGTGACGCAGAGGGCGGAAAGAGAAGAATAGATCTTCTGTGTTCTGACCTCCGCGTCACCGCGTCCCTGCGCCTCTGCGAAAACACCTCTGCTGCGAGGCTTGAAGATGGATCCCCGCCTCCGCGGGGACGACGACCTCATTTGGGCGTCGCTTCGTAGCTCGTGGAGAGATGTTTGTATTTATTCCGACCTTCGCGGTTTCGCGTGCTCTGCGAAAAGTCTTCCTCTTAGAACTCGCCCATCGCCTCACACCACTGCGCATACCGCGCCGCCAGCGCAGCATCCGGTTCCGGCGTGAAGCGTTCGAAGTTCGTCGGCGTGTTCCACGCTTGCGGTTGATCCGCGATCAAGAACGCGAGGCCGAGGGCCGTCGCTTCGCGCAGGCTTGCGCGCTCGACCGGCAAGTCGCTCGAGCTCGCGATGCACTCGCATAGATAATCGCTCGACGATAGACCGCCGCTCGCGAGCACACGCGCGGTGCTAGCGTCCTTCATCAACTCGAGATTGCGACAGATCAAGAACGCGATGCTTTCAACGACCGCTTGAACCTGGGCCGACTCGGAGCCCTCTCCCTTGAACTGCGGAGCAACGTCGCTGCGCCAGAATGGCGAACCGACACCGCCGATGCCGTTGATGAAGATCGGCGGATTCGCTACCGCATTCGCTCGCTTCAAGGCACGCGCCGTGCGATGCGTATCGATCCCGATCCGCTCGTTGAGCCAATCGAGCGCCGCGGCCGCGCCGTTCACCGTACCCTCTTGCATCTCGATGAACTGCCGCTCATCCGAATACGCAACGCTACGCAGTAAACATGAGTTGTCTTCGCTCGAGACGCGCTGCAGAAAAGCGCCCGTCCCGATGTTCACGTAGATCGTCTCCGCATCCATCGTACCGAACGCGAACGGTGCAGCCGATTGATCGCCCGTACACACGACGAGCGGAATCTGCTTCGACCAGAAGGACAACTGACCGAACGCAGTGCGCGTGTGGACGCACCGCGGTAACAGCTCGCGCGGCACGCCAAAGAGTGCGGTGAGCGACTCCGACCAATCGCGTGCACCTGGATCCCAGAGCTGCGTGCGCGAGGCATTGGCCGGATCGACGACGTTCGGATGTTCCTCGAGCAACGAATGAAGCAGGTAACTCGACAAGGGTCCGACGACGAGTCGCTTGTCTTCCCGCGCTTTGCGCACGGCCGCAATCTCGTCGAGACACCAGCGCATTTTGCTCGCACCGTAGTGCGGCGATAGCACGAGGCCGGTTTGCTCGCGCACACTCGCCGAGTGAACGCGCAATCGGTCGACGAAGGTTGCGTTGCGCCGATCTTGCCACGACAAGACAGGCGACAACGCTTTGCCGCTGCGCCGATCCCAGCACACGATGCTCGAGCGCTGCGTCGCGAGTCCCGCGGCGACGACGCGTTCGACATCGGGACCGAGCGTCTGTGCGAGATCCTCGAGCGCGGTGCGAATCGAATCGGCGATCTCGTTTGGATCGTGCTCGATACGGTCGTGCCCGGAACGAAACGTGCTGATCGGCGTGAAGCTCTCGGCGACATGTTCGCCGCGCGCATCGAAGGCGATGACACGGCTCGCATGACCGCCTTGATCGATCGCCAACAACAATGGATTCGAGCCTCCACCGAGCTCGCCCGCGAGCGAACGCAATTCGTGGAAGAGCCAACGCAAATCGTCTTTCATGGATCAGGCGAGAAATCGTTCAGGCGCGTGCACGAACGTTGCGGAACTCGCGCAGCATCGCGCGCACCGCCATGGTCTCGACGAGCTTCGCGCCGCGCGCAGCGAGCTCCATCGCGAGCTTGCGCGTCGTTACTTCATAAATCGCCCAGCGCCAGGGTCCGCGCCACAGGTTCGATGTGCCTTCGGTCAAGAGCTGGTGGTCGCAGAACACATAATCGGGTGCGAGCGCTTCGCATTTGAGCGCGGACAGATTCGAATACTCGGACAGGACCCAGCCGACACGATACGAAGAAACCTGCCGCACGTGATGCACGGCCGCAAGATCGAACGAGATGATCACGCACTGACGAGCGATCGGCTTGAGCGTATCGCAGACCTTGCGCACGACGGCCTCTTGCCCGAAAGCCCGCAAGCTCGCGCGCTTCAGCTCGACAAATGCCGTCGCGTGCGGGTAGGTCGCAAGCAAGCTCGCCGCCTGCGCGAGTGTCGGAATACCGACATCGGTGTAGCGCTGTCGGAAGCGCTGTTCCTCGTTGACCGAGATCTCCGAAAGCTCCTGCCAGGTCATCTCGAGTGCATTGCGGTCGATCCCCGCGGTGCGCTGCAGGTTCGAGTCATGCAACAGAATCGGCTGCCGATCCGCGGTCAACTGAACGTCGAACTCGACGAAACGGACGCCCAACTCCAACGCGGAGCGCAACGCCGGCAGCGTGTTCTCCGGATATTCGGCGGCATTACCTCGATGCGCGATCAGCTCGGGTAGCTTGGGTGGCTGCGATGACATCCTTGCCTTGAATTAGGGTGTTGTTATCACGGAGGAGTATCTTACCGATTGAAACGACGAACGGGATCCGACTCGTGCACAGAAGCGTTCAGTCGCCGCCGGAAGACACTTGTCCGGGATCCGACCCCTCGATATGTCCATCGCCAGGAAATCTCCTGCACCTATTATGCGCGCCGCACCGATCGATCGAGCCCTGACCCCCGTTGCGATCGCGGCCGCCGCCGTAGCGCTGCTTGCGCTCGCAGGTTGCGGGAGCGGCGCGGACACGAAGCCGAACCCGCCTTCTCAACCTGATACGACAGCCCCGAGCGTACCGACTTCGCTCGAGGCGACGGCAATGGCGAACGGTATCGACTTGAGCTGGGCGGCTTCGACCGATGCCGTCGGCGTGGCAGGCTATCGAGTCTATCGCGATGGGGACTCTCAAGCGCTTGCGACCGTTACGACGACGTCGTACTCCGATACGAATACCGCTCCCGGAACGACCTACTCGTACGCCGTCCTCGCGTTCGATGCGGCCGGCAACGAGTCGGCGCTCTCGGGGACAGCGTCTGCGACGACACCGGGCACGGCTCCGCAAACCTCAGGACTCAACGCACGACCGTCGAACACATCGTGTTTGGCGTGGGCGCGCACCTCCTCGAGCACCGAGATCTCGCTCGAGCGCTTCACTTCCCTCACGTTCAGTTCGCCGATCGCGCTCCTGCAAGCGCCCACGGATGATTCACATTGGTACGTCGTTCAGCAGAACGGCGTGATCCTACGGTTTTCCGCCAGTGCGCCGTCGACCACAACCACCTTCGTCGATCTTGGCTCGCGCGTTCGCAGCGGCGGCGAGATGGGATTGCTCGGCATGGCGTTCCATCCCGACTTTCCGCAAGACCCACGCGTGTTCTTGTCGTATACGACAGGCACGAATCCACTCGTCTCGCGTATCTCCGCGTTCACATCGAGCGATGAGGGCGCGACATTAAATGCGGGCTCGGAGCAGATTCTGCTGACGATCAATCAGCCGGAAAACAATCACAACGGCGGACACATCGCGTTCGGACCCGATGGGTATTTGTATATCGGCATCGGAGACGGCGGCGGCGGCGGCGACAATCACGGCGAGACGGGCAACGGGCAGCGCCTCACGACGATGCTCGGCAAGATGCTCCGTATCGATGTCGAGAACGGCTCCCCATATAGGATTCCACCCACGAATCCCTTCGCATCGAACGCAGTCTGCCCGGCAGCAGGACGCGCGAGCGGCGAATGCCCAGAGATCTATGCGTGGGGATTGCGCAATCCGTGGCGCTGGAGCTTCGATCGCAGCAGTGGCGATCTGTGGGTCGCGGACGTGGGACAAGGCGCTTACGAAGAAGTGAATCGAGTCACGCTCGGCGGCAACTACGGTTGGCGCTGCAGAGAAGGTTTTCATGGCTTCTCGATGGACACACCCGGCTGCTCGTCGGCCTCGTTCGCGGATCCTGTCACCGAGTACGGACGAAGTCTCGGACGCTCGATCACGGGCGGATATGTGTACCGCGGTTCGCAACCCACCGGCCTGCTCGGACGCTATCTGTTCGGTGACTTCGAAACCGGTCGCATCTTCGCGTGGATTCCGGAAAACACGAGTGATCGCGAACCGACCGTACTGATCGAGTCCGGGCTCAACATTTCTGCATTCGGGCAAGGCAACGATGGCGAGCTCTACGTCGTGAGCTATGGCGGCGCGCTCTATCGCATCGTGTTCGAAGGAAGCGGGGGAGTCGACATTCCAGAAAGTCTCAGCGAGACAGGATGCGTAAGCACGAGCGATCCTGCGGAGCCCGCCTCCGGTCTCATCCCGTATCGAGTCAATGCGCCGTTCTGGTCGGATGGCGCGGACAAGGAACGTTGGCTTGCGCTCCCGAATAACCAACGCATCACGGTTGCGAGCGGAGACGATTGGAATCTGCCGACGGGCAGCGTCTTGATGAAGCACTTTCGCATCGGCTCGCGTTTGATCGAGACGCGCTTGCTGATGCGCCACCCGGACGGAGAATGGGGCGGCGTGACATACGAATGGAACGATGATCAGACAGACGCAACGCTCGTGCGCGGCGGCGCAGAGCGCGACATCGGCATCGCGGCGCCGTGGATCTTCCCGAGCGAAACGCAATGCCTCGAATGTCACACGAGCGCGGCCGGCCGTTCGCTCGGACTCGAAACGGCGCAGCTCAACGGCATGCACCTCTACCCTGCGACGGGCCGCACCGCGAACCAACTCGCGACGTTGAGCCATATCGGTGTGCTCGCGGAGCCCATCGCAGATCCGGAGGCAGAACCTTCGTTCCCCGATCCCTACGACACCTCACTGCCGGTTACGGAACGCGCACGCGTTTACCTGCACACGAATTGCTCGTTCTGCCATCGCCCGGGTGGACCGACACCGAGCACGATGGATCTACGCTACTCGACGTCGCTCGAAGAGATGCAGGCGTGCGACGCGGCCCCGCAATCAGGCGACCTCGGCGTCGGTACGGATGCGCGTCTCATCGCACCGGGCGATGCGGATCATTCGATCATCGTGAACCGCATGAACCGCAGAGACGAACATGCGATGCCGCCGATCGGCTCGAATCAAATCGATACCGCCGGTGTCGCGCTCATCACGGAGTGGGTGGATAGCCTGTCGGGCTGCTGACACCTGAAAGAGACTCTCGCTGCGCCCCGTTGTGCGACGGCACGCAGCGCGCTTACGGCTCCTTGCGCTTCTCTTCGTAGCTGACGACCGGTGCGCCACTCGTCACGGACATCTCGCCGTCGATGACAGCGCCTTGCGCGACTGCGATCGTGCGCGCGCTCACGATGCCGCGCAGGCGCGCTGTCTTGCGGATCTCGAGCTTCTCCGACACCAAGACGGTGCCGGTCACATCGCCGGCGATCACCGCGTTCGTCGCCTGAATCTTGCCTTCCCAATGTCCGCCTTCGGATAAGGTGAGCGCACCGCGCACCTCGCCTTCACCGTTCACGTATCCGCCGACGACCAAATCGCCTTCGCAAGACAAATTACCTATGAACTTCGAGCCCGAGCCGATGAACGTGGGGCTCGCGGAGACGCGATCGGAGTGGCGGCGACGTGGCTCGGACATGAGAGGCCCTCTGGAATAGGCTGTTGGCTCTAGGCTGTAGCTCGGATTGAAGAAACGCGTTCTTCTTCGTTCTACCTAGAGCCTAGAGCCTACAGTCTACAGCCTTCGGGGGCGTCTCTTTTCGGCGTCGGGTCCTGCCTCGGAATGCCTGTCGCGTCCGAACGTGACGCTTCCCGTCATCGTGCGCAAGTCACAGCGCGCACGTAAGTCGCTGATTCCACGCGTTCAGACGTCCTGGCATACGCGTTGCACTGCTTGCTCGACTTCCAACGAAACGGCCCGAACCGTACCTAACATGAATGGCGAAGTGATTGCAGTGTTCCTGTCAGAAGGCGAGCAGCGCGCGGACAGCGCCGCGACCGTGCTCGTCCGCAGTGCCGAGGGAGAGATGTCGCTGCAGAGCGTGAACCCCGATTCCCCTTTGGGACGCCACGCAATGCGCACCGGCTGCTTTCGCCGCGGCAAACCGATCATCGACCCGGTCTCGCGCCAGATGCTCGGATATGAGATGGAGCCCGTACCGAACACGTTTGCTTCGAGTCTTTGAGCCGATCCCCGTGACACGCGTGCTAGGTCGCTCTTCGTATCCCCGATTTGCCTAGCCCTTAGCACGCGTTGCGCCGCCGAGCGCCTTCCCCGCTCGGCGGCGCTTTTTTTTGCGCGCTTGCACGCCAAGTGATGCAAGTGATAACGGCCGGATACTGTTTTCCGGAGCGGACAGTTCGGACACATTGCGCGAATCGTCTCCGACCCACATCAACTTCGTCACTTCCATCACTCACATCACTTGCCTCATGATTGTCTCCTCCTACGGAGGTCATGACCCATGTTGCGCAAAGTGAGCCTCGGCCTGATCTTGATCGCCTCGTCTGCCATCGCGCAGGTGCCAGGTAAAGATCAGATTCAGGCGGTGACGTTGTCGAACGGAATGCAAGTCATCGTGTGGGAGGATCGCGATATTCCGAATGTCGCGATGTACAACTGGGTGCGCGTCGGCAGTCGCAACGAAGTGCCCGGCATCACCGGCCTCGCGCACTTCTTCGAGCACATGATGTTCAACGGCACGAGCACCCACGCGCCAGGCGAATTCGATCGCATCCTCGAAGCGAACGGCGCGAGCAACAACGCGTACACCTCGAACGATGTCACCGTGTATCAGAATTGGTTGCCGAGCGTCGCGCTCGAAACGATCTTCGAGCTCGAGGCGGATCGGTTGCGAAATCTCTCGTTCGATCCTCAAGTGATCGAAAGTGAGCGCGGCGTCGTTTACTCGGAGCGCAGACTCAGCGTCGATGACAGCCAGTTCGGTAGGCTCGTGGAGCAAGTTCAGGCAACTGCGTACCTCGCGCACCCTTATGGCAATCCGACGATCGGTTGGCCTTCCGATATCGAATCCTGGACCATCGACGACTTGAAGACATTCTTCAAGCGGTACTACGCGCCGAACAATTGCACGATGATCCTGGTCGGCAATCTGGATGCGAAGCAAACGATCGCGCTCGCTCGCAAGTACTTCGAGCCGATTCCGTCGCAACCGCCGCCCGACCCGATCCGCACGATCGAGCCCGAGCAACGAGGTGAGCGCCGCGTGAGCATCGTGGCGGAGGCCCAGACGCCGTTGTTGCAGTTTGCCTATCACGCGGTGGCCGGCCCCGATCCTCAATTGCCGGCACTCGAGTTGCTCACGCGTATTCTCACGGATGGCGACGCGTCGCGATTGCACCGCTCGCTCGTCGAGGAGCAGAAGATTGCAATCTCCGCGGACAGTCAGATCGAATCCGGTTTCGATCCGGGGATCGTATGGTTCTTCCTGACGCTACCCGCGGGTGCGGACACCGGCGCTGCCGAGGCGGCCTTCGATGCGGAGCTGGAGCGCGTGATCGCAACAGGCGTCACGCAAGAGGAGCTCGATCGCGCCCGCAATCAAGCGCTCGCGGACTTCTGGCGGAGCCTGACGACCATCAACGGCAAGGCCCAAGCGCTCGGAACGTATGAAGTGCTGCGCGGCGGACACGCGCGACTCTTCGATGCGCCGAAGGCGTACGAGGCGGTAACGCGCGAGCAAGTCCAGAAGCTCGCGACGGAGCTGCTGCGCAAGACGAACCGCACGGCTGGCGTGCTCGCGGCAGCACAATCGGCCAGCGTGGAAGGAGCAGAATGATGTTCACTTCAATCCCCCGCGAGTCATCGATGACCTTGCGCATCTTCGTCGTACTGTTCTCCTCGTTCATCGCCTCGTTCGCGTTTGCGAATGGCGGTGTGAAGACGCCGCCGTTCGAACGCGTTCAACTCGCAAATGGCACCGTGCTGCTGTTGATGGAACGGCGTGACGTGCCCTTGATTCAGTTCGATGCGCGCGTGCGCGGGGGCGGCGGGCTCGATCCGTCCGATCGCTCGGGCGTGGCGAGCCTTCTCGCGAGCCTGCTCGAGAAAGGCGCGGGCGAACGAGATTCGCTGACGTTCGCTCAGACCGTGGCCTCGGTCGGCGGCGCGATCCAGACCGATGCGTCGGTCGAAGCGATCGTCATCAATGGTTCCTTTCTCGCGCGCGACCGCAAGCTGATGATCGAGTTGCTTTCCGACATGCTGCAGCGCCCCAAGCTCGACGAGAACGAGCTGCAAGCGCTGCGCGCGCGGCAAATCGAGTTCATTCGCGCGGCGAAGGATTCGGATCTGTCCGCGCTCTTGCCGATCTACGGCGATGCCGCGTTGTTCGCCAACCATCCGTACGGCAATCCGGTCGTCGGCAGCGAAGAGAGCCTCGCGAAGATCACCTCCGCGGACATTCGCAAGTTCTACGACGAGCACATGGGCGGCGATCGACTCATCGTCTCCGTCGCCGGAGATTTCGACACGCGCGAGATGAAACGCTTGCTGACGTCGGCATTCTCGAAATGGCGCAAGGCACGTGCGCCGCTCCCGGAAGTGCTCGCTCCGAAGGGCGTGACAGGTCGTCGCGTATTGCTCGTCGATGCGCCCGACTCCGTTCAATCCTACTTCTGGGTCGGCAACGTGGGCATCGCACGTAACGATCCTCGGCGCGCGCCGATCGAAGTCGTCAACACGCTCTTCGGGGGGCGCTTCACCTCGATGCTGAATTCGGAGCTGCGCATTCGCACGGGATTGAGTTATGGCGCCCGTTCCCGATTCGATCGGATGCAGCAGCCCGGCTCGTGGACGATGACCTCATTCACACGAACGGAGACGACGATCGAAGCCATCGATCTTGCGTTCGCGACACTCGATCGCCTGCACGCGGACGGCCTCGACGAAATTTCGCTCGCCTCGAGCAAGACGTATGTGCTGGGACAGTTTCCGCTCGGGTTCGAGACCGCCGCGCAGTGGGCGGGAACACTCTCGACGCTCGAGCTCTACGGTTTGAGCACGAGCTACATCGACGACTACGCGCGAGCGTTGAACGCGGTGCAACTCGCCGACACGAAGCAGGTGATCTCCGACGTGTTCCCGAAGAGCGATAACGTGCTGCTCGTCGTCATCGGCAAGGCGGACGCGCTGCGAGAAACGCTGAAGAAGTACGGGCCGATCGAAGAGCTGCGGCTCGCGGACACGCGCTGGTCCAAGTGACGAATGTGATCCAGATCACACTCTTGCTGACAACAAATCCGACATAGACAAAAGGCTTCAACTCATTAGACTGCAGTGCCTGCGCGCGTTGTTGCGCGCGGTCACGACATGCAATACCGCCGCAGCGACTACGACGTTACGAACACCGTGCAGGTGAGTTCGGCAGAAGCCGTACGCCGCGCAGTCTGCGACCTATTCAAGCAGCTTTGGCCGCACTATCCGCTCGATCGTGTCGAGACGGCCTTCCGCGATTTCGAACGGCTCTTCAACGGCCAGTTTCCCGGCTACTACGGCTGCGATACGGTCTATCACGATCTGCAGCACTCTTTGGACGGCACGCTCGCGGTCGCAAGATTGATCGCGGGCTACGAGCGCACGCACATCACCGAAGAACGGCTTGGGCCGGAGCGCGCGATTCTCGGCGTCGTCACGGCGTTATTCCATGACGCTGGCTACATCAGACAGACCGACGACCAGACGCATCGCAACGGCGCCGAGTTCACGCTGAGCCATGTCAGTCGCAGCGCGCACTTCATCGGCCGCTATCTGCCGACGATCGGCATGGCGGAGTGGGTGCCGGTCGCGACGAAGATCGTGCATTTCACCGGCTATGAAGTGCAGTTCGATCAAATCCGCCTCGACGACAATCGCGATCGCAAGCTCGGCCATCTGATCGGAACGGGCGACCTCATCGCGCAGATGTCGGATCGTTGCTACCTGGAGAAATGCCGCGATCGTCTTTATCCCGAATTCGTCTTGGGCGGCATTGCGATGGCGAGCGATGGCAATGGCAACACGGCCGTGCGCTTCAGCTCGGGACTCGATGTGCTGCGACACACGCCGGAGTTCATCGAAGAGGTGCGCCGCACGCGTCTCGACGGCGAATTCGGCTCGGTCTACCGGCATCTCGAAGCGCTGTTCAACGGGCGCAATCCGTATATGGAAGCGATTCAGCGCAACCTCGATTACTTGAGCGAAATCCTGCGCACCGGCCGTTGGCCCTTGCTCCGTCGCGATCCGCCGTGCTTCACGTGGGAACGCAATCCAGTGCAGAACATTCGCTCGCTCGTGCTCGGGCGCTTGAAGCAAGTCTGGAAGAATTAAGAACCGCGACGCTCGCTTCTTCGCGCACTCGCGCTAATCTAGGCGGATGCGTTCGGCCGCCCCTTCCTTGAAACATGTCGTTCGATAAGCCTGCGCTGCTCGGACTCGCGGTCGCGTTCGCTATCGGCATGCTCGTCGGCATCGAGCGCGAACGACACGCGAATCGAGGCCCGCACCCTGAGATCGCCGGCTTACGAACCTTCACACTCGCCGCGCTCGTCGGTGCGTTGAGCTGGTATCTCGGCGCAATGCCGCTTTTTGCGGTGTTCGCAGTCATCCTCGGTCTCTTCGTTGCAATCGGCTATCGCGCGACTCGCGAACGCGATCCGGGGCTGACGACCGAAGTCGCCCTGCTCGCGACGTTCTTGCTCGGCGGGCTTGCGATGCGCGAGCGCCATCTCGCAGCGGGCCTTGCCGTCGTGATGACGATCGTGCTCGCCGCGCGCACGCGCCTCCACGACTGGGTGCACAACGTTCTCACCGACGAAGAGGTGCGCGACGGTTTGATGCTCGCAGTCGCCGCGCTCATCATCCTGCCGCTCACGCCGGCGGAGCCGATCGATCCGTGGGGCATCATCAGCTTGCGTCAGCTCTGGCTCTTGGTCGTGCTCGTCATGGCGATCAATGCGCTCGGCTACATCGCCTTGCGCGCGCTCGGCCCGCGCATCGGGCTGTCGCTTGCGGGTTTATTCGGCGGGTTCGTTTCGAGCACCGCGACGATCGGTGCGATGGGATCACGCACGCGCAAGCATCCGGAGCTGCATGCAGGCGCAGTCGCCGGCGCGGCGGCTTCGTCGGTCGCGACCGTCGTGCAACTCGCGATCGTCATCGGTCTCGTCAGCTTTCCTGTGTTGAAAGCACTCAGCTTTTCCCTGATCGCCGCTGGGCTTGCTGCGTTCGGGTATGCGGCTGCGTTCGCATGGCGCAGCGCGCGTGAGTTCAACGACGACGAACCGCCTTCAGGACGTCCGTTCGATCCCAAGACTGCGCTCGTGTTCATGCTCGTCGTCGGCGCGGCAATCCTGGTTTCCGCGGGGGCGACCGAGTGGCTTGGAGAACGAGGTCTCGTGCTCGCGAGCGGGCTTGCGGGCTTTGGCGATACGCACGCCGCCGCGATCTCGGCCGCAACGCTCGCGGCGTCCGACAAAACCACGACGCAGTTCGCGGCGCTCGCAATCTTGGTCGCCTTCAGCACGAACGCCGTGAGCAAATCGATCGTTGCGCTGTCCATGGGTAATCGACAATACGCACTCGAGCTGTTGCCGGGTCTCGCGCTCATGGTGGCTGGCGCGTGGGGCGGGTGGCTCGCTCTGCACTGGTTCGACTGAAGATTCGATATCGACTCGAGGCGACGCTCCACGATGAAATTTCACGCGCTCAACAGACGCTTTCCGCGTAAGCGTGCGTTCATCACCGGCGCGGGCAGCGGACTCGGGCTTGCGCTCGCGCGTGCACTCGCTAACGACGGCTGGGCGATCGGCCTGTTCGATCGCAACCTCGAGCGGCTCGCACTCGTCGAAGGCGATCTTTCGACCTCCGGCGTGCCCGTGCTCGCTTATCCAGGCGATGTCACGCATGCGGATGAGTTGACGGTCGCGGTGAACTCCTTTGCGGGCTCGAACGATGGGCTCGACGTCATGATCAACAATGCCGGGATCGCGACCGCGGGCACGCTCATGGACGTTCCGACCGAGGACTGGCGGGCAGCGATCGACACGAATGTGATGGGTGTCGTTCACGGGTGTCGCGCCGCGATCCCTCACTTACAGCGCAACCGGACCGGCCTTCTGATCAACGTCGCGAGCGCGGCCGCATTCGGCTCCGCGCCTGGCATGGTCCCGTACAACGCAACGAAAGCGGCCGTGCTATCCGTCAGCGAATCCCTGATGGGCGAGCTGCGCGACATCGGCACGCAGGTCTCCGTTGTGATGCCGACGTTCTTTCAGAGCAACTTGCTCGAGTCATTCCGCGGACCCGCGCAAAGCCAAGCGAAGGCGTCCGAGCTCATTCGCGCTTCGCGCGTCAAGGCAGAAGACGTCGCGCGCGACCTGCTCATCGCTGCTGGGAAAGGAAAGACGCACATCGTCATGCCCGCCTCGGCGCGCTGGCTGTGGACGGCCAAGCGCCTGATGCCGAGCTTCTTCCTCAGTACCCTGCTGCCGCTTGCAGCCCGGCGGTTCAAGTAGCGAGCGGCTTCGTCGGCGCGTCGATCGACAGTAAGAAGCGCGTGTAGATCTCCGGCAGCCGCGTCAGAACGTGCGCCTTGCCTTCGATCTCGCTTGCCTCGAGCACGTGGCGCAGTGTCGACAAGCTCAACGATTCGAGGGCAGGGAGCGATACGGGCGCGTAGCTCAGATGCCACGGCTCAGGGCTGACCCCGCCGCGTTCGGTTCGATACGGGCGGAAGAATCCGAACTCGTGCATGTGGGCATCCAGCCAACGCGTAAGCTTCTCGAAGAGCCCGCCTCGAGCGTACTCGCTCGGCAACAACTCGACCTTGTACCCGGGCGGGATTGCGGCGGCATCGACGACGTCCAAGTCGCTGCCCCAATGGTGGCGGCTGCCGCCCGGAAGCGCCGACCAAAACAAGATCGCATCGACCGCTTGCGAATCATTCAGCTGGTCGCGTCGTAACAAACGCCCTTCTCGATCGTACAGGGGCCGCTCGCCCCGCCATTTGCTGTTCCAGATCGCGAGCTGCGTCGTGAAATCCCGGAAGCTGGAGCGGACTTGCAGATCGATTCCATCGACCGCCGCAGCATCTCTCATCGCCAACCACGAGGCGACGACCTCGAAATGGAGCGAACATGCGGGTTCGATGAGATCGATGACGTGAGTGCGGGCGCGGCCGGTTAATTCGAGTTCATTCATCTAGGTAGGCAATAACCCAAGTGTCGGGGATTCTATCTGTATCCCATTCATCAATAGGACACGGCGCGGTTCATTTTGACTGAATCCCGCACTTCCACGGGATACCGCGAGCGCCGTCTAGTATGTCAAAAAACCCGACATCGAGCGCGCGCGCTTTTGCGGTAAAAACACGGGTATCATCGGTCGCTAGTGGGGAGAGTGAAACCGACGGTACTGCCCAGACGTCAGTCGGACTTACGGTGCGAAGGATCGACAAAACATGATCTCAAAAGAAATCGCAGCGTCGGAGTCGGAGCGCTTCCACGCGCCCCCATGAACACGCGGCGGAGTATGCGGTGAAATCGCGCGGTCTCAAATACAAGCTGATCTCGATTGCGATCGTCGCGGGCCTCGCTATTTCGGCAACGCTTTTTTCTCTCGAGCTCATCGAGTATCGCAAGTCAGCCGCCACTCGCGGCCAGCAAGGCGAGCGCTCGTTGCTCGCGGCCGAGTCCCGACGTTTAGAGATGCTCGCGAGCGACTTGGTCGCCGCGAACGCAGCGATCCTCGAAGGCGCGCTCAGCTTCGATGAGCACGGCACGATCGAATCGACCGTCGACACGATGTTGGAGAACCCTTCCGTCGTCGCGGTCACCGTGTACGAACAAGACGGCTCGGTCGCGCTCCAGCGCGTGCGTGCGGACGTCTGGAGTCAAACGCTCGCGCCGGAAGAGCGACGAACCTTCAAACGAGAGCTCGGTGCACTGCAAGCTGTCGGCGCGATCGAGGTGACGGTCGGCCGGCCCGGCCTGCTCGCCTCAGGCAAAGCGCTGCGAGCACAGCTCGAGCAAGTCGAGCGCGAAGACTTCAATCGTTGGATGTGGATCATCGCGGTCGCGGGCACGCTCATCACCGCGCTGCTCGGATTCGTTGCTTGGGTGCTCGCCCGTCGTCTCGAACGGCCGATCGTCGAATTGATTCGATCCGCCGAACGAATCGGCGAAGGCGATTACACGCAGCCGCACAAAGTGACGAGCAACGATGAGATCGCGGATCTCGAGCTTGCGCTCGATCGCATGCGTCAGAATCTGCAGCAGACGACGATCACAAAGAATTATCTTACGACCGTCCTCAACAGCATGAATGATGCCGTGCTCGTCACGGATCCGGACGGCACGATCAAGCGCATCAACGAAGCGGCCGTACGGCTCTTCGGCCACAGCGAAGAAGAGCTCGAGGGAAAACCCTTCTCCTCATTGCTCACCGAAGGCGAGCAAGCCTCGTTCTCGATGCAAACCGCAGGCACCGAGACACGAGAGGCCGTGATCACGACGCGTGCGGGTCAGACGATTCCGGTCTCGTTGTCCGGCGCGCCGATCGCGGCGGACGACCCTCAATTCCAAGGCACGATCTTCGTCGTTCGCAACATCACGGATCGCAAGCGCGCCGAGCGGCGCATCCGCTATCTCGCCCGCTACGATGCACTCACGAAAGTGCCGAATCGCATGCAGTTCCAGCACATGCTGCAGCAGGCGATCGCGCGCGCGCGTCGCACCGAGCGCAGCATCGTGCTCCTGTATCTCGACATGGATCGCTTCAAGGAGATCAACGATACGTTCGGTCACTCGGCGGGCGATCGCACGCTCGAAGTGTTGAGCGAGCGGCTCACGCGTATCCTGCCGCGCGAAGCCGTCGTCGGCCGTCTTGCCGGAGACGAGTTCGGACTGTTCATCGAAGGCTTCGCGGAATCCGAGGACGAGCGCGCCCAAGCAGCGAACCTTGCTCGCATGGTGCTCAGCGAAGTGGGCAAGGCCTACTATGTCGACCAGCAAGAGGTCTTCCTCACTGCGAGCGTCGGCATCGCTTTTTGTCCGAAGGACGCTGAGAACGTGATCGACCTCATCCGCAATGCGGATGCTGCGATGTATCACTCGAAGCAAAACGGCGGCAACAACTTCGCGTTCTACTCGCCCGAGATGAACGCCGCCGCGGTCGAGCGTTTGATGTTGAAGAGCAAGCTGCGCCGCGCGCTCGAGCGCGACGAGCTGATGATGTTCTATCAGCCGAAGGTCGATCTGCGCGACGGCCACATCATCGGCGCCGAAGCACTCTTGCGCTGGCGCTTGCCTGGCCACGGCGACATCCCGCCGTCCCAATTCATCCCGCTCGCGGAAGAAACGACGCTCATTCTCGGGATCGGCGAGTGGGTGCTGAACCGCGTGTGCTCCGATTACCGTCGCTGGACGGAGAAGATCGAGAATCCTGGACGCGTGTCGATCAACCTCTCGCTCAAGCAATTGCGACAAGCGAGCTTCATCCCGCGCTGCAAGGCCGTGTTCAGGCGCCATGGCGTGTCGCCGACCTGCTTCGAGCTCGAGATCACGGAGACGACCTTGATGGTCGATCCGAAGCGCACGGTGAAGCTACTCGATGAGCTTTATGCGATGGGGCTGCACTTGTCGATTGACGACTTTGGAACGGGCTACTCATCCTTGAGCGCACTCCAACAATTCCCGATCGGCACGCTCAAGATCGACCAATCGTTCGTGCGCGATGCCGCGATCAACTCGGACGACGCGACGATCGTGCGCACGATCATCGACATGGGCAAAGCGCTGGAAGTCGAAGTCGTGGCAGAAGGGGTCGAGAACGAAGAGCAGCTCGCGTTCCTGCGCAGCCGCGGCTGCCACTATGCGCAAGGTCGCCTGTTCGGCGATGCGATGAGCGCGGACGAGTTCTTCAAGCTCATGGCCGCACAGCAGTCCGGCAGAGCGTCAGTCAACAAGCTCTTCGCCTCGTAGGTCGGAATTCATTCCGACCAAGCGACCGCCGCGTTCGCTCAGTAAATCTTCACCCCGCCGAACTTGTTGCGAATCTTCCGAGCGAGCGTCTGATAGCCCGCAGCGTAACCCGCACCACCGGCAAGCAAGACGAACGGCGCCCACAACCACGCGAAGTTGAACCCCTGCTCCGTACGCTCGGGCTCGACCTGCTCTACTGCAGCCGCCGCTTCCTGCTGTTCTCGAGCGTGCGCCGCTGCTTCCGCCTCCGCTGCCTCTTTCAAGGTGGCGACTTCGCCCTGAAGCGCTTCGTTCTGCTTCTTCAGCTCCTCGATCTGTGCCTTGAGCTCCTTCTCTGCTTTCTGCACCGTCGCCTTCTGCTCTTTCTCCAACGCCCGCAGGCGCACGAGGGCCGGCGTGTCCGTCGTGAGATAATTCGCGCCGACCCAACCTTCGCGCCCATCTTCGAGCTGCACGTGCATGAACGTACCGAGCTGCTCGAGCATCTCGACCTTGTCGCCGGTTTCGAGAGTCGCGACTCGCTCGCTCTCCTGGTCGGGCTCGGCGTACACGTTCAGCACCAGTTTGTCTGCAACGAACATCGGCTCCGCTGAAGCCGTCGAAGCGAACGTGTACACGCCCGCAAGCAGCGCGAGCCACGCGCGGCAATCGTTCGATCTCATCGCCAGACTCCCTTGTTGAGGCCGCTGCCCTGTTCGCATCAGGGTTTTGTGAGCGCCTGAGTCTACTCCTTCAAGTGGCCTTCACGAACCCGCTGCCCTCGCCGATTCACGATTCAGGCTTTGTACGAGCGGAAAACACTCAATAGCGGGACATCCCCCCGCGGCGTAGCCTTCACCCTTAGTCCACCATTAGCCGCCATCGCGCTTGAACTCACCAGGACTCTGCACTCGTCGCGACGCACTCATCGGAGGCCTGTGTCTCTGCTGTTCGCCGACACTCCTCCGCGCGGCCCGACCGGAATCGATCGACGTGGAAGAGATCGCCCCGGGCGTTCACGTGCGCCGCGGGGTTCAAGAAATTGCTACGGCGCACAATCTCGACGCCATTGCGAATGTGGGTTTCGTCATCGGCAGGGATGCCGTCGCGGTGATCGATCCGGGCGGCAGTCTCGCGGACGGCGCACGGCTGCGTCGTCGGATTCGCAGCATCACGAATCGCCCGATACGCTTCGTGCTCTTATCGCACGTGCATCCCGATCACATCTTCGGTGCCGGCGCGTTCCTCGACGATGAGCCGACGTTCATCGGGCATGCGAACTTGCCGACTGCGCTTGCGCAACGCGGCGAATACTATCGAACACGTCTTGAAGAGGTGCTCGGCGCCGGCAGAGCGGGTCCGATCGTGCAACCCACCCTGCTTGTCGACACGCGCTCGTCGATCGCGTTGGGGGATCGTTCGATCGAGTTGACGGCGCATCCGCTCGCGCATACCGACAACGATTTGAGCGCGTTCGATACCCGCACGCAGACGCTGTTCGCAGCGGATCTTCTCTTCGTCGGCCGCGTTCCATCGCTCGACGGCAGCTTGAAAGGCTGGCTCAAAGCGCTTAAGTCGCTCGGCAGCTTGGGTGCGGCGCGCGTCGTGCCGGGCCACGGGCCTGCGAGCGTCGACTTCGCGGCGGCTTCGAGCCGTCTCGAGCGGTACCTCGGCGCCCTATTGCGCGAAACGCGACAGGCGATTGCCGACGGCATTCCGATCGAAGAAGCGCCTGACACCGTCGCGCTCGACGAGCGCGCTCATTGGGCACTGTTCGACGAGTATCATGGTCACAACGTGACACAAGCGTTCAAGGAGCTCGAATGGGAATGAAACAGACCCTGGCGCTCTTGAGCATCGCGCTTGCGAGCAGCCTGACGCTCGCGCAAACGCCCGCGCCGGATGATGACGCTGCGCGCGCAGAACGATGGCAGCAGCTCAAGACCGCAATCTTCGCGAACCGTGCAATCGACGACGGTGCGGACATTCTTGGCCTCGAAGCACCGCCGCGCGCGCACGATGCTGCGCTCGTTCCGCTCACGGTCACAACGAGCGGCGCAAAGCCGGTCGAGACCGTTTACCTGATCA
Source organism: Lysobacterales bacterium (assembly GCA_044506405.1). Lineage (GTDB taxonomy): Bacteria > Pseudomonadota > Gammaproteobacteria > Steroidobacterales > Steroidobacteraceae > Steroidobacter. The sequence goes on along the minus strand of JBIQKP010000026.1, from coordinate 2,794 downwards.
TCGACAACAACCCAGGACCGCTCGCAGGTAAGTTCACGTTCGGCGAGGCCGCCGATCCGTCGGTGTTGAAGGTGCGCATGCGCGTGAACACGTACACGGACATTCATGCGGTCGCTGAAACCAGCGACGGCAAGCTCTACTCCGTGCAGCAGTTCGTCAAAGCGGCGGGCGGTTGCTCTGCGCCTGCAGGCTCGAACGACGCGAAGGCGCTCGAAGACTTAGGAGAGATGCGCCTGCGACTTCCGCCTGAGGTCGTCATCGGAAAGCCGGTGCATGCGCAACTCATGATCCGTCATCCGAACTTCAACGGCATGCAGATGGATCAGATCACTCGACACTACACGCCTGCGCATTTCATCAAGACGATCGAGCTCACCTTCGAAGGCAAGCGCGTTCTCGATATGCGATCGGACATCGCGCTCAGCACCGATCCGGTGATCACCTTCGGCTTCGTACCGCACAAAGCCGGAAAGCTGAAGGTCGTCGTGAACGACAGCAAGGACAATCGCTTCGAACGCACCTTCGACGTGATGCCTTCGGCGCGAATGTCGGGTGTCAACGAGTAACGGCGTAGAACCTGGAGTCTCGACAAAGAACACGTAAGCACAAAAGGATGTCAGGGATATGCCTTTCGTGAGGTCCGTGTTGTGTTCTTTGTGTCTCCTCCTGTCTTGGACGGCACACACGGAGGATGCGCCTGAGCCCGACGGATTCTGGACCGGGCCGATCAATTCTCCCGTGCCCGCCACAATTCGCGGCGGCAAGGTGATTCACGCGCCTGAGCTCGCGGCGCTGATCGCAGGCGATCACCCGCTTTTGATCGATGTGTCCAACATGCCGAAGCGTCCTGAGGGCATGCCGGCGGATGCGCCGTGGCTTCCGCTGCCGCACGATGCGATTTCCGGCGCGCTGTGGATTCCAGAAGTCGGTATGGGCAGCGTGCCCGCGGAGGTCGACGAATTCTTCGCTGCTCAACTCGAGCAGGAAACGACCGGCAATCTCGACCGACCGATCGTCATCTATTGCCACGAGCGCTGCTGGTTGAGTTGGAATGCGGCGAAACGCGCAATCGGATACGGGTACCGCAAAGTGCATTGGTTTCCGGAAGGGATCGAAGGATGGCGCGCGGCGGGCTTCGAAACGCAAACCGCGAACCCGCGGCTTCCACCCGAACGCTAGTCGGCATCACTTCTCCAATCGAAACTCCACGCGCACCGGAACGTCCCGTGGCGATGTGCTTGCGCTCGTCGCTTCGTAGCGCCACTCGCGAACAGCCGAGAGCGCGGCGCGCTCGAAGGATCGGGTACCTTCGCTGTCTTCGACGCGCGCGCCGACGACATTGCCCGCGGCGGCAACCGACAGCGTGAGATCCACCCAGCCTTCGATGCCTCGCACGCGCGCTGCTTTCGGATACTCCGGTTCGACGACGGACACGAGCTTCGGCGCAGTTCGTTCGGCTGAGACTGTGATCGGCGGGAGCTCAGACTCGGGGATAGCCGAACGATCGAGAACGCTGCGCGCCAATCGATAGGCCGTATCGACTGCGACGTACTGTCGATCGCGTAGCCTCACAGTGGAATCGGGCAGAGCGACACGTTCCTGCGGAGCCGCTGAGACCTCAGCCACTTGATCAAGTGCCTGTGCTGGTTCAGATACATCTCTGCGCTGAATCTCGGATGAGCGCTGCGGAACTGCGGTCGCTGTGGAGTCGGCGTCGTCTTTCCTTTCGTGTGCCTGAGGTAACGTTCGCTGGATCTGCACTGAAGCGGCGTATGCATCCAGCGCCTTCCTCAACTCCGTTTGCACAAAGGGCGTGCGACGGTGAGTCGGCGCGATTCGACGCGTGTGATCGATGGCATCCACAGCGTCCGCGAAACGCCCGCTGAGGATCGCTTCCTTCGCATCGTTGAGCAGTTTCTCGGCAACATTCTCTAGTCCCGCGCGCGCTGCTTCGTTCGTGGGATCGATGGCAAGCACCATTCGATAGTAATAGGCGGCACTATGTTCGGCGGGTTCGACGAGGCGATCGTCTTCGATAGCGAGTTTCGCGGCGGAGAGATTCACCGCGATCACTTGGCGCGGATCGATTTCGTTCCTAGGCTGCCGCGCGATCCCCCACGTGATGCCGGCCACAACCGCGGTCGCGACGATCAGCACTGTCCACGAGGGCCGTGGTATTTCAGTACGGGGCTCTGTGCGCGCTGGCGCACGCTGCAGGCGGCCGACATTCGAGCGAGAAGATGCAACCTCGAGCGTACGCATGCGACTGCAACCCGCGAGAGAACGTGGGAATCACGCGAGAAGTACGGTATTCGGCTTGGTGTCGTGACGATAGTGGACGGAAGGTCGTCAGACACTAGGACACGCGCTGGTGTGTCGGTCGCGGTGTGTCACTGCGCGCGCCTATCGGCAGAGCGGACGTCTAGGCCGCGACCAGGAACTTTGGGGACATTCCTCGAGAAGAGGAATGTCCCCGCCTTGCTCCTTTCCAGCCGCGAGCTTGCGATGAGCACCGAGGGACTGACGCTCGGGACTTGTTTCGGGAGCATCGAGAACAGGACGTTCTCGTTGCAGGGCTACACGGATGTATTCACGCCCGGTCCCGAAACAAGTCCCGAGCGGCAGTCCCGCTCGCCACGCCTAGCAGTTCCGCTCCTTTGGAGCTCGCACTAACCCACGCGCCCAACACTGTGTCGATTAAGATGAGCGCCGTCACCGGAATCCGGCGCACTACATGATGTATCTCAGCCTCAAGGTCATTCATCTCCTCGCGGTCGTGATCTTCGTCGGAAAC
>JBIQKP010000124.1:0-8186 GCA_044506405.1 Lysobacterales bacterium | reverse complement strand
TCGTAGTGCGAGAACTCCATCGTGTACGACGCGCGACCGCTCGTCATACCGCGGAGGTGCCCGATGTAGCCGAACATCTCCGAGAGCGGCACCGTAGCCACGACCGCGATGTTCGTACCGCGCTCGAGCTGCTCCTGAATCATGCCGCGACGGCGATTGATGTCGCCGATGACGTCGCCGAGGTAGTCGGCGGGCGTCACGGTCTCGACCTTCATCACCGGCTCGAGCAGGACCGGATTCGCCTTGCGGATCGCTTCGCGGAAGCAGGCCTTTGCCGCGATCTCGAACGTCATCGCGTTCGAGTCGACGTCGTGGTAGCTGCCGTCCGTGAGGCGCGCGCGGAAGTCGACGGTCGGATAGTGCGCGAGCACACCGTCTTCCTTCTGGAGCCTGAGACCCTTTTCCACCGATGGCACGAATTCCTTCGGCACCGATCCGCCGACTGTTTCGTCGACGAACTCGAAGCCCTTGCCACGCTCGAGCGGCTCGAACGTGATCCAGACTTCGGCGAACTGACCGGAGCCGCCCGTCTGTTTCTTGTGGACGTACTGTTCGGAAATCGGCTTCGTGAACGTCTCGCGGTATGCGACCTGCGGCTGGCCCATGATGCCTTCGACGCCGAACTCCGTGCGAATTCGGTCGAGCGTCACTTCGAGGTGCAGCTCGCCCATGCCGCGCAGAATCGTCTGCCCGGTTTCGCGATCCGTCTCGAGATAGAGCGATGGATCTGCGCGCACCATCTTGCCGAGAGCAGCGCCGAACTTCTCTTGGTCCTGCTTGTTCTTCGACTGCACGGACACGCTGATGACAGGGTCCGGGAAACGCATGCGCTCGAGCACGACCGGCGCATTCGCATCGCACAACGTATCGCCCGTGTCCGTTTCTTGAAGCGAGACGAGCGCGATGATGTCGCCGGCGCGCGCCTCTTCGATCGGGTTCGCCTGCTGCGCGAACATCTCGACCATGCGGCCGATCTTCTCGCGCTTACCGCGCGTCGAATTCATGACCGACATGCCCTTCGTCAACACACCGGAGTACACGCGCACGAACGTGAGCGCGCCGTACGCATCGTTGATGACCTTGAACGCGAGACCCGCGAACGGCTCATCGTCCGAGCACACACGCTCGCCGACCGGATTACCGTCCGCGTCCACCGTCTTGATGGCTTCGACGTCCGTCGGAGCGGGCAGATAGTCGACGACTGCATCGAGCACCTGCGTCACGCCCTTGTTCTTATAAGAGGAGCCGCAGAGCACCGGATTGAACGCGCTCGCGAGCGTGCCTTTGCGCAGGCACTTACGCAGCACATCCGCGGACGGAACGATGCCGTCGTTCAGATAAGCTTCCATCGCCTCGTCGTCCTGCTCGAGGCAGGTGTCGACGAGCTCGCTGCGGAACGTTTCGATCTGATCCAGGATCGCGCGGTCGCTCGGGACGGTGATGCCGAGTTTGTCGGCGATGTCCGGCGTGATGTCGTGTGCGACGGGCTTCGCGTCGCGATCGTCGGATTCCCACACGAGGGCCTTCATCTCGACGAGATCGATCATGCCCTTGAAGTTGTCTTCGGAGCCGATCGGCAGTTGCACCGGCAACGGACGCGCGCCCAGGCGCTTCTTGATCATGTCGACGCAACGCAAGAAGCCTGCGCCGCTACGATCCATCTTGTTTACGTAGCAAATACGCGGCACGCCGTAGTTGTCGGCGAGACGCCAATTCGTTTCGGACTGCGGCTCGACGCCGGCCACGCCGTCGAACACGACGACGGCGCCGTCGAGCACGCGCAGCGAGCGGTTCACTTCGATCGTGAAGTCGACGTGCCCCGGAGTGTCGATGACGTTGATCTTCTTCTTGCGCCAGAACGTGGACACAGCCGCGGACTGAATCGTGATGCCGCGCTTCTGTTCCTGCTCCATGTAGTCGGTCGTCGTCGAGGACTTCAAGTCCTTCGTCTCGTGGACGTCGACCATCGTGTGCTTGCGCCCCGTGTAGTAAAGGATCCGCTCCGTGGTCGTCGTCTTGCCGGCATCGACGTGGGCGATGATGCCGATATTGCGGATGTCAGAGAGGGGTGTGGTACGAGGCATAGCGAGTTCCAGTGGCTAGTTTCAGGTAGTCGGTCCGATCGCGGGTGCCGAGCGCGGCCGGGAGAATAGGGGTTCCCACCCACGGACACCAATGAGGTTAATGCTGCAATTTTGCGGGAGGCGCCTGATTCAACCCGGCGGCCTTTGCAAAGCCGCGCATTCTATCCGAAGTCGGGGCCGGCCGCGTCAATATGGGGTAGACGGCTGGAATCTCCAGGTGAGATCGAGGGTTTTTAGGAGGCTGACGGACCCTTCCTGCCGCGGAGATGCTCGACGAACCCCGCCATAAATTTCCGAATCTTTTCACGGGTTTCCGGGTCAACGAGGGTGCCCTGGCGGTCCACCAGACCGCCCGCCTGCGAAATGAGCAGGCGTCCTCCGGTCCAGACCTCCGCGCCGAGCGTCCTGAAGACCGGCAGCCAAGCGTTTTGGGCCAGAACCGTCCCGAGCCGTCCAGGTGAGGCCCCGAACAGGGCAACCGGTCGATTCCCAAACACGCGGGGGATGTCGGTCGAGGGGCGGGAAAGCCAATCCACCGCATTCTTCGCCACGCCCGGGATGCTGTTGTTGTACTCCGGTGTAACGATCACGAGCCCGTCGGCGCTCGCGATCGCGTCCTTGATCCGCGCGACCGATGCGGGCACACCGTGCGCTGCCTCGTCATCACCGTTGTAGAGCGGAATGTCGGCGATGCTTTCGATCTCGAGCGCACTGTCGGGCGGCATCAGCTCGGCCGCTGCGCGCAACATCGCGGCGTTGTAGGACCCGCGACGCAAGCTCCCTGAGAAACCGACGAGCCTAATCATTGGCGGAAGGGGTTAGGGTTAGGGGGGGGAGGGGATAGTAAGAGCCCTTCGCTTCTTTATCACTATCCCTACCCCTACCCCTAACTTATGCCGGGCTCGTTTGAGCACGCGCGTTTGGCTTCAGCTTGAAATAAGTCAACGCGCGCCACAGCCACTCGAACGGGCCCAACTCGAAACGGCGTAGCCACCAATGGGCGAAGAAGATCTGAAAGACGAAGAAGGCGATGCCGGCTGCGATCGATGACGTCACACCCATCTTGCCGAGCATGCCGAAGCCGATACCGAAGAAGAGCGTGATGCCGAACATCGTTTGCATCAGATACGTCGTCAACCCCATCTTGCCGACGGGCGCGAGCTTCGGCAGTAAGCCGCGCGTCGGGTCTCGCCAGTAGTAGAGCGTCACCGCCGCGACGATGAAGGCCGCAAGCGTGGCCTGCTGCGTCGTGAACGAAATGGATAAGAGCACTGTCTCGAGTGTCGCTTGCGCGAAGATCGGCACATCGTTCATGAGGTGGATCACTGAGGTGACGAGCGCGACGGCGCCCGTCCAGACCATGAGCTTTCTGAAGATGCCTCTGTTGATGTCGGTATCGCGAAAGAGCGCGACACGTCCCGCCCAGAGTCCAAGGAGGAAGTAACCGAACGTGATCCAAAGACGCCCGGTGAACACCAGGAAGAGCAGCTTATTCAACATCGAATCGGTCAGGTTCATCTCGATGATCTCGCTGACCGTGCCGGAGCGCTTGATGCGGTACTGCTCCTGCGCCTTCGCGGCAAATCCTTCCTCGAATTGCGCCATGGTTTGTTGTTGTTCCGCGCTAGGTTCGGGCGCGGCGAGCTGCGCAAAGCCAAGCAATAGCCCTGGCAGGTTCAAGACGAGAATGACCCCGGTGATCAAGAGTGTCTTGGTCTTGAGCTTGCGGCACGGGATCAAGAGAAATCCGAGCAGCGCATACACCACCAGCACGTCGCCGCTGAAGAACATCGAATGTACGAGCGCAATCCCGAGCAGAATCGTCAGCCGCCACGCGAAGCGGCCGACGAACTTCGATCCTTTGCGAGCCGCATTGTCGAGTTGAATCGCGAAGCTCATGCCGAACAAGAACGCGAAGATCGCGAAGAACTTCCCGAAGGTGAGTAGCTCCGCAAGATCGTTGACGACTTTGTCTACCGGGCTGAACTCGTTGAATCCGGGCGTCGGCTCTTGTCCCGCGAGGAAGCTCAGCGCGGCGTGGCTGATGATGATGCCAAACAGTGCGACCGCACGCAGAATGTCGACGATCGCGATGCGCTCTGTCGTGGGCGCATCGACGGCGGCTGTGAGTTGCATGTCCCTTCCCTCCCCGAGAGTTCCCGACCGCAATGCACCGGCATGATGTATGCGGCAGGAGGTCGGATATTAATCCGACCCGAGGTCAGGTGTCGGAACCAAAATTGCTATTTGGACCTGCTGCGCTCAACGGTCGAACCGGTACGTCGTTTGTCTTGCGGATTCTCGCTGCGCAAAGGTGGTCGAGAAGGACTGAAGGGCGGTGTAGCCATCGGTCTTCAGCACCTTGCGAAACTCGAGATGCTCTACTAAGCAGTGCAGCGTCACTTCCAGGTAGCTGATGTCGCGGTCCGGGGCGAGCCGTCTCGATACGTCCCGGATGTGACTGTCGAGCCAGCCGAGACTGTTCAGCAGCCCTTTCATCAGCTTCTGCTGATCGCGAGCGTCTCCCTCGCCGCCACCGGCCTTGTGCATGATGAGTCCGACCTCCGCGGACATCGCATGCGCGATGAGCTCTTGAGCGTTCGCAAGCAGAGGGGAGGTGAGGTCCTCCGGCCATACGATGCGAGCTCCGCGCGCGGATTGCCGCGCGAGCTCGCGGGAAATGTTCAGTGCACCGAACAAGGTGGATTCGCCCGTTCTCAACACGGGCACCTTGAGCGCGGGATTTCCGCCGTAGTCGTCAGCGTTCGTAGACAACAGGTCGCGCACCACTTCGAGCGAATACGGTACGCGCAACTCCTCGGCGAAGATGCGTGTCACGCGCGTGAAGTGGGAGCTCGAGCGCCCGAAGATGACGTTCGGCGTCGCAGCCATCGGATATTCCCTCGCGTCTGATCGATGCGAAGAAGAGTAGATCCGCGCCGAGGTCTGAGACAGGAACAGATGCGGCGAGTTCGAAGCGAACACCCTCCCCCCCGCGCGAGGCGGAGGAGGGTGCGTTTGGCTATTGCGCGATGACGGAAACGTCGTCGAGATAGACGTCAGAACCTGGTTCGGTTCCTTCGAAGTAGATCGCCACGCCGACGACGGTGCAATCGGGAACGTCGAGATTCGCGGAGTATTCCGTCCACGTATTTGGCGGCACGCCGACCTTGGAATCCAACCACGGATACGTGTTGTGCCCGCTCGGCGCGGTTTCCGCCGCGCATTCGACTTTCCCGGATAAGCGCACCGTCGCGGGGTCTGCGCCAGTGTGGAACGCCCAGGCTCTCACTTGGTAGGTCGTGCCCGGTGTCACCGACAGGTCATACACCGCGAACTGGGCATTGTTAGGACGATTCGTCGCCAGCAAGCTGTACGTGCCGTTATGTGCTTGTGCGGTCGAGGCAACGAGGGTCGAGCCGTTCCAGCTTTGCCATCCGTTGACTGCGCCCGATTCGAAACCGCCATTCGCGACCAGGTTCGCGTCAGCGGGCGGCACGACTTCGACGTCATCGATGAACACATCCGGGCCCGCCTCCGTTCCCTCGAAGTAGATCGCGACGCCAACGATGTCGCAGTCGGGGACCACGAGGTTCGCGGAGAATTGCGTCCACGTGTTCGGTGCCACCGCGTCCTTGGAATCGAGCCACGGATACGTGTTGTGTCCGCCAGGCGCGGTTTCCGCCGTGCACTCGACTTTTGCAGAGAGGCGCATTGTTTCTGGACCCGCTCCGGTATGAAGGGCCCATGCGCTCACTTGGTAGGTCGTGCCCGGTGTCACGTTCAAGTCATACACCGCGAACTGAGCATTGTTCGGGCGATTCGTCGCGAGCAAGCTGTAGGTGCCGCTATGTGCTTGGTCGGTCGACGCCATGAGTGTCGAACCATTCCAGCTCTGCCATCCGCTGACCGCACCTGACTCGAAGCCACCGTCGGTTACGAGATTTACGCCGGAGCTCGGTTGCGGCTTGCCGAAGCGCACGCTGTCGAGGTTTGCGACGCCACCGACGTCGTTGAAGCGAACGTAGACATCGTGCGTGCCCGTGAGCGTCGGCAAGCTTTCCTCGACAGTCGCGTTTTGGCCCCAGCTTCCAGTGGGCGGCAGGGGCACCGTCAGGATGGGCGCGTTGTCGAGGCTGTCGATGTGAACGGAGATGCTACCGACATCGGTATTGCCCTTCGCATAGGTGGCCCAGAACGTGTCCCAGCCTTCCTGGAATTCGACGCCTTTGAAGGCAATCCAATCGTTCGCATCCGTATAAGCGACGACGCCGCCGAGCGCCGCAACGCCGGAGCCTTCGTCATATTCCTCCGCTTCCATCGTGACGCCGAACTCATTGCCGCGCCAACCCGCAGGAACGTATTCCGGTACGGTGCAGCTATCGCCGCCGCCGTCGATGTAGCAGAGCATGAAGTCGAACGCGGGACGATGCGTGCCGTCGGAGCGAATCAAGTACGCGTTCGTACGCCAGATGCTGCCCTGTAGGTGGCCCCAATGCGTGACGCCGGCGACTTGCGGGTGATCCCAGAAGATCGGGAACAGATCTTTCATGACGTTCGCGTGGCGCGCGTCGTCGGCGAAGTTGAGGTCGAACTCCGAGATGTAGATCGGCAGGCCGGCTGACGCCAGCTTGTCGAGGTTCGCAGCGACCAGCGACGGTTCAGCGCGTTCGAGGAAGTGCGCTTGCTCGCCGACGGCATCGATCAACTTGCGGTCTTTCAGGATCTGAATGATCCGCAGGTAGTCTGTCGTGAAGGCGTCCAAATGGATCGTGTTGTATTCGTTCAGGATCAACTGCGACTTCGGGAAGTGCTTTCGCGCCATCTTGAACGCGTTGATGATCCAGTCGTAACCCGTTTCTCCCGGGCCGCCTAATGCCGCGGCGTAAGAGGGGGGCGCATTGATAGGCTCGTTCAGGACCTCGATGTACGGCAGCTTCTTGTACCGCTTTGCGACAGCCGCCATCCATTCTTCGATCTCCGCGAGCTGCTCTTCGGGGGTTAGGCCGGCGATCCATTCAGGCTGCTGTTGACCCCACAAGAGCGTGTGAAACTTGAAGGGGATGCCGTGATCGCGCGCGAAGTTGTACGCCGTATCGAGCGCATCCCAATTCATCACATCCCGCGTCCCTTCGACGCTGCCCCACTTGCCGGCGTTCTCCGGTGTGAGCTGGTTGAAGTACGTGAGCAGATGCTCGTAGTCCTCCGGGCCGCCGGGTGCCGTGCCGAGGAACTTGATCTGTTTGACGATCACATCGACCGTGTCCGGCTCGCTGACCGCGCCGAACTGGTCCGTCACGATCAGCGAGAATCTCAGCGTGACCTGAACATCGGTGTCTGGCGCGATGAAGCTCAGTCGATTGTGCTTCACCTTGAAGCTCACCTTGGGTCCCGCGGTCTGAGACCAGGTGTACTTCACGACCTCGCCGGTTTCATCCGTGCCTTTGCCGTCGAGCACGACTTGCGTGCCTTCGGTGATGGTTTGATCCGCACCGGCATCGGCAATAGGGGCGGTGTTGAGTGGGCAACCGGCCAGCGCGATCGCGCCGGCCAGGAGCGCGAGCTTCTCCAAGAGTCGAAACTTCATGACTTACCCCCATCTGGTTATTGTCCTGGGGATGCCGTCGGAATGAATTCCGAGTGTAGGGAAGCCCGTGTTGCAGGAGCACCATTCGGGCCGACCTACACAATGCGCGAAGACCAGGCCGATCCCTTCGATCGACGCGAGTCCATCCCCAATTTCTCTCACGAAGCACCGACCGGGCTTCAACGCATGTCATGCGCCGAAGGTCGGTGCAGCACTCGAACTTTCTGGAATCGCCGCTTATGGGTGCGGCGTTGATAACGCTACCACCGCGGCCGTGTTTATCACAAGACGCAGTGATAAGGGTTTGTCACCGCAGGTTCATCGTTACGCAAATTTCTTGTGCGAGCACCACTCGGTTTAGATTGAGTCTTTGCGATACTTCCGATATCGAGGGACCCGCTGTATGACGATCGTTCGATGAAGAGGAAGCTCGCCGGTGCGCTTTATCTCTGTATGTCGTTCGCGCTCGCGTGGACGCCTGCAGCGTCGGCGGCTGAGCGAACGCTCGAGCGCAC
>JBIQKP010000123.1:4338-8266 GCA_044506405.1 Lysobacterales bacterium | reverse complement strand
CGTCCGGGCGGCCATCACTTCGACGGGAACTACACTCGGCTCGCGGAGCTGATTCTCGAACAAGCAAGGTGAGCGAGTCGCTGGAGGCGACGGCGTTGTTGGAACGACGCCCCTGGGAACTCATCGCCTTCGGTGCCGTTGCAATGTCTTACGACCGGATCTCCGATCGACCGCGAGGATAAGACATGAATCTACTGCGCTCGAAATCGATCCTCCTTCTGCTTCTCGGTATTGCAACCCCCAGCGCGGTCTTCGCCGTCGGCCAAGGCACGCCCTCCTTCTACGACCGGCACGTTTTCTTCGACAACAGCCACTCGGATCGCGCCTTGGTGACGAGCAGCGGCTGGTCGATCGCGCCCAGCACGGTCGAGTTGGTGGACAACAAAGTGCCCGCCACGACCGAACGGTTCGTGAGCCCACCGAACGCGCTCAAGTTAACCTGGCACTCTGCTCCCGGCGGCGACTGGCAGGCGACGCTCGAAGTCACTCGCCGCTACGCGCGCCCGTTCAAGTTCGAGGGCGAGGCGCTCACATTCTGGTGTTTCTCGAGCACTGAGATCACTGCGGCCAACTCACCGCGGCTCTACCTCGAGGATGTCAATGAGAACGGCACGCCGGCCGTCACGCTGGTCAAAGACAATGAACGGATTCCCGCCGGGCAATGGGTGCGGATCACGCTGCCCTTTGCCGCGATCTTCGATCGTCCCACGAGAAGCACGCAGGACAGCAAGTTCGAGGTCAGAGAGATCTTGAGCATCACCTTCCTACAGGGCCTCGACGACGATGAGAAGCACACTCTGTACCTAGACGATTTCCAAATTCGAGACATCGAGGCCGGCGACACCGTACCGCCGCCGCCTCCCGGGGCGATGACGGTGAAAGCTTACGAGCGACACTTCGACGTGAGCTGGACGCCGAGCAAGGCAAACGATCTGCTTGCCTATCGCGTTTACCGCTCATGGGATGGAAAGACATTCGAGCCGATCGGCACACAAGAGGGTTCGCGCACGCGCTTCGTCGACTTCACCGGCGAACCGCCGAAAGAAGCTGTCTATCGCGTGACGGCCCTTGACCTCGCGGGCAATGAGTCGGCGCCCTCTCCCGCGTCGAAGCGCACGCGCACGCGCGTGTTCACGGACGACGAGCTCCTGACGATGGTGCAAGAAGCATCGTTCCGATACTACTGGGAGGCAGCGCATCCCGAAGCGGGGCTCGCGCCCGAAGTCCTGCCCGGCGATGCAAACTTACTCGCGCTCGGCGGCAGCGGCTTCGGCGTGATGGCGATGCTCGTCGCCGCGGAGCGCGGCTTCGCGCCGCGCAACGACGTTGCGGAACGCGTGCTGAGGATCGTGCGCTTCCTTGCGCGCGCGGATCGGTTCCACGGCGTCTGGCCCCACTTCCTCGATGGCGATACAGGTCGGGCCGTGCCGTTCTTCGGCAAGTACGACAACGGCGGTGACCTCGTCGAGACCGCGTTCATGATCCAGGCGTTGCTTGCGGCACGTCAGTACTTCGATCGCAATAACGCGGTCGAACGAGAGATCCGCGACACAGCCACGAAGCTGTGGCGCGAAGTCGAGTGGAGTTGGTATCGAAAGCAACCCGACAGCGACGTGCTGTACTGGCATTGGTCGCCCGATCACGGCTTCCATATCAGCCATCCCTTGATCGGCTGGAACGAGACGATGATCGTGTACTTGCTTGCGATTGCCTCACCGACTCATCCGGTACCGGCCGAGCTCTACCACACCGGATGGGCCGGCACATCCGAGCGACATGTCCGCTATCGAGAGCTTTGGAGTCGCACGACGACGGGCAATCGCTACGTGAACGGCAACACCTTCTTCGGCGTCGAGCTGGACGTGGGTGTCGGCAATGGGTCCGACCTGTTCTTTACCCACTTCTCTTTCATGGGCTTCGATCCGCGCGGGATCCGCGATCGATACACGAACTATTTCGAGAACAATCGCGCGATCGCTTTGATCAATCACGCCTACTGCGTACAGAACCCGCGCGGTTTCGTCGGCTACGGCGAGAATACATGGGGCTTGTCGGCAGGCATCAACAGCGGCGGGGGTCGGCCGCTACCGCGCGACGACAACGGCACGATCAACGTCATGGCGTCGCTTGCTTCGATGCCGTACACGCCGAAGGAATCCTTCGCGGCGCTGAAGCACTATTACCGCGAGCTCGGACCGAAGATTTGGGGCATCTACGGTTTTCACGACGGCTTCAATGAAACGGAGAGCTGGTTCGAAGAAGTGTATATGGCACTGAACCAAGCACCGATCGCCGTGATGATCGAGAATCATCGAACCGGCCTCGTGTGGAAGCACTTCATGGCGAACCCAGAGATCGGGCCGGCGCTAGACGCGATCGGATTCGTGCCGCACGAAGGCTCTCGTCGTTTCGAGGGCGGCGACGAGGAGTGAGCTCAACTCGCGACCGCAAGCGGCGGCGTCGCAGCACAGTAGCGCTCGATGAATGCCTGATGCGTCGGCATCGCTTCCACACAGCGCTCGATCGTCTGGGCCACACTGTCGAGGAAGCGGTACACGTCCTCGGCAGGCACTCGGTCGACGAGAGGATGGTAGGCCCGGGGCTCGATCCGCTGGCCGAGCATGACTTGGATCCAGCTGATGTCGGCAAACAGCTCGTCAGCATTTCGATAGAAGCGTCCGCTGTCGCGGAAGAGATCGATGGTCGCCCGAAGCTCGGGTGGAATCGACATCGTCCTGCAATCATTCCAGAACGGCGTGTCTTCACGCTCCGTCGCGTGATAGTGCAGTACCAGGAAGTCGCGGATCCGATCGAACTCGAAGGCGATGCGCTCGTTGTATTTTTCGGCAACCACGTCGAAGTCCGCGCGCGGAAAGAGCTCGAGCAGCTTCGAGATGCCGGATTGGATCAGATGGATGCTCGTGGATTCGAGCGGCTCGAGAAATCCGCTTGCAAGCCCGAGTGCGATGACGTTCTTGTTCCAGGCTTTCTTGCGACGACCCGTCGTGAAGCGTAGCAGTTTCGGTTCGGCGAGCGCACGTCCGTCGAGGTTGGATAGCAAAGTCGCGGCGGCTTCGTCGTCGCTGACATACTGGCTCGAGTACACATAGCCGTTCCCCGTGCGATGCTGCAACGGGATGCGCCATTGCCAACCGGCGCCGCGCGCAGTCGAACGCGTGTAAGGCGTGGGCGGGCCGACTTTCTCGCACGGCACAGCGAGAGCGCGATCGCACGGCAACCAATGCGTGAAGCCGAGGTATCCGGTGTGCAACGCCTCTTCGATCAGCAATCCTCGAAAGCCGGTGCAGTCGATGAAAAGATCCCCTGCGATCGTCTCACCGGAGCTGAGGCGCACCGACTGAACGAATCCCGATTCCGGATGCAAGACGACTTGATCGACGATGCCCTCGACACGGCGTACGCCATGCGCCTCTGCGTACGCACGCAAGTACTTCGCGTACAGCGATGCATCGAAGTGATACGCGTACGCAATGTTGGCTAGCGGCGATCCCGGCGGCACATCGCTCGCGGACACCATGAACTTGCCGCGCGGAGCGGCCACCGTGTTGAGCGTGTACGCACCGATCGCTCGCGCTCGTCCTGCGAGCGACGCTTTGATCCAATACTGATGAAACGGCAGGAGTCCGAGATCGGGGCCGATGCTCGTGCCGAAGCCGTGCATATACACATCACCGACGCGGCCCCAATCGACGAACTGAATCCCGAGCTTGAACGAGCCCCGTGTCTTACGGACGAAATCGGCTTCATCGATCCGCAACAGGTTGTTGAATGCCTTGATGTGCGGCACCGTCGCCTCACCGACGCCAACGGTGCCGATGATGTCCGATTCGATCGTCGTGACGCGGCACGATGGTCCGAGCACGCGCCCGAGCGCAGCCGCAGCCATCCATCCGGCCGTGCCGCCTCC
>JBIQKP010000123.1:0-4238 GCA_044506405.1 Lysobacterales bacterium | reverse complement strand
AGAACCGCACGCTCACCTCGAAGCTCATGGTGCGCGGCACGTAGAGCATGTCGCCGTACTGGTTCACCTCGAACTCCGGATCGAGCACGCCATCCGAGCCCACGCTGAGGATGTTGAACGTCGTGTAGTTCTCGAAGTCGAAGACATTGAGCACGTTCACGCGCGCCGTGAGCCCGAAGTCCCCGAACTGGAACTCCTTCGTCGCTTGCAGATCCACCGTGCGATAGCCCCAGATGTCGCCGCCGATGAGGAAGCTTCCCGTTCCAGGCGGCGTGATCGAGATCGGCTGCGCGAATGACCCATCGGGTGGGCGGGCTCCATAGTCTCGAACTTCGTTGAGCGGCCTCGGCGTCTCGAGCACGACCTTCAAGCCGAAGACCGTACCCCAAGGTCCATCGATCGATCCCGCGGCGACAAAGCGGTGCTTTGGCACATCGTTGACCCGAATGAACGGATAGCGATCGATGGTCGGCTGATCGAACGCGAAGTTGTCGTCGATCTTGCGATTGTGTTTGGCATCGGTATAGGTGTAAGCCAACGTCAAGTTCCAGCGTGAGTCGCTGCTGTAAGGCTTCTCGGCCGACAGTAAGATTTGCGTATTACGCGATTCGATGCCGTTGTTGCCGAGGATCGTATTCGCATAGCCAGGCACGGGCTCGCCCCACGGCTGACTTCCGTTCTGGAAGAACGATCCGTCGGGATAGCGATTGATCAGCGTGAAGACGAAGCCGTCATACGCAAGGAGCCGCTGCACGGTGACATCGGTTCGCCAATCGCCGATCTGGCTCGAGATCCCGAGGCTGTATTGATCGGTGTACGGCGTCTTGAGATTGTTGTTCAGCATGAACAACTCAGCGCTGCCGGCCGTCACCGGAACCTGCGTCAACGCCTCGATCCCTTGCTGCAAGAAGATGGGATCCCACGCGATGCAAGGGCGCCCGTCGTCGCGATAACAAAGGCCCGTCGCAGGCTCTTCGAAATACAGAGCGATGGGCGAAAGCGCAGCCTTGCTCGTTTCGAAGGCGAGCAGCTTGAACAAGTTCCGGTCGTACGAACGGCCCGCGCCGCCGTGGATCACGTACTGCTCATCGGCGTTGATGTCGTACGCGAACCCGACCCGCGGCGCCCATGCGTCGGCGTAGTCGTCACGGTTGTTGCCGGTGCTCACGAAGTCGTTTGCATTGAGACCGCTCGGAAGCAATCGATCCGCCCACGGCTGCTCGCCCGGGATAGCCGGATCGTCGGCGAAGAGCGCATTGACGAAGTCCTGCGAAGTCACGAAATCTGTGTAGGCTGGGTTTTTCTCGTAATCCCAACGTACGCCCACGTTGACGATGAGGTGCTCGTTCACTTCCCAATCGTCTTGGATGTAGAAGCCGTACTGTTTGGCATCGGTCACGACCGTGGCGCGTTGACCGGGGACATTGAACGGCGCGAGAAAGTCGACACGATACGGCGTTGCAGCGACGCCGCTCGGCGTCACCTCGTAGCGGAACTGCGGATTGATCGCGCCCGCGTCCTGCGCCGTCAACTCGATGTCCTTGTAACTCACGCCCGTCTTCACGGTGTGCTCCCCGACCC
Source organism: Lysobacterales bacterium (assembly GCA_044506405.1). GTDB lineage: Bacteria > Pseudomonadota > Gammaproteobacteria > Steroidobacterales > Steroidobacteraceae > Steroidobacter. The sequence goes on along the minus strand of JBIQKP010000123.1, from coordinate 2,657 downwards.
ACTCGAAGCTCGGAAAGGTCAGGTTGTTCACGAACGACCACCCATCCTGCTTGCGGACCTGCGCGTCACCGCCGCCCGCCGGCCCCGTGTCGATGAGGATCCACTCGTCTTGTACGAACCCGCTAGGTAGGCGATTGAAAGACGCGTAGCTGATGCCGTTACCGATACTCCTCGGGAACGGATTGCTCTCCGTCTCCTCCGTACTGAAGATCGCTTCATTGACCCAGCCCCCCATCGAGCTGTGTTGCCATCGCAACGTGATGCGCTCGTCCTTGTTGATCGCGTCGCGACCGTGCTCGGCCGATCGCTGCTCGCCGACAGAATCGACCTGCACTTCGTCCCGGTACTGGAAGCTCAGCTCGAGTAGATCATTGTCGGATACTTGCCAGCTCAACTTTCCGAACGCCAGATCTTCCTCGAACGGTACATCTTGCGGACCGTACAGCGCCTGAACCTCTGCAGGTAGAAACGCCGCGGCCTCCGATGCATTGATGTTCGGAAAGACGGAGCGCGGAGAAACCAAGTCTTTGTACTCGTAGGCGAGGAAGTAGTGCAGGCGATCGCGGATGATCGGTCCGCCGATCGCAAAGCCGAACTCCTCCGTCTGCGAGTCGACCTTCTCGACGCCGGGCCGCTCTTCGTCAGGTCGTCTGCTCCGCAAGCCTTCGTCCGTGTAGCGGTAGTAGGCCTCGGCCTCGAATTCGTTCGTCCCGGAACGCGTTACCGCAGTGACGGCCGCGCCGGCCACTTGCCCATACTCCGCCTTGTAGTTGGAGGTGATGACCTTGTACTGATCGATCGCGAGTTGCGGGAAGGGATTGCCGCGCGTGTTGTTCTGACCCGCGATTCCGCCCGCCTCCACATAGCTCTTCTGGCCGACACCATCAATGTAGAGATTACTTGCGTTAGCACTCAAGGCACCGCTGCGCAAACTGGTGTAGCCCTGCGGATTCGTCGTGAACGCCATCCCGGGTACGGTGTCCGCGAACTCTAGGAAGTTGCGCGTGGACTGCGGCAACTGCTCGATCTGACGTAAAGAGATCGTGCTGCCGACTTCGGACGTCCGCACGTCAGCCGCCGCAGGTCGCGTGCCCGTGACCAGGACTTGCTCGACAGCTTCCGTCGCCGGCTCGAGGTTCAACGTCGCATTGGACGCGACCGACAAGGTGACGGTCGCGGTGTTTCCGCCCGCCTGCACGGTATAGGTCCCAGGCGGCAATCCGACGAGCACGTAAGAGCCGTCCTCCGACGTTCGGGTTCTGCGTACCGCGCCGGTGGCGAGATTCGTGGCCACGACTTCCGTGTTCGCCGCGGGTCCCGCTTCAGCGATGACTTGTCCACGAAGATTCGAGCTCGCCGACTGCCCAGATGCAACCGACGCACCCAGCATCAAGCAACTCGCCACGGCGGTCGCGAGCAGACCCCGCTCATTCTTTCCGGGGCGTTGCAGCTCGTCGAGTGATGTTCGCCCGCGCGCAGCGCTGGCTGATTTGAAACTGGCCTTGTGCGACATGAATCCCCCTTCCGTATGTCGTTGCCGTTCATCAGGGCGGCGGTTCGCCTACAACAAAGCAGAACGAGGGTTGAAGCCACGCGGTTCCATGTTGCGCGCAGACCACGGAAGCGTGGCGATGTATACGGATAGATGAGCGTTGCGAGGCGTGCTGTTGATCGAGCGCCAAGCCCGATAACAGCGTCTTCGGAACTCGAGCTGGACATGCGCATTCGCGGTTATCGGATCTGTCCCTGCGAATCGTCGTGCGGTTCGCAGCACGCCTCAAGGGAGGATGCGCTCTGATGTCACTGAGTTTGAAGACGCACCATCGAACTGTTCGAGCCGGCGAGATCGAGGTCTTCATCCGCGAAGCCGGCGAGCCTGACTGTCCCGCCGTGCTGCTTCTTCACGGATTTCCGAGCTCCTCGCACACCTTCCGCAATCTCATTCCGCTCCTCGCGGACACGGCGCATGTCGTCGCGCCGGACATGCCGGGCTTCGGCTTCTCCGAAGCACCCTCGCCGGAGCGCTACGAATACACCTTCGAGAACATCGCCGCGACAATCGATGCTGTCACCCACACGCTCGGACTCGAGCGGATGTTTCTCTACTTCCACGACTTCGGCGCGCCCGTCGCATACCAGCTCGCACTAGGCAACCCCGAGCGCGTACTCGGCCTCATCGTCCAGAACGCGAACGCGCACGAGGAGGGATTGGGTGAAGCATGGGACTCGAGCAAAGCCTATTGGGCCGAGCCGTCCGCTGGGAATCGCGCCAAACTGCCTGACTGGCTCAATTTCGAGGGCGTGCGAGATGAGTATGTCGGCGGCATTCCGGAGCGCCTTCAGGCGCTGTTTCCGCCCGAATGCTGGCACCTCGATTGGCAACGCATGAGTCGACCCGGCAACCTCGAGATCCAATTCAAGCTGTTCGAAAGCTATAAGCATCACGTTGCCCGCTTTCCCGACATCGCGCGCTATCACCGCGAGCATCAACCTCCCGGCTTGGTGCTATGGGGTCGGCACGATGGCTACTTCGAACTAGAAGAAATCATGGCTTACGCTCGTGAGCTCGATCGGGTGGAAATGCACGTGTTCGACGGCGCGCATTTCCTATTGGAGACCCACTACCGAGAATGCGCCGACGCGATTCGGGCGTTCGT
>JBIQKP010000025.1:43167-50219 GCA_044506405.1 Lysobacterales bacterium | reverse complement strand
AGCATGAGGTTGGGCGAAGCCGCATCGATGTACTTCGTGATACTGATGTCCTGGAAGTTCGCCTTGCCCGCGCCACCACCGCTGCCGTGATGAAGCGTACCGGTGTTCGAGATGCCCCAGCTCCATGCCAGGATGTCGATTTTGTCTTTGTGCGTCTTGTCGACGGATTCGCCCTTGACGCCTTCGAGCTCGAGAAACATGTCCACTGCCATGATCGTGATCCTTTATTGAGGTTGATTGTTGTTGCCTGCGCGCCGATCGCCCCGCGTGCGATCAGCGCGCCTCTCGAGCTTTTCCGCCGGCGCGGATCAGCCCTGTTTCTGCGAAGGCAGCCGCGAGACGAGGCTCAACGTGACGCTCACGCCTTCGAGCTGATAGTGCGGCCGCAGATAGAACTTGGCGGAGTAGTAGCCCGGATTACCTTCGATTTCCTCTACCTTCACCTCCGCTCCTGCGAGCGGCTTCTGCGCCTTCAGCGTCTCGCCGGCGTTCTCGGGATTGCCGAGAACGTAGTCCATGATCCAGTCGGACAAATAGCGTTCCATGTCGGCTCGCTCCTTGAAGGAGCCGACCTTGTCGCGAACCATGCACTTGAGGTAGTGCGCAAAGCGACAGCTCGCGAACAGGTACGGTAGCCGAGCGGATAGACGAGCGTTGGCGCTGGCATCGGGGTCCGCGTATTCGGCGGGCTTCTGCAGCGACTGCGCGCCAATGAACGCGGCGGTATCGGTGTTCTTACGATGAATGAGCGGCATGAATCCGCAATTCGCAAGCTCCGCCTCGCGACGATCGCTGATTGCGATCTCGGTCGGACACTTCATGTCCACGCCGCCGTCGTCGCTCGGGAACGTGTGCACCGGCAAGCCTTCAACCGCGCCGCCGGACTCGACGCCGCGAATGGAGGAGCACCAGCCATAGTTCTTGAATGAGCGATTGATATTCACCGCCATCGCATACGCAGCGTTCGACCACGTATAGCGGCTGTGGTCACCCGCTCCTGTGTCTTCCTCGAAATCGAACTCTTCGACTGGATTGGTCTTCGCACCGTAGGGCACGCGCGCGAGGAAACGCGGCATGGCAAGACCTAAGTACTTCGCATCATCCGACTCGCGCAGCGAGCGCCATGCGGCGTAATCCGGGGCCGCAAAGATCTTGCTGAGATCACGCGGGTTGGCGAGCTCCTGCCAGGAATCCATGCCCATGAGCGTCGGGCTCGCGCCCGCGATGAACGGGGCGTGGGACGCAGCGGCGATCTGAGACATCTGTCCGAGTAACTCGACATCGCCGGGCGTGTGATCGAAATGATAGTCGCCGACGAGGCAGCCGTAAGGCTCACCGCCGAGCTGGCCGTACTCCTGCTCGTACAGCTTCTTGAAGACCGGGCTCTGATCCCAGGAGGCACCCTTGTACTTCTTCAGCGTCTTACCGAGATCCTTCTTCGAGATGTTCATCACGCGGATCTTCAGCATCTCGTCCGTTTCGGTATTGCTGACGAGATAGTGCAGCCCGCGCCAAGCGCTCTCCACCTGTTGGAAACGCTCGTTGTGGAGGATGACGTTGATCTGCTCCGTCAGCTTCTGATCGATCTCTGCGATGATCGCCTTGATGGTACCGACGACGTCGTCGGAAACGACCGCGGTCTCGCGCAATGCCTGCTCGGCGAGCGTACGCACCGCGCGCTCGACCTCGACTCGCGCTCCATCCGTCTTCGGTTTGAATTGTTTGTGCAGCAACGCGGCAAACTGATCTGCATCCGCGGCAACCTGTGCCTCTGCGGCCTGTTTGGCTTCAGCCATGTCTCGACCCCTTCACGAAAGTGATGTTCAGCCTGTGCGAGCTTTACTCGCCTGCCTTGTCGTCCGCCGGCTTACCCTGTTCGACGAGCGACTTGAGCAGCGCCGGATCGTTCAGTGCCTTCGCGATCAAATCTTCCGCGCCGGCCTTGCCGTCCATATAGGTGATGAGATTGGAAAGCTGCGAGCGTGCTTCGAGCAGTTTGTTGAGCGAATCGACCTTGCGCGCGACCGCGGCCGGCGAGAAGTCGTCCATGCTCTCGAACGTGATGTCGACCTGCAGATTGCCTTCGCCCGTCAACGTATTCGGCACGCTCACGGCGACACGCGGCTTCATCGACTTCATGCGCTCATCGAAATTGTCGACATCGATGTTGAGAAACTTCCGGTCGTCGACAGGGGGCAATGGATCCTTGGCATCGCCGGAAAGATCCGCCATGACGCCCATGACGAAGGGAACTTGAACCTTCTTCTGTGCGCCGTAGACCTCTACGTCATATTCGATCTGCACACGCGGCGCGCGATTGCGCGCGATGAATTTTTGGCTGCTCGGCTTGGCCACGACGCATCTCCCATGAATGAATGACTGCAGACTAGTTGCTTGTTTGCTCTAGCTCGATGTGTTCGAACTTCACTCGTCGCTACGTACACCGCTCGCCTTGCGCGCCTGATCCAGTCCGTCGGGCGCTAGCTCTTCGAGCACGGCGAGGAAGTCTTTGGCGACGAGGCGTTTCGCGCGCTCGATCAGTAGCGGAATCGGGCTCGAGGGTTCATTCGTACGAAAGAAGGCAGCCACCGCATCGAGCGCACGCGTCGCATCCTCACGGGAGCGAATGGCGCCGACCGCCACTGCGCCGCCAGACGCCGCTGGTGCGGACTCAACGCTGGCCGCCGCCTCATTCTCCGATGGCGCACGCGCCGCGAGCTGATCTTTGATGAGCTTCTGCGTACGAGCGAGGATCGTCCCGAGACTCGCAAAGTCTGGCGCCGCTTCGGCCCCGCCCGCCGAGCGCATCATCTCCTCGATTTCTTTCAGACTTCGTACGGCTTCGTCGAGCTGCGAAGCCAACGTCTGCATCTCTTCGATGGATGTAGCCGCGAGCAGTGCCGCGAGCTGTGTGGCATCCATCGCGTGCGACTCGCCTTCGGACGGCTCGATCAGGTTCGTTGCGATTTCGATATCGCGGATCGAAAGCGTCCCAAGCTGCCGGTGCACGATGAGCGGTGTACGCCGGAGACCATCGATGATCGCCATGCGGTCGGCGAAGCCGTTCAACGCATTGCGGCGCAAAATCGCATCGTCGTCCACCCGCGGGAAGACCTCAGCCGGCCAGGTCGCGAGCCAATGGGCTGCCGTCTTCAGTGTCTGAACGAAGACGGGGAAGCCATCGGCTCGCACTGCCGCACAGGCAAGATGGGCTAAGAGGCGGAAATCCTTGCTGGAATTTAGCGCTTCGAGCGATCGGTCGCGGATGTCGCGCCAGTCTGTCTCTTCGCTGAGCGGCGCTGCTTGACCGAACAAGCGATACGCGTCGAAAGACGCAAGCAGTTGCGTATCTTCGAGATCGTCGCCACAGGGACGATCCGAAGCAATGGGCTCGATGAGTGTATTCAATGCGCTATGCATTGCCCGCTTTGACGTTTCTTGTTCTCGCAGGAGCCAGTTATTAGTTATTTAGCGACGGCTGCGAACCTGCTGCTCCGCTAGCAGGCACACCGCATGTCACATGCGAAGAATGAACCAATCAGCGAACATGTCAACGTTGCGCGTGCTTTTGTGTCGACCAGTCCACTTTTTCGTCGACCGCACGGCACGAGAAGCGCGTGACGAGCGCTATCACTGGACTGATGCCGCACCAAGACGAGGCGCAGCGCACGCGACTGCCCTCTCGCATGCCCCAACTCAGGCCGAGTGCACGAGCCTGAGCGTCGGATGCGGGCTCGTACGCGTGATGCGGTTGAGAGACTCAACTGACTGCGGCGCGGCGATATAGATACCTTGCGCGTACTCAACGCCTATCTCAGCGAGGCACGCGAGCACCTCTGCGGACTCCACGCGTTCGGCGACCGTCTTGAGCCCCATCGCGTGGCCGATCTGAGTGATCGCCTCGACCATGCTCCGATCGACGTGGTCCGTCGTCACGTTCTGGATGAACTGGCCGTCGATCTTGAGGTAGTCGACCGGCAAGTTCTTGAGATACATGAAGGACGAAAGGCCGCTGCCGAAATCGTCGAGCGAGAATTGGCACCCCCGCGCGCGGAACTCGCGCATGAAGTGCACGACGTTCGGCAGATTCGAGATCGCAGCCGTCTCCGTGATCTCGAAGCACACGGCGCCAGGGCTCAAATCGTGCGTCTGCAGCTCGTTGATCAGGAAGTCGAGAAAGCGATCGTCGTTGAGCGAAGTGCCAGAGAGATTGATCGATAGCGTGTAGCCGAGTCGCGGGTCGCCGTCCCCGCGATAGTGCGCGAGCGCACCCAAGGCTTGGCTCACGACCCAGCGATCGATCATCGGCATGACGTTGTAGCGCTCTGCCGCCGGAATGAACTCGGCCGGCATCACGAGCTCACCGTTCTCGCCACGCATACGCAGTAAGAGCTCGTAGTGCCCGCGCGGATCTCGGTTCCCGCCGATCGGGACGATGGGTTGGTAGTAGAGCTCGAGACGATTCTCTTCGCAGGCGCGCGTGAGGCGTGAGACCCACTGCATCTCTCGATGGCGTTCCGGTGCCGCACCGTTCTGGTACATGTGCACGCGATTGCGGCCGGAATCCTTCGCCGCATAGCACGCGACATCGGCCGCGCTCATGAGGTTCGTGATGCTCTCGCTCGTGCTGTTGATCTCGACGATGCCGATGCTGGCGCCAACGTTCAGCGCCCCATCATGCCATTCGAAGCGATACTCGCGAATCGCTTGACGAAGCATATCGGCGATCTTGGCAGCCCGATCCGCCGTACAGTCCTGCAGCAGGATCCCGAACTCATCGCCTCCGAGCCGTGCAATCGTGTCCTTCGCCCGTACCCGGGTCTGTAGAATACCGGTGATGTCCTTCAGCAAACGATCGCCCGCCTGATGCCCACAGGTGTCGTTGACGACTTTGAACTGATCGAGGTCGACGTACAGCAGCACGTGTGCAACCGATTCGTCCGAGCGAGCGGTGAGCAGCGCCTCGTTGAGGCGGTTCTCGAACTCGCGGCGATTGATGAGTCCAGTGAGCACATCGTGACTTGCTTGATAGGCCAGTGCGCGACGCAACCGGCGCTCCTTGCTTACGTCGTGGAACACCATGACGACGCCGATGATCTGACCTGCGCGATCGCGGATCGGCGCTGCCGAGTCCTGGATCGCGATCTCCTGCCCGCGTCGATTGACGAGCACGGTGTGGTCAGCGTCTGTGACGACTCGTCCCTCGCGCAGTGAGCGCGAGACGGGATCTTCGAGCGGCTCGCGCGTCGCTTCGTTCAACATCGTGAACACTTCGGGCAATGCCTTGCCCCTGACTTCGCCCGCCTCCCATCCCGTCAAGTCCTCGGCCACGGGATTGAGATATTCAATGCGACCCTCGGCGTCGGTCGTGATCACGGCATCGCCAATCGATTGCAACGTGACCTGCGCCTTCTCTTTCTCTTCGAAGATCGCGGTCTCGGCGCGCTTGCGTTCGCTGATATCCGAGATCGTGCCTTCGTAGCCGATGATCTCACCCTGCTCGTTACGCACAGCGCGCGCGCTTTCGATCACGGTCAACAAGGTGCCGTCCACGCGTCGCAGCTGGAACTCCGCGTTACGCACCTCGCCGTCGCGATCGAGCACGGCGATGATCTTTTCGCGATCTTCTGGGAAGTGATAGATCGTAGAGGTCGGCATCGACAGCAGCTCGTCGGCCGACGACAGGCCGACCATGCGAGCGAGTGCCGGATTGACCGAGACGAACTTGCCGTCCTTCGTCGAGCTGTAGACACCTTCGAGCACATTATCGAAAAGGCGCCGGTAGCGTGCTTCGCTCGCACGCAACGCGTTCTCGGCAAGGCGGCGCTCGATCGCGATCCCGGCGAGTTGCGTCATGCGGGCCATCAACTCGAAGTCCCGGCGCACAGGATTGCGCGACGACCGAGAGTACAGTGCAAGCGTTCCGAGCACTCGGCCGTCAGACGCATGGATGAGCGTCGACCAGGCGCTCACGAAACCGGCGGCGAGCGCGGCTTGGCGACGATTTTCCCACAGCGCATCCCGCTGCGTGTCCGCGACGATGACCTGTCGCTGCAAGAACACGGCGGCCGCGCACGAACCGTTACGTGCGTCGATCGTGACGCCTTCCATCGCCGCGACATAGGCCGACGGTAGGCTGGAACCCGCGCAGTGTTGCAGGCGCTCACCGGTCGTATCGAGCATGCGAATCGCGCAAATCGATTCGGGCGAGATCTGCTCGATCAGAGTGGTGATCGCTTCCAGTGCAATCGGCAGATCGACATTCGCGGCGAGCCGTTCGAACACGCGCCGCTCGCCCGCCGCCATGAGCTCCGCGCGTTTGCGCTCGGTCGTATCGCGTAGGCATACGACGTATGCAGTGCGTCGATTCAGCGTCGTCTTACTCACCGCGATCTCGGCCGCGAAAAGCGACCCGTTCGCGTGTTGGCCGAACGTTTCATGCGCGGCGAGATCGACCTGCGTGTCCTCGAGGCGCGCAGCAAGTTGATCGAGCACGGCGCAGGTCGGCAGATCTCCAGCGAGTCGTGGCAAGAGAAACGAAACAGGTCGGCCGATCGCTTCCGGCTCGGTATGCCCGAACACACGCTGACCGGTCATATTGAGGGAGGCGATGTGCCCTTCCGCGTCCACGGTCATGATGACGTCCTTGACGTGGTCGAGCACCGCTTGCAGTTGCGAGCCGGTGCTGTCTCTCAGCTCCTTGGTGAGCGCCGCGGCCTCATCGGACATGAGCTGCATGGACCGGACGATTCCGCGCCGCTCATCGTCCGCATGGGCGTAGGTCTTGTCGACGGCCGCCAGAAACGTCGCGAGGTCGAACTTCCCGTCGGGCCCCGTTGCCTCCATGACTTGCCTATCGAGCAGCCGATGCATTCTTGTTCGTACCCCGCGTGTGGGCGGGAGTTGCCTTATAGATATGTGAGCGAGTGCCCGATGCTAGGCGTTCGCCACGAAGGACGAGTGTGAATTGGCTCCCGTTTTAGGTCTCAGGACTCTCGAAAATTGTGAATTCGCGCAGGTGTTTATGTCGCAAAGCTCGACACCTGCGACGG
>JBIQKP010000025.1:0-43067 GCA_044506405.1 Lysobacterales bacterium | reverse complement strand
GAAAATTGTGAATTCGCGCAGGTGTTTATGTCGCAAAGCTCGACACCTGCGACGGGCGGAGAGCGCAAGAATCCCGGGCAGAATCGGCCCAATACGCGCGGCCGCACGCCGGCGCTGCTGCGGCGATAGCCATCGAGCCTTTCTTTTTCAATGTGTTACGAAACCTTCCGCAGAAGGTTCTGAAGGGTAGGTTTTCTGCGAATGGCGCCAATCTGACAGGCCAGCGGCACCGTCTCTCGGCTCGGCGGGCTCCCTCGCGCCCGGCAGTTCGGAATTTATTCTTGGGTCGGATTGAAATCCGACCTACAAGTTAGCCGACGGGCCGGCCGCTCGCGCTATCCCTGTGGGTCGGAATGTATTCCGACCCTCATCTTGGTCGGATTGAAATCCGACCTACACGCTCAGCTTGCCTCGTCCATCTCCTCGGCTCGGCCCGCGCGCTTGCGCTCGTGCTCTTTGAGCTGGCGCTTGCGAATACGGATCTGCCCTGGCGTGACCTCCACGAGCTCATCGTCCGCGATGAATTCCATTGCCTGCTCGAGCGTGAAGCGGATCGGGGGCGTAAGGATGAGATTCTCATCGCGACCCGCGGCACGAATATTGGTGAGCTTCTTCGCCTTGAGTGGATTCACGACGAGATCGTTGTCCCGGCTGTGGATGCCGATGATCTGTCCTTCATAGACATCGTCGCCGTGGCCCACCATCAAGCGGCCGCGCTCCTGCAGATTGAATAGCGCATAGGCGAGCGCCTTGCCTTGGCCGTTCGAGATCAGAACGCCGTTCTGTCGCTGGCCGATCTCGCGATCCAGCACTGGACCGAAGTGATCGAAGATGTGATGCATCAGGCCGAGCCCTGACGTAAGAGTGCGAAAATCCGTCTGAAAGCCGATCAACCCGCGAGACGGAATGATGTAGTCGAGGCGCAGACGCCCCTTCCCGTCCGGAAGCATGCCGGTGAGCTGTCCGCCGCGCTCCCCGAGCGCCTGCATCACGGCGCCTTGCGAGCTCTCATCCAAGTCGATCGCGAGCGTTTCGAATGGCTCGCATTGCTGACCATCGATCTCTTTCACGACGACGCGCGGTCTCGATACTGCCAGCTCGTAGCCTTCGCGGCGCATGTTCTCGAGCAGCACGCCAAGGTGCAGCTCGCCGCGACCGTACACGCGGAACTTGTCTGGATCGTCCGTTTCTTCGATCCGCAGTGCGACGTTGTGCATTGCCTCGCGCAGCAAGCGCTCGCGAATCTGTCGGCTCGTGACGTATTTGCCTTCGCGACCGCAGAATGGCGAGGTATTCACCTCGAACGTCATGCTGATCGTCGGCTCGTCGACGACGAGCGCCGGCAAGCCCTCTGGCTTCGCCGGATCGCAAATCGTGTCCGAGATCTGCGGCCGCTCGATGCCGGCGAAAGCGACGATGTCGCCCGCTGAAGCTTCTTCGACCTCGACCCGTTCGAGCCCGAAAAAACCGAGCACTTGGATGATGCGCTCCTGGCGCACGTTACCGTCGCAGTCGACAACGGCAACCGGGCTGTTGCGGCGGATCTTGCCGCGCTTGATGCGGCCGATGCCGATCGCGCCGACATAGCTCGAATAATCGAGCTGGCTGACTTGGAGCTGCAACGGTCCCTCCGCGTCCACTTCCGGCGGCGGGCAGTGCTTCACGATCGCCTCGAACAACGGCGTCATGTCTTGCACGAGCGACTTGGGATCGTTGCCCGAGAAGCCGCGCAACGCGGACGCGTAGACGACGGGAAAGTCGAGCTGCTCTTCGCTCGCCCCGAGCTTGTCGAAGAGATCGAACGTTTGATCGAGCACCCAATTCGGACGCGCCTCGTCGCGATCGATCTTGTTGATCACGACGATCGGACGTAGGCCGTGCTTGAACGCCTTCTGGGTCACGAAGCGCGTTTGCGGCATGGGCCCGTCGACGGCATCGACGAGCAGCAGCACGGAGTCGACCATGGAGAGCACGCGCTCCACCTCACCGCCGAAATCCGCGTGGCCCGGCGTGTCGACGATGTTGATCCGATAGTCCTGCCAGCGGATGGCCGTGTTCTTGGCCAGGATCGTGATACCGCGCTCGCGCTCGAGCGCATTCGAATCCATCACGCGCTCAGGGGTGGCCTTGCGCGCATCCAGAGTTCCGGATTGCTTCAGGAGCTGATCGACGAGGGTCGTCTTGCCATGATCGACGTGCGCGATGATGGCGATATTGCGGAGCTTGGCGGTAGACACGGGCGCGGCTTACGGGAAAAAGGCCGCGCATGGTATCGGAAGAAGGGGGTAATGATTAGGGGGTAGCGGGTGGTCGGACGCGAAAAAGTTGTACGGCTTCCCCTGAAGCCGGCCCGGGGCATGCGGAAATACAGAAATGGTTCGCCAAGGCGGTCCCAGGACGCTCTGACTATCCCCTACCCCCTGGTCATTATCCCCTAGCGCCGGGCGCGCTATCGCTTGGGCTCGCTGGCGGGCATGGACTGGACTGCCTGGCCGGAAGCGTCTTTCGGTGGGTCAGCCTTCCGCTGCGCCGTGGGCGTTCCCACGACAAACGGGATCGAGAATGTGCGGCCGACCGAAGCACCCCCAAGCGTCGTCGTGACGTTGACGGTGACGTAATAGACGCCCGCCGCATCCGGCAGTAAGGAAACCGTGTGTTGATAGGGCTTGCCCGCTTCGACGTTATCGAAATGCGCTTTGAGGTTGCCCGCCACCGTGATGCCGTCCATACCGGTGATTGTCGCCTCGAGCGAATCGACGCCTGCCCGCGGCACGAAGGCAATCTGGATCTCGGTCGGCACACCGACTTCCGGTTTCGCTGCGATCTCATAGCGCAGGTCCACCGCGGCGCCTGGCTTTCCGTCGCCGACCGCGCGCGCCATTTTCGCCGTGGGATCCTCTTCCTTCACCGCGACGGGCGCCGTCTGCGCCGCGGGCGCGGCCGACTGCGTCAACTCCGGCTCCGGCTCGGAATTGCACGCACTGATCGCCACTGCGCTCGCGACGATCGAAATCAATAACGCTGGCCGTTTCATTCCAAAGTCCTCTATGTAGCGCCCGATCAGTTGCCCGTGATGGAGACCTGCATGCAGCGTGTCGTCGACGGATTCGACTCGAGATCGAAATCGTAAACCTCGATGATATGCGTGCCGGGCTCGAGCGTGATCTGATCGATCACTTCCGTGGCCGCCCCATCCGAGATGCCTGCCGCAACGATTGCCCCACGGCGGTACACGAAGATGTCTGGGTCCGTTGCGGCGGTCGTATCCTGCCCATCGCGCGCGCCAGTGGCCTGTATGGTCACCAACCGCGACGCATTGTTTTCGAAGCGGAGGAACTTGCGATTGCCGAGCTTGTTGTTGTCGCGCGCACCCGCTGTCGCGCTCGCACAAACAACTGATAGGTTGCTCAGAGTGAGCTCAGCATAGAGGGGCAGCACGCGATCATCGCCGCCTGCATTGGTCTCGCTCGCCCCGAACTCATTGGTCACGGCGATCCCCTCCGCCGCGAGGAGCGCGTTGATCGCAGCAGCCTGCGTCGCGTTCGTGCTTCTGAGCGCATCGGCGAAGCTAAAGATGCTCGTGAGCGCGTCGGTCTCGACTTGTGCGCCTATCATCGTTTCGTAGATGGGACCGAAACCTAGCGCGACATTGTCGTTCGGATCGGCTACGTCATCGTAGAGATCCCACAGGATTTCGCCGATCGAGCTTTCGGAGTACCACCCTTCCACGCCACCCGAATCGGCCTCCATGTCGAAGCCGAAATCCTCATCGATGCCGAGCTGCGAGTCTCGATACACGGGATCCTGGAGTACCATCCCGGAGTAGGCATTGCCCCACCCTTCTCCGAATGCCACACGAAGATCGAGCCGATCGGTGTCCGAATGCGATCCGCCGATCGAATCCGAGCGGGAGAAGCGATCCTCGAAGTAATGGCCGAACTCATGCGCGATGATGTGCTGATCGAACTCATCGGTATCGCCGCCGCCGTTCGCATAATCTCCGAGAATGTAGATTCCTGCGGGCAGATCGTTATCCGGTGAGCAATCGTCTTGCGTGCCCGCGCCTTGATAGAACGTCGTGCCGATATCGCCGTTATCCGGACAGAAGGCGTTTACCGTGCCACGATTACTCGGACTCCAGAACAAATCGAGATTCGCGAACGCCGCGTTCGCATCCGCGCTCAGCACGAGCTCCTTCGCTTGATAGACGGTATCTAGGATCGCGAACGGCGCGGCAGCGCGTTCGCTATTCACATACCCGGCGCCATTCCAACCCGTCGCCGCGTGCAAGTCGCGCGTCACGTTCGCTGTGCCTGTGCTGAACGCGTCACTGTCCAGCGCATAGAGCGCATCTCCGTTCGTGTTGTTCAGCACACGAAAATTCCACGTCGGCGGGGCGCCGGTTTTCTGCATCTGCGCCTTCGCCCTGACTCGAACGTTTCGGTTCGCGGGCGCCGCGACGCTGTACTCGCCGGACGTATCCGTGTTCGTCGACGCGAGAATGGCCGCTGTGTTCGCATCGATGATCTCGACGATCACCTCACGCGCTGGCGCCTCGATCGGATTCGAGATATCGAGCCCGCTGCCTGGGCTGGAATCGAACGGCACTCGATCGAACGTGATGCGGCCCGAAACGGTGACGTCGTCGCCGGATGGCGGCGGTGGATCGTCATCGCCGCCACCACCGCACGCGGCGAGAGCGAGAAAAGTGCTGGCGATAGCAAGGAGGCGAACGATTCGGCTTGGCAAACGCTGTGTCATTTTGCTCGAGTGCCCCATCCGGGGGACATGATGGTTGCGGACGCTATCACACCGTATGGATCACGGAAAATTGTGGGCGCGTGCGGTGGGACCTATCGCTCAATTCTCGCTTCAACTTCGGCCGCGGTGCTCGACCTTACCGGAGCGAAAGCGCACCTTCGCCGATCGCGGCGAGCTGCTCGCGCAGCGCGAGCACTTGGTTCTCCCAGTAGCGAGGTTCGGTGAACCAGGGGAATGCCGCCGGGAAGGCCGGATCGCTCCAGCGCCGTGCGAGCCACGCGGAGTAGTTGATCATGCGCAGCGTCCTCAAGCTTTCGATGAGGATCAGTTCCCGCGGATCGAAATCGGCGAACTGACTGTAGCCTTCGAGAAGCTGCCCGAGCTGCTCGCCCATCTCGGTGCGACTGCCCGAGAGCAGCATCCAGAGGTCTTGGATTGCGGGCCCCATAATGCAGTCGTCCAGATCGACGAAGTGTGGACCTGCGTCCGTCCACAGCACGTTCCCACGATGACAATCGCCATGGAGTCGCAGCGTGGCGAAGCCGTGCGCCGTTTCGAACGCATCTCGGATCTGCTCCATGAGATGCTCGGTCACGGATTCGTATGCGGATTCCAAATGGGGCGGAATCCACCCTTCATCGAGGAGATACCACCGCGAATCCTCCCCCATCCGTTCAATGTCCAGGCTGTCCCGATGGCGGAATCGCTGCCTGCGCCCGACAGCATGAATGCGCCCCAGAAAACGGCCCATCCACTCGCGTTCCGTCCTCGTGCCGAGCTCCGGCCAGCGCCCGCCCTTACGCTCGAAGAGCGCGAAGCGGAACTGCTCGTACTCGAACAACGTCCGCCCGTCATGCACGAGCGGGGGCACGACGGGGACCTCAGCGGCGGCCAACTCCAACGCGAAACCGTGCTCTTCCTGAATAGCGGCATCGTCCCATCGGTCAGGACGATAGAACTTCACGACCACCGGCGGCGACTGCTCGATGCCGACTTGGTAGACGCGATTTTCGTAGCTGTTCAGCGCGAGGATCCGCCGGTCGGATACGCGGCCCAGGGACTCGACCGCCGCGATGATCACATCAGGCGTCAAGCGGTCATACGGATGCGGATTCGCCATCAGGAAAGAGTAATGCTTACGTACAGCGATTTTGCCGGAACGATCGGTGAGAGACGCGGAAGTCTGAACGTCAGAACCCCTTTACGCCCCCCTGTCGACACTCTACACGTCTCCCGTCGCGCCACTGCACTCGTGCAGCGGCCCGAAAGTGGGAGAGCGCTAGATTCTCTCCCCGAAGGCGCTCAACCAAGCTAATCTTCCCGCCTTCTATCCAGATAGTTTGATCACTTCTATCCCTACATGAGCATTCTCGTCACAGGCGGTGCCGGATACATCGGTAGTCACGTTGTTCGCCAACTACGTGAGCGCAACGAAAACGTAGTCGTCCTCGACAACCTTTCGACCGGCTTCCGGTCGGCCACACTGGGCGCACCGCTCATCGTGGGAGACACGGGCGATCGAGAGCTCGTCGGTCGCGTCCTGCGCGATCACCGGATCGAAACGGTGATGCACTTCGCCGCGCACACGATCGTCCCAGAGTCTGTGTCGAATCCGCTCAAGTACTACGGCAACAACACCTGTTCGACACGTAGCTTGCTGCAGTGCTGTCAGGAAGCAGGTGTAAAGCACTTCGTCTTCTCGTCCACTGCGGCCGTGTACGGCATCCCGGAGAGCGGCGCGGCGGCGGAAGACAGCCCGACGGCACCCATCAATCCTTACGGCATGTCCAAGCTCATGAGCGAGTGGATGCTGCGAGATCTCGGCGCGGCAAGCGCACTGCGCTACGTCGTGCTCCGCTATTTCAACGTTGCCGGCAGCGATCCGGGCGGTCGAATCGGTCAATCGACGATCAATGGAACGCTGCTGACGAAGGTCGCGTGCGAAGTCGCCGTGGGCAAGCGCGAGCGCTTATACATTTTCGGGACCGACTACGACACGGCGGATGGCACCGGTGTACGCGACTACATCCATGTGGAAGATCTTGCGAGCGCCCACGTCAGAGCGCTCGATTATTTGCGCGAAGACGGTTCATCCGTCACCTTGAACTGCGGCTACGGCCACGGTTATAGCGTCCGCGAAGTGGTATCCATGGTTGACCGCCTCAACGGGGCGCCGATCAACACCGAAGAGAAGCCGCGCCGCGCGGGCGATCCGCCGCAGCTTGTAGCAAAAGCCGACCGCATCCGGGCGACACTGGGATGGACGCCCAAGTACGACAATCTGGAAACGATCGTTCGCTCTCAGCTCGAATGGGAACGGCGATTGATCGCAGAACCGGAACTGCAGAAGAACTAAGACCGGCTGGAGGCTGGTGGCTGGGGGCTGGAGCCAGAACATGGCATTTCCGGCCAAGTGCTATGTCTCGAGGCAAGGCAAAGGCTACGCGCGTACATGACGTTCTCTCTGTTCAACCACCACGGAGTGATTAATCCTAGAGACGGAATCTTAGGATTACACTTCCGGGCCCCAGCCCTCAGTCCCCAGCCCCCAGCCTAATTCCGCATGCGCTGGCCCCGCCCCAAATCGCTGAACGGCTTGCTCTTGACGGGCTTCGCGCTCGTCTCCGTGCCGTTGCTATTCGCGGTCGTGATCGGGGCCACGAAGGTGCGCGATCTCGCGCGGCAAAGCGAAACGCTCGTCCGCACGGGTGTCGAGACGACGCACTACACGCAACAGCTCTTTCAGCAAATCGCCCCCATGGAACGGAGCGCGAAGCTTTACCAAGTGCTGAACGACCCTGCCCTGCTGCAGGTCTATCGAGAAAGCCGAGAGCGATTGCTCGTGACGATCGAAAGCATCGAGGCGGTCGGCGATGACGACCCGTTTCGAACGACGCATGTCACCGCGCTAAGGAGCGCCATGCGCCGCGTGGACGCCGCCCTCCTGGCGCGCTCACCGCAAACGCCTGAAGAGATCGCGCGCGGCGTCGGGGCGTTCGATTCGATGTGGGCCGCCGCGTTCGAGCTCTCGGCGGCGACAAATGCGCAGGTCGAGACGGGGCTCTCGAGCCTTCAGGCAGTAACCGCCGAGACGCAGCAGTATCTGTTCTGGCAGTCCGCCGCGCTGATCCTGCTCACGGCGCTTCTCGTGACGCTCTTTACGTTCGTCTTACTGCGGCCCATTCGGCAAATCGACGATGCGATCAGCCAGCTCGGCAAGGGCACGTTTTCGAAGCCGATTGCCGTGCGAGGCCCCACCGACCTGGAGAACCTGGGTCGACAGCTCGAATGGCTTCGCGTACGACTGCTCGAGCTTGCACAGGAGCGCAATCGATTCCTGCGGCACATGTCGCATGAGCTCAAAACCCCGCTCGCCAGCATCCGAGAAGGCACGGAATTGCTCATGGACGGTGCGGTCGGAGAGCTCGACAGCGCACAGCGCGAGGTGACGACGATCTTGCGGGACAACGGCATCAAGCTGCAGCAGCTCATCGAGAATCTGCTCTCGTTCAGCGCATGGCAGGCGCGCCATTCCGGCCTCGAGATCAGCGAGTTCCGTTTGCGGCCCTTGATCAAGTCGGCCCTGGAAACCCACCAGCTCACGCTGCTTGCGCAACGTGTGCATCTGGATCTCAAGGTCCAGGATGTCGAGCTGCGCGCAGATCGGGCGAAGTTGAAGCTGATCTTGGACAACCTATTGTCGAATGCGCTCAAATATAGCCCCCGAGGCGGAACGATCTACATCCACGCCCAGACGGAGAAAGACGTGCTGGTGCTCGATGTGGCGGATACCGGCCCGGGTATTACTAGAGAAGAACGCGGCGCCATTTTCGAAGCCTTCTATTCGGGAAAGGCGCCGACAGCGGGTCATTTGAAAGGCACAGGTATCGGCTTGTCGGTTGTCAATGAGTTCGTGCAAGCGCACGGAGGCTCTATCGAAATCGTGGACGGGATGTTCCCCGGCGCGCATTTTCGCATCCGACTGCCGCTCGCCCCCAGTATGGAAGCGGAGCCAGCGTGACGGCGGTGAGAAGCAAAGAGCGAACGACAGCGGCACGCGTCGCATTCGCGCTTGCGCTCGTGGCGAGCGTCGTGGGCGCGAGCGGCTGCCAGATCGTCGAGCGCTTGACCGATCCGCCAGCACCCGCCGCGCCGACGGTTGTTAATACAACGGATAGCACCGTCGGCGCTTACCTCGAAACGATGAACGGGCTTGCAAGCGGCGACCCCGCGCGCCAAGCCGACGTCTTTTACGAAGTTGAGCAAGATTTCACGCGTGCGCCGACGACTGCCAGCACGCTGCGCTACGCAGCCGCGCTCATCACGCCCGCTCATCCGGCATCGAGTCCGGTCGAAGGCAAACGCCTACTCGAAACCCTTCTCGCAACACCTGAGCGAATGACGCAGGAAGAACGCACGCTCGCCGCGGTGCTCTTGCACGAAACGGACGCGCGTTTGAAACTCGAAGCAGAGAATCGTCGGCTGCTGGAGACACTCGACGACCGCAGCCGGTCGCAGGCAAACTCGGATAAGCGCGTACAGGCTCAGCTCGAGGAAAACGCTCGACTTCGCCGCGCCCTCGCCGAGGCCCAGCAGAAGCTGGATGCGATCAAAGAAATCGAGAGGTCCATCATTGAACGCAGTCCCACGCCCCCTGGCAATCGTGACTCCGCCACCCTCCCAAGTGAAACGCAAGGCCCGACTGCTGGTCGTTGACGATGATCCGGGGCTGCTTCGGCTGCTCACGATCCGTCTTCGCGCCGAGAACTACGAGGTGGAAGCCGTGGAAAGCGCGGCGTCCGCGCTTGCAGCGCTTTCGCGTGTGCGCCCCGATCTCGTCATCACGGACCTGCGCATGGACCAGATGGACGGCATCGGGCTGCTCAAAGAGATCCAAAGCCGTGCGCCTGGATTGCGAGTGATAATCCTGACAGCGCACGGAACGATCCCCGACGCGGTGCAGGCGACTCAGAGCGGCGCGTTCGCGTTTCTGACGAAACCTGTCGACAAGCAGGAGCTGCTCGATCAGGTTCAGAAGGCCCTGAAGGTTTCCGGCTTCGCTGACACGACCGAAGACTGGCGCAGCGAGATCGTCACGCGCAGCACGATCATGGAGGAGCGACTCGCCCAAGCCCACATGGTCGCGGGTACCGATGCGCGCGTCATGATCACGGGTGAAAGCGGCACAGGCAAAGAGTTGCTCGCGCGTGCAATCCATAGGGCGAGCCCACGCCGCAACCGCCCGTTCGTCGCGATCAATTGCAGCGCGATGGCGGAGAACCTGCTCGAGAGCGAGCTCTTCGGTCACGTGAAGGGCGCGTTCACGGGCGCGATTCGTGAACACCGCGGACTTTTCCAAGCGGCCGACGGCGGCACGCTGATGCTCGATGAGATCGGCGACATGCCGATGCGACTGCAAGTCAAGCTGCTGCGCGTACTGCAAGAGAATCAAGTTCGTCCAGTCGGCAGCACCGAAGCGTTGACCGTGAACGTGCGCATCATCTCCGCGACGCATCGCGACCTGAAGCAGCTCATCATGGGCGGCCACTTCCGCGAGGATCTCTACTATCGCCTCAACGTCGTGCACATCGAAATGCCGTCGCTCGCGAAACGCCGCGAAGACGTGCCGCTCTTGATCTCGCACTTCTTGGAGAAGGTCGCACAGGAAACCGGTCAGCCACGCCACATCTATGCGCCGGAAGCGGTCGAGTTGCTGGTCAGCGCAGAGTGGCCGGGCAACGTGCGTCAACTCGAGAACGTCGTGCGCCAGAACGTCGCATTGGCGACGAGCCCGATCATCAGTGCAGAGCTCGTTCAAGCCGCCCTGGGCGGGGGCCCGAGCCGCCTCCCCTCCTTCGATGAGGCACGCGACGAGTTCACACGGAATTATCTGTCGCAGATCCTCCAGATCACCGGAGGCAACGTGAGCCAAGCAGCGCGCTTGGCGAAGCGCAATCGAACGGATTTCTACAAGCTGCTCGCACGGCATCAGCTGACGCCGGAAGACTTCAAGCAGCGCTAGCCACCGAGACTGCCCGTGCCGGCACATAATTGGTGTGCCGGCACGAACCTCCGTTTCACGGCGTTCTCATCTACGACGATCGCGTTTGCCTGCAGGCGCGGCGCTGAACAGCGCCGCCACGCCGATCGCGAGTGCACCAGACAGCGGCATGAGCTTCATCCATGCCGGACTCGTCGTCCAAAGTGGAACCACCTGTGACCATTGCGGAAGTGCGATCGCTGCGCACGCCGAACCGACGATGGCCAAGGCAACGTGTCTGCGACTTCCTCTCTCGGACACCAGCGCGAACGCAACGATCGCGATCGTTGCTCCGAAGAACGACCACACGACCGGCAACGCCGAACGGCACATCGTGCTGACGGCGCATCCTGCAGCGGCAAGATTGCTGATACCTGCAAGCTGACCATCCACGAAGATTCGCGAGAACGCGCCATCGTACGTCGCGGCGACGAAGACCTCGGTCTCCGGCCGTAGCACCGGCACGGTGTCGGCGCGCACATCTTGGCCATTCGGTCCGCTGACCGGCGTCCTCACGCGCAGCGTCAAGCGTTCCTGCTCCTGGCCGAGATCGAAGTTGCGCGCCTGCGTATCGCGCGAAAAACTCACGATGCGCGCGGGCCCGCTCTGCTCGACATCCGCGGGTCTCAACGTCAGCAACAAAGTGAACGCTCCCGCGCCCGATATTTGCGCGGCGATCTCGTTCGAGCGCGGCAACGCAATCGCAGGACCGCCGTTCGATGTAGCTGCCGTTGAATTGCGGTACACGGTCGACGCGAACAGTGCGTGATCAGCCGTGCGCTCCCAGCTACTGCTATTGAGCTCCCGGACCTGCCGGGGCGATAGCGCGCCGGTCAGAATGCGCATCGAAGAGATCGTTCCTCGCCAAGGGCGATCTCCCGTACGCTCGTTCCCGAGTAAGAGGCGAAAGCTCGGATCCCACCCCGAGATCTCAGAGGATCGCACCGGCAGCTTCCAATGCGCGTACAAGAGCGCGGACACGAGCACGCAACCCACAACGCTGAATGCGCGCACCACGATCGCTGCCGCGTGATCGGAGCCGCGATAGCGGCGCCACAGCCACATGCCGCCGTATGCGCCAAGCACGTTTGCCACCACATCGTAGGGCGAGGAGAACCGCTCGAAGCTCCACAGTTGAACGAGCTCTGCGCTCAACGACAATGCGGCCGCGACAACAACGACCCTGCGCCAGCTGCGATCGCTCAGCGCAACACCGAGCGGTGCGTAGAGCAGGAGATTCTGAAGAAAATCCAACGTATCGAAGCCACGATCCCACGACACTTCCGGACGCAGCTCCAAAGGAACTGCCGTGGCGATCGCGATTGCCGCGATCGCTAACGGAGCGAGCGCAAGTCGAACGGGATGGAACACTCTGAGCAAACGATTATCTCGCGGATCGGCAGATCCCTACCGGCAACACTAGTCGCGCGTACCAGCCATCATCTGCGCAACGAGCTCGCCGATCGCAAGCGACGATGTCAAACCGGGCGATTCGATGCCCAATAGATTGATGAGCCCGGGAACGCCGTGCTCGTGCATGGACTCTATTTCGAAATCCGCCGCCTGTGCGTCCGGTCCGACGAGCTTCGGTCGGATCCCGGCGTAGCCGGGTTGCAGCGAGCCGTCCGAAATCGACGGCCAATACTCGCGTATTGCTGCGTAGAAGGCACTCGCTCTCGTGGGATCGACGTCGTACTCAGGCTCCTCGACCCACTGCACGTCCGGGCCAAAACGTGTCGTGCCGTCCAGATCCAAGGTTGCGTGCACACCGAGTCCTGCAGTGTTCGGCATCGGATACACGAGACGGTGGAAAGGCTTGATCCCCTGACACACGAAATAGTTGCCTTTCGCATAGAAGGGACGACGCCAACGCTCGTGCGGATAGCCGCGAATGCGGCGAAGCAGATCCAGAGCGGAAAGCCCTGCGCAGTTGATGAGATGTCTGCAATGGAGCTCGCTTGAATGAAGCTCGCCGGTGGACGCGCCGCTTCGGACGGTGAGGATGAAGCCATCTTGCACGACGCGCGCTTCCTCTACGCTCGACTGCAGCACCAACACGCCGCCATCGGACTCGAACTCGCCGAGATAGGCAAGCAGGAGTTCGTGCACATCTACGATTCCCGTCGAGGGCGATAGCAGCGCTGCGCTGCATCGCACATTCGGTTCCAGCGCACGAACCTCATCCGCGGCCAGCATCACGAGATCGTCGACGCCGTTCGCAATTGCCTTTCGATGGAGCGCTTCGAGGGCGGGCACCTGCGACTCCTGCGCCACGATCAACTTGCCGCAGCGCCGATGCGCGATGTCGCGTTGGGTGCAGTACGCGTACAACAGATCGCGTCCGCGAACGCAGAGCCGCGCCTTCAAACTGCCGGTCGGATAGTAGATACCTGAGTGAATGACGCCCGAATTGCGCGAAGTGGTTTCCTGGCCAGGACGCGAATGCCGCTCTAGGACGAACGTTTCATGTCCGACCTTCGCAAGGGCCCTGGCGATTGCGATCCCGACGATGCCTCCGCCAATGACTACGACCTCACTCGAATCCACGTTTGCAAGCTCTCAGTCGCGAATGAGTTCGATTCGCTGGTACGGATGGGACCTTCGCACGCTCAGGCCCTAATTCGACTTCTCGAGCGCATTCGCTCGCGGCAGCGCGAAAGTGAGCAAATCGCCTCCCGCGGCAACCGAAACATATTGCTCACCGTCGACCGTGTACGTGATCGGCGCAGCACAGATCTTGCCGCCGGTTCGGATCGTCCAAAGCAGCTCGCCGGTCCGCGAGTCGAGCGCGAAGAACTGATCGGCATCGCCGCCGAAGAGGAGCTTGCTTCGCGTCGTCATCACACCGCCCGTTACGGGATTAGACACGCGCGGTGTGTGCCGACGCTCCCATACCAGTTCGCCGGTCACTGCGTTCAAGGCGCGTACTGCCGTATAGAACGAACCTCCACTGGCTGTCGGCGTGCTGCTTGCGGAAGGATAAAACACCATTGCGCGCTCGAGCACCGGGACGTACATGAGCTGCAGCTCGGGGTCGAAGCTCGGTGACCACCAATTCGTCGCCCCATTATTGCCTGGATAAATCAATGTGCCGCTCGCGTTCCATGAGGACTTCGGTATCGCCCGCGGTCGGCCGGCAGCGTCGATTCCGTCAGTCCACGTTTGATGCACGAACGGCGTCGCCCCGCGGAACTCACCGGTGACCCGCTCGAGCACGTAGTAAAAGCCGTTTCTGTTTGCCAACAGGAGCGATGGCTCCGGGCCGCGCCCGCTGTCGAGTGTCGCCAGCACGGGAACCTGATTCGAATCCCAGTCCTTATCGTCGGCCGGCGTGAACTGGAAATGCCATAGCAACTCGCCCGTCGAACCGCGTAGCGCAACCATCGAATTCGAGTACAGATTGTCGCCTGCTCGAAGGTGCGGATCGTAGTCGGGCTTCGGATTCCCCACGCCCCAATACAAGATGTCTCGCTCGACATCGTATGACCCCGTCATCCAGGTCGGCGCACCGCCCTGCTGCCAAGAATCCCCCGCCCATGTGTCATTACCGAACTCACCTGGCGATGGGATTGCCGTGAAGCGCCAGCGCTCCGCACCGGTTGCCGCATCGTACGCGACGATCACGCCGCGGCCTCCGCCCATGTTGCCGACGCCCGTGACGATGAGATCGCGATACGCAAGCGGTGCGGCACTGATGTAGTACACGGAATGATCGGCGACTTTTGCTTCCCACTCGAGCTTGCCGGTCGCTGCGGACAGCGCGAGGACGCGCGCGTCCCAAGTGCCGATGTAGATCTTGTCCCCCAACAACGCGACGCCCCGATTAACCGTCGAGCCGGCTTCCCCTCCCACGATGCCTTCGGGGAGCTGGCGTTCGAACGTCCAGATCGTCTCGCCGGTCCTCGCATCCAAAGCGAGCACTTGCCCGCTCTCAAGCGTAATGAACATCACACCGTTGCGCACGATTGGACTTGCCTCGATGCGCGTCGGCACGCCGTCGAACTGGTGGATCCAGCGCACCGCAAGCCCGCTGACGTTCGACGGATCGACGAGCGTCAATTCGCTGTGCCGGATCGAGGAGTACGATCCGGAATAGGTCAACCATTCTGTTGCCGGCGACTGTATCGACCGGAGCTCCTCATACGGGAGCGTAACGGCAATCTGCCGAGAGACACCTTCAGATACGGGCTCGCGGGCAGCCCGCATCACGCGGATGTACGCAACGAGCTGCCACAGTTGCTGCGACGACAGCGCGTGCGGCAGCATTGCTGTGCCGGGTACGCCCGTTTGAATCGTCTTATAGATGCCCCAATCGCTCGCACCTCTTTGCAATGGCGCTTCGGCTAGCGCTGTTGCGGACCCGTTGCCGGAGCCGTCGGGTGCATGGCATACCGCGCAGCGCGTGCGATAGGAAGCGGCACCGGCCTCTACGTCCGAGGGCAGCGTGTGCGGATTGCGGATCGCCGCGTACGGATTGCGCGTGTCGATCATGCGGGCGAGATTGTCCTGCCCCGAGCTCGGATGGATCAGGGCTAGCAGTTCGCGGAGCGTCACGCCAGGCAACTCACCTGAGACCTGCAGGAGAACGACGTGGAGCCGCCAACGCAGCGATGGGACCGTCAAAGCGGCACCCATGCCGAGCACTGCGAGCAATGCAGCGGCGAGCACGAACTTGCGCCCCCTACCCGTGCGATTGGAGTTTCCTGCCATGATCCTCATTCCCGAGTGCCGCTCGCTCGTGCGCCGAGAGCGGTGCCTTCAGTGGTACGTTCGTGCTGGCTCGTGCCCGCAACCGTCCGCTTTAGGGATCGGTGCACTCCTCAGCTCGTGCGGCAACTCAGCCCCACTGCTCCTTGTATCTCCATCCTTCAGCGAGTCCACACCTTCCACGGACAGTCGCCCTTCCCGTCCATGCGGTCGAACGCAATTTTGTCTTTGAACGTGTCCATGGCCTGCCAGAACCCATCGTATTTATAGGTCGCCAGTAAACCCTTCTCTCGTAAGCGCGCGAACGGTTGGTCGACGAGCTCGTCGCCTTCCTCGATATAGTCGAATATCTCTCGGCGCATCGCGAAAAAGCCGCCGTTGATCATGAACTGATCGCTGCGCATGGGTCCCATTGCTGTCACAAGACCGTCCGGCCCGCTTTCCACGGCGTGGAAGCTGTGCCAAGACCGGACCGAGGCGAAGCTCGCGACAACTTTCTTGCGCCGAAAATCCTCGATCAGTGCATCCAACGGCAGATCCGAGACGCCGTCTGCGTAGTTGGCGAGAAACTCTGTTTCGTTCTCCAGATATTTTTTCACGCGCAACAAGCGCTGGCCGATGTTGGAATGCAGCCCTGTATCGACGAACGTGATCTTCCAATCCGACGCATCGGAGTGGTGCAGCTCGATCTTCTTCTTCTCGCCCAGGCCGTGCAGCGTGAAGTCATTCGTCATGCACTCGTCGTAATTCAGGAAATATTCGCGAATCAAATCGCCGCGGTACCCGAGCGCAAGCACGAAGTCCTTGTGCCCGTAGTGCGCGTAGTAGCGCATCAGATGCCAAAGGATGGGCCGATAGCCGATGTTGACGAGCGGCTTGGGGACCGTATCGGAATGCTCTCGCAGTCGCGTGCCGAGCCCGCCGCAAAACAAAACTACCTTCATCGTACCCGCCCGCGCCGTTAGGAACGCCAGAACAACTCGTCATCTACCTGACGGGTCTCTTTGAGATACTGCAGCTGCTTCAGGCGCGTGAAGGCGCGGAAGCGATAGATGTCTTGCGACATCTGGATCCGATTGAACAACTCATAGAGCTGCTCCGCACCGCGCCGCGCCGTCCACTGCGTTTTGAACCCCGGTAGCTGAGTTGCGATCTTCTTGAATGAAACGCGATAGCTGCGATTGTCACCCGCACTGCTTCCCATCGTGACCTCACATCCCGGGAAGACGCTACCGATGATCTCGGCAATTTCGCGGATGCGGTAGTTCTCGGAATCGGCACCGACATTGAAGATCTGCCCATTCACGCTTGCAGGATCTGCCACGAGCGTGCATTCGATTGCATGACAAATGTCCTCGATGTGAACGACGGGACGCCACGGCGTGCCGTCGCTCGTCATTGCGATGCGTTTCGTGGTCCAGGCGAGCGCGCACAGATCATTGATGACGATATCGAAACGGATACGCGGCGAGGCGCCGAAGGCCGTCGCGTTGCGCAGGAACGTGACGCAAAAGTCGTCCGACGCCATCGGCCCGAGCGCCTGCTCGACCATGACCTTGCATTCCGCGTACGCAGTCTGCGGATTGGTCGGCGACGTTTCATCGACCCAGTCCGTGACGCCGCGTCCGTAGACACTGCACGACGAGGCATAGATGAAGCGCTTCACGCCCACCTCGCGTGCGATCTTCGCCAGATGCACGGACCCTCCGAAGTTGATGTTCTTCGTGACGCCCGGATTGTTCTGCCCGAGAGGGTCGTTCGAAAGCTCCGCGAGGTGAATGACTGCGTCGTGCCCCGCCACGTCTTCCACTTGTAGTTGGCGCAGATCTTTGTTGATCGTTTGCGGCATGCGCGGCATCGAACGCGGATCCGAATACAGCCAACCGTCACGATAGTAGCCGGTATCGAATCCGGTCACCGTGTGGCCGGCCGCTAACAATCGGGCGGCAAGACGCGAACCGATGTAGCCATCCACACCCGTCACGAAGATCTTCATAGTAGCGTTGTGTCCTGGTCCGAAAGTGACCTAATCGAAAGTGACCTAATAAGGTGATGTGAAACTAGCGCCGACGAGTGTCTTCGGCCGTGACGTGACGCGCGGTTTGAAGCCCGTGCCCTTCAACCCGCGAGCAGCATTTTACGTGCATAGAATGCTTCCGCATACCCGCTCGCCGCGTTGCATTCCATGCCGCGGACCCGCATGAGTCCGCGGAAGAGATCGTCCGTGAACCACCGCTTACCCACCTGTGACGGAAAACTTGACAGTAGCGTCTTGAGCTTCTGATCCACGGCCTCGGGCGAGAGCGCAAAATACGCGTTCGGCTGCCCCAGGTCGCCATCGTATTTAGGAATCTCGTATTCGAGCACGAGATGATTGCGGAACGTATTCCAAGTGAGCTCAGAGATGATGCGATGATCCTGGTGACGGTCGTTGGCTTGATGAGTGAAGATGACATCGGGCGAGCCGAGCGCCTTGAGCTTCTCGAAACTATCTTTCACTGCCGCCCACTCGGCTGGAAAGAACCCATCGCGAAAGCGATGGATCACTAACCGATACTCAGCCGTACCCAGGAGTCGCTCGATCGCTGCACGTGTCTCGCCTTCGCGCACATCATCGGATGCGAACACGGCGATGACGAATTGCATCTGCGGGTGTTTGCGCGCAAGCGACCACAGCGCACCGCCGCAGCCGATCTCGATGTCATCGCAGTGCGCGCCCAAACACAGCGCGAGACGAACGTCTTCGCCGAGCCGCAGGTTCAGCATCGCGCCGCTCCCGTTTCACACACTCTCAGCAGACCGCATTCCAGTAGCGCGTCCGCAGCGCTGCGGATCTCGCTGAAGGGAAGCCCGGAGCGCTCCGCGATGTCGAGCAGCGAATGCCCTCCATCAGACATGTTTAGCACCCAGAGAATCGGCATTTCCTTCACCTTACCGCCGCCCGTGCGGTCTCCGGTCGTCCTATACAAGCCGCGCCGACCCAGCTGCGGCTCGCCCTTTGGATTCAAGTTCAGATAGGTTTGGTTCCCCTCGAGCGTCGCGACGATCTCGCGACACCACCGCAACGATCGATCGAGTGCAGCCGCCGTGACGAAGGTAGAGTCATCGGCCGACGTATGGTATTGCTCGAAAGTGCCACAGGGTGTGCGCATGATCGCCCCGACAGGGAGATTGAAGCCGGGCGACGAATACTGTCGCTCATCGTTGCCATGCGGCCAGAAATCCATCACGCGAGTCGCTCGCTCCGTATGGCGCAGCGTGTGCTCGACGACACGATCGATTTCCGCGGTCGCGTGGCGCGATCGCTTATAGGTGAGATCGCCGTCATCGCCCAAGGCAACCAAAACCAAGCCGTGCTTGATCTTGTGAAGATTCGTTTCGTTTCGCGAGAGCCACGCAAGCGAGCCGATCTGCGCCGGCACGAACAAGAAGCGGTAGGAATAGCGACGCGGCGTTGCGCGTAGAATTTGCGCGAGATACGTCGCAACGACGATGCCAGACAGATTGTCGTTGCAGAGCGAGGGATGACAAACATGCGTCGAGATTAGAACCTCGTCCGGTTGCGATCCTTCGACGTAGAGCTCGCCGTACGTCAAGCTGCCATCCTCGAGCGTCGAATCGATGCACACTTCGTACTCGCCCTCCTCGAGCGCGAGTAGCTGCCGGTGGGTCAAAGAGAATGCCCAGTCACGGCGAAAATAGGAGGTGCGAAACGGGATCCAATCGGGGTGATCCGGCAGACTGTGCAGTTTCGGCCGCAATTCTTCGAGCGACATGCGGGCATGCACCGGCTCGCTGTAGCCCATCACATGCAAATTGCTCTTATTGAAATCGATGACGCGCTCACCCGCGGCGTTCTTCACGTAAGCATCGCGGATGTTCCACTCCTGCGGCGCAGCCCAGTCGTAGATCGGCGTGCCGGTGGGCACCTCGTGCACTTCGATGGGGATCAGTCGGCGAAGAACATGCAACGTTTGCCGCACGCCATTGCCGGTCAGGCTCCGGCAAAACGGATAGAGCTCGCGGATGAGTTGCATCATGCGCTCGCCATATTCCTCCGAGTGGTCACCCGAAAGTGCGGTGTCGGATTGCTTTACTTCAACTGCCATCAAGAGAGGTCCCGTAGATTGTGCGCGTCGTGTTCGCCCCGGCGGTGAACCCGTCTCCTGTTCTAGGTCATCGCATGATCATGGCGCGCTAAACTCTAGCATGCGGCGTATCGTGTGCTGTACACCTGCGCACATTCTGCGGCATCGATGCGCGCAGAGCCGACCCGGAAGAGAGACTACACGTGCGATCGAAGCACACCAGCGAATTGCAACGCTCCGCAGCAGGACTCGTGATCGTCCTTGCGGTGCTGTCTGCGACCGGCTGTGCGCGCGGAACGGAACACGCCCGGGCGGACTTCGAGCAGACAACCGTAGCGCCCGCTAGAGAGAGCGACCGCTGGGGCAAGGCCATCGGCGATGTGAACAACGACGGCCTGCTTGATCTCATCGTTACGGAACGTGCTCAGAATCTTCTGGTCGGCTTGATTGCGCCGGACTGGCATCCCGAAACATTACTGGCCGGGTACGCGCCCCGAACAGGCGTTGCGGCACACGACGTTGACGGAGATGGCCTAATCGATCTCATCGTCACGACGGATACCGGCACGCTGCTACTGCATGGGCCCGACTGGCGCATCGCGGAGTTGGATAGCAAGGCACTACACGATGTGCTTGTCGCCGATATGAACGGTGATGGCCGACCGGATGTGGTGGGTCGCGGCCAGACGGCCTTTAGGAACGATCCGCCGGTTGTCGAGCTGTACCTGAATATGTCGGAAGGATGGCGCGTCGCCACCGTGCCGGCCATCGAAGGCGAAGGGATCGCCGTTGCCGATTTGGATGCCGATGGAAGGCAAGACATCGTGCTCAACCGTGCGTGGCTGCGCAACAGCGCCACGGCGGAGGATGGCACGCCGAGCTTCGACCGACACGAGTACGCGACCGCATGGACCTGGCCGCACACGAAAGTCGCGACGGGCGACCTGGACAACGATGGACGGCTCGACATCGTGTTGGCACCGGCCGAACCCGCCGAATCGCGCTATCGGCTGTCCTGGTTTCGGCAGCCGGACCGCGCGACGGACGCTTGGCAGGAAAACATACTGGTGGCGGATATCGAAGCCGTCCAGCACGGACTGCAATTGGCGGATGCCGATGGCGACGGACGTCTCGACCTGATCGTGAGCGCGATGCACCAAGGGGAAGCCCCCGAAGTCGCTGTGTATTTCAACGATCGCGATCGACCTTGGCCGAAGCAAGTGCTCAGCCGCTCCGGCTCGCACAACGTGCAAGCCGCAGACATCGATCGCGATGGCGACGTAGATATTTTCGGCGCGAACTGGTCGGGCGACGACGATGCCGTCACCCTGTGGCGCAACCAGGCCTGCGATGTCGCCAATCCCGCTCGCGTGAGACGCCATGTCATCGGGGAAATCGACACAGGCAAGAATCTCTTCGTGCTTGCCGCCGACTTGGACGGCGATGGCTATACCGATCTTGCCGCCGGACCATTCTGGTATCGCAATCCACACGCGTTGAGCTCGAAATGGCTGGCGCAGCGTGTCGGTCCCCAAGCGGCGAACACACTGCTGCTCCATGATTTCGATCGAGACGGTGCGCCGGACATCCTTTACACGAGCTGGAACGACGAAGACGACGATCCGCGACTCGGTGTTGCGTGGAACGACGGTCGCGGCCGCTTCCGCGTCGGCCCAGCGTACGACGGTGCTGCAGGCGATTTTCCCCAAGGCGTTGCGGTGATCGATGAGAGCGCAGATACGACGCGCATCGCGGTCTCCTGGCACCACCAGGGTGCAGGAGTCGAGCTGGTCGAAGTGCCGACGGATCGTTCGCAGGTCATCCGCCGCAGCGTACTTTCCAGTATCTCGCAGGATGAAGATCTAAGCGTGGGCGACATCGATCGCGACGGAGATGCGGATCTTCTTCTCGGCACGGTGTGGCTGGAGCAAACGACGGAGAGTTGGGTTGCTCACAGAATGAGTGACGAGAGCAGCCCACCGGATCGCAATCAACTCGTCGACCTCGATCACGACGGTGTACTTGATGCCGTGATCGGCTTCGAGGCGATTTCGAAAACGGGCGAAGTCGCGTGGTATCGAGCGGGTGCGGATCCGAAAGCCCAATGGACCAAGCACTTGATTACCAACGCGATCGGACCGATGAGCCTAGCCGTCGTGCCGGGAACAGGCGTAGGCGCTCATCGCATCATCGTAGGCGAGCACAATCTCGCGGCGCCGGATGAAGCTCGCCTCTTGAGCGTCGGACAGCTGCAGGACGACCCGCAAGGCGCGTGGAAAGCAGAAACGCTATGGACCGGCGATGAGCATCACGATGGCTTGATAGCGCAAGACCTGGACCATGACGGCGACCTCGACTACGCCTCGGTGGGCTGGTCACACGGACGGGTCCATGTCTACGAAGGTCTTGCGCTGCGTTGCCGAGTCGCCCCCGCTCAGCGCTGAGCGAGGGTCTTTTGTGCTTCGGCTTCTTTCGCAGGAGCCTCGGCGCGCCGTAACCAGATTTCGCGCCAGTAGGTGTTGGACGCGCGCGGGCACCCTAGCCGCTTCGTCGTGCACTCGGCGCGGCAATAGACGTCCTCGAGCTGAATGCACGGACTCTTCATCTGCATCATTTTTCCGGTCTGCTCATTGATGAGCCGATCGACGCGCATCTGTACCCGATATGTCTTGCCGCAGTACTTCGACATTTCCCTGTCGTAGCGCATCCCGCGGTTGAAGCCGCTCTCGGTGATCGTGCTCAGGATCTCCTCCTGCGGGCGCACCTTCACCCATTCACCGGGACGCAGATCGAGCACCTCCGTGGGCGTCGGCTTGCCATCAGGGATCGCTCCGTTCCCCAGCGGATAAGGATCTCCGCCGCGCAGCTTCTGAAACCAGTTGAAGAACCCGATCAAATATCGATAGCCGATGCCGATCGCGACGAGCTTGCGGTAGCCCGCGAAAATGATCAGCTTCAACATGTGCCAAGCGCTGTGGTTGCCAGTCGTGACATCGCGCACGTACTGGCGGATGTCCCACCAATGAAGCGGCAGAGTCGCATCGTAGAGCTTCGTCGTCTGACAGACCCATGTCGGATCGTCACTCGCGGGCTCATTCACGGGGTGCACTCGTTCCCAAACTCTAGCTTCGGTGCACAGCGATGACCCTTTCTGCACGGGGGCGTCCTGTCGCTTGCCGTCGGCTCGGACGAGCCAGGCTTCCTTCCAGAAGAACACACAGTCGGCTTGGCAGCCTCCGTGCGCCGACCCATCGCATCGTGCGCCTTCCAGGTGAACGGCATCGAGCATCCGACGACCGCCGGTCTTCATGATGTTGTCGCAGGTCTTGTGCGCGACTTTGGCGACACGCAACCGCTGTCCGCAGTAGGCGAACATCTCCGGCTGGAACGGCAGTCCATCGATGGTCGCACGCTCATCGAGCGTCGCCAGGATTTCCTCCTTCGAGCGCACGAGCACCCAATCGCCCACACGCAGGCCCAGTCGAGGGCGATGAATGGGTGCGTCCACTTGCGTAGACATACTCTCTCCTCTTTCGAAATTCTTGGCTAAGCGGCTTTACGTCGCAGCATCGGAATCCGGCTGCGCAACTGCTCCAGAATGAGCTGCTCCACGCCCGACGGACGTCCGCAAATGAGCCAAATCAGCCCAATTGCGATGACATAGGTCGCAGCGCCGAGGACCACCCCGGTCAGTAACCAAGCCGTTGCTGCGGCAGCCGGAGTTTCCGGCGTGTAGTCTGGAAGCGCGAACCGCACAATGAACACCATCAAGCACGAAGCAATGGCGGGCCGTATGACGGCTTGTATAAACCCATACATCGGCACGCCGACGCGGCGCTTCAACTGAATCAAATACACCGGCATCGTGAGCGCCGTCGTCGACAGAGCGGCATAGGCCGCGCCTTCTGCACCGAATCTCGGCGCCAGCAACAGCAGGAAGCAGGCCAGCAGCGCGACGAATACGGCATTGGTTGCTGTGACCGTACCCGGAAAACCGCGTGCGATCAGCACAGAGCAAATGGAGGCCTGGAACATCAAGAACGCGCCGCTGATCGCGAGCACTTCCATGAGCGGCACGCCATCGAGCCACTTCGAGCCCAGCACGACGGGGATGAAATAGGGCGCGACGGCCATGATGCCGGCCGCGGCAGGGATCGCGACAATCGCCAACATGCCCATCGCGTTGCGATAGGCGCTCTGTAACGCGCTCGACTCATCCAGCTTTGCGAATCCGGGCAAGAGCGCGCGATTGATCGGCGCACCGATCTCAGTCGTCGGAAGATTCGAGAACTCGTAAGTAATGTTGTAAACACCCAGAGCGGCCGGGCCCGCAAGCCGGCCGATCGTGAAGTCCGACAACCGCTCCTTGAGCAAACCCAACACATTGTTGAGCAGCAGCCACTTCGAGAATCTCATCAGGCTGCGACTCTGAACGAGCGTAAATCGCGGGCGGAACGGGTGCACGATGTAGCTCGTGATGGTGCCGGCCAGACGCTGCGCGATGCTTCCTGCCACGAGCGCCCAGTAACTGCGAAACCAGAACGCGAGCGGAACCGTGACCGCGAAGCCAATGATTTTGCGGCTGATCTGAAATTTGAACTCCTTGTCGAAATTGAGATCCTTGCGAAACGCAACGACCCCGATGTTCTCGGAGCCTCCGATGAGCGGCAGCAACGCCAAAGCGCACACCACCCAGAACACATCCGGTGTGTTGTAGAAGTCCGCGATCGGTTGTGCGGCCGCAAGCGTGATCAAAGTGATCAGTGCGCCCAACATGACATTCAATGTCCAGGCGCTGTGATAGTGCGCTTCGCTCGCATCTTGTTTGTGGATCAGGGCGACGTCGAATCCGAATGCGGAAATCAACTGCGCCAACGCGATGAACGAAAACGCCATCGCGACGATGCCGAAGTCCGCGGGCAGCAGCACACGGACCAGAATCAACGTGCTCACCAGCCCGAGCGTTCGATCGACGGCGGTCAGTGTCATGAGCCACAGTGCACCGCGCGCCATTCTCGATTGAACGCTAGGCGCTGACATCGGCATCCCCGTAGATCGATCGAAACGCGGTTTCGAATGTGTGATGGCGGACCCCAATCAGCGGGGCGCAGCAACTGTGTATGTTCATCAGTCCGGCCACGTGCGCATGATGAGATATTGCCAAGCACCTCGAAGGTCGCGCCAGAAGGCGCCCTTGTCCCAGTAGCATCGCCTGGCCACATGCAGCATTGCGCGCGTGCGCTCCGACAACGGTATGGGCGCGCGCACGACGCCTTTGGCCCACCCTAAGTGGCGTTTCGCACCCTGAAATAGCGAACGCGCGCTGCGGGTCGGGTAATGATGGGTCCACACCGCGCTGCGTGCCTGCATCGCCGTCGCCGTTGCCACATCCATGCGCCGATAGAACAGGCGCTCCTCGACCAGCCGAAACTTGCCGCGGAGCGCGAGCTCGCCCATGAGTACGACGTCGGCACCGATGTAAGGACCCATGGCACCGGCGCTGCGCAGCGCGGCGGTTCGAATCAAACCGTTCATCGCATTGTTGAGCGCCAAGTCCGAGGCCACCCTCTTGAGGCGCTCGGACGGCGTTTCGTCGAGCACCTCCAAATCCCATTCATAATCCCGATATTCCGCCGTGCTGTCTTCGAACAATCGGGTGCGTGGCGCGACGAGCACCGTATCCTCGTGGGCGAGCAACACGCTCTTGCAGCGCTCGAGGAATGTCGGAGCACACCAGTCACTCGCGGACGACCATTTGAACAATGCACCGCGGGCCATGCCGATCAAACCGGCATAGTTGCCGTTTGCGCCGATATTGACCGCATGTCTTTCGTACCTGATTCGCCGATCCTTGCGGCGGTACTCCTCTACGATGTCCTGGGTTGAGTCCGTCGAGGCATTGTCACTTACAACCAACTCGAAGTCCGTGAAGGTCTGAGCGAGCAAGCTGTCGAGTGTGGAACGCAGGTGCGCAGAGGCGTTATAGACGGGCACGCCGATCGTTATAAGAGGAGATGTCGTCACGGGCTCGTCGAATGCGTCGGGCGCTGGGGTTGTCCCTAAAGATCAAAACACCTGTACGTTCGGAATCGGCACCACGAACTGGCCGCCCCATGCGCGGATGTACGATGCCTGAGTCGCGATCTCGTCCTTGAGATTCCAGGGCAAGATCAAGACATAGTCGGGTTTAGCCGCTCGGATCGCGTCCGGCGGCAGGATTGGGATACGGGTCCCCGGCGTGAACTTCCCTTGCTTGTAGGGGTTCGCGTCAACCGTGAAATCTAGAAAGTCGGTGCGAATGCCGCAGTAGTTGAGCAGCGTGTTGCCCTTCCCAGGAGCACCGTACCCGACGACCTTCTTGCCTGCCCTCTTGGCAGTAATCAAGAAATCGAGGAGGTTGCGCTTCGTTTCATCGACCTTGGCCGCAAACCCCGAGTATCCCTCGAGCTCATTGAAACGCAGCTGGTGCTCGCGTTCTCGCAGGGCGTCCACACGCTCCCCAACTGGCTTTGATTCATCCTCCTGGTGGCGCGCGAAGATGCGGATCGAGCCGCCGTGCGTGTTGAGCTCTTCGACGTCGAACAGCACCAAAGAATGATGCCGAAAGATGCGCTCTACGGTGGTGAAGGACAGATAGGAGAAGTGCTCGTGATAGATCGTGTCGAATTGGTTATGGCGAATGAGCTGTTCCAGGTGCGGAAACTCCATCGTGATCACGCCGCCCGGAGCCAGCAGCTCGCGCATTCCACCGACGAAATCGTTGATGTTCGGCACGTGTGCGAGCACGTTGTTGCCGAGGAGGAGGTCCGGCCGACCATGCTCACGAGCAATCGCACGCGCCGACTCCAGCCCGAAGAATCGCACGACCGTAGGGATGCCCTTGTCCTTCGCCGCCTGGGCGACGTTGGCTGCCGGCTCGATGCCTAGGCAAGGAATGCCCGCCGCCACGAAATGCTGAAGCAGGTAGCCGTCGTTGCTCGCGATTTCCATCACCTTCGACTGCGGCCCGAGACGAAACCGAGAGATCATTTGGTCGCTGTAGCGGCGGGCATGCTCCACCCAGCTCTTCGAGTACGACGAGAAGTACGCGTACTCGCTGAAGATATCCGACGGCGCCACGTACTCCTCCAACTGCACGAGGAAGCACTCGTGGCAGACCCACACGTGCAGCGGATAGAAGGCCTCCATCTGGTTGAGTTGCTCGGGTGTGATGTGAGTCTGGCAGGGCGGCGACATCCCGAGATCCACGAACGTCTGCTGAAGACGGGTGCCGCAGAACCGACAGTCGGCTGACGAAGCCGCATTGCGGATGGAGCCGGATGAGGGACGATCAGAAGCGTGCGCCTCTGGTGAATTCGGGTGCATGGGTTATTGTCCTGGAAAGGTTCTGCAAGCGTCGGCCCGCGACCACCTAGGATCGCAGAGCGGGACTCGCGACGTAGTGATCCATATCACGGGGGGCACGGGGTGCTATCGGCCGCTTTTCGATCCTGGGCGCAGCGCGCCGCAGGGTCGGAAGTGTAGCGCGCCGCCGGATTGGTCACGAGCCCCTCTAGGCTGGGTCAAAGGACGTAGGGGGCAGGACCGCGTACCCGCCCCCCTCACAACCCTCTGCCCTCGACGACAGGTTGTGAGGTTGCG
Source organism: Lysobacterales bacterium (assembly GCA_044506405.1). Lineage (GTDB taxonomy): Bacteria > Pseudomonadota > Gammaproteobacteria > Steroidobacterales > Steroidobacteraceae > Steroidobacter. The sequence continues at coordinate 15,830 of JBIQKP010000025.1, read as the reverse complement.
CACGTGCAGGAGGGCGCACGACAAGTCACAATTCGAAAGGTTCACGACGCGAGTGCTCGGGCGCCCCAGGGACGCTCCAGAGCATCAGCACCTTCGCAGCACAATTGGCTTTGCACTTACGCACCGGCGAGGATCATCAATGTCTGATGAATTGCACGAGCAGATTCGTAACTACATTCTGCAGAACTATCTTTTCACGAACGATCCGTCAGCACTCGGCCTGGACGATTCGCTGCTGGAGCGCGGCATCGTCGATTCGACCGGCATGTTGGAAGTGATCTTCTTCGTCGAAGAGCACCTCGGCGTGAAGATCAATGACGAAGAAATGATTCCTGACAATCTCGACTCGGTGAACAAGATCGCCGACTTCGTCCAGGCAAAACGAAAGGCTGCGTAGACGCGTGCGCGCTTCGCTGGTTCAGACACTCGACGAAGTAGGAGTAAGGCGGCGCGAGAGCGTCGCGCTGCGGTGGCGCGAAGCCCGATGGACATACGGGGAGCTTCTCGAGGCCATCGAGGGTTCGCGCAGCGCGCTCGCGAAGCGGCGTTTCGAACCGGGAACCCGCGTTGCGCTACTGATCCGCAATTGCCCGCAGTATGTGGCCGTGTTCTACGGTGCACTCGGTGCTGGCTATGCGGTCGTGCCCCTAAACACCCAGGAGCGAGCGCCCACGCTGGCCAGACAGATCGAACATAGCGGCGCGAGACTCCTGATCGGAGATGCGCAGCACCCCGAATGGCAGGCGCTACACGCAGCACTTCGGCACTTGGACGTGGACGCGGTTGGGCTAGAAATCACCGACGCGCGAGATGCGGGGAATAAACTACTACAAGCGTTGGGGCACGACGGCAGTGTGGCGACATCGCCTACGGTGGATCTCGAGGAACTGGCCGCGATCATCTACACGTCCGGCACGACGGGAAAGCCCAAGGGCGTGATGCTCAGTCACCGCAACCTAGCTGCAAATGCCGCGAGCATCATCGAATCGCTCGGTCTTACACAGGCGGATCGCGGTCTGTGTGTGCTCCCCTTTCATTTTTCATACGGCAACTCCGTCCTCCACACGCACTTGCTGACGGGTGCCGAGTTGATCATCGAGGACAACTTCGCGTTCCCGCACTTGATCTTGCAGCGCCTCCAGAACGACCGCGTCACGGGGTTCGCCGGTGTGCCATCGACGTTCGCGCTGCTTCTTGGACGCTGCCGACTCGGTGATTACGACTTGAGCGGCCTGCGCTATGTCACGCAGGCGGGCGGCGCGATGGCCTTACCGCTCATCGAGCGGCTGCGCGATCAAGCGCCAGGCGTAAACATCTTCATCATGTATGGCCAAACCGAAGCGACGGCTCGACTGACCTGTCTACCGTCAACGAAACTGGAGTCGAAGCTCGGCTCGGTCGGCGTGCCGATTCGAGACGTCGAGATCCAAATTCGCGGCGCCGACGGCGAGCCGTTGGGCCCGGATGAGATCGGAGAGATTCACGCGAGAGGACCCAATATCATGTTGGGCTATTGGAACGATCCGCAGGCGAGCGCGCAGGCGCTCAACGATGGGTGGTTACGCACCGGAGACCTGGGCCGCCGCGATCGCGAGGGATACCTCTACATTCACGGACGCGCTGTCGAGATGATCAAAGTGGGCGCCTTCCGCATCAGCCCCTCGGAAGTCGAAGAAGCGCTCGCGGCAATCGACGGTGTAGAGGAAGTTGCGGTCACCGGCATCCCAGACGAAATGCTGGGCCAGGCGATCAAAGCCGTGATCGTTCCGCGGCCGGGAGCGCAGCTGCATGTGCTTGCCATCAAGGCACATTGCCGCGAGCATTTAGCCACCTACAAGATTCCTAAAATCGTGGAGTTCGCGGCAACGCTGCCGCGCACCTCCTCAGGCAAAGTTCAACGTCACAAGTTGGCAGAAGAGATCAAATAGATGACCACTGCAACCGGTATTCTGAATGCTCGCGTGCTCGAGATGGACTACGACAAAGCCGTCGAAGGCATTTGTCAGCAAATGCGAAACATACTCTCGGGCGAGCTTTCGCGCCGAGGCTTCATCATCGCGATGTCCGGCGGCATCGACAGCTCCGTCTGTGCGGCACTCGCCGTCAAAGCACTTGGACCGGACCGCGTATTTGGACTCTTGCTGCCGGAGCGCGACTCGTCAGGGTTCAGCACCCGGCGCGGCAAGTTGCTCGCCGAGCACCTCGGAATTCGCTACGAGATCCACGACATCGCCGCCACGTTGGAAGCAATCGGCTGCTATCGGTGGCGCGACGATGCGATTCGTAAAGTGTTTCCTGAATATGGCGAGGGCTGGAAGAACAAGATCGTGATTGCTGGCGGTCTCGAAGGCCAGATCAATCACTTCCAGCTGGTCGTTCAAACTCCGAGCGGCGAGACGCTGCAAAAGCGCCTCGGCATACGCGAATACCTGCAGATCGTTGCCGCGACGAACTACAAGCAGCGCATCCGCAAGACCGTCGAATACTTCCACGCAGACCGACTGAACTATGCGGTGATCGGCACCCCGAATCGACTCGAATACGATCAGGGTTTCTTCGTGAAGAACGGGGACGGCAGCGCGGATATCAAGCCGATCGCTCACCTATACAAGACGCAGGTCTATGCGTTGGCGAGGCACATGGCTCTGCCGGACGACATCTGCGACGCGACGCCGACCACCGACACCTACAGCCTCGCGCAAGGTCAGGACGAGTTCTACTTCGCGCTGCCTTATCACCAGATGGATCTAGCGCTATGGGCGTACAACCATGGCCGCGATGCCGTCGAGCTCGCTGCCGCAATTGGGATCACCGAAGTGCAGGCGACGAACGTCTATCGTGATATTGAGGCGAAGCGCCGCGCGACGCGTTATATGCACCTAAAGCCGGTGCTCGTCGAGAAGGTTTCGGAGCTCAACCTGCCGTAAGACGGTTGACGGTTGACGGTTGACGGTCAGAGAACGCGCGTCTGAGCTTCGATCGTCAACTGTCAGCTCATTCACCCCGCGGCAGCGCCTGCGCGAACACGCGAACGAACTCCGCCGCGACCTTGCGCTGTCCTTGCTCGTTCAGATGGCCGCCGTCGTACGTGTAGCCGCTATCGAGCGTGTAGATTGTCTTACCGCTCTCGCTGAACGAGCTCCGGCTGCCGTCCGTTCGCGTGGATTCGATCGCCGCAACATCGAGGATCGGTTCCTCCGCAAAACGCTCGCGCAATAGATCGTTATAGGCATTGCGGAACGCGTTCGCACTGTCCTCGTAAGTGCTGCGACCGAGAAGGCGCTTGATCGGCGTTTTCCATTCGAGTGGATCGGAGCGCAGCGGCAGTGTGACGTGCACGATGCGAACGTCCGGTCGCAGCGCCCTCGCCTGCTGTACGAGCGACGAATAACGATCCAACAGTTGCTCCGCACCGAACGACGAATCGTCGGTGAGATCGACATAACAGAACTTCATCGCCGCCAAGTCGTATGCAGGACGCTCGGGACGATGGAGTAAGTGAGCGAATACTTCGCACTTGCTGTTCGGATCGCCGTTCTTGCCGACGTTCGAGTGAAAGACGCCCGGGCCGTCATCCGGCGGCACGCCTTCGATTTCCAACACTCGCAGCGGCACGTCCGCTTCCCTCGCCAAGGATTCGAGACCGGCCAGAATGTCGCGTCCGACGGATTGATGGCCCAGCAGAATCCTCGCCCCGGCAAGCGCTTGAAGTTGCGATTTCAATTCAGCAGCGTTCACAGTGTCGACTCTCTGGGATTGGGAGCAGCTGCTCAGCATCAGCGTCAGGATGGCTGATGCAACCAACCGAAATGCCCACGAACTCACGCGCGCAGCTCCTTCACGGCGGAGGTGACCTCGGCGCCCTCCGGCTTCTTGCGCCAACCCACGACTCGCGCTGGATTGCCTGCTACGAGCGAATACGGCGGAACCGATTTACCCACGACAGCGCAAGCGCTCACGATAGCCCCCCGGCCGATCGTCACGCCAGGCATCAAGAAAACGTTCGCGCCCAGCCAGACATCGTCTTCGATCACGACCGGCTTCATCTCCCACCCTTGTAGTAGCCAAGGGCGGTCAGGATCGTCGAACCGATGATTCACGGACCACACTTTGACGTCAGGCCCGAAGCCGACCCAGTCCCCGATGGTGACGCCGCCGCCGCCGGTGATGAAGACGCCCCGAGCGAAGTTGCAATTCGCGCCGATCGTGATCTTTTCGGGATTGGTCACGCGCATTCCGGCCTGGATGACCGTACCGTCTCCCATTGCCGCGAAGAAGCGCCGCATCAGGCGCGCGCGAATCCAGACACCGGTGCGCAACGGCAACCCGGCTAATACTAAAAACATCAGCGCCTTCAGTTCGGCGCGAAATGTCCACCATACCTGCTTCAGTGTTCGCACGACCGGCCCAAATGTGTCTTCTTGCGGCTTTCTTGGAATCTTGCTGAGCTACGCTTTTGCTGTGGGCGCGTAACCTAGCGTTGCACGTGCGCCATGTCCATCCTGCCCGTGGAGTTCCGAGCCCTCGCCCAGACTCCCTGCTGCTCTCGCGTTCTCATTTGGCCTGAAATCGGCAACGAATTGATGGTGCAGCAGCTGTAGCGAGACGAGCGTCGACAGCGCCATTTCTTCCCGTTCGCTGAGTGCCGCTGTGCCGCCGCGGGCCTTCCGCAGCAGCATCCCGACCGCCGCCTCATCAGCAAAGCGGGTCCGCCGCAGCCCGTCCGGCTCCAGGAGACGCGCGCCAAGATTCGCACTGGGGCTCGCAAAGCAACTCGCGATCGGCGCCCGATAGGGCTGCTTCGGGCGCCGCCCGACGATGTCCGGCAACAAAGACGCGAAAGCGCGCTTGAGGATGTACTTCTCCTCGAGCCCTCTGAGCTTGTACTTGGGGGGAATGCGAGCGGCGAATTCGATCAGCCTGTGATCCAGGAATGGGACGCGGCCTTCGATCGAGCGGCCCATCATCATCCGATCACCCTGAGAGTTGAGCAGGTAGCAGGACATGAACAACGACAGCTCGAGGTACTGTGCTCGAGCCAACGGGTGCCAACGCGAGCGCTCAGGATCGAGATAAGCCTCGAGATCGGCGAGCAGGGCCTCTTCGCTTTGCATCTGCGAGCGAAAGTCGGCCGAAAAGAAGCGCCTGATCTGTTCGGTGTTGCGCCACCTGATGCGATGCGAATAGTAGGGATCGTCGACATTCGCCAAATCCCGGCCGAAGAACTGGCGCCAGAACACCTCGGCCTTCTGGTCGCGCTTCACATAGCCGTACAGCTTGGACAGCAGCGCGGGGCGCCAATGCGAGCGAGGATTTCGCGCCCAAAAGCGGCGAGCCTTGTCCTCGCGGAATACGTTGTATCCACCAAAGACTTCATCGGCACCCTCGCCCGTCAGCACGACCTTGATGCCGTTCTCGCGCACGAGCCCCGCCAGGCTCAGCAGCGGTGCCGGCGCGGTACGCATCATGGGTCTTTCGGCGAACCACACGACATCGGTGAACGCATGGCCGATCGCCGACTGGTCGACTTCGATCTGCCGATGCTGAGTCTGCAGATGCTCCACCATCCGACGCTGGTAGTCGCGTTCGTCGAACTGGGCATCGGCAAAGCCGACGGAGAACGTGATGAGTTCGTTGATGTGATGGCGTTTCGTGAGCGCCGTGAGGATCGACGAATCGAGGCCGCCGCTTAGATAGGTCGCGACTGGAACATCCGAGCGTAGCTGTAGCCGCACGGCATCGTGGAGCAGCTCGCGCAGGCCCTCTTCCCAATACGCTAAAGATCTATCCTCATACTCGTGCTCGTCCGGGAAGCGATGTCGCCAATACGTGTGCTCGCGTCGTCGGCCGTCCTCCAATATAAGCATCCGCCCGGGCGGGAGCTCCTCGATGCCTTTGAACGAAGTGCGCGGCGGCACGGTGACCCAGAGCGTCGCGATCTGTCCGACAGCGATGGGATCGATCTCCGCCCTCAGGGCGCCGTGAGCAAGCAGCGCCTTCATCTCCGAGCCGAATAGGACGGACCCATCGGCCAATGTGGCGTGAAACAGCGGCCTGATACCGACACGATCGCGGGCGAGCACGAGGCGACGCTGCCGGCGGTCCCAGAGGGCAATCGCGAACTGACCGTTCAGCTCACGCACGAAATCGATGCCTTTCTCCTCGTAGAGATGGACGAGTGTCTCGGTGTCGCTCTGCGTCTTGAACTGGTGGCCGCGCTTGATGAGATCTTCGCGCAGCTCGAGATAATTGAAGATCTCGCCGTTGAAAGCGACCCAGATCGTGCCGTCTTCATTGCAGAGCGGTTGCTGCCCGGTGCTCAGATCGATGATCGATAGCCGACGGTGCCCCAACCCAATGCCCGGCTCGAAGTGGAAGCCCTCCTCATCTGGCCCACGATGCGTGAGGGCGCGCGTCATGCGCGTTACAGCGCTTTTATCGACCGACCGCTGATCCGGATACCAGAGTCCGGCTACGCCGCACATGTTGCTTTTCGACTCTTCGTGAGGTGTGGACTTGTTGTGCTTCGGGCCTAGATCGCGCAGCACGCTGCGCATGAGTAGCCAGACCGAGAATTATATGGATTCCGGCAGGACGCTCGCACGACTGCGCCACAAAACGAGGTGCGAGCTCAGGGCAGCATTTCCCTAGGCGCCTCAGGGCCTGCACGGAAGACGCGTACGATCCAGTCTGCTCCTCGCGCTGCCACCGCCCCAGGCCATCCGTCCCCGAGTCGCAAGACTCGGACCGTCCAATCGTCTCTCAACTGAGACGTATCCATGGACATTATGTCACACGAACTATCGTCCGCCCTGCGGAATCTGACTTCGAAGCGGTCGAGCGGATAGCCGAGGCCAATCCCCTCCCCTTTGAGCACCGCCTCCTTCGCGACCCAATAGCGGAAGAACAGCTCGGTCCGCTGCTCCTCCGGCGCGGAGCGAATCCTCGCAAGCTCCTCGCCGAAAAAGCACGACTCTGCAAGCGACAACACGTCGAGCTCCTGCCTGACCATTTCGAGATCGATCCCGATGTTTCGCCCGCGACAGACCCCGATCAATGCTCGTCCATGCGAGTGACTGAGGTTGAAGGAAAGCTCCGAACCGTCTGGAGTCCGGACCGCATCGACTTTCCCAGCGGGACCCATCTTCGGCTTCCCGCTTGCGGAATGCTCGAAGTCGATCGCGCCCGCGGCGACTCCGCTGTAGAGCGACAGCAAATGCCGCAGGACCCCATGCGCCACCACGTGGTGATGCCGGTCTTTCTCGAAAGCAAACGTGCCTGCACGCGCGCGCTCCTGCTCGTTCAGCAGACCCTGGCACATGCGAAAAGCCGATTCGTCAGCGTGCAGCCCAAACGGCCACACGTGCACTTCGCTCGGGCGCAGGGACGGTGCGCTCGCCAATGCGAGCACATGAGCGGGACCGGCGAATGAGTCCTCCGTTCTCCGCTCCGCATAGGCTGTGAGATTCATCGGCGTTCGGCACTCGATGCGACCGACTCGCCCACTCCGTTGCGTTTCGCGACCTTCGCCATGAGCTTCGCAACACGCGTTCGAGCGAGATCGAGCAGATGCCGTTCGGGACCGGCCGGCCTTCCCATCCCGGCCCAGAGCGCGGCGATCGCGGCGGCGTAGGTCAGCGCACCCGTCAGCACGCCCACGGCAAGCCACAGCGAAGTTGCCGTCATAGGCATTCCCTCGGTGTAGTCCGGGATCACGGCGCGCACAGTGAGAACCATCACGAGCGAAGCGATTGTCGGGCGCAGCACCGCGCTCAAGAACATCCTCGCCGGCACCTTGATCCGCGCACGCAATTGATAAATGAACAGCGGCATGGTCGCGATGGCACTCGACAGCGAAGCCCACGCGGCGCCGATGGCGCCGAACATCGGCGTCAGTACGACCAGCAATGCGAGCAATATCGTGACGAACACGACGTTCGTCTTCATGACAATCTTTGCTTCGCCGCGCGCAAACAGGATGGAGCAAATGGAAGCCTGCAGCATCAGAAATGCACTGCCGATCGCCAGCACTTCCATGAGAGGGATACCGCTGATCCATTTTTCGCCCAGCACCGTCGGCACGAAGAACGGCGCGACGGCGAGCGTACCGGCAGCAGCTGGAATGCCGACGATGGCGACCATCGAAATAGCGTTGAAATAAGCTCGCGCGAGTGCGCCAGCGTCGGTGTAAGTGGCGAATCCGGGAAGCAGTGCGCGATTGATCGGCGCACCGATTTCACTCGTAGGCAGATTCGAAAACTCGTTGGTGATGTTGTAGATGCCGAGTGCCGCAGGGCCCGACAACCGACCGATGACGAAATCCGATGAGCGGTCCTTCACCAAAATGAGCACATTGTTGAGCAGGAGCCATTTCGAAAAGTTCAGCAGCGCACGCGCTCGGTTGAGACGCAAGCGGGGGCGAAATGGATGGACGTAGTAGCTCACGAGCGTGCCGCCGAGTCTCGCGGCCAAGGTACCGATGACCAGGGCCCAATGATTCCGCAGCGTCAAGGCGAGCGGCACGACGACGACGAAGCTGATGATCTTGCGGCTGATCTGAAACACGAACTCCTTGTGGAACTGGAGCTCCTTGCGGAAGGTCACGACGCCGATGTTCTCGAATCCGCCGATGAGCGGCGACAGGCCGAGCGCACACACGACCCAGAACACTTCCGGTTGATCGTAGAACCGCGCCACCGGCGCAGCGGCCGCCACGACGAGCAGCAATATGATCGTGCCCATGATCAGATTGAGCGTCCAGGCAGAATGATAGTGATCGTCCGTGGCGTCTTGATTGTGGATCAACGCGACGTCGAAACCGAACGCAGAGATCAACTGAGCGAGGAATATGAACGACAACGCCATGGCGACAATGCCGAAATCCGCCGGCGAGAGCACGCGCACGAGAATCAGCGTGCTCACGAGTGCGATCGAGCGATCGACGAACGTCAACAGCATCATCCATAACGCACCACGGGCCATCTTGCCCTGGACCTTGTCACTCGACATTTGACTCTCTTTCTAGGGGAGCGCTACTCATCACGGCTGCACGCGTGCTGCGGGCCTCATGGCTCGACACTTGTAGCGAAATTATGATCCGCGCACGACCGAGAGTGCCCGGTTTATTCCTGACACGTGGCTGCGGAATATCATCAAATCCCCAACGTCGGGTATCGGGATGCGCGGCAACGTGAAGCGGGGTGAACTGGATGAGAGCGTCCCCGGGACTTGCGTGAACGCACACTGATATCCGGCCTGACGCAACGCCAGCTGATCCGACTCGCGGAAATCTTTCCATTGACCGTTCGGATAACCGAAGCACCAGCACTCGCATCCTGTTTCTGCTTCGATGCGTTCGCGACTTCTGAGCACTTCCCTATATGCCTGCTCCGGATCGACGGCGGAAAGGATTTGGTGATTCTCGGTGTGCGACCCGATCGTCATCCCGTGCCGTGAGAGCTCGCGAACTTGGTCCCAGTTCATGGCCCGGTAGAGGTCCGGATTCACCACGGCGCAGTTTGGCACATCGAATTGCTTCTCGAGGACTGCGAGCAATTCGCTTTGCCTCTCATGCGACAAGCGTTTGAATTGCGCCCGCAATCGGTGTTTCGACTCCACGTCGAGCGAAGGGTCGACATCCAGCAACGTGCGTTGGATGTCCACGAAGGGTGCGGTGCCCAGGACCTGATCGAGTCGGTCGAACCAGAAGGCGGCGAGATCATTGCCAATGAGATTCGTGGTCACGAAGAATACCGCGCGCAAGCCATGTCGCTGTAGGATCGGCAGCGCGTGCGTGAAGTTATTCTCGTATCCGTCGTCGAAGGTCACGACGAGGGAGTAGTCGCGTACGGGCCTCGAACCCTGGAGCACTGCCTTCAGCTCCTCTTCTGCAAGTGCATTGAAGTGCCGGGCGACATAAGCCATTTGTGCATCGAACTCATCCGTGAACAAGGTGTTCGGAGGACGATTCTCCCCAGACCACGCGGAACGAGGAATCACGCGATGATAAGTGAGCACCACGATGTGACGCCGCGATAGGTATTGGCTTAGCCCAATGACGCCGCTCACAGAAAGCAAACGCAGGCTCAGGCGCTTGCCGATATCACGCAGTCGAGCGGTCATACGCTACGTGCTCCCAAAGCAATCATATTTTGCTCCTCTGCACGCCATGTTCGGGAAGAAGTTCGCGATATAGGTGCTCGTATTCGGAAACCATACGCTCGACGGTGTAATGCTCGCGCACATGAGTGCGGCTGAGGCGGCCCTTTTGAATAAGGTCAGCAGCCTCTGCCGCTTGTAGCAAGCTGCCAGCCAAGTCTGCCGGATCTCCCGGCTTGGCTAACCAACCGCAGTTCGCGCGGCGAACTATGTTCGGAATTGCACCCACGCAAGTCGCCACCACCGGCAACGCTGCACCCATCGCCTCGAGCAGAGATAGCGGCAACCCCTCGCTCAGCGAGGAGATCACGTACACGTCGATTCGTTCGAGGAACCCCGGAGTGTCCGGACTAAAACCCTCGAGCACGACCGATTGAGAGATGCCCAAGGTGCTCGCAAGTGCCCGAAGCTCGCCCAGCAGAGCACCGTCACCGAGAATCCTAAGCTGCGCATCAGGGTGTCGGCGTAACAGCAACGCGAATGCCTGCAGAAGATCACTATGGCCTTTGATCGGATCCAGACGCCCGATCGTTCCGAAAACGAGAGGTTTCCCCGGAGCGCGACGATCTATTCTTAGAAACCTCTTCAGCTCGACGCCGTTTTCTACGATCGCTGTCCGCCCAGCCGGAAAATGAAAGTAGTCACGCAACGCTTCCTGCACTTGGTCACCGACCGCGACAATTCGGTGTCCTATGAGCCCTGACGCGTAGAACAACCATTGAGACCACCTGGCGGATCCTTGTAGGGATGCGGTGCCATGCAACGTGTTGAGGATGGCCCGAGCTCCGGTGACTCGACCAGCAACTGCCCCATAATGATGGACGAGATGGTTATGTGTGTGGACCACATCGATCCTGCGTTCGCGAAGTAACGCGATGAGCTTGCGCAGACTGGGCAGATGCATGCCGTCGGGCTTGTGCAGTTCCACGAGCTCGACTCCAGCAGCCTTAGCTTCAGTCAGGTCGACCGATTTCGTGCCGAGATCTCGCAAACAACAGAGAACAACATCGTGGCCGCGCTTCTCCAGGCCGACAGACAGATCAACGACGACCTGCTCGGCCCCGCCATAGTTGAGATCGTCGATGAGCTGAACGATGCGCATACAGGGCCGTGGCGATCAGCCGCTGCTGGCACGAAAGCGCTTCGCCCAGGCGAGGAGGTCCTTTCGCGCCCACACGAGCATGAATCGCTCCGGAGTGTATTCGCCGCGCTCATACATTTCCCGCCGCTTGCGTGAGAAGGTCGTCGCGTCCCGCAATGCCGCTTCCCGTTGGCCAACGCGAAATATGCGTGCGCCGTTCTCTTCCGGCACTCGACGTAAGAACTCGAGTTCTGGCGCGATTGCGCGAACGTGCGGGTCGAACCACCAACTCGCGCCGAACATGCCTCGAACCTCAGCGTTGAGCTCAAGCAACTCCGCCACCCGCAGATAGCAGAGATTGTAATCGTGCTCCGTAAACTGTCGGGCCAAGCGCCGGTCCCAATGACTCTCATACAGAGGCTTGAAAGCGCCCAGCCGAGTCGCCACAAACCAGCCCGCTTGCACGAGCTGACCTACACCATCTCGCAGCAACGTGCTTCTCGGAACACCGCTCCACAGTTCAACGACCTCGGAACCGCAGGGCAACATCTTTAGTCGGCACAGAGCGAGATCCTTTACAAAGAGCTCGTTCTGAAATGAGTGAAAGCCGCTGGGCGCCTGATCGAGCCCGCGGAGAATACGTTCGACCTCACGTCTCATTAGAAGCCGGATCGACTCAGGGATCCGCTTCCGTGTGACGCGCGCGTCGGTCTGTGAAATTAACGAAGCGAGAACACTCCGGTGATACAGCTCGAGCGCTGTATCCCCGTAGTCGGCTGCGATCTTTCGACTTCGATCCGCGACACCCAACGGGATGAACTGGTAGTCGCGAGAAGCTTCGATGGCATCGAAATCAGCGATGTAATCCGCGATGGGATAGCGCTCGAGGAGACTATCGCCGATGGCTCGTAACTCGCTCGCAAATCGGCGCTGCAGTCCCTCGGTCTGCGCTCGCGCCGAGGCCGACAGGATGGGCTCCCCTGGGGTCACGTTCAGCCATTCCGTAGCGCGCTAACGGCCTGCCAAAGGGAAAGCGGAGTCGCGAAGGTTTCCTCTGTGAACAAGGAATCGTCGAAAGCGACGCCAAATGCCTCCTCAAGATCGAGCATGAGATTGAGCGCCGCCGAGGAGTCGAGCCCCAATGTCTCGAGAGACGCTGCCATGTCGAGTTGCTCCGCCTCATCCAAGAGCTTGAGGTGGCTGCGCACAAGCGCTAAGAACTTCGCCAAGCCATCGTCGCTTGCGAGTGTATTCATCATCGGATTAAGTCCTGTAGTCACCACACGGCTGCGCTGTATATATTAGTGCCGCTTCAGTTTCCCTGACGCCGTTCGCGGAACGGAATCTACTAAGACGACCTCTTCGGGTACGGCATAGACGGGCAGACGGTCCGCGAGATGCTCCAGCCACGCCTGCTTGCTCCATAAGGAGCGGTCCGAGCACACGATCTCCGCGCGCAGGCGCTGATCGACCACCAGCACTCGGCTATCGTCCACCCCCGCAAACTGGCGTATGACAGACTCGATGAGCTCCGGGCTCAGCCGATATCCGCGATATTTGAGGAAGGCGCTATTGCGCCCCACTACGATCAGCTCCCCGGCTTCTGAGATGTAGCCGATATCGCCGGTCCGGAGGGTATTTGACGCTGGCGCGCCCAGATACCCAGAAACGCATCGGCCGCTTACTACGATCTCTCCTTCTACCCCGGCCGCGGCGCTGTGCCCATCAGGTCCAAGGATTTGAAGGTTGTATATTGGCACGACCCGACCCGAGCTGCGCCAGTCGTCAGTATAAGGGGGACGAAAGACTTTGTGCGTGACGACGGAGGGGGTTTCCGTAAGCCCATATCGCACGGAGATCGTGAGCTCCGGATAGCGTTCGCGGAGCCGCTCCACAGCGGTACGATCCAGCGCTCCCCCGCCAAAACCGATGTGCCGCAGCGCGGGCAACGAAAGACGTGAGATCAATTGCGAGAGCTGTAAGTGGAAATTGGCCACGCCCTCGATAGCCGTAATGCTCTCTGCGAGATCCTTCTGCCGAAGCTCACCGACAGGGCCGATAGGCGATGTCCCGGAGGGCAGGATAATCGTTGCACCCGCCCGAGTGTACTCGAACAATGCGCTAAGCCCATACGAGTGAAACAGTGGTTGAGTCAGAAAAACGACCTGCTGAGCCGCATGCGACAACACACCTTCGCGCCACATGCACTCAACAACTGCACTGCACTTCCAGAATTCGCATCGGACCCATTTTGGTTCCCCGGATGTGCCGCTCGTCTGAAACAACAAGGAGGGTTCTTCCTGAGAAGCCTCGCTCTCCGATGGGCCATGGTCTAGCGGTGGTGCCGCATAGATCGCATGCAACTCGTCGAGCGACACGGCCCACGGATGTACCAGCTGAGAGCGTACGTCGGTGAGCAGCGTGACGGCTCCGACCTGATTCATTGCTTCTCGGACTGATTCACTGTGTTCCGTGCGCGGGCAAAATGCGAGGCTCTTGCCCGCATATGCGCTCGACCAGACTACGCTCAATAAGTCGAGGGGATTATCGGTGCTCACGCCGAGCGTATTGCGCTCACCAGCCCACTCTTGTGCACGGATCGTTTCGCCGAATACCCGCACTATTGACGCCATCTCACCGTATGACAGTGAACGTCCATTGTGGATGACGTACGTTCGATCGGGTGTGCGCGCGGCCTGCGCAAACAACAATTCGGCGAGGCTGGCCTCTCCCATGGTTAGCGATGCTCAACGAACCGAAGCGGAAGTATTCAACAGCACGCTGTATTGCGGCTCGACCCACTCCAACGCACCGTCTGGGTTCAGCATCGCTTCGGAAAACAATGGTTGCCCATTGAACCCCCAGAGCCCAGTGGTCTGACAATAGGCCCCAGCGTTTGGGATGACGACCAGATCGCCTTCCTCCAGCACGGGAGCACGAACCTTGCGCCCCAGCGAGTCGGCGGAAGTGCATAGGTTCCCGACAATATCCACGACTTCCATCGCGTCCCCGGCATTGCCTTTTTCCGGAAATACGAATCGAGGATTACTGCGGAAAAATCGCCCGACGCCGATGCCGGGATTGTGGGTGTGCAAGCCGCCATCAAGAAATACGAATGTGAGATCGCGGCGCACCTTCTTCTCTACGACTCGCGAAACGTAGAACCCGGCTCGTCCGACTAATGCCCGACCGGCCTCGGTCCATAGCTTTACGTCCGACCAGATTGGATTGGCCCAAACCCGCTCCAACTGTCTTCGCAGGTGATCCAGGTCAAGCTCTGCATCCTTCTCTAGATACGGCACACCGCACCCGAGACCAAGATCCACAACGCCGACGTGAATACCAGCAGCGGCGAACGTGTGCAGCACATCCGCTACCGCTTCCACCATCTTCACGATCGGATCCGCGTTCAACCGCTGAGAACCGAAGTAGAAGTGCAAGCCGACGAAGTCTGCATGGTCAGCTTTGACGCACTGCCTGGCGATCTCAAGCGCCTGCTCTACATCGAGTCCGAATTGGCTTTCCCCTGCCATGTCCAGTCCGCCAAGGGACAGTCCAGGGTTGACACGTAAGAGAACGCGGGCGCGACGTTTCGGCGAGAGCACCTGACACAATCGAGACCACTCGCCCGTCGATTCGATGACGATCCCTGCGTGACCGACCTCGCAAGCTGCCGCGAGATACTCGGCCGATTTCGAAACGCCCCCGACGAGGATCTGCTCGGGATCCAAGCCAGCCGCTGCGCAAAGGCGACGCTCACCCCCGCTTGCGATTTCCCCACCTACGCCGAAGCGCGCCAAATGGCGCACAACCGCAGGCTGAGGATTGGACTTCAGGGCATAGAACACTCGTACGTTCTGAGGAAAGAGCGATTTCAGCTGCTCTAAAGAGCGCTCGAGCTCGGATTCACTATAGATGTACGCGGGCGTCTGCACAGAATCTCGATGCTCGCGGAGCCAGTCGACAAATTCACTCTCCTTCATTGATTCACCGCTACGGACGGACAAATTAGATTGTATTTCGAGTGCGAGCCCGAGACCACGTAGGATCTTTGAATGCCCCCATTCGTTACGGCTCCCGCGGTTCGCGTGTTCGGTACATGACCGTCCCCAGGCCTTCCGGGATAAGCCGCGCGAGCAAAGGTACAGGAACCTCCTGCTTCTCAAGGAAAGACAGTTCACGAAACGGATCAGTATTAAACGGGCAGACGAAGATGAGATACATCGTGCGCGGGTGTCTCCGCCACGACGCTTCGATCCGATGCAAAACCGCGCTCAGAACTGGCCCGGTAAAGGGACGATAAAAGTAAAGTACACACTTGGTATCGGGAGGCTCGTATTCGCGAGCATCGGCGCACACGGATTGCAAATCGTGGCAGCGCTGCTCGGTGTCCCGGTAAGCGCTGATATTCCGCGACGCGACCTCGTGGAATACAGGCATGAATTCGATTCCCACGATCCGCTTAAAAGGAAGTCTTGACGCGAGCAGCAAGATTCGGCCCTTGCCTGACCCGTAGTCCACAAATGTGTACTCGCTCAGATCTTCCGAAATGCTATTGAGCACTCGCCAGGCGACTCTGAGCGGCGTGCCG
>JBIQKP010000122.1:0-8561 GCA_044506405.1 Lysobacterales bacterium | reverse complement strand
TTCGAAACGCCCTCTGTCTTTGCTCTTCCGCGCTGCTGCTGATCCTCGCCGGTTGCTCTCGCGACTCGGAGACGCATACGGATCATGCTGCCGCGCCGGCTGAACCCGCTGCCACGGTCGCCGCGAGCGACGAATGCAGGCTCGCCGTGCAGCTTTATTCGTTCCGGAACGAATTGGATAAGGATCTGCCGGGAACGCTCGCGCGCGTCAAGGAGCTGGGAATCGACTGCATCGAGCCCTACAGCTTGCATGGGTTGACGCCGGAAGCGTTGCGCGCGGAGTTCGACAAAGCCGGGCTCAAGGTCGTGAGCTTCCACTTAGGCGGGTTATTCCTCGCACCGCCCGAAGAAGCGGTGAACGTCGGCCGTATTCTGGGTGCGAAGCAGATCGGGGTCGCATGGGTCAAAGAAAGCCAGAACGATGTCGTGGACGAAGCGAAGCTGATGGCTGCTGCCGAGCGATTGAACGCGCTCTGCCCCGCTGCGCAGGCGGCCGGCATGAAGGTGTTCTATCACAACCACGGCTACGAGTTTCACGAAGGCGATGCCGAAGGAAAGATGTTCGATCGCTTCATGAACGCGTTGGACCCGGAGTGCGTCGTTCTGCAGCTCGACGTGTATTGGGCGGCGTTCGGTGGTCAGGATCCGGCTGCGCTCCTGAAGCGTTACGGCGATCGCACGTGGTCGTTGCACGTGAAGGACATGTCGAAGACGCAAGAAGTGAAGCCGTTCGACGGCTCGGGCTGGACGGGCGTCGGCGATGAAGGTTTCGCTGTGCTTGGCGAAGGCAAGATGGATTGGGATGCGATCTTCGGTGCGGCCGAAGCCGGTGCCGTGCGCTGGTACATCCTCGAGGATGAAACCACACGCCCGTTCGAGAACATCAAAGCAGGTATGCCGTTCCTGCACAGCCACGGGCTGTAGATTAAGAAAGATGTGCGTCGTCCCCGCGAAGGCGGGGACGCGTCACCCTATTCCCGCGAAGGCGTAGATCCATCACCAATCTCGTCATCCCCGCGAAAGCGGGGATCCATCCTTCCCGATAGGCCCCCCCTCCGCGGAGGTGACGAACGGGTGAAAGATCTCTCGCGGCGCGCGCATCACTAATGTCCGTCGTCCCCGCGAAGGCGGGGATCCATCCGGTACAGGCGGAGCTAAGAAATCCTCTCGCGGAGGCGCAGTGACGCCGAGATCGGGGAAAAGAGATATCTTCTTCCTTCTGACCTCTGTGTCTCTACGTCACTGCGCGAGAATCTTCTAACTTCGTCGCTCTCCTCCGCGCCAGCATCCGCCACGCATGAAAGATCTCACGCAGGGTTCCATCGCGAATCACGTCGTCGCGATGGCCGTTCCCATGGGTGCGGGCATGGTGTTCCAGACCCTGTACTACTTTGTCGATCTCTACTTCGTAGGTGTGCTCGGCGAGCACGCCATCGCGGGCGTCACTGCGGCTGGAAATGCAACGTTCATCGTGTTCGCACTCACCCAAGTGCTTGGCGTCGGCACCGTCGCGTCGGTGTCGCACGCAGTCGGCCGTAAGGATCGAGACGACGCCAATCTCATCTTCAATCAGTCGCTCTCGATCTCGGCCTTGTTCGGTCTACTGACGCTCGTCTTCGGCTACCTGCTTGCCGACGCATACGTCTCCGCCGTGGCCGCCGACGACGAGACCGTTCTCAACGGTACGACTTATCTCTACTGGTTCATGCCGGGGCTCGCGCTGCAGTTCGCGATCGTTTCGATGGGATCGGCGCTGCGGGGTACCGGAATCGTCAAGCCGGCGATGATCGTGCAGATCCTGACGCTCGTTGCGAACACGATCCTTGCGCCCATCTTGATTGCGGGTTGGGGCACCGGCTATCCGATGGGCGTCGCAGGCGCAGGGTTGGCGACGACTGTCTCGGTCGTGATCGGCATCATTCTGCTCACCGTCTACTTCGTCCGCCTGGAGCACTACGTTTCGTTCAATTCGGCGCAGTGGCGCCCGCGAATGGTGGTGTGGTGGCGCATGCTGAAGATCGGCTTACCCGCAGGCGGCGAGTTCGGGTTGATCTTTATCTACGTCGCGGTCACGTACTGGGCGATCAGTCAGTTCGGCGCGGCGGCGCAAGCGGGGTTCGGTGTCGGCTCGCGCGTGATGTACGGCATCTTCGTTCCAGCACTCGCGATCGCGTTCGCGGCCGCGCCGGTCGCGGGACAGAACTTCGGCGCGCGACACCCTGATCGAGTCCGAGAAACGTTTCGCACGACCGCGATCATGTGCAGCGCCGTCATGCTCGTGCTCATGATCTTGTGTCAATGGCACCCTGACGTTCTGGTGCGGGTCTTCTCGAAAGATGAGGAGGTCATCCTCGTCGGCTCCGTCTTCCTCTCGATCGTCTCCTGGAACTTCGTCATGGCCGGGATCAACACGACGTGCTCGAGTCTCTTCCAAGCGCTTGGCAATACGGTTCCCGCATTGTTCAGCTCAGGCACGCGCGTGATCACGTTCGTCTTCCCGACGATCTGGTTGTCGTCGCAGCCCTGGTTCGAGCTCGAACACATGTGGTACCTCAACGTGGCGACGGTTGTGCTACAGACAGTCATCGCGCTCGCGCTGTTACGACGAGAGATGCGAATACGTCTGCCGTCGTTGGCGTGAGGCGTTCCAAATACGCGTCGTGAGGATCTCTCGCGGAAAACGCGACGATCGCGACGTCATTGCGAGAATCTCCCCGTTTCTAAGGCCGCATAGGATGGACGCCTGCCTCGCGGGGGCGACGGCACTTGTTGCCGTGGTGCCCTAGGATCCATCAACTGACCGCGAGGGCAGGTGCGCTTGCCAAGACCGTGTCGCTCGGAACGCGGTCTCGCACTACACTTCGCGCCATGAAATCACGCGTACTGACCGGGATCACGACTTCCGGCACTCCCCATCTCGGCAACTACGTCGGCGCGATCCGTCCGGCGATCGCGGCCAGCCGCGCGGCAGGAACCGAGAGTTTCTATTTCCTCGCGGACTACCACGCGCTCATCAAAGTCCAAGACCCGGCCCGCGTGCAACGCTCCACGCTCGAGATCGCGGCGACATGGCTCGCGTGCGGGCTCGATCCTGAACGGGTGTGGTTCTACCGCCAGAGCGATATTCCGGAGATTCCGGAGCTGACGTGGCTGCTCTCGTGTGTTGCCGCGAAAGGTCTGCTCAATCGCGCCCACGCATACAAAGCAGCGATGGATCGCAATCGCGAAGCCGGCGAGGATGAGGACGCGGGGGTGACCGCCGGATTGTTCATGTATCCGGTGCTGATGGCGGCCGACATTCTGATCTTCAACGCGCAGCGCGTGCCGGTCGGGCGCGACCAAGTTCAGCACGTCGAGATGGCGCGCGATCTCGCGCAGCGTTTCAATCATCTCTACGGCGAGCGTTTCGTTCTTCCCGAGGCCGTCATCGATGAGCAAGTCGCGACGCTGCCGGGTCTCGACGGGCGCAAGATGAGCAAGAGCTACGACAACATCATTCCGCTGTTCGCGCCGCCGGCGCAGCTGCGTCGATTGGTCATGTCGATCGTGACGGATTCGCGCGCACCGGGCGAGCCGAAGCCAATCGAAGGTTCGGGGTTATTCGAGATCTATCGCGCGTTCGCGACGGCGGAAGAGACTGCAGCAATGCGCCGCGCGTATGAAGGCGGCATCGCCTGGGGCGATGCGAAGCAAGCGCTGTTCGAACGGATCGAAGCCGAAGTCGCGCCGTTGCGAGAACGGTACGAAGCGCTCATTGCAGAGCCGCAGCGGATCGAACAGCAGCTCCGAGACGGCGCGCGCCGACTGCGCGAGCAGCACGCGATTCCTTTCCTGCGCGAGTTGCGCGAGGCGGTGGGGCTGCGATCTCTAGGCGCCGTTGTCGCGACGACGAAATCGAAGCAAGCCGCGAAAGCGGCGCTCCCAACATTCAAGCAGTATCGCGAAGCGGACGGCCGCTTCTACTTCAAGTTCGTCCACGGTGATCGCACGCTGCTCGTGAGTCGCGGCTTCGATTCGCCGCGCGAGGCGGGCGAGCGGATTGCTGCGCTCAAACGAGAGGGTTTCGTCGAATCTGACGAGACGGTGACACTCGCAGAGAACGTCAGCGTCGATGTGGTGCGAGAGGCTCTCGAGACGCTGCGCACCTAAGGCGCACGCGCGAATCCATCGGTCACGTGGCTGCACATCGAGCAGGGAAGCTCAACTCGGCACACACCCCGTGCGGCTCGATGCCAATCAGGCGTAACTGCGCATCGCCGCCGAACGCAAGTTGCATGCGTTCGCGCACATTCGTCAGTCCGGTGCCGAGCCCAGTACCGAGTGTTTGTAGGCCCACGCCGGTGTCTGTGACTCGGACCACACAACGGCCGTCGTGCAGCGACACGTCGATGTCAATGCGTCCGCCGATCTCACTGGGATCGATGCCGTGACGTACCGCATTTTCCACGAGCGTAAGCAGCGTCATCGGCGGACATTGCAACGTGAGCGCCGCGGAATCGATGTTCATGGCGAACTGAAGGCGATCCGGCATCCGCATCTGCATCAACTCTAAGTAGGCGCGCACGAGGTCGATTTCTTGCTCGAGTGTCGTGGTCGCTGCGTTCATGCGCGGGACCGCGGCGCGAAGATAGACAATCAAATTCGAAAGCACGTTCGATGCACGAGGCGACCCCGCATCGACGAGCGCCTGGACGTTCGCGAGTGTGTTGAACAAGAAGTGCGGCGCCACCTGTGCTTGCAGCAATCGCAAGCGCGCATCGAGTGCATTGCGCTCGAGCTCACTGCGCGCGAGCTCGAACACGAGCGCCTGCTCGCGCGCGAAGAGGTCTCGCTGACGGAGCATCGCGCCGAGTGCAATCCACGGCCCGAACAGAAGACCTTCGACGAGCAATACGATGAGGCCCATCATCTGTGGCTTCTCATGGGCGGCATGAATGTCGATCGCCATCGAGATCGAATGGGCGAGCAGCACGCCGGCGGGAATCGCGAGTACGACACCGATGAGCTGAAGCACCCACCGGGGCAACCACGCAGGAAGCTGCGCCGGCCGTTGCTCGAAGAGGCCGAACGCGACCAGCGCAATCAAGCCCGCGACAACGGAATGACCGATCGTGACATGGGCTGGTGGCATCTCGGATGGCAAGCTATTGATCGCGCCGAATAGCACGGACACGCCGAGGACCACCGCTAAGCGCCGCCAGCCGAACGCGAGTGCGATACCCCGTGGCGCGGGCTGCACCATCTCGCTCCGGTAGGGCGTCGCGGAAGACATGCCGCAACTATAGAACGTGACCGCCGGGTTCGCTGCGCGTTTCCGTACCTTGGACGCGCGACGTACGCGAGTCATCCGCGTTGGCCGTCGCTCGGCGTCGTGAGCGGCGGTTCGTCGCAAACAGGGTCACGGAGCGGCTGGCTGCAAAAAGGTCTAGAATCCCCGCTTCGAAACCCGGACGCTGCGCGCCGCTGCAGCGATCCAGTGTTATAAGTAGCGCCCCGGCGTAACTCCAGAACGACACGCCGGTACCGTGGGCGGGCCACGCAAGACCATGAGAGATTCCATGTCGAGACTAAAACAATATCGAAATTGGGTTGTCCTGGGTTTGGCTTTGCTCGCCCACCTGTCCCTCGCATCGGCTCAGGATGCGGCCTTCGGCGCGTTCCGCCCCAATCCGGCCTGGACGGCTGCGGATGGTGAGATCAGCCTCCAAACAGCATCGCCCGCAGCGATGCTTGCAACGTACGGCGTGTTCGCCGACAGCTACACGAAGCTCGAGTTTCAGGCACCGCGCGGTGCGAGCGCAGCCCTGCACGTCGAGGGCCGTTATATCTTCGTTCTGGAGGGTAACGGCGAGTGGCAAACGTTCGAGCTCAAGTTTCGCGGCCCGAAGTTCGACGAAGGCTTCAACAAACAGCAGAACGCATTCGCGCTCGAGATTCGCAATGGCGATCGCGTCGAACGCAACGTGATTTTCGAATCCGCATCGCCCGGCGCGCACTGGGACAACGAGGATCATCGCGGTCCGTCGTTCCTGATCGTGAAGCAAGGGCCTTTCAAACTTCGCAACGTCGTTCATCAACCCACTGACTTCTCGCAAGTCACGCCCCCGGAGACGTCGGGCGGCGAAACGAACGAGAAGTCGCTCATCGACACCGTTGCGCTCGGCAAAGAAGCGTTCAACTCCGTCGGCTGCGAAGCCTGTCACTCGGTTCACAAGAACGACACCTCGGTGACATCGGGTCCGAATCTCTTTGGGCTCTTCCAGTCTGAGCCGCGCGCTCGCGAAGTCGTGGAAGGCGAAGGCCATCGCTTCCAAGTGAAGGCGAGCCGCGAGTATCTGCATCGCTCGATTCGCACGCCCAACGAACAGCTTGCTGTCGCAGAGCACGGCGCGAAGCGCGGCGAGGCCTTCCTGCCTGTCATGCCGCCGTTCACGAAGGAGGTGCTCAGCGATGCGCAGATCGATGCGATCGGGGACTATCTCGCGACGCTCAACGACCCGCAAATGAGCGGTCCGGTGATCCGGCTCGCCACGCTCGAGCCGTCGGCGCCGTACGATCCGCTCGCGGATGGATTGCAGTGGTTGGTCGGCGATGAAGTGCGCATGCAGCGCGGCCCGCTGACCGGGACCTCAGGCCG
This sequence comes from Lysobacterales bacterium, assembly GCA_044506405.1. Classification (GTDB taxonomy): domain Bacteria; phylum Pseudomonadota; class Gammaproteobacteria; order Steroidobacterales; family Steroidobacteraceae; genus Steroidobacter. The sequence goes on along the minus strand of JBIQKP010000122.1, from coordinate 1,925 downwards.
CGCCATTCATGTCGGCCAGCCGAACGGCGTCAACTACAGCTTCGACCCGCGGGTACTCGCGGTCGTGAAGATCTGGCAGGGCGGCTTCTTGGATATGAGCGGCGAGCTCATCAATCGCGGTGGCAGAGGACTCGCGCTCGGCTACGAAAGCCGCGAGATCGGCTTCGGCGACACCGAGTACTTGGTCGCACCGCTGAATTCGCAAGGCAAGCCGATCGACTTCTCCTTCAAGGAAGCGAAGCTCGGCGATACGACGACGATGAAGGCCGCGTTGAACAACCCGCGCGACCATCTCGACCTGCTCGCGGAGATCGACGCGCAGTTCCTCGGCTACTCGCGCGACTCGCGCGACAAGAACGCGAGCCCCGTCTTCAAGTATCGAGTGGGGCAGAACGTCATGGAGGTCGCGACGTCGATCTCCGATCGCGGCGAAATCGTCGTCTCGGTCACGGGGACGTTGAAGACACCGCAGGTGTTCGCGCTCAATTCGCATTTCTTCAATGGCGCCGCTGTCAATGGGGGAACGTTTGCGCAAGGTCGCTGGACGTTGCCAGCAGGAACGGTCAACGCGACGTTGAAAGGGAAGGCAGCGCTCGCCGAGAAGGTCTGGCGCCCAGAACCGTCCCAGCACCAGTTCACGCCGGCGCCGCTCGTCACCGAGCCTTCGACGGCGAAGCTGCCAGCCGGCTACAGCATCGAGAGCTACTATGCGCCGAAAGACAACTACGGGCGCGATCAGCTCTTCGAGGCATTGGGCCTCGCCCTGGCTAAAGACGGCACGGTCGTCGTCGCAACGCGTAACGCAGGTATCTGGCGCCTCAAGAATGGCGAATGGAATCTGTTCGCTGAAGGCTTGTTCGACAGCCTCGGTGTCGTCGTCGAGGACGACAAGGGCCTCGTCGTCGTCGCGGGTCAGAAGGCCGAGCTCACTCGAATCAGCGACACGAATGGCGACGGCCGCGCCGATCGTTACGAGACGCTGTTCGATAAGCACGCGTATCACAGCAACTATCACACCTACATGCACGGCCCGGTGCGACTGCGCGACGGCTCGTACTGCTTCGCATTGAACCTCGGGCATGGTTCAGATGGCTTGTACACGGCGGGCGGCAACGTCATGGGCACGTACGGCGGCTTCAATGGCTGGGCCGTGTGCGTGCAATCGAATGGCAAGTTCGAGTTGCTCGCGAATGGTCTACGCAGTCCAGCGAGTCTCGGCGTGAGCCCGGATGGGCGGCTCTGGTACACCGACAATCAAGGTGACTTTGTCGGCACATCGAAGATGTTCGAGCTGAAGAAGGGCAAGTTCTATGGCCATCCGGCGGGACTCGTCGATCTTCCCGGTATGACGCCTGCGTCTCCTGAGATTCAGTGGGAACAAGTGCTCGGCCGCAAGGAGAAAGCGACGATCCTGTTCCCGCACAATCGCGTAGCGAATTCGCCCGGCAATCCCGCATGGATTACGCAGCCGACGTTCGGCCCGTTCACCGGGCAGATTCTGATCGGAGATCAAACGCAATCGAATCTGCTGCGCGTGGCGGTTCAGAAAGTCGGCGACCTCGAGCAAGGTAGCGTGATGCCGTTCTTCGAGGGCTTGGAGTCGGGCGTCATGCGTCCGCTGTTCCTCGGCGATGGCAGCCTGCTCTTGGGGCAGACCGGACGCGGGTGGCAGGCGAAAGGTGGCAAGGTCGCGAGCTTGCAGCACGTGCGCTGGGACGGGAAGACCATCGCGCCTCAGATCAAAGTCATGACGGCCACGCCAACGGGCTTCAAGATCGATCTCACTCAGCCGCTTGCAGCAAGTGTGTCCGACGACAGTTTGCGTGCGGCGTTGAGTCTCGAGTCGTGGACCTATCGCGACGCGCCGGATTACGGCTCGGATGAGCTCGACCTCCACGCCGAAAGCATCAAGACACTGACGCTGA
>JBIQKP010000002.1:50378-179458 GCA_044506405.1 Lysobacterales bacterium | reverse complement strand
GCCGCGGTCGTAGACTAACCACCGCTAACCGCTAACCGCTAACCGCTAACCGCTATCTATCTCTGCTACACTAAGCGCCCGCTCGTCGAGGGGCGCTGCAGCAGTGCCGGAGTCCTTTCGCGCAACCTGTCAGGCTCGGTGAGCATCTCGCGACGACGCCCGCGCCGCTTAGGCGGCCGGCGATCGTGAGCAACGGCGCCCTCCAATGTTGAACTCGGAGACCATGTATGAGCGCAGTTGCTAAACCGACTCATTCCGTCGATCTATCGAAAGGCGATTTCAAAGTCGCCGATCTCTCTCTTGCAGACTGGGGCCGCAAAGAGATCCTCATTGCCGAAACCGAAATGCCCGGCCTCATGGCCATTCGCGAGGAGTTCGCGAAGTCGCAGCCGCTCAAAGGCGCGCGCATCACGGGATCGCTGCACATGACGATCCAAACCGCGGTCCTGATCGAGACCCTGCAGGCCCTCGGCGCCGAAGTTCGTTGGGCGTCGTGTAATGTCTTTTCAACACAGGACCACGCCGCCGCGGCCATCGCTGCGAAAGGCACCGCCGTGTTCGCCTACAAAGGCGAGACCTTGGACGAGTACTGGGATTACACGCACAAGATCTTCGAGTGGCCCGATGGCGGTTACTCGAACATGATCCTGGATGACGGCGGCGATGCGACGCTGCTCCTACACCTCGGCGTCCGGGCCGAGAGCGATGCTAGCGTCCTCGCGGCGCCTGGCAGCGAAGAGGAGACCTCGCTCTTCAACTCGATCAAAGCGAAGCTGAAAGTCGATCCAAAGTGGTACTCGGCGCGCATCAAGCACATCAAGGGCGTGAGCGAAGAGACGACGACTGGCGTCAAGCGCCTGTATCAGATGGCGAAGGAGGGCAAGCTCGCGTTCCCCGCCATCAACGTCAACGACTCGGTGACGAAGAGCAAGTTCGACAATCTCTACGGCTGCCGCGAATCGCTCGTCGACGGCATCAAGCGCGCGACTGACGTGATGGTCGCAGGCAAGATCGCGGTCGTATGCGGTTACGGCGACGTCGGCAAAGGGTCTGCGCAGGCGTTGCGTGCATTGTCCGCGCAAGTGTGGATCACGGAAATCGATCCGATCTGCGCGCTGCAGGCTGCGATGGAAGGCTATCGCGTCGTCACGATGGAAGAGGCGGCCGACAAAGCCGACATCTTCGTCACGACCACCGGCAACTTCCATGTGATCACGCACGATCACATGAAGAAGATGAAAAACAACGCGATCGTCTGCAACATCGGGCACTTCGACAACGAGATCGATGTCGCCTCTCTCCGTCAGTACACGTGGGAGAACATCAAGCCGCAAGTCGATCACGTGATCTTCCCTGACGGCAAACGCATCATCCTCCTCGCGGAGGGCCGTCTCGTGAACCTCGGCTGCGCGACGGGTCATCCGTCGTACGTGATGAGCTCCTCGTTCGCGAACCAGACGCTTGCTCAAATCGAGCTGTTCACGAATACCGACAAGTATCCGATCGGTGTCTACGTGTTGCCGAAGCATCTCGATGAGAAGGTTGCTCGTCTGCAGCTCGCCAAGCTTGGCGTAAAGCTCACGGAGCTCACGGACGAACAGGCGAAGTACATCGGTGTCGCCAAGGAAGGTCCGTACAAGCCCGATCACTATCGATACTAAATAGTGACTGATCAACCGTCCCAAGGTCGCGCCCTCTCGAACGAGGGCGCGACACGTTCGCTGCGCGACGGAACGAGCGGCATTCTCACGACCGCTTGCCCGGATACGACGGGCATCGTTGCGTCCATCGCGAGTTTCCTGGCATCGAACAACTGCCTCATCACCGAGGCGCAGCACTACGACGATCCGTACGCGGACAAGTCGTTCATGCGCACCGTGTTCCACGACAACGGCAAGGGTGCGCCGAGCTTGAGCGAGCTCAACGAGGCGTTCGGTCGCGACGTCGCGGCCAAATTCCAGATGGAATGGAAATTCCACGAGGCGCAGAAGCGCTGCCGAGTCGTCATCGCCGTTTCCGGTCACGGTCACTGCCTAAACAGCATGCTCCATCGCTGGAGCACACGCACGTTGCCGATCGAGGTGGTTGCGATCGTGTCGAATCATCAGGCGATGCGCAGCCTGAGCGAATGGCACGGCGTCCCGTATCACTACTTGCCGATTTTGGACGGTCGAAAGGACGATCAAGAACGGCGACTCATCGACGTATTCGAGAAGGTCGACGCCGAGCTCCTAGTGCTCGCGCGCTATATGCAAATTCTCTCGCACGACGCGTGCGATTTCTTTCGCGGCAAGGCGATCAATATCCACCATTCGTTCCTCCCCGGCTTCAAGGGTGCCAAGGCCTATCACCAGGCGCACGCACGCGGCGTGAAACTGATCGGCGCGACGGCTCACTACGTCACGACCGATCTCGATGAAGGTCCGATCATCGAGCAGGAGACCGCTCGCGTCGATCACACGATGTCTCCGGACGATTTGATCAGCATCGGTTCCGATCTCGAAAGCGTCGTGCTCAATCGCGCGGTCAAGTGGCACGCCGAACGGCGCCTGTTTATCAACGGCAGCAAGACCGTCGTTCTCAGGTGATCCAGCGCCACCGGTCTTGAGTGCCGCGGCACCCAGGCCTGACTCTGCCCAGAGCGGCCCGCCTGCGCTCTCGTCCTTCCGCGATCTCTTTGACCCTGCGGGCGGATAGAACGAAAAACTCGTCAACGAGCGGCTACGAGCCGTGACCCGTTCGCTGTTGTTCCCTTTCGGACCAACGTTTGGCATGCTAGCCCGACAACGCTGTCATGGCCGCTCGACAACAGGCCACACGAGGCGTTCGCGCGCAAAGCGCTTGCGGATCCGGCCGTCACAACGAATTACGAGTAGGGGGCTTCAGGATGATGAATGTGAACGCGAACTCCGCGCCGACGTATGCTGCCGAGGGCACTCAGCCTAACTACACGCCCGCGCTCATCGTCCTGACCTCACTGTTCTTCATGTGGGGCTTGATCACGTCGCTCAACGACATCTTGATCCCGCACCTGAAGTCGATCTTCACGCTGAGCTATGTGCAAGCCTCGCTGATCCAGTTTTGCTTCTTCGGTGCCTACGCGATCGCGTCGCTCCCATCGGGCTATCTGGTCGAGCACATCGGTTATCGCAAAGGCATCATCATCGGCTTGTCGATCGCGGCGATCGGCTGTCTCGGTTTCTATCCGGCTGCATCGCTGCAGTCGTATCCACTCTTCCTGGGGGCGCTCTTCGTGTTGGCGTCCGGGATCACGCTGTTGCAGGTCGCAGCAAACCCGTACGTGGCGGTGTTAGGCAGAGCGGAGACGGCAGCGAGCCGCCTGACGCTCACGCAAGCCTTCAATTCCTTGGGAACGACCATTGGACCGTACTTCGGCTCCATCCTGATCCTGTCGGTCGCCGCCAGCGCTGCAACCGGCGCGCTCGACGTGGCGCAAGAAATCAAGACGGTACAAGGTCCGTATGTCGCGCTTGCCGCAGTCCTGTTTGCGATTGCGATCGTCTTCTCACGCTTCAAGTTGCCCGTCGTCTCAGGAACCGATGCGACAACCGCACCCGAACCGGTGCCCGGCGCTCCGAAGAAAAGTCTCTGGCAGTACTCGCACCTCGTGCTCGGTGCTGTCGCGATCTTCGTGTACGTCGGTGCAGAGGTATCGATCGGAAGTTGGCTCGTGAATTTCATGGCCGAGCCGGATGTCGCGGGTCTCCAGGAATCTCAAGCGGGTAAGTATCTGGCGCTCTACTGGGGCGGCGCGATGGTAGGACGGTTCATCGGTGCGGCCGTCCTCAGGTACATCCGGCCTGGAACCGTGCTCGCGTTCAACGCGGCGGTTGCGATTGCGTTGTTGATCATCGCAATGACGGTTGGCGGGCCGGTGGCCATGTGGTCAGTTCTTGCGATCGGCCTTTTCAATTCGATCATGTTCCCTACGATCTTCACGCTGGCCATCGCGGGGCTTGGTCGAGATACGGGCGAGGGTTCGGGCGTCCTCTGCGTCGCTATCGTGGGCGGCGCGATCGTCCCGGTGGTGCAAGCTTTCTTCGCCGATCACATGGGCATTCTCGTGTCCTTCTTCGTTCCCGCCGTGTGCTACGCGTACATCGTTTTCTATGGACTCAAGGGCTGCGAAGTAAAGACGCGGGCCGCTTAGGGAATGTAAGGCGCCGCGGTCCTGAATCTCTCGGGACCGCGGCGTTCGAAAGCTGCCCAACGAACAGTTCAGGTTCTGCCGTACACCTCGGCGCGTAGTTTCGTGATGCAATGCGCTGCCCGATCTTTCGGTCTATCGCATTCTCGTCGCGACATTCGCTACGGTGCCCACTCACATGCCTGCAGAGTTCATGTCAGCAATTGCCTTTCTCACCGGCGCGCTCGTCGCCATGATCGCCTCCTGTCAGTCGGTTTCTAAGGGAACGGCGCTCCAGCAAGAGATCCTGAAGCGCGGCAAGCTTGCGCAAGGCCGCGTGCTGCGCATTTGGCGTCCGCCCGTCTTCGGCAGCTTCACGCGCGTCTATTTCGAGTTTCAGCCCTGCGAGCACGACACATCCGTGCGCACCTGCCATATCGATCGTCGGCGCGGCAGCGAGCCAGTCGCTTCGCTGCCCCCTATTGGGGCGGCAGTGACTGTGCGGTACATGCCGGAAAATCCTACAAAGGCCGTAATCGCTAAGTTGGTGTCGCGTTTTACGGACTAACCGCGGCGCAGAAGCGGAACCAACTTCCTTTCCTCGTCATTTCGTCGTCGATAGCTCTATCGCATCGCACACGAACTCGAGGAGGGTTTATGGGAATTATCATTTGGCTGATCGTCGGTGGCGTCGTCGGCTGGCTCGCCAGCATCATCATGCGCACTGATGCTCAGCAAGGCATTCTGCTCAACGTCATCGTCGGTATCGTCGGCGCGCTGCTCGCCGGCTTCATCATCTCCCCACTGATCGGAGTCGGAACGATCAATGACGGTGTGACGCTCGCGTCGTTCCTGGTATCGCTCGTCGGTGCCGTGATCCTTCTCGCGATCGTGAATCTATTCCGCCGCGGAAGCGTTCGCTAACGTTCTTGAAGATGTAGAGGGCGGCGTCACGTAGACGCCGCCCTCGTCATATCCACTCCACACTTACCGACAGAGTCGATACGGACCGCGATCCAAGTGGAAGTGGTCTTTATGGGCCTCGTTGTAATCGGGCGTGAGCACACCATCGAAGAACACGCACGCGGTATCCCGCAGCCCGCGTAGGAATTCGCCGCGCAGACCACTTGCACCCCAATCGTTGATGACGCGTATGCGCGTTCCGTCCGCCAACACAAATCCGGCGACGTCGAATGCCTCGGCCGTCGCATGCCGGCTGCGCGTTGCTCGGGGACGCCCATACACGTTGCGACACGCATAGCTCCCGTAGTGTTCGATTCGCTCGATCGGCTGATCGAAATGCTTCCATGCCAGGGGTTGCAAGCCGTGCCGCTCCCAAAGTGCGAGCGAAACCGCTGCGCGGCACGAGAGCGCGAAGGGCTCGCCAACGGCCGCACTCGTATGCTCCACGCGCACGGCCTCATGAAACCCGCACCCATAGCCCGTCGTCTCGTTCGGAATCGGGGTGTATCGAATCTTCGCCGTCGCAAGGACTTGCCGACAGAGCGCAGGATCTTTCGAAAGCCGTGCGAGCTTGAAACGTGTGAGAACATTCGGCTCCGAATCGATCGTGAGCACGGCCCAGGGATTCAGACGGTCGGGGATTACGAGCGCGCCCGTGCGAACGGCCACGATTGTCCCGACGAGGCCGAGCACGACAGCGATGGTAACGATTCGGGCGATCACTCGACACTTCCCAAGCGCGTGCTAGCGCAACATGAGACAGAGCGAACTGTTCCCCTCGCCGCTGCCTGACGGCTTCACGTACCGCGAGGAGTTCTTGTCGCGCGATGAAGAGCGAGAGCTGATCTCGACGCTGCAGACCCTGCCGCTTGAGTACGCGCAGTACAAGCAATTTACAGCTCGGCGCCGCACCCTGAGTTACGGCTCAACGTACGACTTCTCGGCGAACAGATCGCTGCCCGCACCAGCGCTCCCGGCTTTCCTCTACGATTTGAGGCGCCGGATCGCTGAGTGGAGCGTGCTGTCGCCCGAGTCATTCGTGCACGCGCTGGTCGCTGAGTACCGTCCCGGTACGCCGCTCGGATGGCATCGCGACGTACCCGAGTTCGAGGTGATCGCCGGCATTTCCCTGCTCAGTGCGTGCCGCTTGCGCTTGCGTCCCTACCCATGGACACCCGCGCGTCGCAAGGAGATCGCGGCGGTCACGTTGGCGCCACGCTCCGCGTATCTCTTACGAGGCGACGCACGCTGGAAGTGGCAGCACAGTGTCCCGCCGGTGAAGGAGCTTCGCTACTCCATCACGCTGCGTACGAAGCGTGCGGGAACCCCCGAGCGCTGACGACGTTCCGTGATGTAGCGATGTTTTGGATCGCAGTTCGCATCGGTGGCATGACTCAATCTGCAACGGCACCTGCTCATGAACACTCAATTCCGCGCGCACTACACCGAACGTGGCCGCTCTCTCACGGTAATGGGATATTCGGTCGAAGACATGCAGGCAGAAGACTTGTACGCGGTCATCGGTTATCTGCTCGAGCTCTCTCAAGATCGAGATCCGGAAGCGCGGCTCGCACAGGAGGCGCCGCTCGGCTCGCCGCCCGGGGCTGAAGCACCGCTTAGCGATCCGCCGAAGAACGACGGGCTCGTCGAAGGGTAAGTCGAAGACACGTCCTCCAACTGCGCTGGCGCGCGCGGTGCACGCCGAAGAACTTACCTCGCCGGCGCTTTCAAACCCTGTTGCCGGTGCAACAATAGCAACAGGAGCTCGAGTCGTGGCGATCAGCTTGGCGACGACTTCGGGTGATGGGCCGATGTTTGAAATCAATCCGACACCCCTCATCGAAGCTGCGCGTGCTTCGTCTCGACGAAGGCGATATACGAGACGAGGAACTCGAGAAAAGGGGCAGTGAAGATGCCATTGTGTCCGTCGATGACCGATGCGTCGGCTTCGGCGACGATGAATGGCTGATAGGCAATCGCGTTCGACTCGGGGACGAGCTTCACGTTGTTGAACGTGAGCTCGCCGCTGAAGTCGAACGCGTTCAGCCGTTTCGCGCCGCGCGCCGTAATGCTGTCGGGCTCCGTTCTACTGGATGGCGCCTGCCATTCGAGAAAATCGCATTCGCATGTGCCGGCCCCGGGGCAGCCAGGTTCGCGTTCGTGGTCGATGCGTGTGGGCACTAGCCGCGACGACGGATCGACCGCGACGAGTCGGTGCGTGATGTGCGGAGGGTAGACGCCGAGCGCTTTGCGTTCCACTTCCCGCTCCACTGCGTCGGCCTTGCGCGGTTTGCCCGTGAAGATCTCGCCGAGAACACGCCCGAATGTGAAGAGCCGATGGCGCGGTACATCGTTGCGCGCGGAGACCGTCAACATGATAGGAGCTTGCACTTCCGGATAGCGCAGCGATCGCGACAGCAGATGCAGGCGGTGATACTGCGCGGCTTCGGTGGCGGGATTCAGCAAGACGAGTAGATCGCCAACACCTACGATCGGCGGGGTGTCGTGCGAAGCCGCGGTTGTCTCCCCGCTACGAAGATAGCCGGGTCGCGGGTTGTTGCGGATGAGCTGTTCTTCCAACGTCGCTCCCACGGCTTTGATCAATACCTGTGCGCCGAAGCTGTGGCCGATGGTCACGAGACCGAGGAAGTGTCCGGCCGTGCGCAGCTCGCGCGTGCCCGCTTCGTCCAGGCCGCGAATGTTGTGGCGCAGATAGAGCCCGTTCAAGCGCGCCAAGAATTCGCCGAAATCTGTATTGCCGACGCGCTCCGCCGATGCCTTACGACCCCAGAACGTAAAGTAGTTGAAGAAGCCTGGAAGGGAACGTCCGCGCCAACCGAGATAGATGCCAACGACGTTGATATCGCGCGCAGAGCTCGTACGCGACGTCTGAATCGCTTCGTGCGCCGGTGCCCCGAGCTGGCGCTTGAGCCGAATCAACGTTTCCTTGAACCCTTCGACATGGTCATCGCAGCACTGCGCAGAGTGATGCCAGCCGTGGATGAACACGACGACGATCGTGTTTCGCTCCGCGACCTTCGCTTCGACGAGCTCGAGCGCGCGATCCGCCTGGTTTGGATCCCAGAACCACCCTTCGTCATCCGCCTCGATGAAGTGCAGGGCATACTCTTGAGCTTCGACGCTGGTCTTCTCGCCGGCTCGATACGGCTGGTGTCTGTACGTCGAGCAACCCGTTAGAATCAGGCAGGTGCACGCCACAATCCGTATGATCCACGCGGCAGATACTTTGCCCATGCAGCCTCCATGGAAGAGGGAAACGCGTTGACTCGCAATCCGAGTTTCCTGTCGCGTGCGCATGGAAACACGCGCGCACCCGCATTCGCAATTCGGCACTTCTTGCTCGCCGGCATCGCCGTGCTCATACCGCTCGCGCTATCCGACGCACATCCCGGAGACGTCAATCGCAAAGGCTGTCACTTCGACCGGGCGGCGAATGAGCGGCATTGCCATCCGGAGCGAGCCGCGACGCCGCGGAAAACGTCTCCGCCTCCGAAGGCCGGCGACGAGGGGGTGTTCGATGGCTCGCTGCTGTGGGTGAGCGATGGCGACACGCTACGCGTTCTCGTGCGCGGTAGAGAGATGGAGGTACGGCTTGCGGACATCGACGCGCCCGAACGAGATCAGCCGCATGGCTGGCAATCGAAGCTGGCGCTCATCGATCTCGTTCGCGGTCAGCACCTCGTCTTGGTGCCCCGCGATGTCGACCAGTATGGACGCATCGTCGCGCAGGTCTGGGTGAGCGAGCTCGACATCAATCGAGAGCTCGTCAGGCGCGGTGCGGCTTGGTTCTATCCTGAGTACGCCGAGAGCGATGCGCTGTACGAGGAAGAGCAGGGCGCACGAAGCGCGCGGGCAGGGCTCTGGGCGCTGCCTGCGGACGAGCACGTCGAGCCCTGGGAGTGGCGTCGACGTGCGCGCGAATCGCAGAAGCGAGCGCCTGCGGGGCGCAGGCGATCAGGGAAGTAGAGCCGATCGCGGGGCAACGCGGTCTTCCGTCGCCTCGGGATTACGATAGCGATCAAGCGTTGCGTCGAGCACCTTGGGATCGATCGGCTTCGTGAGATAGGCGTCCATTCCGGCCGCCAAACAGCGTTCGCGGTCGCCGGCCATCGCATGCGCAGTAAGCGCCACGATTGGCACATGGGCGGTGCCCTTCGACTCGCGGCGCCGAATCTCCGCTGTCGTTTCGAAACCGTCGAGCTCCGGCATCTGCACGTCCATGAGAATGAGGTCGAAGGGCTGTGATTCCCATGCGGCAAGCACGGAGAGGCCCGTCTCGGCGACGACGACCTCGTGCCCGCGCTTCTGCAGCAGCCGTTCCATGAGCATTTGATTCACGAGGTTGTCTTCAGCGAGCAGGATGCGCAGCGCTGTGCCCGCCGCCGTCGAATCTTTTATCGGCTGAGCCGCCTTCGTCACAGCAGGTGCAGCTTGCGAGCCTAGACTCCGCAGCAACGCATCTCGCAGTTCGGCAGTGCGGACGGGCTTGAGTAGATAGGCATCGATCGAAAGCTCGCGCGTGCGTGCCGGATCATGCCGATAGCCGGCGGACGTCATGAGTAAGACTCCCGTGGCGGCGCACGCAGGTAGCCGGCGAATGTGCTCGACCAGTGACAGATCCTGAGAGCCTTGCACGCCGATCTCCGCGATCACGGCGCGGCACGGGTCCCCATCTCGCTGCGCTTCCTCGAGGCGCACGAGCGCCTCCTGCAGGGTGCTCGCAAGCAGCGGTCGCATCTTCCATCGCGCAATCTGCTCGCTCAGTATTCTGAGGTTTGTCGCGTTGTCGTCCACGATGAGAACACGGACACCTTCGAGCGGCCGAATCGCAAGTGCAGCGATGTGCGGGTGCAAGGGTTCGACCTTCTCGAAGCGCACGGTGAAATGGAAGTGGCTTCCCTCGCCGGGGGCGCTGTCGACCCACATGCGCCCTTCCATCATGTTGGCGAGGCGGTGCGAGATCGTGAGCCCGAGACCGGTGCCACCGTATTGCCGCGTCGTCGAGCCATCGGCTTGCGCGAATGGATTGAAGATGTGCTCGTGGCGGTCCGCGGCGATGCCGATGCCGGTGTCGGACACCGTGAAGTGCAGGACACAATGTCCGCCGTCATCGACCTGACGTCGAACGCTGAGGCCTACCTCGCCTCGCTCGGTGAACTTGATCGCGTTCCCGACGAGATTGAGGATCACCTGGCGCAATCGATTCGCGTCCCCTTTGACGATCTCCGGCACATCGGCAGCGATTTCGCACGTGAGCTCGAGTCCTTTCTGGTGTGCTCGGAGCGCGATCGTCTTGAGCGCGCCCTCGAGCGTCTCGCGCACACTGAACTCTGCTGGATCGAGCTCGAGCTTGCCCGCCTCGATCTTCGAGAAATCGAGGATGTCGTTGATGACGCCCAATAAACCGTCCGCGGACAACTTGACCGTTTCCAAGTACTCGCGTTGCTCGCCGGACAAATCGGTATCGAGGCACAGCTCGCTCATCCCAATGATGCCGTTGAGCGGCGTACGAATCTCATGACTCATATTCGCGAGGAACTCGCTCTTCGCTCGGTTTGCCGCTTCCGCTGCCTCTCGCGCCTTGCGCAGCGTCGCCTCAGCCTGCTTGTGCAGCGTGATGTCATTGGAAACACCGAGCACATGAGTCGCGCTTCCATCCGGGCCAATGAGCGGCTGTCGCACCGTGTGCAGCCACAGCTTGCGCCCGTCGAGGCACGTTCTCGATTCCTCGCGGACGATCTTGTCCTCGCTCGCATCCATCGCGCGCATGTCTTCGAGGAAGTACTCGTGCGCTTCCTTGTCGATGACGCCGACCTCCGCATCGGTCTTACCGACCATCTCTTCGGGGCGACGCTGATACGTTTCCGCGAGCGCTCGGTTGGCGAGCGTGAACCGTCCCGCGCGGTCCTTCACGAAGATGAAGTTGGGGCAAAGGTCGATGATGTGACGCAAGAACGTCCGTTGACTGTCGATCTCTCGCGTTTGCGCCCTCAAACGCTTGCGCAGAATGAACACCCACAGCATGGACAGGCAGATCGAAAGGCTGAGAATCGCGAGCACCGGCCAGGCGTGGCGCAGATTCCACCAAGGCGCGGCATTCAATAGCGTCACGTCGTCGCTGGAGCGCAATAGAATGCGGAACGAAGCAGGCACGGAACGCGCATCGACGAAGACCCGTTGATGCCGTTGCACGATGCAGATGCCGCTGACTTTGACGAGGCTCCCTTCGCGCAAGTTCGGCATGGGCGTGCCGTCTCGCAGCTCGGCGTTGAAGGTGACGTAGCCGGCCTGCAATACGAGCGTTTGCTGACTTGCGCCTTCCACTTGGCTCAGCACGCGCGCATTGAGCGTCACGAAGCGATTGTCGAATGTGCCGCTCAGAATCTGTTCGGGGGTGACCGTGAGCGGTTCGAACGCCTGCTGCTCGCCGCGGTGCTCGATGGTCGCATCGGCGAGCATCGGACCCTGTTCGCTCGGCGTTGGGTAGCCGATGACATCGACGACTTCTCCGGGTTGTACATCCGAGCGCGCCGACTGGACGTGCACGCTGCCGGTCTCGTCCTCGACGTACAGCGCGCCGGAATCGTTGAAGGTTACGACGCCGCGAATGTGAGCGCGCCGAGAACGCGTGGAGCTGCCTGCGAAGCGAAGCAGGGTTTTGACGGGTTTCGGCTCGTTCGCCGCGGGGTCGAACGGCGCAGAGCGGAGGATCTCGATGTCGTTCTCCGAGTCGACGAACAGTCGATAGCCCGTGAGGACTCCCTCTTCCGTGAACGCGGTATTGAATACGCCCCGCACGCGCACGCGAGCATCCACGAGATGACCGAGCGAAGCAGCACCATCCGCTGTCGGATGGATTAGATGCGTGCGGACCGTTCCGATCGAGGTGACTAGATTGAACGAGAGATAGCCTGCGGCCACGTGCACAGGCCTGACGAGCCCCTCGAGCTCAGTCCATGTGGAGTCGTAGATGCCGGACGGCGCAAGCTCGGCATCGACCTCTAGCGGTTTCGGCAGCGGTGCGACACCGAGCACCTTCAGGTGCGGATGAACGATGACCGGAGCGAATCCGCCCGCCGCCGTGAGGCCCGTCACGAGTACTTGCTGTCCCGCGCGGAGCTCGGCGAGCTGTTGACTCGTCGCATCGACGTAGATGCCTTCGCTGCCCATCTGTAGGAAATAGCAATCACGCATCGCCTGCACCGAAGTGAGCACCGCTGTGACGCGTACCGGATAGGCGCGGGCCGCTTCCTCGGAAGTCAGCGATCGGATGGCGGAGATCTCCGTCATCATAGGCAAGGTGCTTGCGTGCGCCGACCGAGCGCTCTGCGCGGGGCCACTCGAGTGTCGATTGACGGAGGCGCGCTGCAGCGTCACGGTGAACCGGCGCCGAGTGGGCCAGCCGATCGCTTCGATGCGATCTCCGATGGAGAACTGCCGCGGGGTCGGCGTCTCCACGGGCATCACGACTCCGCCGTCCTCGATGAGCAGGGTCCTGGCGTCCGCGTCGACCACCGTGCCGGTGACGCGCACGCGATGCCCGCGCGTCACCCATGTCGGGTCTGTAATCAGCGCATACAGTGACGAAACATTCGACGGTGCGCTCGGGGGTTGCTCGATGACGCGCATGTCTTCAGGCGAGGCGACGGCCATGCGCGGGAAGTCGAAGGCGCGCTGGCCAGGGGGTCGTGACGCGTCTGTCTCTCGGTAGACCACGCCCCGAACGTTGATCCGCGCATCGAGGAGCGCTTCAGGAGAGATCTCGCTCGCACCGGCGATCGTCACGGATATCCGATAACCGCCATCGCCGATCTCGGCTTCGAGACGACTGCCTCGCAACCATGCAGCCCTTACGATGCCTGCTGTTTCCACGCGCACGAACTCTCCGAGCGCGGTGTCGAAGTAAAGCGAAGGGATGTTGCGACGTTCGGCGAGAGGGAGATCGGCTGCGCCAGCATGCTGGATCTCGAGCTCATCGAGCTGGATGCTCGCAATCCCGATCGCGGGAACGAACTCTTCGCGGAGCTTGCCCGTGATGATGATTCGCGCGCCGGCTCGGGGTAGCGCTTCCCCGACGCGCCGTTGAATGCGCAACGCACCCGTTTCGTCCTGGAAGTAGAATCGGTGCGACAGCGGGTCGGAGAAAGTGACGACACCGTCGAGGGCGACTTTGTTGCCCGCCCGAAGGCGTTTGAGATCGTGAATCTTGGCGGCGCCCGTACGCCAGGCGCCGGTTTCCAAGGCGACCGTTCGGTAGACGAACAACGCCGTCAGCCCCGCTGCAGCAAGCACGGCCGCAACGAGTAGAGCCGCCGAGCGGTAGCGGCGCCGTGGCATGTCCTTCAATGTACTCACGCACGTTCTCGCGGTAGCGACGCCGAAATGGCACAGATGGCAGCGCCTTATTCTTCAAGCTGCATCGGCCGATTCGCGGAAAACCTGAGTTCCCGACGGGACGATAGCGCGCGGGGGCGCCACGCTTCTGTGCCTTGTTCCAAATTGAGAACTGCTGCTCGGTAACCCCTACCCGCCGTGCACAGGGCGCATAGGGCGGCAGGGCTGGCTTTCTCGTGCGCTTCCCTCGACACTAGCCCGTCGCGCGGGCCACGTCCCCGCCATCCGCCAATTCCTTGACGAGACAAGTAAATGAAAGACCAAACGATTGCGATCCATGGTGGCTACGAAATCGATCCCACGACGCGTTCGGTGGCGACGCCGATCTACCAAACGGTGGCCTATGAATTCGAGAGCGCGCAGCACGGTGCCGATCTCTTCAACCTCGCGGTGCCGGGAAATATCTATACCCGCATCATGAATCCGACGAGCGATGTGCTCGAGAAGCGCGTCGCAATGCTGGAAGGCGGAGTCGCGAGTCTTGCGCTTTCAGCCGGCAGTGCGGCCGTGAATTACGCGATCATCAATCTGGCCGAAGCTGGCGACAACATCGTCACGACGCCGCAGCTCTACGGCGGTACGTATACGCTGTTCGCACACATGCTGCCGAAGCTCGGCATCGAAGTGCGTTTCGCGGCGGGGGATTCGCCAGCCGATCTGGAGAAGCTCATCGATGCGAAGACGAAGGCGGTCTTCTTCGAGACCATCGGCAATCCCGCGGGCAACATCGTGGATGTCGAGACTGTCGCGAAAATGGCTCGCAGTCATGGCGTTGCAACGATCGTCGACAATACGGTGGCGACGCCGGTTCTGCTCAAGCCGTTCCAATATGGCGCCGACATCGTCGTGCACTCGGCAACGAAGTACATGGGCGGTCATGGCACGACCCTCGGTGGCTTGATCGTGGACTCAGGGCAGTTTCCGTGGGCGGAGCACAAGGCCCGCTATCCGATGTTCAATGAGCCTGAAGCTTCGTATCACGGCGTCGTTTACGTGGATGCGCTCGGCCCTGCGGCCTACATCGGTCGAGCGCGCACGGTACCGCTGCGAAACACCGGGTCGGCACTGTCGCCCTTCAATGCATTCCAGTTGCTGCAGGGACTGGAGACGCTGCCGCTGCGGATGGAGCGGCACTGCTCGAACACCCAGCGCGTTGCGGAGTTCCTGAAAGAGCATGAGCGAGTTCAGTGGGTCAGCTACGCGGGCCTCAAGGACCATCCGCATCATGCGCTCGCTCAGAAGTACATGAGGGGTCGTGCTTCGGGCATCCTGACCTTCGGTGTGAAGGGCGGCTTCGATGCCGGCGTGAAATTGTACGATGCCTTGAAGCTCTTCAAGCGTCTCGTCAACATCGGCGATGCGAAGTCGCTTGCGTGCCATCCCGCTTCGACGACGCACCGCCAGCTCACCGAAGAAGAGCAGCGCAAGGTGGGTGTGGCGCCGGAAGCGATTCGTTTGTCGGTCGGAATCGAGGATATCGACGACATCCTCGAAGATCTCGATCAAGCGCTGCAGAAAACGCGCTAAATCGTTGGCGGGTATTCACTCGGAAGCCTCTCTCGTCTGGGAGGGGCTTCCAGCACGAGAGTTAGTAAGTGACTTTGTCCGGCTTCGCTCGCCATGCGTCGAAGACGACGAGCGCTTCATCGCGCAGTAGCTGCTTCATCGGGATCGCTCTTCGCGATATAGGCAACTTGATCTCTCGATAAATCATCGCGTCATCGAAATCGATCTTCGCCGCATCGCGTCGCGTGTTGGCGTAGTACACCCGCTTGATGCGAGCCCAGTAGATCGCAGCAAGGCACATCGGGCACGGCTCGCAGCTCGTGTAAAGATCGCAATCCGCGAGCTCGAAGCGCGCGAGTCGTTGGCAGGCAGCGCGGATTGCAACGATCTCCGCATGCGCGGTTGGATCGTTCGTGGAGGTGACGCGATTCCACCCGCGTCCGACGATCCGATTCTTGCGTACGATCACCGCCCCGAACGGCCCGCCCTCGTTGGCGTGCATCTTGACCATTGACGCGCGGATGGCTTCGCGCATGAATTTTCCCTTCACGTTCTTTCCAGTGTGTAACAAGAAAAGAAGGTGTCGAGGTTAGCAGAGGAACGCTCAGCCGGGTTCTCCGGTTGTACTGGGTCAATTTGAGATCAAAGAGCGCTAGAGATGGGTAAGTGGATTGCGATCGGGATCGCGATAGGTGTCGCCATCGGGGTCATGTACGGCAACGTCGCGATAGGGATCGCAATTGGCGTCGTGTTCGGAATCGCCCTCGGCGCCTGGGAGCGGCGGCGTTGATTCGCGATTGACTACCGTCACACGGTTGCTGACGGCGAGTCAGTTCGCCGCCCGTCGTCTGTCGTCCGTTGCGAGAGATACGGGTTTCCACGAGAATGTTGCCCCCGTAGCAGCGTCCCGCTGCCGCGCAACTTCCTGGGGGAGACACGATGGTCAAGGATCGCATGGCAGTCCTGTCAGCGATGATGGAACAAGGCGTCATTCCGGTGTTCTATCACCCGGATGTGGAAGTCTGTAAGAAGGTCATCCAAGCGTGTGGGAATGGCGGTGCGAAATGCATCGAGTTCACGAACCGCGGCGACTTCGCCTCGCACACGTTCTACGAAGTGACTCGCTACTTCGACAAAGCCGATCCCAGCATCATCATGGGCGTCGGCTCGATCGTCGATGCGCCCACGGCCGGCATCTACATCGCGAACGGCGCGAAATTCGTCGTGGGGCCGCTCCTCGTTCCTGACGTCGCGAAAGTCTGCAATCGCCGCAAGATCCCCTATAGCCCCGGCTGCGGTAGTGCGACAGAGATCGGCTACGCCGAAGAGCTCGGCTGCGAGATCGTCAAAGTCTTCCCAGGCGGCTCGGTCGGTGGGCCGGACTTCGTCAAGTCGATCCTCGGCCCCTGTCCGTGGACGCGCATCATGCCGACAGGCAGCGTCGAGCCATCGGAAGACTCGTTGCGCGCATGGTTTGGTGCGGGCGTCGTCGCAGTCGGGATGGGGAGCAATCTCATCACGAAGCAAATGCTCGAGAAACAAGATTACGCGGGCATCGAAGCGAAAGTGCGCGACACGGTTCAATTGATCAAGACGATCCGCGGACGCAAGTCATGACTGACAACGTGCTGAACATCCGACCCGCGGCGGAATGCCGATGGGATTGCGCTTCCTTGGGCGAAGTGATGTTGCGCTTCGATCCTGGATTCGGACGGGTGCGTAATGCGCGCTCGTTTCAAGTGTGGGAAGGCGGCGGTGAGTACAACGTTGCGCGTGCGATGCGTAAGTGCTGGGGTAAGCGCTCGACGGTCGTTACCGCGCTGCCGAGCAACGATCTCGGTTGGCTTGTCGAAGACTTCATCATGCAAGGCGGCGTCGACACCTCGCACATCATTTGGCGCGAATTCGACGGGCTCGGGCGCAACACGCGGGTCGGGTTGAACTTCACCGAGAAAGGATTCGGCATTCGCGCCGCGCTCGGGTGTTCCGACCGTGGCCACTCCGCGGCCTCCCAGATGAAGCCGGGTGAAGTGAATTGGGAGCGGCTCTTCGGCGAAGAAGGCGTGCGGTGGTTTCACACCGGAGGCATTTTCGCGGCGCTTGCGACCAACACGGCGGAAGTCGTGATCGAAGCGGTCGAAGTCGCGCGCAAGCACGGCACGATCGTGTCGTACGACCTCAACTATCGGCCTTCACTCTGGAAGAGCCAGGGCGGCAAGGAAGGCGCGCAGCGCGTGAATAGACACATCGCGAAGTATGTCGATGTGATGATCGGCAACGAAGAAGACTTCACGGCATGCCTCGGACTCGAGGTCGAGGGGCTCGATGAGCATATTTCCTCCATCGATCCCGCGAACTTCAAGAAGATGATTCAAACCGCGGTCAAGCAGTTCCCGAACTTCAAGGTCGCCGCGAACACGCTGCGCAACGCGAAGACGGCGACTTTCAATGACTGGTCTGCGATCCTCTATGCGGGTGGGGTGTTCTATCAGTCAGTGCTGCGCGAGAACCTCGAAATCTACGATCGGGTGGGCGGCGGGGACGGTTTCGCGTCGGGAGTCGCCTACGGATTCCTCGAAGGCAAGGGTCCCCAAGCCGCCGTCGAGTACGGTGCTGCGCATGGCGCGCTCGCGATGACGACGCCGGGCGACACCTCGATGGTCAACGTCAAGGAGGTCGAAGCCGTGATGAAGGGGAAAGGGGCGCGTGTGATTCGCTGAGGCGGTGCTTCTATCAACCGCTTCTTCACAG
Organism: Lysobacterales bacterium; assembly: GCA_044506405.1. Classification (GTDB taxonomy): domain Bacteria; phylum Pseudomonadota; class Gammaproteobacteria; order Steroidobacterales; family Steroidobacteraceae; genus Steroidobacter. The sequence continues at coordinate 161,676 of JBIQKP010000002.1, read as the reverse complement.
TAGCGACTCGATCGGGAGCGCTTCGAGTAGTTTGACGAGCGTGCGTCGTAGCCATCCGGCGTAAGGCTCGAGGATGTGCGAGCGTAAGACCCCATTCTCCTGCTCGGTCCACACGATCTTTCTGTCGGGCGTGAGCCGAAGCGTAAAGGAGCGATCGAGCCCAGTCGCGTCTCGGTAGCGCGCGGTGAGCGCCTTCGCGAGCGTTGTGCTTCGGATCCAGACACCCATCTCGCAATTGAGCTCCGCCGAGCGCGGATCGATGTTGAACGAACCGACGAAAACGCGCTCCCCGTCGATGACAGCGGCTTTCGTGTGCAAACTCGCGCGCGAAGAGCCCACGTGAAATCCAGTCGCGCGATCTTCCGCGGGTCCCGCGGACTTCAGCTCGTAGAGATGCACACCGCCTTCCAGGAGCGGTTCTCGATACTTCATGTAGCCGCTGTGCACGATCGCGACATCCGTGGCCGAAAGGGAGTTCGTGAGGACTTCGACATTTGCGCCTTGTGACGCGAGAGAACGAAGCGCGGCTGTCCCGCCGACGCCAGGAACGAAGTAGGGCGACACGAGCAACACTTCGCGGCTCGCGGACCGTATTTCATCGACCATGCTGTCCAGTACGTGCGATGCGGCGCTTCCTGCGCCGAGTGCCTTGCGTGGATCGTCCGCCACGACGCGCACGTCTTTCGACCAGACGAATGATTGGTGAACGAGCGCATCGATTCCGTTCTCTTGCTCGAACCTCCGCCCATACTCGACAGAGGCCGCGCTGCCAGCGTGCGCCTCGAGTCGAGCTCGGTGCTTGGCGGGATGCAGTTTGGTGCGCATGTACTTGCGCAGTTGCGCAATCGGGACCGATAAACTCGAGCTCCAGTAGCGCTCGAACTCGAGCGCCGTTTGGCTGACGGCGGGCCCGAGGAGCAATACATCGAGATCGATGAAGTTCATGCTCTCGGCGGACGAGAAGTACTCATCGCCGATATTCCGGCCGCCGCTGATCGCGATCGCACGATCGACGATCCAGCTCTTGTTGTGCATGCGGTGATTGAGCCGCCGGCCTCGTTGCGAGATCTCGGCGATCGTGCGCAAGAGACCGGAGCGGGTACGAAATGGATTGAAGATACGCACGGTGATGTGCGGATGAGCGTCGAGCGCCTCGAGCGCGAGGTCTCGAGGCCTTGCGTCCATATCGTCGATCAGGATCCGGACGCGGATGCCGCGATCCGCGGCGAGCAAGAGCTCGTGCACAAGGAACCGGCCGGTCGAATCGTCTCGCCAAATGTACGTTTGCACATCGATACATCGCTGCGCGAGACGCGCGCTGTGCACGCGGAGCGAGAATGCATCGTGTCCGTGCGGCAGCAGCCGCACGCCCGAGCGCCCGGGATGATGCTTGGAGACTTCTTCGACTGCGGCAGCGAGCGACGGCGAATCCGACCGTACGCGGCGATCGGGTATTGCAGAAGCCTCAGTCTGGCGCACCGGAGCGATGTTCACGCTCCGGGAGCATAGCAGACGGCTGAGCGAAGCTGCGCGCGGCGACCGAGGCCGCCGCGCGCTTTGCCTCTATTAAGACGCCGTCCGGTTGGAGCGGCTGCGATGCACGCGCGCCGACTTCGTCTCGAGTCGATCGTGCAGATTCGTGAGGGTTTGCTGATTCACGTCGTTGACCGCGTCCGAAAGGGCCTTCGCGTAGCAGGCGTTGTACTCGCTCGTGAGTTGCGCCATACGCCAGCTTGCGCAGACCTGCCGCGACGCAGCTTTGAGCTCGTTGTAGAGCTTCTGAACGCCGGCGTCCGTCGCGAGCTCGGACTGGTGGTACTGCACAGGACGTTGCGCTACGTCCTCCGCGCTCGCGGACGTGGCAAGGACGCTCGTGCCTGCAGCGAGGGCAGCACATACGATGGCGTGGCGAAGAAGATGAATATGGCGAGTGGTCATGAGCGTCTCCAATCGATAATCGTCCGAATAGTTGCTGACACGAGTGCGTGTGCCTCGTGTGCCATGTGGATTGCAACTCGCAAGCCAACACTCTTCTGTAGATGCAGAAGAGCCCAACGGAGTTACAACTTCCCTAGATTTTCGGACTCAATGCACAGTTGGAGCGTGTTGCGTGTTTGTCCGGCACGTCACCGGGCACGCGCGCAGACTGTCCGCGGACGTCCGCGTACGTTTAAATGGACGCTATCGTTGCGGAGGGAGCGTTGTCATCGTTGGCGCAGGCCGTGTCGCATCAGAATCTCCCATGTCTCCTCGGCCGACTCGGCGAAGTCGAACAACTCGAGATCCGCTTTGGAGATCATGCCTTCTTCGACGAACGCGTCGAAGTTCACGATACGTTGCCAATAGTTTCGGTCGAAGAGCACGACAGGGACGCGCGGTGCCTTACCTGTCTGACGAAGCGTCAAGATCTCGAAGAGCTCGTCCATCGTGCCAAACCCGCCGGGGAATACGATGAGCGCATTCGCCCTCATCGCGAGGTGCATCTTGCGCATCGCGAAGTAGTGAAAGCGGAATGTCAGCTCGGGTGTCGTGAAGCGATTCGGTTGCTGCTCGAGCGGCAGCGTGATGTTGAAGCCGATGCTAGGCGCATCGACATCCCAAGCGCCCCGGTTCGCGGCCTCCATGATTCCCGGACCACCGCCTGTAGCGATGACGTTGTCGCGCCAGCGATCGTGAGGGGCTTTGGCGCCGCCGCGCTCGGACACGATACGTGCAACTTCGCGTGCCGCCTCGTACCACGCGAGTTGTCTCTCGGCTCGCGCGCGCGCGGCCCGCTGTTCCTCGTCTTGCGCAGGAGGCATCGCGGCAATCATCTCAGGCGAGGGGACTCGCGCACTGCCGAACACAATGATCGTCGAGCGAATACCCCATTCCCGAAGCAACAGCTCTGCTTTGCCGTACTCGAGCGCGAAACGAATCGCCCGCATTTCATCGCGCAGAAGGAACTGCGTATCCTCGATGGGGAGCGAGTAGCTGGGGGAGCTCATTTGGGCGGAGCTGTCGGTTGGAATGTTCGGCTTCATGGCTTCTGTGGGAGTATGAAAAGGCGAAGAATAGTCTCGCAAAGCACGCCAAGCTCGCCAAGCAATAGAGTGAAGAGCTATGAGGCTCTTGTTGTTAGTGGATCGCTTGCGGGATATCTTGGAAATGAGGTCCGATTTTGGAGCTCGTTCTTCTGACCTTGGCGAGCTTAGCGTGCTTTGCGAGATTCCTCTTGAAAGAGTATCGGTGAGAAATGTCTAACAAGCTTCGCGCGCTCGTCAAGAATGTGGAGCCGATGTGCTCGGGGTTTCTCCGCGTCAATCGTTACGAGATCGACGTAGAACGGCACGAGGGCGGTTGGTGCACCTCGATGTGGGAAGTCATGGAGCGGGGCAATGCGGTCGCCGTGCTTGGATACGATCCGCTTCGCGACGAGGTCGTGCTCGGGAACGAGTTTCGCCCCGGCGCGCTGATCGCTGGCGAATACCCGTTCACCGACAATCTGATCGCAGGCGGCATCGGCGAGAGTGAATCGCCGCTCGAGGCGGCCGTTCGGGAGATGAAAGAAGAGACCGGCCTCGAGCTGTCGAATCCCGTCCTCGTTCATCCTGGCGCGTTCGTAAGTTCAGGCGGCACCTCGGAGAAGATTGCGATCGTTGCGGGTACCGTCGATGCGAGTCTGGCGAAGGGCACGCACGGCAATCCGAATGAACGCGAAGACATTCTGAGTGTCGTGCTGCCGGCCGAAGAGTTCATCCGCCGCGTGCGCAGCGCGGAGATCACAGACCTCAAGACACTCGTTGCGGGTTACTGGCTCGCTGAGCGGCGGGCGCGCGGCGCCTAATCGTTCTTCCTCAGCTCGCTCTGCTTCTCCGCGCGCTGTTCAGAGGGCTTGTCGGGGTGCGCGAGGTTGAACGCGGTGACGATGAGCGACAGGTGCGAGAAGCCCTGCGGGAAGTTGCCCACCTGCCGCTGATGCTGGGTGTCGTATTCTTCGGCGAGCAGCCCGACATCATTCGTCAGTGAAAGTAGGCGCTCGAACATCGCGATTGCGTCGTCGCGACGGCCGATCATCGCGTACGCGTTGACGAGCCAAAAGCTACAGGCGAGGAAGGCGCCTTCGCCCGGAGGCAAGCCATCGTCGGTCTCTCCGGTGTCGTACCGCAGGACGAAGCCGTCCTTGAGAAGAATCTTCTCCACCGCTTCGACAGTTCCGTGCACCCGCGGGTCGTCGGCTGGCAAGAATCCGAGCTCGGGAATCAACAACAAGCTCGCGTCGAGCTGATGCGAGCCGTACGCCTGCACGAACGTGTTGCGCGTGCGGTCGAACGCTTTCTCGCAAACTTCCGCGTGGATGCGCGCGCGAAGCGCCTTCCAGCGCTCGAGCGGGGCCGCGAATCCGTAGCGCTCTGCATCTTTGATCGCACGATCGAAGGCGACCCAGGCCATGATCTTCGAGTGCGTGAAATGCTGCGGCGGCCCGCGGACTTCCCAAATGCCGTAGTCGGGCTGCTCCCATATACGCTCCAGGAACGCGAGCAACTTGCACTGCAGTGCCCACGTTTCGGCGAGCGGCGGTAAACCGCCCGCGCGCGCTTGGTGCAGGGCGTCCATGACTTCGCCGAATACATCGATCTGGAGTTGCCCATAGGCTTCGTTTCCGACGCGCACCGGCTTCGAGTTCTCATAGCCGGGCAGCCAATCGACTTCCCACTCCATGAGCCTTCGCTCGCCCGCGATGCCGTACATGATCTGAAGTTGGTCCGGACTTCCTGCTACGGCGCGCAGCAGCCAATCGCGCCACGCCGCGGCTTCGTCGTAATAGCCGGCATCCATCAGCGCGAGCAGCGTGAGCGTCGCATCCCGAAGCCAACAGTAGCGGTAGTCCCAGTTGCGTGGCCCACCAAGCTGCTCGGGAAGCGAGGTCGTCGGGGCCGCGATGATGCCGCCGGTCGGTGCGTAGATCAGCGCGCGAAGCACGGTGAGCGAACGCCGGATTTCACGCTCCCAACGATTGAGGCGGCAGCACTTCGCGGCCCACGCCGTCCAAAACGATTCAGTGGCTGCCATCGCCTGATGGGGATCTGGGAAATGGAACGAGGCTCGCGTCGATGGCGCATAGACGAGCGTGAATGCCATCGACTCGCCTGCTCGCAGCGTGAACTCTGCGACACTCTTGAGGTTCTCCCCATGGATCGGCGCGCGCGTCCTGAGCATGACCATGTCGGGGCCCGCCACTGCATGCCAGGTGTCCTGCTCCACATGCGTCACCCACGGTACCGTATTGCCGTAGCCGAAGCGCAGCACGAGCTCCGTGTGCATCTCTACTTCACCCTGCTCGCAAACCGCGAAGCGAATCAGCGCGGACCCGTTGTTGCGCGGAGGCATGAAGTCGATGATCGTGACCACGCCGCGGGCAGTGCGATGACGGGTTTCGAGAATCAGCGTGTCGCCGCGGTAACTGCGCGTCGTCGAAAGCACAGCTTCGCGCGGCGCGAGTAGCCAACGCCCGTGCTCATGCGAGCCGAGGAGCGCAGCAAAGCAGGCATCGGAATCGAAACGGGGCCAACAGAGCCAGTCGATGGAACCGTCGCGGCGCACTAGCGCAGCGGTGTGTAGATCGCCGATCAGTGCGTAGTCTTCTATGCGTCCAGCCATCCCAGCCCTCGGGTGCAAACATCGGTCGCGTGCATCGATAGCACGCATGCGCGGCGGGTGTCACTTACAGCGTGAAATCGATGACGACTTTGATGTCGTCGTCACGTCGCTCGAGCGCGTCTTCCCAACGATCGAGCGCTACGCGGCGCGTGATCATCTTCTGCAGCCACGCCCGATCTGCGCGCGCGAGCGACTCAGCGGCGAGCTCATAGTGGCGTCGATTCGCGTTGACGGTCCCGAATATGACGTCGTTCTGAAGCACCATGGTGCGATTGAGCTCCGTGAAGTCATGCTTGACGCAATGGGAGCCGGACGAGAGACCCGCTAAGCAAACGATGCCGCTTGCCGCGTTATTGCCCATGACCTCGGCGATGACAGGTGCCGCGCCCGTGCACTCGATCACGACATCGGGCTCGAGCGCGTGCAGCGACGATAGGGCGTCGTTGTGGTACTCACCGCCGAGTGCCTTCACGAGCTCGGGCTTGAGCCCGCCCTCGTTGCGATCGTAGACATGGAGCTCGCAGCCGCGCTGCTCAGCCATGAGCGCGGCGAGCAGACCGATCGGCCCTGCGCCGGTAATGAGCACGCGTCGCGGGCTCCACGCGCGCGAGCGCGCGCCGATCCGCTCGATGTGATCCCACGCCTTGGCGACGACGCTTGCGGGCTCGAGCAACACGCCGGTGTCGCGCAACGCCGGGTCGATACGCACCAAGAAATCAGCCGACGCGCGGAAGCGCTCGACGCAGAAGCCGTCGAGCCCTTTGATGCCGTGTTCGACGTATTGGCCGTTTCGGCACATGTCCCATTCGCCGACCGCACAAGCGGGGCAGGGAACCGGATCGGGATGCCTGACGATTCCGACGACGAGATCGCCGCGGCGAAAGGGCGAGCCGGCGGGGTCCAGCACTTCTCCCAGGGACTCGTGCCCGAGGATGAGATGTTCCTGGCCAGGCGGGGGCGCACCGTAGTCTCCATCGAGAATCTCGCGATCCGTGCCGCAGATGCCCACAGCGAGGGTTTGCACCAATACCCCAGCGTTCGCGGGTTCAGGGACGTCGAGCAGCGTCGCTGAGTTGCGCTCGAGCGGCTTGAGAGCGAGCGCTCGCATCGTTACGACGCGAGATCGGTCGCGAGAGATCGATTTCGAACGCTCATTGCGAGTACTCGTTCCGCGCAGGTCTGGGTGGTGTACGCGCCGGCGCGCGCGGAGTTCCGTGTCGTGCCTCGAATCGGGCGCGCCGGGTATGATGCCTACATACGAATCGATGGGCGGCCTCGAGAGCGCTCGAAGGAGAACGATGCATCCAGTCATACGCTGCGCTGTCGTAGCGAGCCTTTGGCTCATCACCTCACACGCCAGCGCTCAGATCTACACCTGCATTGCCGAAGATGGCACGCGCGTCTTCTCGGATGAGAAATGCGGTCCGGATGCCAAAGTCGTGCCCGGGATCACGACGAAGAAGCGTGCGAGTCCGAGCGACAGCCGGAATAGGCCCGAGCGTGCCGCGCGCCCACCCGAAGAGCTCGATCGCCTTCTGCGAGAGTGCAACGACGGAGACATGAAGGCGTGCACGGCATGGACGCACGGCGGTGGTCCCAATCAGCTGCGCGAGCAAGAGCAACGCGCTGGACTCGCATGCGATGGGGGCTCGCTCGAGGACTGCGAGCGACGCTATTGCGCGGACGGTGTCACCGAGGAATGCCGGCGACGCGTGTTGGCGGTCGCGAAGATCACCGGAGAGACCTGGTATTTGCGCGCGCAACGCTCCTTCGGGCAGCACGGTATGACGTATGAGGTGCGCTGTCTCATCGAGGGCGCACGAGATGTTCGTGACGCGACGATCGAGTGCGCGGGTCTCCCAGGTCCGCAGCGTTGCGCGATTCGAGACACCACACAACGCTTCGCGCGGCTCGATCAAGCTGCCGCGAAGTTCTGCGCGAACCGTTAGGCGAGCATCGGTTCGCCTAGCGGCTCGATGTCCTTCGAGCGGGGCAGGTGTTCAGCTTCTTGCGAACGAGTTTCGGGCGGCGCGGAGGACGGGCGAGCGGGTTCATTCGAGTCCGTGGGTTCTTTGACCCCGTCTTGCTCGGACGGCAGCTCAGAGGCGGAGGTGGATTCCGGTTGCGGCGCGTACACCGGCTCGTCCATTCCTATTGCAGCAAACGACGCGACGAGCACGGTGCTCGTTGCAAGCGACAACAACGCGAGCAAAAACGGCGTAACTCGACTCGGCATTCGAAACACCCCTAGCAGGCTCTGTGCCTTCGTATGCAAGGGATGGTCCAGGCGGCACCGTTGCTGGCGCCTTGGCGGCCTGCTGTAAAAGCAGACGACGCTCGAGTTTCGCGTTATGTCGAGTCAAGTCCGTGACATCACGCCGCGGATCTGAGCTCCACTGGATTCGAGGACTCCGTCGAGGGCAGTGTCGTCAAATGCTCTGACACACGTCCGCCATCGCCCTCCGTTCGGAAGTTCGACACCAGATCGGTGAGCCGACGCGCTTGCTCGGTCATCGTGCGCGCAACGGACGAGGTTGCGGCCACCATCCCTGAGTTCTGCTGCGTTCCTTCGTCCATTCTCGTGACCGCCGCGCTAACTTGCTCGATCCCGCGCGTCTGTTCCTGACTTGCCGCGGAAATCTCCGCGATGATCTTCGCAACCTTGTTCACGGCGCCCACGATCTCATCCAAGTGCTTGCCGGATTCGTTGACGAGCGCGGTGCCGTCTTCCACTTTCACGACGCTGTCGCCGATGAGCGTCTTGATCTCGCGAGCGGCCGTGGCGCTTCGTTGTGCAAGGCTGCGCACCTCGGTCGCGACGACCGCGAAACCGCGGCCTTGCTCGCCAGCGCGGGCCGCTTCCACAGCGGCGTTCAATGCGAGGAGGTTCGTCTGGAACGCGATCTCGTCGATGACGCCAATGATGTCCGCGATTTTGTTGCTCGCGTTGTTGATCTCAGTCATTGCCGCGACAGCGCGACTCACGACCTCGCCACCCGCTTGCGCTTGGTTGCGCGCGGCGGCGGCGAGCTGATTCGCATGCTGCGCGTTGTCCGCGTTCTGTCGAACAGTCGCAGTCATCTCTTCCATGCTGGCTGCAGTCTCTTCGAGGTTCGCAGCCTGGCTGCTCGTGCGGTCGCTCAGCTGTTCGATTCCCTGATTGAGCTCCTGCGCCGCCTGATCCACCTCGCGCGAGCTCAGCCCGACGTCGCGGATGAGCCCGCCGAGCTTGCTCTTCAGCATCGCTATATCGTGGAGCAGGCTTTCCTTATCGCCGTCGCGCAGCTCGATCGGGCTCGCAAAATCTCCAGCCGCGATTCTGCGGACGATATGGGCCGCAACCTCGGGTTCGCTGCCGAGCGTACGGAAGAGGCTGCCGATGAGTACCCAAGATCCGACGCCGAGCGCGATCACCATGATGAGCGCGCTCACGATCGAAATTGGAACGGTTCGCTCGACGCTATTCGCGCTCGCGGTCAGGAGCGAGCGGAATGCCTCTAGGGCTTGCTCTTGTGCGCCTGCCAACGACTGATCGAGCTTCTGTGTCTTCTGCTGCAATTGACCGACGATCGTTGCGGGGTCGCCGGACTGCTCACCGAGGAGCACGCGCGCGGCGCTGAGCGCGGTGGCGTAGTAGTCGTCGAATTCAAGTTCGAGCGTGCGGAGTGCTTGTTCCCCGCTCGAATCGATCTTGCGGAGCTCGCGCACCGCGTCGCGGTACGACGCAGCATGTTGCTCGGTGCGGGCGACAGCGGACGCATCGCCCTCTGCGACAGCCTGCTGCAGAGTCTCTTGTATCGCAGCGAAGTCGACGCGCATCGACCGGACCGTCTCCACGGTCGGGTACTGCACGTGCTGGACGTTACGCAGATCGGAAGAGGTCGCTGCGGAAAGACGAAAGTTGATGGCGATCCCGACGGAGACGATCACGGCGGTCGCGATGGGCAACAACCAAATCCGGCTCTTGAAGTTCATTGATCTTAGACTCCGAGGGAAGCGGCTGCGGACACCCCGCAGCCGCTTGCACATCGACTGCGTTACGGTGCCGTGAACACGACCTTCACGGAGCTATCGACGGCACTCTTTTCGATGTAGCCGATCGCTTTCGGATTGGCGGCCACCGCCTTCTTTACATCGTCACTCGCGCCAACCTCTTTAGGAGGCGTCGCTTTACCGGTGAAGATGAGGCGCGTCCACACGGCTTTCACTTGAGCCGCGTCCTTGCCTGTCACCTTCTGATAGAACTCACCGCGTACGGCCGAGCTCTCCGGCAGATCGACCGGCGCGAGCGCCGTCGACTTACCGAGGAACACGTCCGCGACCTGCTCGGCGCTCATCGCGCCTGCGGGGTTCGATGGATGCACGACGACGACGACTTCGGCGTTCGCGGCCGAGACACCGAGCGCTACCGCTACGAGCAGCGCAGCCTTCATTACTGTAGTAAGACGCATGATTCATTCACCTGCTGGATGCGCTAAGAGGTCTAGAACACGAAGTTGATCCTTACCGATGATCTGCAGGCCGAGGCGCGTACCCACGTCCGGCTGCGGGCATCCTTACCGGGGTCGTGTATGTCGCGGCGTGGCCGATGCGCGTGATTGCTTCTGCTCGTGCTCACGAGCACTGCAATGCGTCGGCCGGTTTAACGGCGATGGATCGACGGCATTGAGAGCGTCGTCGTGAGGGCCGCGCGAGATCCGAGTGGTTGTCCTTCAGGGAGGCGCAGGCGTTCGCTCAACGCAGGCGTAGATCGCTGCTGGTTCATGCGCGGAAACTCAGGCAACCCACCCGTGCGATGTGATGCCGACCTCTGTTCCGCGCCCATAACGAAGTCGATCTCGAGCGCTTCGGCGCAAGAGGGAGAAGAGCTCCACAGTTTTCGAACGGCCGAAAAATTCAGGGGGCTTCCTAGGGAGGCGTACTGCAATCACCAAGCGGTGGCACGGGCGGTTACTGTTTTCGCGTGTCTCTGTTCTAGAATGCTGCTGACAAACTGAGCTTTCTCCGCAGGTCATCTTCTTACATGGGCAATCGTGTGCGCATCAGCGTCTATGTGCAGCCGCGTGCGTCCAAGACCGCGATAGCGGGCATGCATGACGGCGCGATCAAGATCCGGCTCGCGGCGCCGCCGGTCGATGGCGCTGCGAACGCTGCATTGATTGAGTTCATTGCGGAGCGCTTCGGTGTCGCGCGCTCGCGCGTGCGACTCGTTTCCGGAGCAAGCGCTAGGCGCAAAGTCATCGAGATCGAGGGCATAGACGAGGCGAGCGTCGCCGCAGTGCTACAGTAAGAAGCGGAACAGCGGCTTCCCTACAGACATTCTGTCGGCACACAACCGATGGAGTCGTCGATGCGCAGCGTGCCGTTTTCTATTTTGTGCCTCTCGCTCTGCGCTTGTGGCACCGAGCGCGTCGTCACGCCGCGTGAGTATCTCGATGAACGCACGGCTGCCACGATCACCGTCGTGCGAGATCCGTGGATCTTCACGCGCGGAACTGTGAGTGCGGGCAGCGGCGAGTATCGCGATTTCCTGCACTTGTATGCCGTCGACGTGAATCGCATGGGCGAGCACAAGCAGTACGTAGCAGCGCTCATCCCCGAGCAAGTATCTGATGTCGCTGATCCGCCGCAGCTCGAGCTCAGGGCCGCCGGGTGGTCGATGAGTCTGCAAGCGCGCGACGTCGAAACGCGAGAGATCGGAATCGCGCAACCCGTGGCTGAGTCGTATGCCCTGGCCGCGTCTTGGTGGTACTTCCCCGTCGACAAGCAAAAATTGGCCACGATCGCGAACGCGCCAGATTTCGAGGCAGTGCTCGTTTGGGACGACGAGCGGACGAGCTATGCGATGTGGCGCAGCGGTCGCGAAGAGTTGTCCGAGTTCACCGCCGTTCTGCCGTAAGCCCCATTCGACACGGTCCCGTTCACCCCAGAGCGGTATTCGCGACCCCTCTAGCTCACTAGAATCGGTGCATGCTGAATGCACCCCCGCTCGAGTCGTTCGAAGTACCGGATGCGCTCGCGGACCGCCGGAAGTGGCGGGTCCTCGGCGTGCTCTGGGGCTGCTTCTGGATCTTGATGGCCGCCATCGCCGTGCAAGACCAGCTCAACGAGCCGGCCGTGCTCTGGTGGGAGCCGCTGCTTTGGGAGGGGACTTCCGCGATCGCCGCCACGGTATGGCTCATTGCGCAGTTGCGCGCCGCCCGCGATGCGAAGCAATGGCTAGACCAGCCGTTCAAATGGTTCTTTCGGCACCTGAAGTGGTTTCCGCTCGTCGCCGCGGCCTTTATCGCGGCCGTTTACGCGATGCGGCACTCTGTGTACGCGGCGGTCGGCGTCGAGTACGAGCATGAGTCGTGGGGATTCCTCCTGGTTCAGGAAACCGTGAAAGTGTGGCTGTTCCTGGGGCTATGGCTCGGTATCATTTTCGCGCTCGAATCGTTCTCGCTCTGGCAGGCGCAACGACATCGGCTTGCCCTCTTGCAGAAGTCGCTCGCGGAAGCGCAGCTCGGTCAGCTCAAAGCGCAGCTGCGTCCCCACTTCCTGTTCAACGCGCTCAATACGATTTCTTCCTTGATGCACGTCGATGTCGCGCGCGCCGATCGCTTGCTGACACAGGTCGCCGAGCTGCTTCGCGCCAGCTTGCGCATGGATCAAGAGGAGCTCACACCGCTCGCAACGGAGCTCCACATCGCGCAACTTTACGCGCGCATCATGGAAGAGCGCTTCGAAGGACGTGTGGTGCTCGAGTGGCGCATTGAAGAAGACACGTTGAATGCGCTTGTGCCTACGATGCTCTTGCAGCCACTGCTCGAGAATGCCTTCAAGCATGGTGTCGAACATACGAGCGTGCCTGCGCACATCGTGGTCGCGTCGGAGCGAGCTCATGATGACCTCGTGCTGCGCATCGCGAACGCTGGCGAGATCTCGCCGAGCCCAGGAGAGGGTGTGGGTCTACGCAACTGCCGTGCACGACTCCAGGCGCACTTCGGCGAGCGTGGTCGGCTCGCGTTCGCATCAGACGAGCGGTCCGCGGAGGTCCGCCTCCAGATCCCGTGGCAAGATCGGACTGCATGATGCGGATCCTCATTGCTGAAGACGAAAAGCCGGCGCGGGACAAGCTTGCGCGTTGGGTGCTGGAGCATGGCGATATCGCGCTCGTCGCACAGTGCGCGGACGGCTTCGAAGCGGCGCGAGCGATCGAAACGCTGCGCCCTGACGCGGCACTGATGGATATTCAGATGCCCGGGATGAGTGGGCTCGACGTCGCGGCGCAACTCGATGCCGAGCGCGCGCCTTTGATCGTGTTCGTAACGGCGTTCGATGAGCACGCTGTGCGCGCATTCGAGCTCAATGCGGTCGACTATCTCTTGAAGCCCTATGACAAGGAGCGTCTGAATCAAATGATCGCGCGCGTGCGTGAGCGCCTCGATCTGCAGTCCGATCGACGCGCTGCAGTCGCGACTGCGCGGGCTCAAACGAGTGCGGCCGAGCGTCTCCTCGTGCCGACCGGCGAACTCCTGCAGCTGATCGATGCATCAACGATCGAGTCGTTGGAGGCGGACGATAACTATGTGCACGTCCATGCGGGATCGAAGCGATACGTGCTCAGGAGAACGCTGCAGGACTTGCTTGCGCAACTCGGCGCGCAACGCTTTGTCCGCATTCACAAATCCGCAGCCGTCAACATCGCCGCGATTCAGTCGTTCGCGCCGCTCTTCAAAGGTGACTATCAGGTGAAGCTCGCGAGCGGTCGTGAGTTGCGGATGAGCCGCCGTTACAAGGACGCGCTGTTCGCCAGGTTGGGGCAGTAGGGCGGGTGTCCCGCTTACCCCACAGAACGACCGTCTGACCACAAGCCTGCGGCGCGTTCGCGCGGTTCCCGTCAAGTTACGCACACACTTGAACGGGGCTGGCGTATGACACAGACGAACGAACCTGCGGTCCGATACCACTTTCTCGACTGGCTGCGCGTCATCGCCATCTTCGTGCTCCTGTTCTATCACACGGCGATGCTGTTCGTAGGCTGGGACTTTCATCTTCAAAACGCCGAGACGATCGAAGGACTCGCGCGGCCCATGGATATTGCGCATCGGCTCCGAATGCCGCTTCTGTTCCTGATTGCGGGGGCCGGCCTCTGGTTCGCTTCTCGTCGTCGCACGGGCGCAGGCGTGATGAAGGAGCGCACGGTGCGGCTCCTCGTGCCCTTGGTGCTCGGGATGTTCATCATCGTTCCGCCGCAGATCTATGTAGAGCGGCTGTTCCGCGATCAGTGGGAGGGCGGATACTTCGCATTCTTCATCGAGCGTGTGTTGCAGCTGAGGCCGTATCCAGACGGCGATTTCAGTTGGCACCACCTTTGGTTCATCGTGTACCTCTATGTGTACGTGCCGCTGCTGTTGCCGCTGATGAAGATCTTGAGGCGGGCGGCGACACTTGTTCCGGGATGGTGGTTATACGCGCTCGCCTTGCCGCTCGGTCTCAACGAAGCGTTGCTGAAGCCTCATTTTCCAGAGCGTCACGACCTCATCAACGACTGGTACATCTTCAACCACTACCTGCTCTTGACCGGTTACGGCGTTGCACTCGCAAGCATGCGAGGCGCGTGGGACTGGCTCGCCGAGCGACGAACGCTCACTGTCGCCGTGTCCGTGCTCGTGACGATGAGCGTGTTTGCGTTGATTGAAGCGGGCGTTGTTCAGCGAGAAACGCCCGCGGACGCCGCGCTCGCGAACGTCTTCACATGGTGCTGGTTACTGACGTTCCTCGCGTATGGCCGGCATCTTCTTTCGAAGGAGAACGGTTTACTGCGCTGGGCGCGCGACGCGAGCTATCCCGTCTACATCCTGCATCAGACGGTCATGCTCATCGTCGCCTATTGGGTGATCGCACTACCGTACGCGCCGTGGACGAAGTTCACGATCGTTCTCGTTGCGACGATGGTGTTCTCCGTCGCTCTCTATCAAGGCGCGCGACGCTTCGCGTTCGGTCGATTCCTTCTAGGGATGAAGCGGTCCACATGTGACGGGAACCTCAGTACTTCGCGTAGCTCTTCTCTTCGACGATCTTCGAGCCGAGCTTCGTATTGATCTCGCGCTTCACGGCGGCGCGTTCATCGTTCGTGAAATACACCGCCCGCGCGAGGTCGATGAACTCCTGGTCGAAGGTGCGATTGCGTTCTTTGTCGCGCAGAAGGTCTTCGACGTCCCACAGCTTCTCGTTGATGCGGCGTAAGGATGCCCATTCGACATCGACATCGGTGGTCGCGAACGGCGATTCGCGCCAGGTCGCCTCGAGCAGCGCGAGCTCGTTGCGCACGTTGGCCACTTTGAGCGGATCGGTAATGCGCTCCGACTTGATCTGCAGGATCGTGATCTTGTCGATGAGCTCGCCAGGGGAGATAGGTACGCGGATTTCAGACATGGTCATGCGACTTGTAAGGTGTGTGTAACGTAAGGCGAGTGGTGGATAGAGCTCCGCTTCTTACCTTACACGTCACACTTTACACCTTACACTACCTCGGGCGCCGCCCGAGATACTCTATCCACGCCTGGAACATCAGCACGTTCCAAAGGTGGGTGTGCCATTTGCGCTCGCCCGCCAGGAATTCCCTCCAAATCCCGCTGATGCGCGCTGCGTCAAGATGTCCTTGCCGCTCGAGACGCTCCTGGCTCAATAGATCCGACGCCCACGTGCGCAGCGGCCCCTTGAGCCATTCGCCGATCGGCGCGCCGAAGCCCTTCTTGCCGCGAAACACGAGCGGGTCAGGTAAATACTTGCGCAGCAGTTGTTTCAGGACCCACTTCTGCTCTGCGCCACGCACCTTCATCTCGGAGGGGATACGGAACGCGAGCTCGACCACCCGGTAGTCGAGCAGCGGCGCTCGCGCTTCCAAGCCTACGGCCATCGTCGCGCGATCGACCTTCGTGAGAATGTCCTCAGGTAGATACGTGACGAGATCCAGGTACATGAGTGAATGCGCATCGTCACCGGCCTTGAGCCATTGCTGCTCATCGGTGAAGGGCGTCGGATGCTCGCGCGCCCCGCGCACGACAGCGTCGGGGAATCGCCAGCGAGACACGCGATCTCGGTAGACGGATGCGATCGAGCTTGCGCGCAGTTCGCTCGCGAGCTGCGCCAGTTTGCTCGTGCGGCCTTCATGTCCGGCGTATCCGCTCAGCGATCGCGACAGCGCAGCGCGTGCGGGTCGCGGAACACGATGCAGCCATTTCCAAACGTCCATCGCGCGCTGGTAGCGGCCGTAGCCGAAGAAGAGCTCATCGCCGCCATCGCCTGAAAGGGCGACCGTAACGTCTCGACGCGCGAGCTTCGCGACGAGGTACGTCGGGATCTGCGACGAGTCGGCGAACGGCTCATCGAACATCCGCGGCAACTCAGGAACGACCTCCAAGGCGTTCTCGCCGGTCACATAGAGCTCGGTGTGATCGGTACCGAGGTGCTCGGCGACCGCGCGTGCGAGCTTGGCCTCGTCATGGCGGGGATCATAGAAGCCGATCGAGAACGTGCGAACGGGACGACGCGATTGAGCTTGCATGAGCGCGACCGTCGTCGACGAATCGGTTCCACCGGACAGAAACGCGCCCAGCGGGACGTCCGCATACATTCGAAGCGCGACGGCATCGCGCAGCAGCGTATCGAGTTGCTCGACGATCTCGTCCTCGCTCGCTCGCAGCGGCTGCGACACTGCCGCCGCGAGGACGCTTTGCGTATCCCAATAGCGGCGGCATGCGATGCTTGGTTCGTGCTGGGAGGCTCCTCGAACGACATCGTTGCGAGTCAGCGATAGATAGCTCCCCGGTAGCAGCTTGAACACGCCGCGGAGAATGCACCAGGGGGCGGGCACATAGTTGTGTCTCAAGAACAGCGCGAGAGAATCGGGGTCGACTTCTGGCGCGAACTGCGGGAAAGCAAGCAGCGCCTTCAGCTCGGATCCGAACAGCAGCGTCTTGTCCGTCCAGCCGTAATAGAGCGGCTTCTTGCCAATGCGATCGCGTGCGAGATGGAGGACGCGCTCCGCGCGGTCCCACACGGCGAACGCGAACATTCCGTTGGCGCGCTGCAGTGTTTGCTCGAGGCCCCAAGCGTCGAGACCCGCAAGCAATACCTCGGTATCCGAGTGTCCTCGGAAACGGTGGCCGAGTGCCGCGAGCTCGTCGTGCAGCGCTTTGAAGTTGTAGATCTCGCCGTTGAAGACGATGACGTAGCGCTCCGAGTGTGAGCGCATCGGCTGACGTCCTTCGGGCGACAGGTCGATGATCGACAGACGTCGGTGTCCGAGCGCGATGCCGGCCTCCGCGTCGAGCCAAGTATCCGCGTCGTCAGGTCCGCGGTGCGCAAGGCTGAGCGTCATCGCCTCTAGTGAGGCGGCGGCCGTTTGCTCGGCCGTACCGAAGATGCCGGTGATGCCGCACATTCAGAGTGCTTCGACGAAAGGCAGAGAAGAGCGCATCAAGGATCCAATTCGAGCAGCTTCGCGGCCGCTTCGCGCGAGGCGGGATTGCGGCGCATCTCGTAGTACCGCATCCGCTTGTAGACTGCATAGCTCGCAGCGACTTGCGACACGACGTATCCGCGCCCACCGTCCAGAAACGCCAATCGAAGGAAGTAGTCCTTGAGGAACGCCGCGATGAAAACGAACGGCGACATCCACAAGCGCACGGGTCGGCCGCGGTCCAGCCAATCGCGAGCCTTGAGCTCGGAGTAGCGCAGGATCTTCATTTGCCGATGTGCGAGCGTCGGGTTGTGATGATGGACGAACGACTCGCGCAAGGTTCGTGTGGGACCGTCGAAGCGCAGCGACTCGTGCACGCGTACATCCGTCCAGCGCGCGCGGCCGCGATGGTACAACCGGCCAAGCTTCTCGCCCACCATCGGTCGATACCAGTTCATCGGCGCGCCCATGTACCAGGTTTGCCGTCGCAAGATCGCGCCCGCTGCTGTCGAACTCATCAACTCCGGCAATGCTTGTTGCATCTCCTGTGCGAGCGCGGGCGAGAGCGCTTCATCTGCATCCAACATCAAGATCCAATCGTGGCGCGCCTGTGTGCTCGCGAAATTGCGCTGCGGTCCGAAGCCCAGCCAATCCTGCTGGACGACGCGTGCCCCATGCTGCTCGGCGACGGCTTGCGTGCCGTCAGTGCTTCCCGAATCGATGACGAGCTTCTCGCCGGCGAACGGTACGCTGTCGAGGCAGCGACCGATTACCGCAGCCTCGTCGCGGGCGATAACAACGAGTGTGAAGGGCAGTATTGATGGCTCGCTCGAGCTCATCGAGGGGATCTCCGAACTGGGGATAGACGCCGAATCGTCCGACAAGTGTCACATAGACGCGGGCATTCAGCACAGAGGCGCCTACGTTACAATCGCCGCCCACCAAGCCGGCGTTTTCTCAGGACATCGTGGCGCGTTATCTCTTCTTCGTTTCCGAGCTCTACGCGTTCGCGATCCTGCGCCCGCTCCAACGGGCGATTCGCGCACGCGGAGAGGAAGCGGCTTGGTTCCTCGAGCGCGCAGAGCTCGCCCGCTTCCTGCGCCACGACGAAGTGAGCCTCAAGAACGTGGGGGACGTTCGGCGCTGGAAGCCGAGCGCAGTATTCGTGCCGGGTAACTGGGTGCCTGACTTCTTTCCGGGGCTCAAGGTCGAAGTCTTCCACGGATTCAACGTCAGTAAACGCACCGACGAGCGCGGTCACTTTCGTGTGAGAGGGTGGTTCGATCTTTACTGCACGCAAGGACCTGCGACGACGGCGCCGTTCCGCGAGCTGGCAGCTCGGCATGGCTATTTCCGCGTCGTCGAAACCGGCTGGCCGAAGCTCGATCCGCTCTTCGACGGCACGCACACGCAGCGCGACACCGACCGGCGGACCGTTCTGTTCGCCTCCACGTTCACTGAGCGGATCAGCTCCGCCCGCGTCCTGCGCGACACGATTGCGCAACTCGCGGCGCGAGGGGAATGGCAATGGATTCTCACGCTGCACCCTAAGATGGCGGCGGACGTCGTGCAGAGCTATCGCATGCTCGAAGGTCCGAACGTGACGTTCGCGGAGACGGACGACATTCTGGAGCTCTACACGCGCGCGAACGTGTTGCTCTCAGATACGTCGTCGGTCGTGCCTGAATTTCTGACGCAGCACAAGCCGGTCGTCACGTTCCGCAACACACGCCCCGGTCCGTACCTTCTCAACGTGGAGCGCATCGAAGACGTGGAGCCTGCGATTCGCCGCGCATTCGAGCTCCCCGAATCGCTCAAGCAAGCGATCGACGCGTACGCGCGCAATATTCACCCGTACCGCGACGGTCGCTCGAGCGAGCGCGTGCTGGACGCGACGCGATCAGCGATCGAGCAGGGCCGCGCTGGATTGAAACGCAAGCCGCTCAATCTGGGCCGGAAACTCCAGGCCCGCGCCCGGCTTGGCTACTGGGGTTTCTAGCGCCCTTTGCAGCAGAGTCAAACGCTCGGATCGCAATGCGCGAGATGGAGGAGAGACCTATTTCACGAGCGCTTGCGCGCAAGGGAAAGGAGCAGCGCATGGAGCTTCTTGATCACGTCCTCCGGCGTGATGAGGTCCATGACGCCGGGTTGTTCGATCTTCGTCGTCCAGGGAATTTCGGACGCCGGTTTGCCGAGTAGGCGGCGGGCGGCGACATCGTACTTGTCTACGCACCACTGCCGGCTCAAGTACGGACCGCTGCGCGCTGGATTCGTTGCCGCATACAAACCCACGACCGGCGTGCCGACCGCGGTGGCCATGTGGGCCGGACCCGAGTCAGGCGTCAGCACGAGCGTCGCGCGCTGAAGCGTGGCCAAGAACTCGAGCAGCGTATCCTGCCCGATCTTGTTGAGGCACGGCTGCTGCATGCGCCGTTCGATCTCGATGCCCATCTGTCGCTCGAGATCGCTGCGACCGCCGCAGAGCACGACTTTGAGGCCGAGCGTACTCGCTGCGTAGTCCGCGATCTGAGCGTAATACTCGGGTCGCCAGTTACGAAGCGGATGACTCGAGCAGGGACTGATGATGATCGCTCGCTCGCCGTCTGAGATCACCTTCCGCGCATACGCATGCGCGCTGTCGGGAATCGGAATGTCCCAGCGCAACAGCTTGTCGTAGACGTGGAACTTCTCGGCAAAGCCGAACAGCGAATCCATCACGTGCTGCCTGTCGGCGGGGCGCAAGCGGTTTGTCGTGAAGAGCCATTGCAGTTCGCGCGCGCGCTTACGATCGAAACCGAGCTTGATCGGTGCACGAACGACCGTCGAGAGTAGGCTCGCGCGCAACGCGACTTGCATATGCATGAGCACGTCGAATTGACGCCCTCGCAGCGCCTCACGCAGTGCGCGGTACGAGCCGAGTGTTTTGGACTTGTCGACGACGATGAATTCGATGTCCGGAATGTGGCCGAGCAGCTTGGCTTCGACGCGGCCGATGATCCAGGTGAACGACGTGTTCGGCCACGCACGCTGTAACGTGCGTACGACGGGCAGCACGTGGCAGGTATCCCCGATCGCGGAGAGGCGCAAAATACAGACGCTGCGAGGCGCGGTGTCGAAGGAGGAAGACATCGCGTCGTTTACGAGCTCAGCGCTTGAGTGCCAAACGTCAGCTCGAGCCGCCGGTTGGAGAAAGAGTTGTGCGGTCCCGCGACTGACATGTCCATCACCCCTTACTATAGCCTCTCGTTATTGTGTGGCCTCGAGGCCCGTCTCGACACGCTTCAGGCATTGAAATGCTTTCGGAAAACCTGATCGCCATCCCCGGCGGCTGCATCCTATACGACGCTGCCCACGTGCGTAAGGCAGGCGCCGATCTATTCGATTTGGAGGCGTGGTCGGCGAGAAACGCGCTCGAACGTGTCACCGGCGGCAGAGGCTCCATCGCAGTCTTGCGCGCGGATCATGAGCGTTGGGCGCTGAGACACTATCGCCGCGGTGGCTTGGTCGCGAAATTCTTGAAGGACCGCTATCTATGGACCGGTGTGGATCGGACGCGCTCGTTCGCCGAGTGGCGGCTGCTCGCGCAATTACGCGCGCTCGAGCTCCCCGTGCCGAAGCCGATCGCGGCACGGTACGTGCGCTATGGACTCACGTATACAGCGGATCTGATCACGCAGATGTTGGAGAACACGCTCACGCTCGCTCAGGCTGTCGTGAGCTCGGATGTGGATAGCGGCACCTGGAACCAGATTGGCAGGACCATCGCGTCCTTCCATCGTCACGGCGTTCATCATGCGGACCTCAACGCCCACAACATCCTGCTCGCCGCGGCCAGGCCCGCGGTCGATGCGGGCGCGGCAGTGTATGTGCTCGACTTCGATCGCGGTCGTATTCGCGCTCGAGGCGCTTGGGAAGAAGACGTCTTGAAGCGGCTTCGTCGCTCGCTCGAGAAAGTGTGTGCGCAAGCTGGCAAGTCGTTCGAGAGCGAACAGTGGGGCCATCTGCTCGCAGGCTACGGGTGAGCGTCTTTCGTTCGCCGCCGTCCGCGTGTCGGCAGCGAACGAGCTCACTCTGACTGTTCGCTATCGGCTTTCCGCCGTTCACCTTTCCCGTAGTAGTTCGGGTAGTCCGCGGTTAATCCTTTGAACCGCCTGTGAAGCCATAGATATTGTTCCGGCACCTTGCGCACATGCGCTTCAATCAGCGCGTTGAATGTTCGCGCATCTTCGTACGGGCTCATCGTCGGGAACTCTTCGAGCATTGGCTGGATGACCATCCGATACCCGCGGGAGCCAGGCAAGCGCTCCGGGAAGTAAGGAAGCACGGCCGCGCCCGTCATGCGCGCAAGCCGTGACGTCGCGGTGTTCGTGGCGGCGGGAATGTTGAAGAACGGAACCATCTCGGCGCCCTTCTTGCGGTAGCTCTGATCGGGCGCGTACCAGACGGGCTCGTTGCTCTTGAGGGCACTGATCAGCGTTCGCACATCGTCGCGCGCGATCGCTCGCTTGGCTTGTCTGCCGCGATTGCGCGCGAGAAAACGCTCGAGCACGGCGTTATTGGTCGGACGATACATGATGTTCGTGGGCAAGCGCGCGCAGAGCGCACGAGCGCCGATCTCGAGCGTCGTGAAATGCGCGCTCAAGAGAATCGCGCCGTTGCCACGCGCGAGCGCCGCATCGAGATGCTCTTGCCCCTCGAGTTGCGTGAGCTTGCGAATGCGCTCGTCGGAGCTCCACCAGGCAATCGCCGTCTCGAAGATCCCCGTGCCGACGCTGCGGAAGTGGCCGCGCAGGATGCGCTCGCGTTCTTCCTTCGTCTGCTCCGGTAGGCAAAGCTCGATGTTGCGCCTTGCGATGCGTACGAATGACAGCGGCAAATGCACGAGCACCGTGCCGATCGCACGCCCGAACGACATGAGTAGGGAGTACGGGAGCGGCTCGAGGACGCGCAGCACGCCGAGTGCGAGCCACGTTGGCCAGTAGCGCGGGTGGAGGAGGGTCAGGCGTTCTTTCATGCCGTTGCGATGCGTGTAGACGTGAGAAATGCGGTGCTAGTCTGAAGTCTAGATGACCGCCCGCCTACGCGTGCCGAGCGTACGGGTCCACGCCTTCGCGTTTGAAGCGCTTGTATGCCCAGAGATACTGCTCCGGGTAGCGCCGTACGTGCGCTTCGATCAATTCGTGGAAGCGGCGCGTATCCTCGATCGGATCTTCTGACGGGAATCGCTCGAGGGGTGGATAGATACGCACGATGTAGCCTCGATTGTCGGAACGACGCTCCGGGAAGTACGGCAGCACCGGTGCGCCGGAGATCTTCGCGAGGCGCGAGGTGGCGATATTCGATGAGGCGGGTTGATTGAATAGCGGCACGATCGCGCTGTTCTTATCAGTGAAGCGCTGATCCGGCGCGTACCAGACCGGTATGTTGTTCTTCAGATTCTGCAGCAGGTCGCGGATCTGCTCACTGGAGATGGCCTGTACCGTGTGACGCGTGCGCCCTCGGCGTGAAAACTCCGCGATCAGCGGATTGCTCGGCGTCAAGTACATGATGCTGGTCGGGCCGAGCAGCGTCAGCGCTCGTGCACCCATCTCGAGGGTCGTGAAGTGCGCGGTGAGCATCAGTGCGCCGCGCCCTCCCGCAAGTGCGGCTTGCAAATGCTCGACGCCCTCGAATGTGATCAGTCGTCGCAGGCGCTGATCGCTCGCCCACCATACGAGACCCGTTTCGAACACAGCGCAGGCGAGCGCCTGAAAATGGGCGCGCACGAGGGCGTCGCGGTTGGGTTCGGATAATTCAGGTAGGCAGAGCTCAACGTTGATTCGAGCGATGCGCCGATCGCGACGGCTGCAGACATGCGCGAGCGTACCAAGCCCTCGACCGATCGCCATTTGCGCACGCAGCGGCAGGATATTGATCATGCGCACGAAGGCAAGGGCGACCCACAGCACCCAATAGCGAGGGCCTAGGAAACGATACAACGGCACTCGCTCGGGCTGGCGTGCACGCTGCGTGGCTGAAGTTGAAGACACCGAAGACATACGAAGCGCGGATCCCGAAGATCTAGCTCGAGATCCGCCAGTTGAGTTCGAGTACCATGCCGTTTGGCTCTCGCGAGAGAAGAAGTCGAATAGTAACTGATGAGCGCGAACGACTCTTGAGTCCTGTCATGCGACTTCTCTACACGATCCTCATCTATCTCGCCGCCCCGATCGCACTCGCCGTCAACTGGTCGCGCGCGCGCCGCGATCCGGCGTATGGAGAACGGCTGGGCGAGCGGTGGGGATTCGTGCAAGCGCGAATCGAGCGACCGTCGCTGTGGGTGCACGCGGTGTCCGTGGGCGAAGTACAGGCCGGTGCGGTCTTGATCCGTGCTTTGACGGCGCGCTTTCCAGATCACGAACTCGTCGTGACCACTGGAACACCGACCGGCGCTCAGCGAGTTCGAAGCCTATTCGAGGGGTCCGTTCAGCATGTGTACTTGCCCTACGACATGCCGGGCGCCGTGCGGCGCTTTCTCGAACGCGTCCGTCCCTCTGTCGGTATCGTCATGGAGACAGAGATCTGGCCAAACCTTTTTCGCGAGTGCCGGCGCCGGAGCGTACCGCTGCTGATCGCGAGCGCACGGTTGTCGGAGAAATCGGTGCGGCGCTACGGGCGTTTGCGGAGCCTCGCGCGCGATGCGCTCGCGGGCGTGCGCGTCGCGGCGCAGACCGAGCTCGACGCGAAACGTTTCAGAGACATTGGCGCGGCTCGAGTCGAGGTCATAGGCAACCTCAAATTCGACATCGATGTGCCCGGGGAGGTCGCGCAGGCGGGTCAATCGCTACGGTCGGATCAGCTCGCCGGGCGACCGGTGTGGATCGCGGCGAGCACTCATGAAGGGGAAGAAGAACAGGCATTGGCCGCCCACGAAATCATTCGTGCGCACCTGCAGGACGCACTGCTGATCTTGGTCCCGCGACATCCGCAGCGTTTCCCGAGCGTGGCTGCGTTGCTTGCCGAACGGCGGGTGCCCTACGTTTCGCGTTCGCGCGGCGAGCGCGTGACCGAGGCGACCCGCGTCCTCCTCGTCGACACGTTGGGTGAGCTCTTGATGTTCTACGCGGCGTCTGATGTCGCCTTCGTGGCGGGCAGCCTCGTTCCAATCGGAGGTCACAGCCTATTGGAGCCGGCGGCCATCGGCTGCCCGATCGTGGTGGGTCCTCACAACTTTAACGCACCGGATATCGCGCAGATGCTGCTGTCGAGTCATGCGGCCGTGCAGGTAAACGACGTTGATGCGCTAGGTGCTGAAGTCGTGCGTCTGCTCAACGATGCCGATGCGCGCCGGGAAATGGTGGCGCGCGCACGAGAGATCCTGGAGAAGAATCGAGGCGCGCTGGCGCGCCTCGTCGAGATGATCGAAGACGTCGTCCCGCGTTCAGCGAGCTGACGCTGGCACCCGCTACTCTTCCAAGAGTTTGTTGATCTCTTCGAGATCCGCAACGGCCAGCGTTCCCGTCGCGAGCTGCAGCTGCAGGACATTCAAGATGTAGTCGTACCGGCTGCGCGAGTAGTTCGTCTGCGCCTCGAACAAGCGGCGGCGCGCATCTAGCACGTCGACCGTCGTGCGGGTACCGACTTCGAAGCCGGCTTCGGTCGCCTGCAGCGCCGTGCGGCTCGACTCCAATGCCTGGCGCAATGCCTGCACTCGCGCCATTTCGCTCAACACGCCGAGATAAGCGTCGCGCGTTGCGCGTTCGGTTTCGCGAGCGGTGCGCTCGAGGCGCTCGCGCGCCGCGCGATGGAGGTAAACGCGTTGCCGCACGCGTGAGGACGTCGCGCCACCTGAGTAGATGGGAACCGTCACTTGGATGCCGATGGAATCGGTGACCTGGTTCTGATCGCCGGGACCGCGCGTGATGTTACCGGCGGCGTTGCGACTGATTTCCGTGCCCTCAACATCGCGATCGCCGCGGCTGGCGACGAGATCGATCGAGGGGAAGTGGCCGGAACGCGCCACTCGGACGTCCTGCTTTGCAATATCCGTCGCGAGGCGCGCGGAGATGACTCGGAGATTTTGCTCCAAGGCAGCGCTGACCCATTGCTCCTCGCTAGCCGGGTCCGGCGAACGAAGCGGCATCTCGTCTGTAGGCGCCGCGAGCTTATCGAAAGGTTCGCCAGTCAGTTCGCGCAGCAATTCCTGCGCGGTGGCCAAGGCGCGCTTTGCCTGGATGACGGCTGCAGCCGCTTGGTCGTGCGCCGCGCGGGCTTCCTGAACGTCGGTGATCGCGATCAGCCCGACCTCGAAGCGCTTGTCGGCTTGCTCGAGCTGACGAGCAAACGCTTGCAGGGTGGCTTCAGCGGCATCGACCGTGTCTTGCGCGGCGAGCACATCGAAATAGCGCTGCGCGGTTCGCTGGATCAGCTCTTGCTGCGCCGCTTGGTAATCAGCTTCGGCTTGAGCGACTTCAGCGTCTGCGCGCTTGAGTGTCGCCCATTGGTCCCAGCGAAACAGTGTTTGCCGCAGACTGATGTCGTAGTTGCGACTGTCCAAGTCGCTGTCCGAGCTGATATCTCGAAGAACGATCGGGCTGGTCGGGTCCGTCGGATCCGACGGTGTTTGCAGCGTCCGTTCGAATTCTTGGTCGATCTTCGAGTACGAGCCGGACACATTGACCTGCGGCAACAGCGCGGCAAGCGCTTGGGGCTTCGATTCGCGGCTCGCGAGCCGATTCGCGTCCGCTTCGCGAATGATTGGATCGTTTTGCAACGCGCGCTGATAGACCTCGATGAGATCGGCGCCGAATACGGCCTGTGCAGCCAGCGACAGTCCGCACGCCACGACGATGTGCGCTCTTAAGTTCATTTTTCTGTTCCCATGCGCCGTACCGGCGCGAAGCATTACTGGACGAGACCCTTCAGACACCGCAGCCCCGTATTGTGTTGCACCCGCCTGCCAGCGATCGGGCCGGCATATAAGCGAATAATGACACGACGCAACTTCGCAGCGGTTGCTAATCACGTAAAGACTCGCTAAGTCTTTGCCGCGCCCCTTTGCACAACGAGCTCGGGGCTCCGTCGGTCATCGTAGGTGAGACGCTTCAATAGGTCGGAATGGTTGCATCGACGTCGCGCGACCAGGCGAGGATCCCGCCGGCGAGATTGACCGCGCGAAAGCCGTTCTGCTGGAGATACTTCGCGACCTCGAGGCTGCGGCGGCCTGACCGGCAGAGTACGACTGTTTCCTTGCTGGCATCGAGCTCCCGGACGCGCTCGGCAATCTCACCCATCGGAATGTGCACGACCCCGGGCACGCTCGCCACTCCAAGCTCCCACGCCTCGCGAACGTCCAGCAACGTGAGGTCCTCGCCGCGTTCGCGGCGGGCGACGAATTCTGCAGGCGTGATTTCGGAGATGGACATAGATGGAAGCGGTTAGCGGTTGGGAATAATCAGAGCTGAAAGGCGCGGTAGCGCGTCCTGGCTGCAGCCTACAGCCCAGAGCCTACAGCCTAGATCTTAGAAGACAAACTTCGGCGGCTCCGGCGCGTTGATGAGGGGGTCGATCACGGTCTCGAACAAACTCTCGCGCTGCCATTCGCGCTCGCCGACGCGCGTGACCTTCCAGGCTTCCATGACTGGCGACTGTCCGACGACGACGAACAAACGACCACCGATGCGTAGGGCGCGCTGGAAGCGCTCGTCATAAAGCGGGAGTGAGCCGGTGACGGCGATGACGTCGTACGTGCCTTGCTCCTCTAGCTGCATGCCGTCCTCGAGCTCGACGCCTACATTGTTCACGGCAACAGCAAGCAGGTTCGCTCGCGTACGCTCCACGAGCTCCGGAAAAATCTCCAGCGCCCGCACGCGACCTGCGAGCCGACCCAAGCACGCGGCGAGATATCCGGTGCCGGTCCCGACCATCAGCGCGACGTCCTCCGGGTTCGTTGCGAGCGCCTGTAGGATTCGACCGTGCACGATCGGCGGCAGCATCGACTGCCCATTGGGGATCGGGATCGGCGCATCCGCGTACGCCGCTTGTCGATAGGCTTCGGGTGCGAACACTTCGCGGCGTATGCCGCGCATCACGTCGAGCACACGCTCGTCCAACACGTCACCTGCGCGGACTTGCTGGTCGATCATCTGTTGGCGAAGAGCTTCGGTATTCATGCGCAGGAACATTCCTTTCGAAAGAAGTGCTAGCGTGCTTTGATCGCGCGGTATCGAGAGAGACACCTGAAACGTCGGATTCGTTGACAGTTTCGGAGCGTGACTCGGGCACCGCAGTGCGCGGGCTCGGCGGTTTTACTCGGAATTCCTCGCAAAAGCGCCGGCGCGGAGCGGGCGACAGGGTACGAAGTTTGCAAACGCCCGACAAGCGCTGCGACCTCGCGTTTCCGCGCTCGGACTCGAGACAAAAAATGCCGGGTTCCCCTGAACGTCGTTTCAGTCGCCCACTGCAATTCACATGCTTACCATTATGGTCAATCCGTGCGGCAGAACGCTGGGCGTTCTATATGCTGTGACCACGACAATTCAGTTTGCGACTCACCTCGCCGAAGCGACCGGAGCATTTCAGGTCGCATGAGCAGGCTGCGCAAGCACGCGCTTACGACTGCAAGTAGGCGCGCCAAAGGGGAAGAAGGAAGACTCGGCGGTTGATGTGAGCGCCCTTACCGGGACTTTAACTATCGCTCTAGCGGTCACGACCCTCGTGCTGCTGGGGCTGCTTATCGTATTTGCGTTGCGCGCTCGTCGCGTGAGCGGGATCGCCCGCGCTGCTGAGCAGTTCGATCGAATCGTGCGCGACGGGCGCTCCGCGGAGCGCATTCGAGCCGTCGGCCCCGCGCTGCCGTTCGCGGACAGCGCGAACCGCCTTCTAGAGCAGATCGCGATGAAGGACCTCATGATCGGCGAGCGCGAGCGCTCGCTCGTCGGGTTGCTCGGCGGTCTCAACGAAGCGGTCGCTGTTTACCGCGACTCCATCGTGTTCGCGAACGCACAGTTCGCTGCGCTGACCGGCGCGGCCGATCCGAAACATCTCATCGGTCAATCGATCGCCGACCTCGTCCATCCGGATTACACGGAGCTGTTACACGATCAACTACAGCGCTGGCTCGCGGGCGCGCCGGCGCTCGACCGGCTCGAGCTCGAGTTGAATCCGAAATCCGATCAGCTCGCTCGCATGGAGCTGTCGGCCGTGCGAATCGACTACCAGGGCGGTCCAGCATTGCTTCTGACGCTCGTCGAAATGGGACCCGCCGTCTCGCTCGCTCCAACTCAAACGCGAACGCGCTCCAACGCGTGGGAGACGCTCGATTCGCTCGGGGAGGGCATCATCACGACCGACGTGAGTGGCCGGATCGACTACCTGAACCAGGCCGCGGAGCAGCTCGTCGGCGTGTCTGCGATCGACGCGATCGGACAGACGATTACGGACATCATCAGTCTCGTCGACGAAAGCGACCGACGTTCGCTCGGGGACCCGGTGCGCCACTGCTTGACGACGCAGTCGCGTGTCACCGTCGGGCGGCGTGGCCTCATGATTTCGCGCGGCGGAGAGCACGAGCGCTCGGTCGAGCTCACGGTGACGCCGCTCAAGGGGCAGAAAGGCGATCTGATGGGAACCGTCATCGTGGTTCGCGACGTCAGCGAGCTGCGTGGGTTGACGCGCCAGATGTCGTATCAGGCGAGCCATGACGCGCTCACAGGCCTCGTCAATCGCCGCGAGTTCGAGCGACGGCTCGAAGAGTCCCTCGAGATTGCCCACGCCAACACGGCGCGGCACGTCCTCTGCTATCTCGATCTGGATCGCTTCAAGGCGGTCAACGATAGCTGCGGTCACATGGCCGGCGACAACATGCTGCGCGAGGTGGCCGCGCTCATCAAAGAGACGGTCCGCGACTCCGACACCGTAGGCCGGCTCGGTGGCGACGAGTTCGGCATGCTGCTCGTCGGCTGCCCGCTCGATAAGGCGCGCCAGATCGCGGATGACGTCGTTCGCAAGGTCAATGACTATCGCTTCGTCTGGAAGGACAAGATCTTCAACATCGGCGTCAGCGTCGGGCTCGTCGAGATCTCCCGAGAAAGCGGCGCACCCGAGGAGCTCATGAGCGCGGCCGATTCCGCGTGCTATGTCGCGAAGAAGCGCGGCAATCATGTGCACGTCTATTCGGCCCGAGACGAATCAGTCGCACGTCATCGAGGCGAGATTCAGTGGCTGCAGCGGCTCCAGTCGGCGCTCAAGGAGAATCGCTTCGAGCTGATGGCGCAGCCGATCATCGCGACCGCAGAGGGCACCAGCGGGCCGGCCCTCGAAGTGCTGCTGCGCTTGCAGGATGAGTCGGTGCCCGGCGGAATCTCGCCTGTCGAGTTCTTGCGAGCGGCGGAACGCTATCGCTTGATGTCGGACGTCGATCGCTGGGTCGTGCAGACAGCCGTGACGGCGCTTGGCCGAGGCGGCATTCGCTTGCCGGCGGAGAGAAGCCTCGCCATCAACTTGTCCGGTCAAACGCTCGGCGACCCGCAGTTCCTGGAGTTCGTGGTCGATATTCTCGACCGGACGGGTGTCATGCCGTCCCAGCTCTGCTTCGAGGTGACCGAGAACTCGGTCATTACGAACATCGAACACGCCGAACGTTTCATTGGTGTCCTGCACGGCATGGGATGCGAATTCGCGCTCGATGATTTCGGGCGCGGCCTCTCATCGTTCGGCAACTTGAAGAACCTGTCGCTCGATTACTTGAAGATCGACGGCAGCTTCATTCGCAATCTCGCGGCGGACTCCGTGAACCAGGCAATGGTTGCCGCGATGATCAAGCTGGCGCGTACGCTCAACTTCCAAGTCGTCGCCGAACAAGTCGAGGACGGCAACTCACTCGAAGCTGCGAAGATGATGGGTGTCGATTTCGTGCAGGGCTATCACATTGGACGCCCTCAGCCGCTCGCGCGAGTCGTCGCGCGCACGGCCTAGTGCCGAAGATTCGGCACTCCCCTAAGGTCTCGTTGTACTGATCGGTGCCGCTCAGAGGAGCGGCACGAGAAGCAGCGCGACGATGTTGATGATCTTGATCAACGGGTTGATCGCCGGACCCGCTGTGTCCTTGTACGGATCGCCGACCGTGTCGCCTGTCACCGCGGCCTTGTGCGTTTCAGATCCCTTGCCGCCGTAGTTGCCTTCCTCGACGTATTTCTTCGCGTTATCCCAAGCACCGCCGCCCGTGCACATCGAGATCGCGACGAACAAGCCGGTCACGATCGTGCCGATCAGGAGGCCGCCGAGGGCACGAATGCCGGCGCCTTCGCCCATCAGGTAATTCATGCCGAACGCAACGACGACGGGCACGAGAATGGGCAGCAACGAAGGCACGATCATTTCTTTGATCGCGGCCTTCGTGAGCAGGTCGACCGCGCGCGAGTAGTCCGGCTTCGCAGTGCCTTCCATGATGCCTTTGATCTCGCGGAACTGACGGCGCACTTCGATCACGACCGCGCCCGCTGCGCGCCCGACGGCTTCCATCGCCATGGCGCCGAAGAGGTAAGGGATGAGGCCGCCGATGAAGAGGCCGATGATCACGGCGGGATCGGACAGCGAGAACTGCGCCATCTCGCGTTGCGTCTCCGCGAGATGGAGCTCCAGGTTATGCGTGTAGTCGGCGAACAGCACGAGCGCCGCGAGGCCGGCCGACCCGATCGCGTAGCCCTTCGTCACGGCCTTCGTCGTGTTGCCGACCGCGTCGAGCGCGTCCGTGATCGTGCGGACGTTCTGAGGTAGGCCGGACATCTCTGCGATGCCGCCGCCGTTGTCCGTGATCGGACCGTAGGCGTCCAACGCGACGATCATGCCGGTCATCGACAACATCGCGGTGGCCGCGATCGCGATCCCGTAAAGCTCTGCAAGCTCGTACGAGCCCCAAATCGCGACGCAGACGGCGAGCACAGGCCATGCGGTCGAGCGCATCGAAACGGCCAGGCCGGCGATCACGTTCGTCGCATGACCCGTCTGTGACGCTTCGGCGACGCGACGAACGGGTTTGAATTCGGTCGCGGTGTAGTACTCGGTGATCCAGATGAGCGCCGCCGTCAGTGCTAGGCCGATCGCTGCGCAGCCGAACAGGGCGTTCGCTTGCTCGCCCATCAAGTTCTTCGTGACGAACCAGAATGCGATCAGCGCCAGCACGCCCGACACGGCTGTGCCGCGATACAGCGCGTTCATGATCTTGCCGCCTTCCGAAACCTTCACGAAAAAGGTGCCGATGATCGACGCGATGATGGAGACCGCGCCGAGCACGAGCGGGTAGAGCACGTAGTTGATTTCGAGTCCGCCGCCCGCGGTTTGGAAGAGGAGCCCGCCGAGCACCATCGTGGCGACGACCGTCACGGCGTACGTCTCGAACAGGTCGGCTGCCATGCCTGCGCAGTCGCCGACGTTGTCCCCGACGTTGTCGGCGATGACCGCGGGATTGCGCGGGTCGTCTTCCGGAATGCCCGCTTCGACCTTACCGACGAGGTCCGCGCCGACGTCTGCACCCTTCGTGAAGATGCCGCCGCCGAGGCGCGCGAAGATCGAGATCAGCGAACCGCCGAACGCGAGCCCCACGAGCGAGTGCAATGCGTGCTCGTCGCCGACGTACTTGCGCATGACTGCGAAGTAGCCGGCCACACCGAGGAGCCCGAGGCCGACGACCAACATGCCGGTGATCGCGCCGCCGCGGAATGCAACCTGCAGTGCGGGATTGAGGCCGATGCTTGCGGCTTGAGCAGTTCTTACATTGGCCCGAACGGATACGTTCATGCCGATGAAACCCGCAGCGCCCGAGAGGAGTGCGCCGATCGCGAAGCCGCCCGCGGTAACCCAATCGCCCAACGCGACGCCGAGGAGGACGAACAGTACGACGCCGACGATTCCGATCGTTGTGTACTGCCGATTGAGGTAGGCCTTCGCACCGGCTTGGATCGCTGCCGCGATCTCTTGCATGCGCGCGTTACCTGCCGACTGCTTGTTGATCCATCCGACCGAGAACACGCCATACAGAACTGCAAAAACGCCGGCAGCGATTGCGAGCCAGAGCGCGACATCGGTAGACATCAACTTTTCCTCTCGGAGCGGGTCGTGTTGTATGCAACTCGGGCGGGGTATGGAACAGACTGGGCGCGCTATTGCGCGCCGCAGTCATAGGTAAATCCGCCCCCAAAAAAGGGCGCGACTATAACACAAAGGGGTTCTTCAACTTCTTCTTTACTGGCGCATTTTTCAGCGTTACGTACTGAGGCAGGCCATCCTTGTAAGGAGGATAGTCCTCGCCCTTGATGAGCGGGCTCAGGTATTTGCGCGCCTTGTTCGTGATGTGGAATCCATCCTCGGTGATGAAGTCGCGCGGCAGCATCTTTTCCTTGTTCGCGACGTCTTCGAGTTTCGCGATGCCGATCTTCCACTTGTAAGGCTTGTCTTTGACGCGAACGATCGTCGGCATGACCGAATTGTGACCTTTGAGCGCAAGCTCCACGGCGGCTTTGCCGAGCGCATACGCTTGCTCCACGTCCACCTTCGATGCGATGTGACGAGCAGCGCGCTGGAGGTAATCGGCAACGGCCCAGTGATACTTGTAGTTGAGCTTCGATTTGACGAGCTGTGCGATCACGGGTGCGACGCCGCCCAGTTGCGCGTGGCCGAATGCATCGCGCAAGCCTGCATCGGACAGGAACTTGCCGTCCGCATTCTTCACGCCTTCCGAGACGACGATCGTGCAGTAGCCGTACTTCTCCACGCACTCTTTCACGCGCGCGCAGAACTTCTCTTCGTCGAAGGTGATTTCCGGGAAGAGGATGATGTGCGGGCTTTCGCCTGCCTTCGTCGCGGCAAGTCCGCCTGCCGCCGCGATCCAACCAGCGTGACGTCCCATGACCTCGAGCACGAA
Organism: Lysobacterales bacterium; assembly: GCA_044506405.1. Taxonomy (GTDB): domain Bacteria; phylum Pseudomonadota; class Gammaproteobacteria; order Steroidobacterales; family Steroidobacteraceae; genus Steroidobacter. The sequence continues at coordinate 128,689 of JBIQKP010000002.1, read as the reverse complement.
CACTTTAGTCGATGTCTTCGCCATCGAGGCGACGTCGAAGCCCGCTTCGCGAATCGAGACCGCAACGTATTTCGCGACTGAGCCGAAGCCTGGGCAGCAGTCGGTGATTGGCAGATCGTTATCGACGGTTTTCGGCACGTGCACGGCCTGGATTGGGTAGCCCATTTTCTCGGCGAGTTGGGAGACCTTGAGGCAGGTATCCGCCGAGTCGCCGCCGCCGTTGTAGAAGAAGTAGCCGATGTCGTGCGCCTTGAAGACTTCGATCAAGCGCTCGTACTCCCTCGGGTCATCCTCGAACTTCTTGAGCTTGTAGCGCGCAGAGCCGAACGCGCCCGAGGGCGTGTGGCGCAGACCGCGGATCAGTGCTGCTGACTCCTTATCGGTGTCGATGAGATCTTCATGCAGGGCGCCGACGATGCCATGTCGTCCGGCATAGACCTTGCCGATCTTCCGCTTGTTCTTGCGGCACGTTTCGATGACGCCACATGCCGAGGCATTGATGACGGCGGTCACACCGCCGGACTGGGCATAGAAGGCATTGCGCGCGCGGGCTTTCGGCATAGGAGTCGAGTCCTCTTGGGGGGTGGAAGTGGCCGCGAAGGATAGCGCACGAACAAGGAAGCGGTTAGCGGTCAGGGGCGAGGGGTCGTCAGAGCAGGGTTGACGACCCTGATGGCCAATGCGGGTAGCCAACCAATACCCCGCTTCCGTTTCTCCAGGCGCTAGCCGCTTCTTTCTTTGCCCAGTTTTCTGTAGGGTAACGCCCCCAAAACGATGCTTCGGGCATTCACCGAAGCGCTGATCGGCCGGGGCATTCGCCTAGGTCCGATTTCTGGCCTGTCCGGGCTCTGCGAGCTCGGTCTTTTCGCGAGGACTATCTAGATGCGTATCGTGTTGCTGGGGGCGCCCGGCTCGGGCAAAGGCACTCAGTCTCAGAAGCTGCAGGCGAAATATGGCGTGCCTCAAGTTTCCTCCGGCGACATTCTCCGTGACGCAGTCGCGCGAGGCACAGAGCTCGGGTTGAAGGCGAAGGCAGTCATGGATGCCGGCCAGCTCGTGTCGGATGACATCGTGCTCGGCTTGATCCGAGATCGTCTGAGCCGGCCCGACGCGGCGAACGGCTTCATCCTCGACGGTTTTCCCCGCAACATCGATCAAGCGAAGGCGCTCGAGAGCCTGCTCGAAGACCTCGGTCAGCCGCTCGAGGCGGTCTTGCTGTTGGATGTGCGACGCGAGTCGCTCGTGAAGCGGCTCGCCGGGCGACGCGTGTGCCCGAAGTGCGGCACGGTCTACAACGTGCACTCGATGGCGCCAGGCGCAACCGGCTGTGCAAAGGACGGCGCGGAGCTGCAGCAGCGCCCAGACGATAAAGAAGAAGTCGTAGCCAAGCGCCTCGAGGTGTACGAGCAGCAGACGCGCCCGCTCGTCGAGCACTATTCGAAGTTGGGCTTGCTGAGAGTCGTCGCCGGTGAGGGCGAGCTCGAGGAAGTCTTCGAGCGCATGGAGTCTGCTGCGCTCGCTCAGCCCGTGCCTGCAGACAAAGTCTCGGTCACGAAGACACGCGCTCGACGGAGCAAGCCTGCGAAGAAGGGGCGGCCGGCAGCCGTCAAGCGGGCGGGCGCCGCAACGAAGGCGAAGAAGGCGAAGAAGGCCAAGAACACGAAGAAGTCGAAGAGCGCTCAGAAGAAGCCCGCGAAAAAGGCTGGCAAGAAGCCGGTGTCGAAATCGACCCGGCGCGCCGCGAAGAAAGCGAAGTCGCAGCGGCGTACGGCCGCGCGCGTGGCGTCCAAGCGCACAGTGGCCAGGAAAAAGATGGCGAGAACGGCAGCGAAAAAAGCGCCGAAGACCTCCCCGCGCGCTCGAAAGGTTGGGCGCTCGAAGGCGCGCGCCAAGAAATAAGCGATTCGAGACGCTGCGCGTCTCGGATGGCTCAGGAACGTTCGTGTTCTCCTGAGGCCGCTCCCTCCGCCTGAGCGAGCGCAAGCAGTCGCTCGCCAATGGCTCCGCGCCGCCAGCCTGCGAGGAGGTGCTCCGTGCGACCTGAGAACACGAGTTGCTCGATATCTCGCCGCGTCGCGAGCACTTCTGGACTCACTTGCAGTGCGTGCGCGTGACCGCGCACGAAGTTCATGAGCTTCGTCACGAGCGCGAGCTGCGCGGGCTCTGGCCTGACGGGTCGCTGCACGTCTGCTTCGGTCTCCTTCAGCTGCTCGCCACGCGTGATGAGCTCGAGCAAGTCCGCCCCTCGTCGACGTACGACGCCTTCCGGCAGGCTCCGAATCTTCGCGAGCCCGCCCGAGTCCGTCGGCATGCGTTCGCTGATTTCACGGAGCGCTTCGTCCGACAGGATCCAACCGCGCGGCTTGTCCGACTTAATCGCAAGCTCCTCGCGCCAGGTCGCGAGCAGTTTCGCAGTCGCGCGTTGCTCGGGCCTCAGTCGATCGAGGCCGCGTAAACGTCGCCACGCTTGCTTCGGGTCCATCTGAAACGTATCCGCTCGCTCGAGCGCTTGCGCTTCTTCTTCGAGCCAACCGAGCTTGCCTTCCTGCTCGAGCTCGGCCCGCAGGTTCGCGTACAGTTGCGCGAGGTAGCGGACGTCGTCGGCAGCGTATTCGAGCTGGTCCGTGCTCAAGGGTCGTCGAGTCCAGTCGGTGCGGGTGTGACCTTTTGCTAACGAGACGCCAAGGCGCAGCGATACGAGTGCGCCGTACCCGATCTGTGCCGATTGGCCCAATAGCGCTGCTGCGATCTGGGTATCGAAGATCGGGCTGAGGGGAAGGGCATGCGGTGCGCGAACGGCGAGCACTTCGAGATCTTGGCGAGCAGCATGCAAGACCTTCAAACGCGAACGTGCCGAGAGAAATGCCCACAGGGGCTCGAGGTCGTCGATCGCAAGCGGATCGATGAGCGCGCACGCGTCGAGCGAGGCGAGCTGCACGAGGCACAACTTCGGATAGAACGTGCTCTCGCGCATGAATTCCGTATCGAGCGCGACGAACTCCGCGCGCTCGAGCGCGTGTAGAGCGTCCGCGAGGGCATCGGGCGTGTTGACGTAAACGGTTGCCGGTAGACTCACGAGCGCACCGCATCGCGCGCGATGGTGGCGAACGGCCGCGCGCTCGTGGAGGGTTCGAGCGCGTGTAGAATTCGGGGGAAGGTTTCAAGGATGATCGATTGCATTGGTCGCATTATAGGTGCGCGCTGCACGAGTGCTACGCACTGAAGGCGACTCGCTTCAACGACACTTGCTCCGGTCCCAACTCACTCTTCACTTCAGGAACTCCATGCACGTTCACATCCTCGGGATTTGCGGCACGTTCATGGGCGGGATCGCCGCGCTTGCGCGAGCAGCAGGTCACCGCGTCACGGGCTCGGATCAAAACGTCTATCCGCCGATGTCGGATCAGCTCGCGGCGCTCGGGATCGACCTGATCGAAGGGTACGACCCCGCCCAACTTTCGTTGCGCCCGGACATCGTGGTCGTCGGCAACGTGATGAGCCGCGGGAATCCGCTCGTGGAGGCGTTGCTCGACAGCGGGATTCCCTATACGTCCGGCCCCGAGTGGCTCGCACGTCATGTCCTGGCGGGTCGATGGGTGCTCGCAGTCGCTGGCACTCACGGGAAGACAACGACCTCGAGCATCCTTGCCTGGATTCTCGAGCACGCGGGCCTCAACCCCGGCTTCTTGATTGGAGGGGTGCCGAGCAATTTCGCGGGGACTGCGCGACTCGGTACCGGTGCGCACTTCGTGGTCGAGGCAGACGAATATGACACCGCGTTTTTCGACAAGCGGGCGAAGTTCGTGCACTACCGCCCGAAGACCGCCGTGCTGAACAATCTCGAACACGATCACGCCGATATCTATCCCGACGTCGCGGCGATTCAATGGCAGTTCCATCAACTGCTTCGCATGGTGTCGAGGAACGGTCTGGTCGTGGCGAACGCCGGCGATACGCACGTGATGGAAGTCATCGACATGGGGTGTTGGACACCCGTCGAGCGCTTCTCGGCGGATTTGCAGGGCGATGCCGCTTGGTATGCGCTCGCTCCCCCGAACGGTGACTACTCGAGCTTCGCGATTATGGAAGGCAACCAGCATGTCGCGGACGTCGAGTGGTCTTTGTTGGGCCGGCACAATGCGCAGAACGCGCTCGCGGCGCTGCTCGCTGCACGACATGCGGGTGTGTCAGTGCAGGCGGGTGTGGCGGCGTTGAAGGCGTTCGAAGGCGTGCGAAGACGGCTCGAGCTGCGTGGCATCGTGAACGGCATCAGCGTGTACGACGACTTTGCCCATCATCCAACCGCGGTCGAAACGACGATCGACGGATTGCGTCGACGCATCGGTTCGGCTCGTATGATCGCGGTCTTGGAGCCGCGCTCGAACACGATGAAACTTGGAACGCATCGGGACGCGCTCGCGAAATCGCTGATGTCCGCGGATCGAGTGTTCCTGTATCAAGGACCGAGCGTTCATTGGGATGTCGCGGAAGCCGTTGCGCCGCTTGGCTCGTGTGCTGAGGTTTCGAAGGACTTGGACGGGCTCGTATCGACTCTAGCCGAGACGACGAAGGCCGGCGATCACGTGCTGATCATGTCGAATGGCGGATTCGGCGGAATTCACGAGAAGTTGCTGACACGCTTGAGAGAGCGCCCGGCGCAATAGCGAGCGCGTGCGCGTGAAACGTGTCGTCGTGTAGAGGTGTAGCGTCAGACGCGCCGACGGCGCATGCGATTCGTTCATGCTCCTACCGCTCTTTCCTCTTCATACCGTCCTCTTCCCCGGAGGACCCTTGAGGCTGCGCATTTTCGAAGCGCGCTACGTCGACATGATCGGGCGGTGCATGCGAGAGAGCGCGGCGTTCGGCGTCGCGTTGATTGTCGATGGCAAGGAGGTTGGACCCGCGAAAACCGTTTCGGTCGGCACGACAGCGCGCGTCCATGATTTCTCGCAGCTGCGAGATGGATTGCTTGGAATCTCCGCGCGAGGCGAACAGCGCTTCCGCATCCGCTCCGTGAGCGTGCAGAACGACGGCTTGAACGTGGCAGACGTCGAGTTCTTGAGCGAAGACGCGGATGTCGCAGTGCCGCCGAATTTCGCACCGATGTCAGCGATGATGGGCGATCTCTATCCTAGGGTCAGTGAGCTTTATGATGGCGCTGAGCCGCGGTTGGACAATGCCGTCTGGTTGAGCGGCCGGTTCGCCGAGTTGCTGCCGCTCGACTTGCGCATGCGGCAAGCCTGCCTCGAAATGGATGATCCGATCGAACGACTCAGGTACTTGAGCGCGCACATGACGTCGTCCGACTCCGCATGAAGCTCACGCGCTCGCGAGCCGCTTCTTGGAGAGTTGGTGATACACCAATGCGATCGCGATGAACCAGATCAGCGCGGCCCAGCCGATGACGCCATCGTAACTGCCCACCCATTTCGCATGCTCAGTTGCCGCGTTGACCTCGGTCGCTTTACGCAACACTGCGATCGTGCAAACGCCTGCGGCATGCAGGCCGATGCACGCCGCGATTGCGCCCGTGCGTAGGCGAATGATCGCGAGCAGGACGCCCAACATCGATAGCGCGAGAAACGAGTCGGCGAACGTCAGCGGTTCGGTGTAGCGCTCGAACAGGCGCGCGAGCACGAGAAACCCGTGCTCCCAACTTACCTCGTCCGGCGGGACGCGCAGACGACCGCCGAGAAAATGGAGCGCCGCATACAAGAGACTCGGTGCGATCACGGCCGCTGCGGCGCCAGATGTGCGACGCACGGCGCTGAACAGCACGCCTCTGAAGAACGTCTCTTCAATGAGCGCGACGACGAGGCCGGAGAGCATTCCGCCGAGCGCGACTTCGACCCATCGTCCGTCGAAAGTGGGTTTTACGTCGCGGATGTCGAGCCCAAGCAAGAGCAGCACGAGGGGCGTCATCAGTAGGAACCCGGCGATCAATCCGACGATGAGCTGTCGAATGAAGCGCGACCGCGGCATGCCGTACCCCATCGACTCGCGATCGGCTAATCCCAGGCGTCGGGTGAGCAACACGAGTCCGATCAATGCGAGCAACATCGCAACGCGATTCATCACCCGATGCACGGGCTCGACCGAAATCGTGCTCACGAGCAGCCAAGCGGGATAGGTGAGCGCCGCCGCCAGGATCAGTGCGCCAGCGAGCAGGGCGAGGAAAAGGAAGAAAGAGCGCATTGTGATGTGAGTGGCGTCGAGCTAAGGCGAGCAGATATTTCCGCGCGCGCAGTCGCGCGCATAAATGGATGTTTGCATAGTTTGTCATCGATCCGCACCGCGCGCGGCGGGCTTCAATAGCCTCACGCGGTGGCGGCGCAAGCTGCCTTGCGTACCACGTCTTCTCAAACGGAGCACGCCTCATGGATCAAGCGAAAGCGTTCAACATCGTCTCGACCCTCGCGAACGGAGTCAATCCGATCACCGGCGAAGTGTTCTCGCCCGATAGCCCGTATCAATCTTCGGAAATCGTCAGAGCGCTTTTCGTTGCCGCACGAGCCCTCGAGGGCGGAGCCGCGTCTGCGCCGACAGCCGGCAAGGAGGCGCGTCCTCGTGCGCAGGGGCTGAGCAACGTAGGCAAACCCTGGACGGCGGAGGAGGACGAACGTCTGGTCAGCGAGTTCTCGAAGGGACGTTCGCCGCGCGAGCTTGCGACTGCGCATGGTCGGACGCTCGCAGGTGTCGAAGCTCGTTTGGAGAAGCTCGGTCGCATTACTGCGCAGCAACGCGTTACGACAAATCGCTATCAGTCGGATCGTAGCGACACTGTCGCTCGGTAAGCGTCCGCCCTGTCAGTCGGGCAGTTATTGTCGCCAACTTGCAACGAGGGACATACATAGCGATAACAAACTGCAGCGATTCTCCGACTAATCCCGAAGCCGAGTAGGCTATGATGCGCGCCGTGCAACACACACATTCAGCCGCATTAGACGGCGAATGGAGTGCGATGCCAAGAACAGGGAACCTAGGTTCGAGCGCCGAAGTTCTGTGTGCGTATCGTCTCGTCCTGTTCGTCGATTGCGCCACGCATCTAATGCATGGTGTGTCAGGTTGCCTCGAACGGTTTTTGAAAATGGCATCAGCGTTGACCAGGTGTCGGCGCTCATGCCGTAGTGCGAATTCGGGAGTAGATCTTGTCAGCTTCTTCGTGGTTGGCGCCAACGGAGGTGACGCGCGGTCATCGGTGGTTGAACCGCTGGTGGCCGAGTCGCAGATTGCGTTGGGATCCGTTGCACGGTGTCAGGATCGAGGATCGCTATGCGCCGGTCAGCATCGCGAACTGGAAACTCATTCCGGCGATGGCGCGCGGTGTGTTGGCAAGGCGCGTGACGCGCCCGCTGACTTTCAACAATGATCGTCGCTTGACGGTGATCATCCCTTATAGGGATCGCGCAGAGCATCTTGGCGTCCTGCTGCCGGAGCTCAACGCGCGCTTGGAAGAGCAGAACATCTCTCATCGAATCCTTGTCGTTGAGCAGGAGCTCGGTGCCTTGTTCAATCGCGGGCGCTTGCTCAACGCGGGCATGAAGTACGCCGCGGAGTCTTCGGATTACTATTGTTTCCATGATGTGGACGCGGTGCCGCTCTCAGCGAACTACGCGTGCCCATCGCAGCCGTTGCGCCTCGTCAATAACGTGCTGAACACCGCTGGCGAACGAGTGCATACCGGGCATTATTTCTCCGGCGCGATCACGATTCGCAAAGAACAAGCGTTCGCGGTCCACGGTTTCTCCAATGAATACTGGGGCTGGGGCAAGGAAGACGATGACTTCTACTTCCGCCTGCTGCTTTCCGGATACGTGTGCTACTTCGATCTGAAGGGCACGTTCCGGGATTTGCCTAATCCGCCGCATCAGTGCGTTCGGCGCGGGCCGACGCTGCCGACGCACGTGAAACTCAATCGGCGCCGTCGCAGCCTACTCTTGCGAGGCCTGACCGTGCCGGCCGACGACGGCGTGCATACGCTCAAATTCCGAGTCGTGGAGCGACATGTCGATGCGAATTACGAGCACATTACGGTCCGCTGGTAGCGCCCGATCCCTCTGAAGCAACGCTCGTCCTGCGGCATCCCCTGGGTTTGGCTTTGACACCTCGCGTGTGCACTAGTCGTGCAGATGTGCCGTGGGTTCTTATAATGCGCGCTTTCACGCGTCGGTCGAGGCTCCCGAGGCGCCAATAGGTGTCCACCGTCGGACTGTCGCAAGCTCGGCGGGAATATGGTCCTCACGAAAACACATCGCTCACATCAAGCCCGCTCGCGAGTCGTCACATTGGCTGGCGTTCTAGCGCTGTTGCCCGCCGTATCGTGGGCGCGGGGACCCTCGCCCTACCTGCCGCTCGATCTTTCGCCCGCGATGGAACGAAAGATCGAGCGCGTGCTCATCCTGGCCGGTAAGCCCGTCATGAGGCGGCCGATCGCCGCCGCGATCGTACTCGATGCGCTACCGACGGCGTGCGAACGCGACCGTGCTTTGTGCGAGGACGTACGTCGTTATCTCGACCGCTACATGAACAAGGCTGGGGTGGCGCATGCGCGCGTCGAGGGAACGATCGTGTCTGGCGATTCGGCGATGACCCTGCCGAATCGTCACGGCGAGCCGGTCGATTCGCCTTGGCGTGTCGCTGCGAGCGGCTATTGGCAGCCTAACGATCACGTCATCTTCAATGCGGGTGCAATCGCCTACGACGGCAACACGACCCCGACCGGCACCTTTGTGAGCCTCGGCTTCGACTTCGCGCAACTCGACATTGGCTATCGCGACCACTGGCTCGGTCCGATGAGCGACAGCAGCGCAATCATCAGCACGGAAGCGCCGACGATGCCGTCCATCACGCTCTCCAACTACGAGCCGATCAGCCGATTGGGGTTGAGCTATGAAATCTTCGCGGCGGAAATGTCGCGACAGTCGAACATCGCCTACCAAGGCGGAACGACCGAAGGCAAACCTCGGCTTGCCGGACTTCATCTCGGGATGGAGCCCGTCATCGGTTATGCATTTGCGATCAATCGCGTCACTCAGTATGGCGGAGGTGCACGCGGCGGCGGCAGCTTGTCTGACTTCTTCGATGCGCTGACGACCAGCAGCAACGAAGCGGATGAACCGAACGGCAGCTCCAACGTCAACAGAATCGCGTCCGTCACGAGCAGCATGTTGTTTCCGGGACCGGTGCCCTTGGGCGTGCGCGTCGAGTACGCGGGAGAGGACAACACGTACGAGGGCAAAGTGCGCCTCGGGCAAACGATCCTTTCGCTAGGCATCGATCTTCCGCTGCTCTGGCGCAACTTCGACGCCACGTACGAGGTATCGGAGTTCCAGAACGGCTGGTACATCCACAGTATCTATCGGGACGGCCCGCGCAACGAAGGACACGTGCTCGGACACTGGTTCGCCGATCATCGCCTGCCGCGAGATGCAATCGGGGGGCGCAGCCACATGGCGCGAGTCGGGTGGCAACTCCCGAACGGCGACTATGCGCAAGCGCGCTATCGCATGCTCGACCTCGATCCGCGGTGGGCCTTCACGAATACGCAGCGGCCATATCGCACGATGCAGATGCTCGGGATCGACTACGCGACGCAATGGAAGGGCTATCCGATCAACGCGCAGTTGGAAATCGGAGAAGACATCTTCGGAGATTCGTTCGCGCGGGTTGGCGCCGCGTTCGATTTCGCCGCCATGCCTGCGAGGAGCCGCTACGAAGCCGCGGACGATGTACATACGACGGGCACCGAGCTGTTCCTCGATGCCGGCGTGCAGTACAGCAGCACGCGCGAGATCGTATGGCTCGCGACGCATAAGAGCGAGACCACGGATTACGAAGCGAACTACCATTTCGGTGCCGGTGTGCGCCGGTCCGTGTCGGCACGGCAGGACCTGGGTGTTCGAATCGAAGTCGATGAAGTGGCGGAGCGCACCTTGGTCTCCGTGCGCGCGCTCGACTATCGCTTTCGTCTCAATCGCAAACTGGCGCTCGGAGCCTTCTTCGGCGTGGGGCGGTATGACCTCGCGCTCGATGCTCATGGGTACTACATGGGAGGCGGCGTGCAGTATCGCGATGTGTTGCCGGGCTGGGATGTCGGGCTCGACTACCGCTATCACGACAAGTTGGATCGAGACAAAGGGTTGCCGAGCGATCCGGAATCGAATCCTGGATTGCCGCGCCGATATGTCGACGTGCACGGCTTCAGCCTCTACGTGAGCAAACGATGGTGATCGAATCGGTGTCCGTTGAACCTGCTACGCCTGTGACGCCGCGAATACTGGCGTTCGTACTGCCGCAGTTCCATCCGATTCCGGAGAACGACGAATGGTGGGGCGAGGGGTTCACTGAGTGGACGAACGTTCGCAAGGCTCGCCCACTATTTCCCGGGCACATGCAGCCTCGGGTACCGGCGAATGGCCGCTACTACAGCATGCTGGATCCGGCCACGCACGATTGGCAAGCGCAGCTCGCACGCGATCACGGACTCTATGGCTTTTGTTACTACCACTACTGGTTTAGAGGAAAACGCCTGCTAGAAAAGCCCTTAGAGATGCTGCTGGAGCGCGGCAAACCCGACTTCCCGTTTTGCCTCGCGTGGGCGAACGAGCCGTGGACACGCGCATGGGATGGAGGCGACCGCGAGATCCTCATGCCGCAGGAGTACGGCGATCAGGAGGATTGGGAGCAGCACTTCGCGTGCTTGCTCCGGTTCTTCAAAGATCCCCGCTACATCCGGGTAGACGGCAAGCCGATGCTGCTGATCTACAGAAGCGCGAGTATCCCGACCGCGGACCCGATGCTGAAGCGGTGGCGCGAGCTCGCTGCGAAGGCAGGCTTACCTGGCCTGCATATCGTGAGCATGCTGACGGCCTTTCCCAAGGACACCCGTCCACAGTTGTACGACGCGTTCGCGGAGTTCGAGCCCGGTTACACGTACTCGTTGCCGCGTCCTTTCTGGTGGCGAAAGAAGGAACGGTTCTCTCGGAAGTATCGGAAGTGGATGCTGCGGCTGTTCAATCGTGTCGTCGGCGCAATCAACAGTTACGACTACCCGTCCGTTTGGGCGACGCTCGCGAAACGACCCATCCGTCCGGGCGTTTATCCCGGGGCCTTCGTGGATTGGGACAATACGCCGAGGCGCGGGCTCGAACGCGGACTCGTGATGCGCAACTTCAGCGCGCGTGTTTTCGCATCGTGCTTTCGTGCGCACCTGCGCAAGGCTGCGAAAGCTCGCGCGCCGTTCATGTTCATCGATGCATGGAACGAGTGGGCGGAAGGAACGTATCTCGAGCCTGACGAAGCTCGGGGCCTCTTTTTCTTGGAAACGATTCGCGATGTCGTTGCCGAGCTGAACCCCGAATTCGAAGCGGCGCTCGCCGCGCCACCTGGCGCCGCATCACGTGAATCGGCCAGCACCGGGGCGGCTGCGGTGAACGAGTCTGCAGCGATGCAAGCCGACTGATGTCGAATGCGTGACGTTAGGAGTCTCGCCGGCGACGCTTTTGGATTCGATCGAGCTCGCGTCGAGCGTTGTGGGTGAGGCGCTGGCCGATCATGCCGGCGACCGCCTTGAGGTTGAGATCCTTCGCGCCGATCAATTCGATGCCTTGCTTCTGGTACAGCGATTTCAGCGGCGCTTCGCTCATCGAGGGTGCGCCGGCGGATTTGTGTATGAAAGCGAATGCCGGAAAGATCTGAATGTTGCTCACGAGATCGGGTCTCGATGCGCAGACCATGATCAACTCCATGATCAACATGCTGAGCGCTGTCTGACCCTCGCGCGAATGAGGCCCCGACCAATGCGCCCATCCCCAATCCTCAACGACGTACACACCGCCTGGGCGAAGCAACGGAAAGGCAATCTCGAACGTGCGCCGCGTGTTCCGGTAGAGGTGTGACGCATCGTCGATGATGAGATCGATCGGCGTATCGCCAAACTCGCTCTGCGCGATCTCGCGAACTCGGGGCGCGTCGGTCTGCGACACACCGTAGTACGAGCGTATTCTCTTGCCGACCTCATGCGTGCGGCAGAAATTGTCGAAAGGTCCGATCGATCCGCAGATGTCGATCCCGACGAATTTCTCGAGGTCGAACCAGGCCGTAAACAGCGCCGCCGAGCCGCCTTGGAAGATCCCGAATTCGAGCACGTTGCGCGGTTCGGCATGTGTCAGCACGCTCGCATACTGCTCCAAGCTGCCGCGATCCTTGAGCAGGATGAAGCGTTCATTCGTTGTCTTCTGAGTGTAGTCGTTGATACAACACTGGAACGTGATCCCCTCGACCGTGAATTCCGCTTCATTCAACCAGTTGAGCTCTTTCATGAAAATTCCGAGCTGCTCCAAGTAGCATAAAGCGACATGATACTCGCAGGTGCCTGTGGCCCGCTCTCTTCTCCAATACAATGGATTCCCCGTACACGGAGTTTGTATCGATGAGCCTGTTTCGTTTGAGGACGACACGCCCTGCTGAGTTGCCGGCCGGCGTGCAAGAGCACTTGCGCCAGTTGAACGAGGAAGGATTCACGCGGATTTCCGGCGGATTCTCGAGCGGTGTCGTCGACGAGGTACTGGCCGGCGTCAAGCGAACCTTGGATCGCAACGTCGCCATTTTCGGCAAGCACCTCGATGCGGACGGACACTATCCGCGCATCATCAATTTACAGGCCTTGTACAAGCCGTTGCTGCGCTTGCTCGTCGAGAATCCGCTCGCGCTTGCGGTGCAGGATGCATTCTTCGGCGCGCGCTCCTCGCTCTACACGAGTCTGTACTACGAGCGCGGCTCCGCCCAGTCGATCCATCGCGACACGCCGTATTTTTGCACGCGGCCGGAGTATCGGTACTTGGGCGTGTGGGTCGCACTCGAGGACGCGAACGAGCTCAACGGATGCTTGCAGGTCGTGCGCAAAGGTCATCTCGTGTCGGAACTCGACCGAGAGGCGATCGCGCTTCAACACTACAAGTCGCTCGACGACGTGCCGCGCGGCTCACCGGCAGGCGAAGACGTGTTGTGGGATCTCTACCAGGCGAAGATGATGGATGCTTGTCGCGAGCAGGGGCTGCGGCCGGAGCTCGTCGAAGCGCGCGCCGGAGATGTCGTCATGTGGCATCCCCAACTGCCGCACGGCGGCTCGCAAATCAAAGATCTCAGCCGAACGCGGCATTCGTTTGTGATGCACGTCGTGCCGGAAGGCACACCTGTCTATCAACAAGATGCCTTCTTCAATCCGCGCAAGCGATTCCGAGAGCGGGCAACCTGGAAATACGAGAAGTTCGGTGGGCGCAAATACGTGCGTTACCGCAACATCGATATCGGCCACCGCGAGGTCCGACCGCTCTCGGACTTCGTGCACTGAGCCGCTGCGCGCGCTCGGCAATGCGCCGAGGCCCTATTTCTCGCGATGCTTTATCGCCTCGATGCATTCATCGAGGATGTCGCGTTCGTCGCCGATATCGTATTCCGCTCGGCGAGTCTGTGTGTCATCGAACGTGAGCTGCGAGATCTCCGCGAACGTAAGGTCGAGGCCCGGCCCCACGCCGGCTGCATTCGAGTAGTAGACGAGCGACTGCGGCTGCTGCTTCCAGAACGTGCGCAGCCTCATGCCGCGATGGAACGTCCTGATCATCCAAACGACCTTGTAGACGTCGCCGTGCCACGCGGTATTGTCGCTCCCCGTCGCTTTCCGCTGCCGAATCGCCTCGTCTTGGTCGGGAATCGAAGAGAAGGCGTCATTCGGCATCACGTCATCGATCAGCCAGATCGTATTCGCATGAGCGAAATGGAGCGAGTTTACGAAGTCGCGATACGTTTGCTCGGCCGTATGTAATCCGTCCAGCAAGATGAGGTCGAACCGCTGACCCTCATCCCAGTGCCGCTTGAAGTATTCGTCGCTCGTGAGGATGTGGACGCCGTCGATATCCTGCAGGTCGCGATTCCAGGGGTGGGGATCGACACCGACCTTGTGCGGGGCTTTGACCCCGTCGAACGTTCCGCCGTTGCCGAGTCCGATCTCCAGATAGCGCGTTACACCTAACCGGTCGACTAGATAATTCAATCGTCGGACGGTATCCGGAAAATTGGGTGGTATTCGCGGACACACGTTCGTGCTCGCATACGTCGAGGTCGATCCATCGCGCTTCTTCGAATCATCCTTGCGCCAAGGCGCCGATCGCCATTTCATCTCACGTGCGCCTTCATTGTGTTGCACCTCAGTGCGCTAATCGTCGCAGGCAACGTCGAAATGCCTGCGCGTCGATATGGTAGTCGACCGGGGCGGCGGCTGGCACATACTTCACCGCAACGCCGTCGCTCGGCAGGATGTAACCCACGTCTTGGCGCTTCAGCTGCGCGACACGCGACTGCATGCCGTTGATCCAGTTCAGACAGAGAACTCGGGTCCGCGGAGGCGAGAACAAAGTGCCGTGCATCGCAGAGCCGAACTCGCCGACGACGAGATCGGCCGATGCGAATGCGCGAATCTGCTCAGCGATGGGGAGTTGCTCCGGCGTGAAGAGCGTCAAACCTTCCTGCGCCGCGATTTCCTCGATTTGCGATTGATTCGCGAGCTTGCGATATCGACTCGGCGCCACGCGTGTGACGTACAGTTTGCGTCGTTCGACTTCGGGCGCCGCGAGCGATTGGCACAGCTCGTCGATGCGGGAGGACAGCATGGGATGGAAGAAATGCTCAGGGTGCATGACGGCGGTGGGAATCAAGAGGGTCTCGCACCGGAGGTACTCCTTGCGTTCGTCGTAGCGCTCGATGACGACATCGGGGAGAACGAGCTCGATCCAGCGCGTCACCCACTCGGGCAGTGCTCGCGGCAGCACGATGCGAAAGCATGGCAAGTGCGCGGCGACCTGACGCAACAGCAAGAGCTTTGGCATGCCTTCCAGCAGCCAGTGACCGTAGACACCGGAATTCCAGTGGGTGAGGAGCACGCTCAAGCCGGATATGTTGCGCTTCGTTCTTCGCAGGAGGCGCCGGTTTCCGACAGGGGGACCATTGCTCAGCGCGTCTTGGCTTAGCTGTTCATCGATGTAGAGCGGCGCGGCCGGTCCGAGACGGTAGAGCGTTGTAGTTGAGCCGACCAAGGAAGCGCCGGATACCACGGCATCTTTCAGGCAGCCGAGTCCTACGCCCGCAGGCTCCGGTTGTTCGCGAAAGTGCTCCGCACGAACTTCTTCGTTCGCCAGCTCAGAGAAGAGTAGATGATCGTTCCGCTCCAGTGCCGCCGGCTGCGCCAGCCAAACGATGGACGGGCGTGCCGCGCCGAGAAGATCGGCAAAGGAATCCACGGCAGCCCAATGAAGAGTGTCGACGCGGCGAGCCCGTCTCGCGACGCGGAGTATGCCGGAGATCAGTGTGCGCACAGCCATCCTGAGTGCGGTGAATGAGCGAAGCCGTGCTTAGGCGGCGGTGCGTTGTCGGTCGTACAACGTTCTATAGAGCGCGCTCGATTCGTACAAGGCGTCGTGCGAACCTTCCGCCACGATTCGCGCATCGTTGAAAACGAGAATCGTCGAGGCGTCGCGAATCGTGCTGAATCGATGCGCGATGATGAGCACGGTTTTATCGACCATCAGCTCCTTCAAGGCCGCCTGAATGTACGCTTCGCTTTCTGAGTCGAGCGCACTCGTCGCCTCATCGAGAATCAGAATCGGCGCTTGGCGCAGGAATGCGCGCGCAAGGGCAATGCGTTGCTTCTGTCCGCCCGAGAGCTGCGTTCCGCGTTCGCCCGCGGAGGTGTCGTAGCCTTCCGGGAGGGCCACGATGAAGTCGTGCGCGAACGCGGCTTTCGCCGCTTGCTCGACTTCTTCGCGCGTCGCATCCGGCCGCCCGAAGAGCAGGTTGTTGTAGATCGTGTCGTTGAAGAGGATCGGGTCCTGAGACACGATCGCGATGTTGCGGCGTAAGTCGGACAGACGCATGTCGCGCACGTCGATGCCATCGATCCGAACCGCACCGATATCGGCGTCGTAAAAGCGCGGCACGAGGCTCGCGAACGTGGATTTGCCGGCGCCGCTTGGGCCGACCAACGCACAAATCGTCCCGGCCGGAATGCTCACCGAAACTTCGCGCAGGGCGGGCTCGTCCGGCACATAGCCGAACGAGACGTTCTCGAACGTCAGCGATCCTTTCAGGCGTTCGACTGGAGCGGGATTTTCGGGATCCGCGATCGCGACGGGTTCGTCGAGCACTTCTTCGAGGCGCTGCAGCGATGCCTCACCGCGCTTCATCTCGTTGCTGAGCGCGCCCAGCTTCTTCACTGGATCGTAGCTCACGACGAGCGCGGCGACGATCGCGAGGAAAGAGTCGAGCGGCAAGCGAATCTTGTACGCGTAGACAAACGTGATCGCGATTCCGACCGAAGAAATGATCTCGATGACCGGTGCAAGCGCGAGGGAATACTTCGCCACCTTCATTTGCGCGCGGAGCATTGAATGACTTTGATGGCGAAATCGTTCGACCTCGAAGCGCTCGAGCCCGAACGCCCGGACTTCTCTTCGCGCCGAGAGGTTCTCGGCGAAGCGGTTCGTCAACGCGCCGGCCTGGCTTTGCAGGATGCGTGCCTTATCGACGAGCTTGCGGCCGACGTAGCGGATCGGGAAAACGGTGATCGGGATGATCGCGAGCGTCAGCAGCACGACACCGGCGCCTGGCTCGGTGAGTGCGAGATAGGTGAGATAGCCCAGCGCGCCGATGAGGGTGGCGGGTTGCTTGATGATCTCATTCGAGATCACGATCAACGTATTCTGGAGCTGAGCGGTGTCGCCGAGTCCTCTCGCGATCAGGTCGCCTGTCGAGCCGCGGCTGAAGAACGCAAGCGGCAAGCGCTGGAGCTTGTCGAAGTATTCCACGCGCAAGGCTTCCAGCACGCGAACGCCCGAGTATTGAATGAGGTACGCGTTCAGATACCCGGCGATTCCGCGAATCAGGAACACGGCTGGCAGCCAGAGGGCAACGAGGATGATCTCCCACGTATCCAGCATCGCGGCTTGCTCGCCGAAGATGCGTGGGAAAACTTCCTTCGCCATCAAAGGCAGGCCGGCGCCGTTCGCGACGCCGTACACGAGGCCGCAGCCGATCGCGCCGATCAGCGGCTTGCGAACGGCCTTCAGAAACTTGATGTAGGGTAGAAATCGTCGCATCGATGCTGATTCTGGCTCATCGGCCGAGTGCATGCTCACATGGCTCGGACTCAGGAACGTTCTCCGCGCTCGGCCTGTCTCTCGGGTGCGCCGAGTCGTCGTCCGACACGAGCGAGCTTCCATCGGGCCAAGCGGGTCGCAAGGCCACTCGGAAGCTGATCGAGCGCTTCGCGAGCACCCTGAAGCTGTAGGGTAGCGAGATCGGGCGATCCTTTCTTGATCAGCTTCTCCGCCCGTTTCGTGTGGACGCGTGCGAGGCGCCGGTAGGCGCGATGTTGCAGCTCGCGGCGCTGGGAAGGTGGCAAATGCGCCGCGATGGCGGCAACCGCGGCCATCATATCCGATATCGTCCGGCCGGCAGCGTCCAGGCGCGCCGTTTCCGCACCCGCATGCCGCCTATAGCTCGCCAGTACGCGGGGTTCGTACCAAACGTCGTACGCGGATGCGATGCGCGCCCACATCTCCCAATCGAGCGTGTACGGCAGATCGCTCCGGAAGGCACCGAGCGTTCGGTAGACACTGCGTCTCACGATCGCGGCCGGACACTGCACGCGTTGTCGTTCGCTGATTCGACGCAGCCAGCGCGGCAGCACGCCCGCGCGCCAACGCTCCTTGTGCGAGACGCGCTCGACATCGCCACGCTCGTTGATGAAGGCGTGGCGACAGAACGCCATTCCGATGTGCTCGCTTCGACCGAGGCCGGCGAGTAGCGCATCGTAAAAGCCGGGGAGTACGACGTCGTCTTGATGCAGGATGTGCACGAACTCGCCGTTGGCGTGCTCGATCGCCCTGTTCCAGTTCCCTGCGAGGCCGAGTCGCTCCTCGTGGTTGTGGAGCTCGATTCGCTGCGCCGGCGCAATGTCCGCGAGGAGCGTCGGAATGCGTACGCGCGTGGAGCCGTCATCGACGATTGCGATCTGCATGCGCTCGGGCCCGAGATCCTGCGCGAGCACGCTCTCGAGCGTCTCGACGAGGAACCGATCCGGTTCATACGTTGGTATGACGACCGATACGAGCGGCCGCGATCCTTCGCGAGGGCGGGCGACATTAGCGGGGGTGTTCACATCGCCGCCTTTTGATCGCTTCGCTCACAGCAAGGAGCAGAGTGTGCGATCAGCCATAGTGACGTTGCACCCACTGCTTGTACTCGCCGCTCAACACGCCGCGCCACCATTGCTCGTTGTCAAGGAACCACGCGACGGTGCGCTTCAGTCCTTCGCTCAGCGCGACGCGCGGCGCGTAGCCTAATTCCTGCTCGAGTCGACGCGAATCGATCGCGTATCGCCGATCGTGCCCTGGGCGGTCCTTCACATACGTGATCAGCTCGGCAGCTCGCGCACCGTGGCTGGCGGGACAGTTCGGGAATCGTTCGCGCAACGCGGGCGTCGCGTCGAACATTTCATCGACGGCGCTGCAAAGGTCTTGCACGAGAGCGATGTTTGTTCGCTCGCTACCGCCACCGACGTTCCATGTACGCCCCGCTGGGGAAGACTCGACGATGAGGCGCACGGCCGCGCAATGATCTTCGACATGCAGCCAATCGCGCACGTTCTGTCCGTCCCCATAGATCGGGAGGGCACGTCCTTCGAGCATGTTCAGAATGCAAAGCGGTATGAGCTTCTCGGGAAACTGATAGGGCCCATAGTTGTTCGAGCAATTGCTGATCGTGTAGTCGAGCCCGTAGGTGTTTCCGTAAGCGCGAACCAGATGATCGGACGCGGCTTTCGACGCCGCGTACGGAGATCGCGGATCGTAGGGATGCGATTCCGTAAAGGGCGCATCCTCGGGTCCTAGCGAGCCATAAACCTCATCGGTTGAGATGTGATGAAAGCGATGGCGAACGCCGTCCGGTAACCAGGCAGCGCGCGCCGCATCCAGCAGTACCTGCGTTCCTACGACATTCGCTTGGATGAACTCCGCAGGACCATGGATCGAGCGATCGACATGGGACTCAGCCGCGAAGTGCACGATCGTATCGATCTGTTCTTCTCGCAGTAGCTTGTCTACGAGGTCGTAATCGCGGATGTCGCCGCGCGCGAAGCGAACATGACCGGCTGCGGTCATCGATTGGATGTTCGCGAAGTTTCCGGCATACGTGAGCGCATCGAGCACGACGATGCGATCCTGAGGGCGATGACGATGCCAATAGTGGGTGAAGTTGGCGCCGATGAATCCGGCACCGCCGGTAATGAGGAGTTTTCGCTGCATGGAGTTCAAGTCTGACGTTCTTTGGCGGTGAGATCTTGCATCGTCAGACGAAGTCCTTCCAGCCAAGTTCGCGCTTGTAACTCAAGTGTAATCTCGGTTTCGTCAAGTGCTAACGCACTGTAAGCAGGTCGTTTCGCTCCACCGGAGAATTCGGCTGCGTATGCAGGAGCGATCTCCGGGACTTCCGCGATCAGTCCATACTCCAGGGCAAGTTCCGCGATGGCGCGTGCGTAATCGAATCGGTTCACGATTCCGGCATCGCTCCAGTGATGAATGCCGTGAATGCCTCGATCGGCGCAGCGCCACAGTGCGGACGCGAGCGACAGAGTGGCGGTCGGTGAGCCGATCTCATCGATCACGACGCGCAGCGCAGCGCCCGAGCGCATACGTTGCACGATCTTGGTCACGAAGTTTGCGTTGTCCGCGCTGTGCACCCACGAAGTCCGTACGACGCACGCACTCGGCAGAATGGCGAGAACGCGCTGCTCGCCTTCGAGTTTGCTTGCTCCGTAGACATTGAGTGGGTGTGGCTCGTCGGAGGGGCGGTAAGGGGTGCGTCGTTCGCCGTCGAACACGAAATCGGTCGACACGTGTATCAATCGAACGCCCCGCGCTGCGCAGGCACTCGCTAAGTTGGCCGCGCCTTCGCTGTTGATCCGAAACGCTTCGGCCGCGTTGCGTTCGGCACCTTCGACATCCGTATAGGCGGCCGCGTTAATGAGCACGTCAGCGCCGCCTTTCAAGGCGCGTTCGACGGCGTCGGCGTCCGATATATCAAGTGCACTTCGTCCAAGCGCAACGACCTCGACGCCGGATGGCGCGAGGCGTTGGAGGGCGAGCCCGAGTTGCCCGCTCGCACCGGTGATGAAGGCTTTCATTCGTAGCAGGGCGCGCGCTCGAGCGCCTCGCCGGCGGCATCCTTAGCGGACACGATCGGCGTCACGCCGGCCGGGATCGGCCACTCGATCCCTAAAGAGCGGTCGCTCCACAACAGCGTACGTTCGAATTGCGCGGCCCAGTAGTCAGTTACCTTGTAACTCACGCGCGTATTCGGCTCGAGCGCGAGAAATCCGTGGGCGCATCCGGGCGGCACCCACAGCGCGTCGTATTCATCGGCGGCAAGATGGACACCGATCGCGCATCGAAACGTTGGCGATCTGCGGCGCAGATCCACGAGGACGTCGAAGATCTTGCCGGTGAGCACGCGCACCAATTTTCCTTGCGGCTGCTGAATCTGATAGTGGAGCCCGCGCACGGTCCACTGCCGCGAAAGGCTCAGGTTGTCCTGCACGAAGCGTACGTCAAGACCGCAGCCCGCGAGCGCTCGCTCGTTCCACGTTTCGACGAAGAGCCCGCGCTCGTCGCGCCACACGTCGTGCTCGAGCTTGAGCGCGCCATCGATTGCGAGTGCCGATGCGCGCATCTAGAACACCTTCGATTCAGTGATGCGTCGGAGATAGTCCGCGTACGACGTGCGCCCGAGCTTCTCGATGAGCCCTCGAAGGTGCTCGCGATCGATGAGGCCTTGTCGGAACGCGATCTCTTCCGGGCAACACACCTTCAAGCCTTGGCGCGTTTCAACTGCAGCAATGAAGTTCGCCGCCTGCAAGAGCGAGTCGTGTGTGCCCGTGTCGAGCCACGCCACGCCGCGTCCGAGAATCTCAGTACGTAGCTGGCCGCGCGCGAGATAAGCGCGATTCACATCGGTGATCTCGAGCTCGCCGCGCGCGGAAGGCTTGAGATTCTTGGCAATGTCGATACATGCGTTGTCGTAGACATAAAGACCCGTCACCGCATAGTGCGAGCGCGGTTGCGAGGGCTTCTCCTCGATGTCGATCACGCGCCCGGATCCATCGAACGTCAGCACCCCATAGCGTTCGGGATCGCTGACGTAGTAGCCGAAGACCGTCGCGCCGTCGTTCTCGTGAACGGCTCTCTGCAATTGCTCGGGCAATCCGTGGCCGTAGAACAAGTTGTCGCCGAGGATCAGGCACACGCCGGCGTCGCCTATGAACTCTTCTGCGAGGATCAACGCTTGCGCGATGCCGGCGGGGCGCTCCTGCACCGCGTAGCTGATCTTGATCGACCATTGCGATCCGTCGCGTAGGAGGCGCTTGAAGGCAGGCTGGTCCTCCGGGGTCGTGATGATCAGGATGTCGTGAATGCCGGCGAGCATGAGCGTCGCAAGCGGGTAGTAGATGAGCGGCTTGTCATAGACCGGCAGCAGTTGCTTGGAAACGGCGTGCGTGACGGGAAACAAGCGCGTTCCGGATCCGCCCGCAAGTACGATGCCTTTCGTGATCATGCGCCCGCCGCGATCTGTTTGAATGCGTTGCGTGCCGCCGCGATCGTGGCGTCGATCTCGACATCCGTGTGCGCGCCCGAGACGAATCCGGCTTCGAACGCAGACGGCGCGAGATACACGCCTTCCTGCAGCATTGCATGGAAGAATCTTTTGAATCGCTCGACGTCGCACGCCATGACTTCGCGGAAATAGCGCACCGGCGTCTTGTCGGTGAAGAACAAACCGAACATGCCGCACACCTGATTGGCGGAGAGCGGAATACTGGCTGCGCGTGCGGCGTTCAGGAGTCCGTCAATGAGGCGCTTCGTCTTTTCCTCGAGCCGCGCGTGGAAGCCCGGCTCGCAGATCGCGTCGAGCGTCGCAAGGCCCGCAGCCATCGCAACAGGGTTACCCGAGAGCGTGCCGGCCTGGTAGACGGGGCCGACCGGTGCGATCTTCTCCATGATCTCTCGGCGTCCGCCGAATGCGCCGACCGGCATGCCGCCGCCAACGATCTTGCCGAGCGTCGTGAGATCCGGCTTGATGCCGTAGAGCGCTTGAGCGCCGCCCAGCGCGACGCGAAAGCCCGTCATGACCTCATCGAAGATCAGGACCGCGCCATGCTGGTCGCACACCGATCGCAGTGCTTCGAGGAAGCCCGGCACAGGCAGCACGCAGTTCATGTTGCCGGCGATCGGTTCGACGATGACGCATGCGATTTCGCTGCCGCGATCCGCGAACAATTGCTGCACTTGGGCGATGTCGTTGTACGCGAGCGTGGTGGTATGCGCTGCGAGCTCCTTCGGTACGCCTGGTGAAGTGGGTACGCCGAGTGTGAGCGCGCCCGATCCCGCCTTGACGAGCAGCGAATCCGAGTGGCCGTGATAGCAGCCCTCGAACTTGACGATGCGATCTCGTCCCGTGAAGCCGCGCGCGAGTCGGATTGCGCTCATCGTCGCCTCGGTGCCGGAGCTCACCATCCTGACCAAGTCGATCGACGGGATGAGCTCGCAGATTTTCCGAGCGACGCGCGTCTCGATTTCCGTCGGGGCGCCGAAAGACAGTCCCAGTGCGGCGCGCTCTTGCACCGCGCGCACGACATCGGGGTGCGCATGGCCCAAAATCATCGGACCCCACGAGCCAACGTAGTCGATGTAGCGGTTGCCGTCGTGATCGACGATGTGCGCCCCGGACGCTCGCTCGATGAATACGGGATCCCCACCGACGCCTCGGAACGCGCGGACGGGCGAATTCACGCCACCGGGAATGTAGCGACTCGCTTCGGTGAACAACGACACGTGGGTAGAACTCCTTTGATTGCGCGCGGAAGTGTAGTGCGAGGCACGAGCGCACGCACGTTCGAGGGTCGTGCGCGCAATTCGTGCTGCCTTAGGTTGCAGGCCGCCTCGCTTCCCGCTTTAATCGCGGCCCTCGTTTTCAGCGCGGCTCCAACGATGAAATCCTACATGTGCGTGATTTGCGGCTTCGTCTACGAGGAGGAGAAGGGCGATCCTGCGTCCGGCATCCCGCCGGGCACGCGCTGGGACGACGTGCCGCTTTCCTGGCGCTGCCCCGATTGCGGCGCCGGCAAGGAAGATTTCGAAATGGTGGAAGTGTAAGAGGAAGCGGTTAGCGGTTGGTGGTTAGCCGTTAGTTCAGAACGCTGGCTAACCAGGATCGCGGTGCCTGGTGCCCAGCGGCCACCACTCCGACTCCGACTCAGGCTCCGCTTCTTCCTCTGACTTACCGCCAACCGCTTCGTCTAATGCTGCGTTATGCGGTGCCCCTTTTTCTCGAGCAGCTCGATGACGCTGTCCTTTCCGACGAGATGCAGCGTACCGACGACGATGAGGTAGTCGTCTTCGTCATCGAGTAGTTGCTCGATACTCGCGATCCACTTCTTGTTCCGATCCACCGTCAACGGGCGGTAGACGTCGGGATACTTTTCCATTCCCTCCGCGAGAAGCTTATCGAGCGCTGCGACGTCGCCGGTGCGCCACGCCTTCAGCATCGTGTCGATCTCGCGCGTCGCGCGTTCGGAGTCCTCGACGCTATAGACCAAGAATTGCTTCTGCTGGGGTGCAGGTAGCCCTGCGAGCGTACCGAGCTGTTCTTCGAGCGTCTCGAGGCCTTGAATCGGCTTGCCGTCGCGCGTCGCACGCGTGGTCAACCTTTGCTCCACGCCCGAGTTCGGATCGAGCCCCATCTTCATGAGGTGCAGTTGCACGAGCGTCATCGCCGCAAACCAGGGCCTGAAGCGATCGAGCATGATCGGCTCGACGCCGAGCTCGCGCGCTTTCTCGGCCACCAGTGCATAGGTCTCGGCGCCCAACTCTCCCGCGAGCGTTTGTCCGGGCGGCAGCATGCCGAGCTCGAGGGCCGCCTTCTGAGCAGCGAGGGGATCGAGATCGTCCATGTCGATCTCCATGTAGAGCGCCTCCGCGTCTGCGTAGGCCGCCTCCATTGCGGCCGGAAGCTTCTCTGCCGGGCTCAAGAAATGGACGGATCCCAAAAGATAGATCGTGTTCTGCTTGCCCTTCAGCGACCAGACGGTCGAAGGGGTATCCGCCTTCGCCTGGCTGTAGGCCGTAGGCTGTAGGCTGCAGGTCAGGGCAAGAAGAACGGAGACGGCGAATCGGGGTAGGTGCATGTGTGCCCTGCGCGCCAGATGAGCGCGACGCGCGCTCTTTAGTTTCTGGCTACAGCCTACAGTCTACCAGCCTACGACCAACGGAAGTCCCGCGGGACAGTCTCGCGAAGCGCGCCGCGGGGCGCTACGCAACGATACGTTCGGCGTAGCTCTCGAGCCAGCACACTTCCGTTGCGATGGAGCCGTCGGGCATCAGCTCGAGAAACCGATAGCCGGGTGGGCGATTGTCGAGCGCGAACTGCGCGCTGCCCGGCAGGAATTGAGCACAGGTGGACGGCGTCGCCATGAATCGGACGCCGTGAATAAAGCTATCGAGCGATTGGTGGACGTGCCCCCAGAGCACGCCTCGTACGTTCGAATGTTCGCGAATGAGGCCGATGAACGCGTCGGCGTCGCGCAAGCCCACGTGATCGAGCCAGTCGCTGCGCATTCGAATCGGGTGATGGTGTAGGCAGAGCAGCACGTGCTGGTTGCGATGCTCTTGGAGCGTTTGGCGCAACCACGCGAGTTGCGGCTCGCCGATCTCGCCGCTTGCGCTGTGGGCAAGCCACGAGTCCAGCATGATGACCGTCCAGCGATCGAAGCGCGTCGCGCCGCCGATCGTGAACGGCGCGCTGTTCAGCGTCGCGCGCATGGCGTCCGGCAGGTCGTGGTTGCCCGCGAGGCACAGCACCGGCACGTTCGATTCGCCGAACACGTGCCGAATCCAGCGGTACCCCTCCGGATCGTCCTGGACGAGATCGCCCGTCAGCAGGAGTGCGTCGAGGCGGTGCGATTTGCGATAAGCATCGGCTACGGCCGCCTGCAAAGCAGGTAAGCAGGCGACGCCTCGCAGGCGGCCGGCGGCATCACCGAAGAGGTGCATGTCGCTGAATTGCAGAAGCCGAACTGTTTGCATCGCCTTAAACACTTCCTTGCGCTCTCGCAAAGGGAAAGGGGGTTGATAACCGCGTCACAAGAAGAGACCTGATATGACAAATCGGGGCGGTCGAAGCTTCACCCGCGGTCAGGACTTCCCTGGAAACCTGATGCTAGCAACGGGTCTGGACGCGAAAAGTGACCAACGTCTAATCCCGCCGCCCGCAGTCGCGGGCCGTTGGAATTTATGCGGTCCGTCTCATTCGCCTCTCGGCCGGGGCTTGCGATGGCACAACGCGACGAACGGGCAGGGGTTCCGACTTTTACCCACACCGCCCCATGACTATCTTCGACCGCACGCCTGACCGAGGGTTCGCTGCTCGCCCGTGGCGCTGCTCGCGAAAAACATTCCTCCGCAAATACTTGGCCGCGGGGAAGCGATAGTCCAAAATGCGCGGCTCGCCCATTTCTTTATCCAGGATCACTCGCTAATGACGACGTCGCACCGCCGGCAGCTTGCCAATGCCATTCGAGCTCTCGCGATGGACGCAGTTCAGAAAGCCAACTCCGGGCACCCGGGCATGCCGATGGGCATGGCCGACATCGCGGAAGTGCTCTGGAACGATCATCACAAGCACAACCCGAATAATCCCACGTGGGCCGATCGGGATCGATTTGTCGTCTCGAACGGACACGGATCGATGCTGCTGTACGCGCTGCTGCATCTGAGCGGATATCCCTTGCCGATGGAGCAGTTGCAGGCATTCCGCCAGCTCGGCTCGCACACGGCCGGACACCCTGAGCACGACCTGCACATTGGCATCGAAACGACGACGGGCCCGTTGGGTCAAGGACTTGCGAATGCCGTGGGCATGGCGCTCGCGGAGAAGATCCTCGCGAACACGTTCAACCGTCCCGGATTCGACATTGTCGATCACCACACCTGGGTCTTCCTAGGCGACGGATGCCTCATGGAAGGCGTGTCTCACGAAGCGTGCTCCCTCGCGGGAACGTTGAAGCTCGGCAAGCTCATCGGCTTCTATGACGACAACGGCATTTCCATCGACGGCGAGGTCCACGGCTGGTTTACGGACGACACGCCGAAGCGCTTCGAGGCGTACGGCTGGCACGTCGTGCGGGATGTCGACGGTCACGATCCCGCGGCGATCGAGCGCGCGATTGCAGAGGCGAAAGCCGAGAAAGCTCGTCCCACCCTCATTTGTTGCAAGACGATCATTGGCTGGGGCTCGCCGAACAAGCAGGGCACCGAGGCAACGCACGGGGCGGCTCTCGGCGCTGAAGAAGTTGCGGCGACGCGTAAGCATCTCGGTTGGGAGCACGCGCCGTTCGTGATTCCAGAAGACATTCGTCGCGGTTGGGATGCGCGAGAGCGCGGCCAGAAGCTCGAAGCCGAGTGGCGTTCGCGCTTCGACGAGTACAAGGCGCAGTTCCCCGAGCTCGCATCCGAATTCGAACGGCGCATGCGCGGCGAATTGCCGAGCGAATGGAAGACCAAGAGCGGCGAATACTTGGCGCAGGCCGCTCAGGCCACGGGAGCCCTCGCAACGCGACAAGCCTCTCAACAAGCGCTGAACGGACTCGGACCCCACGTGCCGGAGTTGCTCGGCGGTTCGGCGGATCTCACGGGCTCGAACAATACGAATCGCAAGGATTCCCGTCCGTTCACGGGCGACGATCCGACCGGCAATTACTTGCACTACGGCGTTCGCGAGTTCGGTATGAGCGCCATCATGAACGGAATCGCGTTGCACGGGGGGTTGATCCCCTATGGCGGCACGTTCCTCGTGTTCTCGGACTACGCGCGCAACGCGATGCGCATGGCCGCGTTGATGAAGCAACGTGTTATCTTCGTCCTGACCCATGACTCGATCGGCTTGGGCGAAGACGGTCCGACGCACCAACCCGTCGAGCACGTGCCGAGCTTGCGCATCATCCCGAATATGACGGTGTGGCGTCCGTGCGATGTCGCCGAGACGGCCGTTGCATGGATCGAATCGATCGAGCATCGCGACGGGCCGAGTGCGCTCGCCTTAACCCGCCAAGCGTTACCGGCGCAACCGCGTTCGCAGGAGCAACTTCAAGCAATCCGCCGCGGCGGCTACGTGCTGAAGGATTGCGAAGGAACACCCGAGGTGATCCTCATCGCAACAGGATCAGAAGTCGGCGTGGCGGTGGAAGCGGCAGCCGCCTTGCAGCAGCAGGGCCGGCGCGTTCGCGTCGTCTCCATGCCGAGCACGAACGTGTTCGATGCTCAAGACGCTTCCTATCGAGAACAGGTCCTGCCCAAAGCCGTCGGTTGCCGGGTGGCGATCGAAGCGGCCTCGCCGGATATGTGGTGGCGCTACGTCGGCGACCGCGGCGCGGTCATCGGCATGAGCACGTTCGGCGCGTCCGGGGTTGCGAAGGACCTGTTCAAGCATTTCGGGTTTACGGTTGAGAACGTGGTGAAAGTGGTTCAGTCAATCCTCTGAAGTTTGACGACCAGAATTTTTCATTGGAGCAGTTAATGAGCATCAAAGTAGGCATCAACGGGTTCGGTCGCATCGGACGCATGGTCTTTCGCGCAGCGACGCAGGATTTTCCGGATATCGAGATCGTAGGCATCAACGACTTGCTCGAGCCGGACTACATCGCCTACATGCTGAAACACGATTCCGTGCACGGCCGATTCAAGGGCACGGTCTCCGTCGAAGGCAACTCGTTGGTCGTGAACGGCAAGAAGATTCGTCTCACCGCCATCAAGGATCCGGCCGAATTGAATTGGGGCGAAGTCGGCGCCGATATCGTCGTCGAATCGACCGGACTGTTCTTGACGAAGGAAACCGCGCAGAAGCACATCGACGCCGGTGCGAAGAAAGTGATCATGTCGGCGCCGTCGAAGGACGATACGCCGATGTTCGTGTTCGGCGTAAACGACAAGACCTACGCGGGCCAGGCGATCATCTCGAACGCCTCGTGCACGACGAATTGCTTGGCGCCGATCGCCAAGGTGCTGAATGACACCTTCGGGATCAAGCGCGGCTTGATGACGACCGTGCACGCGACGACGGCGACGCAGAAGACCGTCGACGGTCCGTCGAACAAGGATTGGCGCGGCGGCCGCGGCATCTTGGAGAACATCATCCCGTCGTCGACAGGTGCGGCGAAGGCTGTCGGCAAGGTCATTCCGGAGTTGAACAAGAAGCTGACCGGTATGGCGTTCCGTGTGCCGACGTCGGACGTCTCCGTCGTGGATCTGACGGTGGAGCTCAAGAACGAGACGACGTACGAGCAGATCTGCGCCGCCATGAAGGCTGCATCGGAAGGCCCGATGAAGGGCGTGCTCGGATACACCGAAGAGAAAGTCGTGGCCACCGATTTCCGCGGTGACTCGCGCACTTCCATCTTCGATGCGGATGCGGGCATCGCGCTCGATGGCACCTTCGTCAAGGTCGTGTCTTGGTACGACAACGAGTGGGGCTATTCGAGCAAGGTTCTGGAAATGGCTCGCGTCATTTCCAAGTGATGACGGTCTAGTCGTCACCCGGTGAAGGCCGGGTCCAGCGTCTCGCATTCTGGACTCCGGCCTGTCCGAATCACGGGAATCAGCCCCGTATCTCCATGGTTTATTGCTCGAGATAGAACTATGTCCATTCTTCGAATGACCGATCTGGACCTGCGCGGCAAGCGCGTGTTGATACGCGAAGACTTGAACGTACCGGTACAGGGCGGCACGGTCACGAGCGATGCGCGAATTCGCGCCGCCTTACCGACGATCCAAGCGGCGAAGAATGCAGGCGCGCGCGTGCTCGTCATGTCGCATCTCGGTCGGCCGGAAGAAGGCGTCTACGACGAAGAATTCTCGCTCGCGCCGGTCGCGCAGCGCCTCTCCGAGCTTCTCGGCTACAAGGTGCGCTTCGAGAAGAACTGGCTCGACGGTGTCGAGTGCGATGTCGGCGAAGTCGTGCTGCTGGAGAACGTGCGCTTCAACAAGGGCGAGAAGAAGGACAAGGAAGATCTCGCGCGCAAGATGGCAACGCTCTGCGACGTGTTCGTCATGGATGCGTTCGGGACCGCGCATCGCGCTGAGGCGAGCACGCATGGTGTTGCCCGCTTCGCGCCGGTCGCGTGCGCAGGCCCGTTGCTCATGAACGAGCTCGAAGCGCTCGAGACCGCGCTCGACAAGCCGAAGCGTCCTCTGATTGCGATCGTCGCCGGCTCGAAGGTGTCGACGAAGCTCACCGTGCTCGAGACGCTGTTGACGAAGGTCGACAAGCTCATCGTGGGCGGCGGTATTGCGAATACGTTCCTCGCGGCGCAGGGCTATGCGATCGGCAAGTCGCTCGCCGAAACGGACATGATCGACATCGCGAAAAACCTGCTGGCTCGGTCGCGCGAGTTGAAGGTGGATATCCCGTTGCCGACCGATGTCGTCATTGCCAAAGAGTTCTCAGCGAGCGCCGAGGCCGACGTGAAACCGGTCAACAGTGTCGGTGCGGACGAGATGATCCTCGACATCGGGCCTGACACTGCGGAGCGCTTCGCGCGCCTCTTCGCCGACGCCGGGACGATCGTGTGGAATGGACCGGTGGGCGTGTTCGAATTCGACCAGTTCGGCGAAGGTACGCGCACGCTATCGCAGGCCATCGCGCGCAGCTCGGCATTCTCGATTGCGGGCGGCGGCGATACGCTGGCGGCGATCGAGAAGTACGGTGTCGGAGAGGACATCTCCTACATCTCGACCGGCGGTGGCGCGTTCCTCGAGTTCCTCGAGGGCAAGAAACTGCCGGCTGTCGCGGTACTCGAAGAGCGAGCGAAGCAGTAGCGCGAAGCGTCTCTGCAAAGATTGCGAGTGTCAGGGGGGGGCACTCGCGGGTTAGATCTGAGAACACAGCGCTCGCAAGTTTCTACAATCTCATTACACTGTCCGCCGCTGTCAAGTGGATGGCGCCGGCCTCTAACTAAACTCTAACCACGATCCTTCCCTATGCTCCGCCGTACAAAAATTCTCACGACACTCGGCCCCGCAACCGATAACCCAAAGGTTCTCGCAGATCTCATCCGCGCCGGCGCGGATGTCGTTCGCGTGAATTTCTCGCACGGTGAACCTGAGTTCCACGCGAAGCGCGTGCAGATGGTGCGCGAGGCCGCGGAGGAAGCAGGCAAGTGGGTTGCGGTGCTCGGCGACCTGCAAGGGCCGAAGATTCGCATCGAGCGCTTTGCCGAAGGCAAGGTGTTCTTGAACGAAGGCGATCCGTTCACGCTCGACATCTCGCTCGACACGAATGCCG
The DNA here is from genome assembly GCA_044506405.1 of Lysobacterales bacterium. Taxonomy (GTDB): domain Bacteria; phylum Pseudomonadota; class Gammaproteobacteria; order Steroidobacterales; family Steroidobacteraceae; genus Steroidobacter. The sequence continues at coordinate 98,251 of JBIQKP010000002.1, read as the reverse complement.
GAACGGTGAAAAGCGTTGGCGTCGCCTACAAGACCCTGCCGCAAGACGTGCGTGCGGGCGATACGCTGCTCTTGAACGATGGCTTGATCGTGCTGGACGTGACCGAAGTGGATGGTCCGCGAATTCACACGCGCGTCGTCGTCGGCGGCGAGTTGTCGAACAACAAAGGCATCAACAAGCAAGGCGGCGGTCTTTCGGCTGGCGCGCTGACGGACAAAGACCGCGAGGACATCAAGCTCGCGGCAAAACTCGGCGTCGACTACCTCGCGGTTTCGTTCGCGCGCGATGGCAGCGATATGGAAGAGGCTCGCAGGCTCCTGCGCAAGGAAGGTGGCCATGGTCATCTCGTTGCGAAGATCGAACGTTCGGAAGCGCTCGTGAATTTGGATCGCATCATCATGGCGAGCGATGCGGTCATGGTGGCGCGCGGCGATCTCGGTGTGGAGGTCGGTTATGCCGAGCTCACCGGCTTGCAGAAGCACATCATCGCCGAAACGCGTAAGCGCAGCCGCGTCGTCATCACGGCGACGCAGATGATGGAATCGATGATTCACAATCCGGTGCCGACGCGCGCGGAGGTGTCTGACGTCGCGAACGCGGTCATGGATGGTACCGATGCCGTGATGTTGTCGGGCGAAAGCGCCGTGGGTAAATACCCGGTCAAAGCGGTGCAAGCGATGGCGCAAGTCATCCTGGGCGCGGAGAAGTACGAGTCTTCGCACACGCCGATCCGTCAGCGGACTGATCACGGGGTGCTCGAGAAGACGGACGAAGCGATCGCGATGGCCGTGATGTACACGGCCAATCACCTGAAGGTGAAGGCCATCGTTGCGTTGACGGAGTCGGGCTCGACGCCGCTTTGGATGTCTCGCATTCGCTCGGACATCCCCATTTACGCGTTCACTCGCCACGAAGAGACGCGTCGGCGTGTCATGCTATATCGCGGCGTCTACCCCGTGACGTTCGACATCACGCACTCGAACGCGCAGCTCCTCTACGCAGACATCTTCAAGGTGATGCTCGAGCGCGGCATGGTCGAAGTGGGCGATCGCATCATCCTCACGAAGGGTGAGCTGTCCGGCGTCTCGGGTAAGACGAACGCGATGAAGATCCTCGAAGTCCGCGTCTAAGGACCAAGGATCGCCAGCGGGATTCCGAGCATTGAAGTCTCTGAATGCCCGCAATGCCCGCGTCGTTCGTTGGATTGGCTACGCCGGCGCCGCGCTCGTCGCGCTCGCCTTGGTCGTCGCGGCAACGCTCTATCTCGCGTTGCGCGGCAGTCTCCCGCGTCTCGAAGGTGAGCTCGCGCTCGATGGGCTACACGGTCCCACCTCCATAGAACGCGACGCCTTTGGCGTCCCAACAATTCGCGCCAGTTCGCGAGTCGATCTTGCGTTCGCGACCGGATTCGCCCACGCGCAGGATCGATTCTTCCAAATGGATCTCATGCGGCGCTCGGCTGCGGGTGAGCTCGCTGCCTTGCTTGGGCCCGCGCTCGTAGACGCCGATCGCAAGCTGCGCGTTCATCGGTTCTCCGCGGTCGCACGCGACGTTGTGGCGAGTGCCAAGCCACCTCAACGCGAGTTGCTCGACGCGTACGCCGCGGGTGTGAACGCCGGGCTCAATGCGTTGCGCGTCCGCCCATGGGAGTACCTCGTTCTACGGCTCGAGCCCGCACCATGGGAAGCAGAAGACTCGGTGCTCGCCGCCTTCTCGATGTACCTGAGCCTGCACGAATCCACGGGGGCGGACGAGCTCGCGCGCGAGCACTTGCGCAAATCGATGCCCCCCGAGCTATTCGCGTTCATGCATCCGGTTGGTACGGAATGGGATGCGCCGATCGAAGGCGGTCCTTGGCGCACGCCGCCGATCCCAAGTCCCGACGTGCTCGATTTGCGTGACGCAAGCGCGAGCGCATCGGGGGTAGGGCGCACAGTCGAGGACGGCAAGCTCGAGCCGTATGGCGTGCAGTCGGTGCGAGACGAGATGCCTGGAAGTAACGCGTGGGCCGTGGCGGGTTCGTACACCGAAGAGGGTGCCGCACTGCTCGCGAACGACATGCACCTTGGACTTCGGCTACCGAACGTGTGGTATCACGCGCGGCTCATCGTCGAAGGATCGGAAGGTTCAGCTCGCGATCTCGTGGGGCTTACGTTGCCAGGCTTACCGTTCTTGATCGCGGGGTCGAACGGTCGCGTGGCCTGGGGCTATACCAATAGCTATGGCGACTGGACGGATCTCGTCGTCGTGGAGATCGATGAGCGCGACCCGACGCGTTATCTCACTGCTGAAGGTTCTGAGCCATTCCAGGTTGAGCGCGAGCGCATCGAAGTGAATGGCGGATCGGCCGTAGACCTCGAGCTGCGTACGACCCGTTGGGGGCCGGTCATACGCGAGGAGGCGGACGGTCGCGTCCTAGTGCTCGCGTGGACCGCGCATCGACCTGAAGCGACGAATCTCGAGATGGCCGAGTTCGAAACTGCGACCTCCATTGAGGCGCTGTTCGATCACGCTAATCGTGCCGGGGCGCCCGTGCAAAACATCATCGCGGTAGACGCTTTATCGAACATCGGTTGGTCTCTCATGGGGCAGCTGCCGCTGCGAGGAGATCACGATGCTTCCGTTCCGAGCTCGTGGCGATCCAGCACCGCCGGGTGGTTGGGGTGGCGCTCCCCCGCAGAGTATCCGCGGGTCATCAATCCAGCGGGTGGACGCTTGTGGAGTGCGAACCAGCGCATGATCGATGCGCAGCGTTGGTTCGGTTTGCTCGGCGAGGGACGCTACGATCTCGGTGCGCGCGCGGGGCAGATCCGCGATGGGCTCCGGTCGTTGCCCGAGGCGACAACGCACGATCTCGCAGCTCTGCAAACTGATGATCGCGCGCTCTTCCTGACGCGTTGGCGCGATTTGCTGTTGGAGCAACTCGAAGATCCTGAGCTACAGGACGACGCTCGCTACGGCGAGGTGAGGGAGCTCGTGAAGGCATGGTCTGCGCGAGCCTCGGCAGAAGATGTCGGCTACCGACTCGTGCGTGCATTCAGGAATCAGGTTCGCACCGACGTGTATGAGATGCTTATTGCAAGTGCGCGTGCGACTGCGCCCGTTGATCTCGTTCCCTCCCCGCAGTTCGAAGGTCCCCTTTGGTCACTCGTGACCGAACGGCCCGTGCATCTTCTCTCACCGCGGTATGCGAGCTGGCAAGAACTGCTGGTGCATTCTCTTCAGGACGCGCTTTCGCAACTCTCCAGCGCTTGCGATGCGCTCAATCGCTGCACGTGGGGGCGCGAGAACACCTTATCGATGAAGCATCCACTCTCTTCGGCAATTCCCTTCGCTGCGCGCTGGCTCGATATGCCCGCTGTACCGATGAGCGGCGACGCCGCGATGCCGCGTGTACAAGGCCCGAGTTTCGGCGCCTCGGAACGGCTAGTCGTTTCTCCGGGACGCGAAGCAGACGGATTGATTCAGATGCCCGGCGGTCCCGTTGGCCACCCGCTGTCGCCGTTCTATGGCGCGGGCCATGAAGCGTGGGTCAAAGGCGAGGCGCGTCGGCTATTGCCGGGCATGGCGCAGCACGTGCTTGTACTCAAGGCTCAGTAGTGAGCTAACACGCCTTCTCACGAAATTCTCGGAAATGTCTCTAGCGGCGAACGCGGCGAGAAGAATCACTAAAGCAGGATGTTGAACGCGGGTCAGCTCTTCTTCTGCTGTAGCGCCTTGATGTCCTTGAGCACGACGTCCGAATGGCCCTTCGGCTCGGAGACGTTGTAGCGCTTGACGATCGTTCCGTTCGGATCGATCAGGAACGTTTCGCGTTTTGCGAAGCCGGTGAAGTTGAGAACGCCGTAGAGCTTGGCGACTTCCTTCTTGGGGTCCGCAAGGAGGGTGAAGGGTAGGCCGTGCTTCTCAGCGAACGCCTTGTGCGACTCGATGTCATCGACACTGACGCCGAGAATGACGGCATCCGCTTCCCGATAAGCAAAGATGTTGTCTCTGAAGTCGCAAGCCTGCGTCGTGCATCCCGGAGTCTGATCCTTGGGATAGAAATAGAGGGCGACCCATTTACCTCGATAGTCGGCCAGCGAATGCCATTTGCCGTTCTGATCCTGCAGTTTGAAATCGGGTGCGGCCTTGCCGATCGCCGGGCCGTCCGCGAACGCATTCGTCGCGAACGCGAGCAGTGTCACGCAGAGGATCGTACGCACGAGCTTGAAGGGATTCATGGCGGGCTCCGAAGGGATCTTCGAGGTACTGTGCCATACTAACTCATTGTCTGGATGAGGGTTGCCGATCATGTCAGGCTTGCACAGTCGCTGGAGGCCCTGAGTATCTGATGACGGACGAGATGACACCCCTCTCGGGCCTGGCCCGCATCGAACGATTGTCATGAGCGTCGAAATACCGGCCCATCCGTCTCAAGCCAAAATCGGCCTCGTGCTGCCGGGCGGCGGCGCGCGCGCCGCGTATCAAGTCGGCGCGCTCAGGGCGATCGCTGACTTGCTGCCAGCGCGCTCGACCAACCCGTTTCCGATCGTGACCGGGACCTCCGCCGGTGCCGTGAATGCGACCGCCATCGCGGTGCATGCAGATCGCTTCCGGGTCGCCGTCGGTAATCTCGAGCGCGTATGGCGCAACTTCCAAGTTCACCAAGTCTTCCGCGCGGATACCGCGAGCATGCTGCGCTCGGGCTTGCATTGGCTGCTCGCGATGCTGTCTGGCGGGTGGCTGCTGCCGCCGCCGCGTTCGCTCTTCGATAACACGCCGCTGCGTGAGTTGCTCGAAGCGCAGTTCGATTTCTCATCCGTGAAGAGGTCGATCGAAGCGGGTCATCTCGATGCGCTCGCGATGTCGGCCGCGGGATATATCAGCGCGCGTTCGGTGTCCTTCTATACCGCGAAACCGGGGTGCGAGCCGTGGAGCCGAATGCGCAGAGCCGGCGAGCCGGCTCAGCTTTCGCTCGATCATTTGATGGCGAGCGTCGCCGTACCGTTCTTGTTTCCACCGGTGCTGCTTGGCGATGAGTACTACGGCGACGGCGCGATGCGCGAGGCCAATCCTTTCAGCGCCGCGATTCATCTCGGTGCCCAGAGGTTGTTGGTGGTCGGCACACGCAACGAAGCAAGATCGCCTTCAGCAGCTCCGCCCCAATGTCCAACGTTCGGCCAGATCTTCGGGTATATGTTGGACGCCCTGTTCTCGGACGGGCTTTACTCGGATCTCGAACGACTGACGCAACTCAATCAGCTCGTCGATCAGGCGGGGCCGCTCAACGAAGGGGGCGTCCAGCTCAAGAGAATCGATATGCTCGTGCTATTGCCGAGCCGCGATTTATCGGAGATCGCGCGACATCACGTCACGTCGCTCCCGCGCACGCTGCGCGTCCTGCTACGAACGATGGGCGCGCTCAATACAGGCGGCGGGCAACTGATGAGTTATCTCCTATTCCAGGATACCTACACGCGCGAGCTCATCGCGCTCGGCTATCAAGACACGATGAAGCGCGCCGACGATGTGATCGCCTTCATCGGCGGCCGCGCGGTGGAATCGACCGGTGCAACCGGCATTCTGCGCCGGGTCGTGTCACAGAAGGAAAAGCGCGCCGAGGCCTAGCAGCGAAGCGAAGCCCACGACGTCGGTCACGGTCGTGACCACGACACCGCCTGCGATCGCCGGATCGATTCCGAAACGCTTCAGTATGAGCGGAACACCGACTCCCGCGAGTGCCGCCGCGAGCAAATTGATCATCAGCGCGGCGAATACGACGAGACCGAGCATGACTTGCTTGAACCACAGTCCGGCGGCGAACCCGACGACGGATGCGACCACGAACCCGTTCAGCAATCCGACTGCGACCTCGCGTGCAAGCAACCATTTTGCGTTCGTCTGCTCGACGTGCCCGAGCGCGATGCCGCGGATGATGAGTACGAGCGTTTGACTGCCTGCGATGCCGCCCATGCTGGCGACGATCGGCATCAGCACCGCAAGCGCGACCATCTTCTCGATCGTCGCTTCGAACAGACCGACGACGTTCGCGGCCAAGAATGCCGTTGCCAGGTTCGCGCCCAGCCATACCGCGCGGCGGCGCGCGCTCGTACGCACGCTCGCGAACATGTCTTCATCTTCGTCGAGGCCGGCCATACTGAGCACGGAGTGGTCTGCCTCTTCGCGGATGACGTCGACGACGTCATCGATCGTGATGCGCCCGAGCAGACGGCCATCGTTCCCGACGACCGCGGCCGACACGAGATCGTGATCTTCGAACAGCTTTGCGACCTCGCGCGCGGGCGTTTCCGGGTCGATCCCCTCGACGCTCGAGTCCATGACCTCGCCGACCGTTTGCTCCGGATCCTCGGTCAGCAAGGCGGTGATGTCGATGCCGCCCAAGTACTTGTCGTGACGGTTGACGACGAAGAGTCGATCGGTGCGGTCGGGAAGCTCGCCGCGCATGCGCAAGTAGCGCAGAACGACTTCTATCGTGACGTCCGGGCGCACCGTCACGGTATCCAGGTTCATCAGGCCGCCGGCGCTGTCCTCCTCGAACGCGAGTACCGCCGAGAGGCGTTCGCGATCCTGGGCGTCCATGGAACGTAGAACGCGCTCGTTCAGGGTCTCGGGCAAGTCGCCGATGAGGTCGGCCAGGTCGTCGACTTCCATGCCTTCTGTCGCGGCAATCAGCTCTTCGGCATCCATGCCGCTGATCAGCTCGGAGCGCACTTCCTCATTCAGCTCGACCAGTACGTCACCCTCGAGCTCCGGATCGACGAACTCCCAAACGATCTCACGCTTGGCGGGAGGAAGGGATTCGATGAGCGAGGCGATTTCCGCAGGATGCAGCGAATTGATCATGCGCTGGCCATGACGCATGGTGCCCCGTTCGAGGGCACTGCGCAGCGCGCTCAACCGCGTGTTCTTCTCCTGGGCCTCGGTCTTCATCGTCTTCCGCCAGCAAAGTGGCGCGAAGTGTAGCGGAAGAGAGCAGGAGTGAGCGGTCGAGGTGTGCGTCAGTCAGCCGACGGGTGGGATCGCGTCCTGAGTGCTAGAGCGGGAGAGATGGATTTTCGGCGAACGAGGATCGCTCGCCGTTTATGAGATTCTGGATTCGTCTGTGGCGCGACGCTGAAACTGATGCTTCGCGTGCACCTGAGGATATTGAGCTGCGAAGTGGCGCGCGAGACGTTCGACCAGGTACACGGAACGATGCTGGCCGCCGGTGCAGCCGATCGCGACGGTCAGATAGCTGCGGTTGGTCTTGATCAACTCCGGTATCCAGCGCTCGAGGAAACCGGCGATGTCGTCGTACATCTTGGCCACCATGGGGTAGCGCTCGAGGTATTCGATGACGGGAGGCTCGAGTCCGGTCAATCGCGACAAGCCGGGCTCCCAATACGGATTCGGCAGGCTTCGCACGTCGAAGACGAAGTCGGCGTCGCTCGGCGCGCCGTGACGAAACGCGAACGACTCGAACAGGATGGACATGCGTCCTTCCACTCGCGCGCCGACGCGCTGGCGAATGAGCTCGCGCAATTCATGAACGCTGCTGCGAGTCGTGTCGATGACGAGATCCGCTGCATCGGCAATCGGCTGCATCAGCTCGCGTTCCTTCTGGATCGCATCGGAGAGCGCGAGTCCCGTGCGACTGAGCGGATGTCTACGGCGCGTCTCGCTATAGCGCTTGAGGATGGCTTCTTCATCTGCTCTCAAGAACAGAACGTCGCAGTTCAAGCCGCTTCGCTTCAGCTCGTCCACGAGCTTCGGTACGGATGCGATTTCACCCGGACTATTGCGTGCATCGACGCCCACGGCAGCCGAGCTGTAGGTGCCTTCTTTCGAACGGACCGTGTGCGAGATGAACATCGGCAGCAGCCCTGCCGGAATGTTGTCAACGCAGTAGTACTCGAGATCCTCGAGCATGTGCAGTGCCACGCTCTTGCCCGAACCGGATAAGCCGCTGACGATGACGAGACGCATGATGGAGAAAGACCCGTGATTCGTGACTGGTGACTCGCAAAAGAATTGTTGCTCGTCGCCGAGGTCAGTTGCCTCGTCGCCGAGAGATATTAGGCTAAAACGCTCCGGGGATCACGTTAGCCGAAGGCATACGGAGAGACGGGCCCGCCGCGACATGGACGAGCCCCAAAACGGAGCGTTTTCGGTGGGGGCGCGCGCCTTCCCGGCTAGCTACGGATCGCTAGCCACGAAGCGCGCTCACGGCCGTGCGGCGCGTAGGGCCTCTGCAGCGTGGTGATCCGAAAGCTTCTCTTTATGCTTCTTCACGCGTCGGTCGAGCTTGTCGGCGAGTGCGTCGATGGCAGCGTACATGTCTTGCTCAACGGCGTCGGCGTAAATCGTGCGGCCGTTTACGAGAATCGTGGCTTCGGCTTTGTGCCTGAGTTTTTCGACGGTGAGGATGCAATGAACGTCAATGATACGGTCCGAGTGTCTGACGACGCGATCCAACTTTTTCTCCACATAACCCTTGAGGGAAGAAGTGACATCGACATGATGGCCCGTGACGTTCAGTTGCATGATGCCTCCTCAGAAGTGACTCGTGATGCGTGATCCGTGACGTGGAAGCTCAGGCTGAGCGCAGCCTTCTTGCGATTCACCAGCCAAGGATCACGAATCACACCTCATTGCTATCTCACCGGAACTCGCTTGCGCTCGCTAGACGGGGGAATACCCAATGCTTCACGGTATTTCGCGACGGTACGCCGGGCGACCTGCACCCCTTCTTGCGACAGGATGTCGGCGATACGGCTGTCGGACAAGGGCTTGTCAGGCTCTTCTTGAGCGACTAACTTCTTTATCTTTGCTCGGATCGCGGTCGAGGACATCTCCGTGCCGTCGCTCGCAGCGACGTGGCTCGAGAAGAAGTACCGAAACTCGAATACCCCGCGATGCGTGTGCATGTACTTGTTCGTCGTCACGCGCGAGATCGTCGATTCGTGCATCTGCACGGCTTCGGCGACGTCCTTCAAAATCATCGGCTGCATGTACTCATCTCCGTTCTCGAGGAACGCCGATTGGCGTTGCACGATGCAGCGGGCGACTTTGAGTAGCGTGTCGTTGCGAATCTCCAGGCTTCGAATGAGCCAACGCGCTTCCTGCAACTGCGTGCGCAGCATGGCGTGATCGGCGGATCTGCCGATGAGACCCGCGTAGCTTTGATTGACCTTGATGCGCGGCAAGCTCGCGGGATTGATCTCGACCGCCCAACCGCGTTCGGTGCGGCGGACGAACACGTCCGGCACGATGTATTCGGCGGGCACGGAGTGCACGCTCGAGCCCGGCCGCGGCTGGCAGGCGCGAACCAACACGAGTGCATGCTCCAGCTCGTCTTCCGATACCCGCAGCTGCCTGCGTAGCAGCGAGTATTGCTGTTCGGCGACCTCGTCGAGGTAATTCGCGGCGATGAGCAGCGCCGTATCTCGGCCCGGTGTCTCCGAATCCAGCTGCCGAAGTTGGAGCTCGATGCATTCGCTCACGGAGCGCGCGCCGACGCCCGCCGGATCCATTTGTTGTACGTGCCGCAGCACGTGCTCGACTTCCTCGACGCTCGCAACGATCTCGGGCTGCAGGTTGCGCGCAACCTCGTCGAGCGGCTCGATCACATAGCCATCGTCGTTGATTGCATCGATGATCGCGGCGCCGATCCGGCGATCGCGTTCGTCGAGGCGCGACATTTCGAGCTGCCACATGAGATGTTCTTGGAGCGTCTCGCCGCGCGCCGAGGAAAAATCCTGCGACTCGTCTCCGTCGCCCGACCACGGCGACTCCGACGGGCCCGTGACTTGAGAATCGCCCCAATCGGGATCGTCGATCAGGTCGACTTCTTGTTCGCGATCGGAGGTTTCGGTGCTCGTTTCCGCGGCGGTCTGATTCGCTTCGAATTCGGGTTCGAGCTCGGAGTCGCCAGTTTCCAAGCTGCCGCCTTCGTCCTCCGACTCGAGCATGACGTTTGTCTCGAGCGCTTCGCGAATCTGCGCTTGCAACTCGAGTACCGGTAGCTGCAACAGGCGAATGGCCTGCTGCAGCTGAGGCGTCATCGTGAGCTGCTGGCCGAGTTTGAGCTGCAGGGCTGGCTTGAGCATTCGTCTCGCAACTTGAGTCTTGGCGTCAGGGAAAAAACCTCAGCGCTCAAGACGTTAATCAAAGGCGGAAATCTTGCCCCAAGTACACCTCACGAACCTCTCGATTTGCAAGGATGTCCTCCGCAGTCCCGGAAGCGATCACTGCGCCGGCGTTCACAATGTACGCACGGCTACAAATTCCCAGTGTTTCCCGAACGTTATGATCCGTGATCAGCACCCCGATATTGCGGGCGCTCAGGTGGCGGATGATCCGCTGGATATCGAGTACGGAGATGGGGTCGACGCCGGCAAACGGCTCGTCGAGCAGCATGAACCGCGGCTCGGCAGCTAGCGCTCGCGCGATTTCAACGCGCCGGCGTTCGCCCCCAGACAAGCTTTGACCGATGCTGTTGCGGATGTGCCCGATGTGAAGCTCGTCGAGGAGTGCCTCGAGGTGCTGCCTGCGGGCGCCGTCATCGAGATCCTCGCGCGTTTCCAAGATCGCAAGGATGTTGTCCTGCACCGAAAGTTTGCGGAAGACCGACGCTTCTTGGGGCAAATAACCGAGCCCGAGACGAGCGCGCCTGTGGACGGGGAGTTTCGACAGATCGAGATCATCGAGGAGGATGCGGCCCGCATCGGTCGGCACGAGGCCGACGATCATGTAGAAAGCGGTCGTTTTCCCGGCGCCGTTGGGCCCGAGCAAACCGACAACTTCTCCTTGGGCAACTTCGATCGAGAGATCTTTGACGACTTGGCGCGAACGGAAGCGTTTCGCGAGTCCTTCGACACGCAGCAGACTCATGCTTCCCCTTCGTTGCCCGAGGCTTGACCTTCGGTAGCGGAATTCGGCTGGCCAGCCTGTTCGTTGGCACGAGGGCGGATGATGCCGCGCACGCGGCCGGAATCGCCCGAGTTGAAGCGTACGCGTTCGTCGCGCAAGCTGTAGATCACCGTCTCGGCCTCCACTTCATCTTTGCCGTAACCGAACCAAACGTCTCCCGTGAGTGTAACGGTGTCGGTCGCGACGTCGTACTCGATGACGCGGGCTCGACCGCGGGCCATTTGGTCCGAGGATCCGCCGAGGCGTTCGAACTCTGCGGGCGCACCTTCGACACGCGTTGCGACGAGCACGTTATCGCTGAACGCTGCGGTCGCGCTTGCGGCTGAAAGGCGCGCATCCGCCGTCCGGACGAGCACCGACTGTTGGAACTCCCATTGTTTGTTCTCGGAACGGAACGCGCGCGCGACGGCTTCCTCGGCCTGGATCGAATTCGGACCCTGCGTCACGCGAACCCCGCCGTAGAAGTGCGCGGTATCGTTCTTGAAATCGACCTCAGAGCGCTCGAAGTCGTAGCCGAACTGTTGTTGTGTGTCGAAGGCCGGAGCTTCGGCGGCTCGGACGCTCAGCGCAGCGACGAACATGAGCATGATGAGCGCAATCTTCTCAGAGCTGCGCATAGTGACCTCCGCCGGATTGCAACTCGAGTTTCTGCTCGTTCAGGTCGAAGCGGAAACCTTGTACTTCCATCGCGTGCTTGCCGAAGCGGATATGCACCGGCGAGCGCGTGTTGAAGGCGATTTCCTGTTCGGTGTCGATGGCTAGGGCTTCCGCTTGCAGGCTACCCTCGGTGTTGCCGCGTGCCGGCCGAAGCTCGACATCTCCAATCAAGTTGAAGATCGGCGAGTCGCCGGGCTTGTAGCCGCGGTCGGCGGTGAGCCGCCACGCTTGCTCTGCCGATTGAAAATACGTCAGAAGAACCTCGTTCATGCTCAAGTCATCGCTGAGTGGCTCGAGCTCGATACGCTGCGCAGCGAGTTGCGTTTGGAGCGATCCGTCCGCGGACGTCTCGGTGATCACGGCATTGCGCAGATAGTATGTGGGTCGAACCGGTGTTTCAGAGACGACTTCGAAGGAGCCGTCGCGCCGATTGAGCGCTCCGTAGCCGATCACGAGGGCGGCCAACAAAGCAGTGATTGAAATCCATCGCCAGTTCACGCGCTCACCGGTTCAAGCGATTCGACGCTGACTTTCCATGATGAGATCGCAGACCTCGCGGACTGCGCCTTGACCGCCGCTCGCCTGCGTAATGAAGTGCGCACGCGACTTCACGCTCGGATGCGCGTCCGCGACCGTGACCGCGAGGCGCGCCACTTCGAATAGCGGCAGGTCAGCCAGGTCATCGCCCATGCATGCGACTGACTGTACGGTCAGCCCTAGGATGTCGAGCAGCTCTCGAAGCGCCGCTTGCTTGTCCTCGATGCCTTGACGGACCCAGGTCACGCCGAGCTCGGACATCCGACGTTCGACCGCGCGCGACGAACGCCCGGAAATCACCGCCACTTGGACTCCAGCGCGGAGGAGGCGCACGATCCCGGCACCGTCCCGCACGTGAAAGCATTTCATTTCCTCGCCGCGCGCCGTGAAGTACAAGCGACCGTCGGTCAGCACACCATCCACGTCGAGCACGAGTAGGCGGACGTCGTTCGCACGTTCGATCAGCGTATCCATCACATCACGCCCGCGCGAAACAGATCGTGCACGTTGAGTGCGCCGATGAGACCGCCCTCCTCGTCGACGACGAGCAGCTGGGTGATGCGCGAAGTTTCGAGCAGATGGACTGCTTCGGCTGCGAGCATCTCGGGGCCGATCGTCTTCGGGTTCGCGGTCATCACTTCGGACATGCGCTTTGTGCGCAGATCGGGCTCGCGGTCGAGCGTGCGGCGCAAGTCGCCGTCTGTGAAGATGCCTAGAACCTTGCGCGACTCGTCGACAATCGCCGTCATGCCGAGGCCTTTGCGGCTCATCTCGATGAGACCATCGCGAAGCGACGTCTCCGGGCCGACAAACGGCAACTGTTCGCCTGTTCGCATGACGTCTTCGATGCGCATCAACAAACGCCTGCCGAGAATCCCACCGGGGTGCGACCGAGCGAAGTCCTCTTGCGTGAAACCGCGCGCCTCCAAAATCGCAACGGCGATCGCATCGCCCATTGCGAGTGTCGCGGTCGTGCTTGCGGTCGGCGCCAAGTTGTGAGGGCACGCTTCTTCCGGCACGCTGACGTCGAGAACGACATCGGCCGCCTTTGCGAGCGTCGAAAGGGGGCGGCCGGTCATCACGACGATCGGGATGCCTAGGCGCTTGATGACCGGCAGAATCGTCAAGAGCTCCGGCGTATCCCCTGAATTCGATAGCGCCAAGAACACATCGTCGGCGGTAATCATGCCGATGTCCCCGTGCCCAGCTTCGGCCGGATGCAGGAAGAACGCGGGTGTCCCTGTGCTGGCAAGCGTTGCGGCGACCTTGTTGCCGATGTGTCCGGACTTGCCCATCCCGGAGACGACGACGCGCCCCTTGCAGTCGTGTAAGAGCCGGCAAGCCTCGACGAACGTGTCTTGCAGTCGTTCGCGCACCGCGGCGATGGCCGCGATCTCGGTCTCGAGGACGCGCTGGCCACGTGCAAGGAGTTGCTGAGCGTCGAGCGGGTGAGTCATGCCGGCATGATAGCGCGCCGCCTCGTCAAACCGCGATCCGCCGCACCGAATCGGCTAATATCGCGGGCCCGCGTAGGATTCCATTTGCCCATGAATGCCATTGAAGTACAGCGTCTGATTGAAGCCGGACTGCCCGGTGCGCGCGTCCAAGTCATGTCCGACGACGACACCCACTTTGAAGCCGTCATCGTTGCCGAGCAGTTCGTAGGCAAACGCATGATCCAGCGCCATCAGCTCGTGTACGCGACGCTCGGAGCGCTGATGGGCCGCGAGATTCATGCCCTCTCGATGCAGGCGCTCACGCCTGATGAGGCCGTAGGCTCTAGGCTCTAGGTCAGAAATGCTTCGCTCACGATCAAGCGTGCTTCCAACAGCTAGAGTGGCGATAGGTATTGCCGGTCTGGCTACAGCCTACAGCCTACGGTCTACAGCCCATGGATAAGCTTCAAATCCGCGGCGGTACGCCGCTCGAAGGCGAAGTGCGCATTTCCGGCGCGAAGAATGCGGCATTGCCGATTCTTGCCGGCACGCTGCTCGCGGAGGGCACGGTATCGGTCGGCAACGTGCCTCATCTTCAAGACGTCACGACCATGATCGAGCTGCTCGGCCGCATGGGCGTGAGCGTGACAATCGACGACAAGCTACGCGTGGAAGTCGATGCGTCGTCGATCCGCGAATGCGTCGCGCCCTATGAGCTCGTGCGTACGATGCGTGCGTCGATCGTCGTGCTCGGGCCGTTGCTTGCGCGCTTCGGAAAAGCTGACGTCTCGTTGCCAGGCGGCTGCGCGATCGGTGCGCGCCCCGTCAACATCCACGTCGATGGGCTGCGTGCGCTCGGCGCGGAGATCTCGATCGAGAATGGCTACATTCGCGCGCGCGCGGACAAACTGGTCGGGACTCATCTCGTGCTCGATACGGTGACGGTGACAGGCACCGAGAATCTCTTGATGGCGGCAACGCTTGCGGAAGGCGAGACGATCATCGAGAACGCCGCGCGCGAGCCCGAGGTCGTCGATCTCGCGAATTTTCTGACTGGGATGGGCGCGAAAATTTGCGGCGCGGGAACCGACCGCATCGTCGTGGAAGGGGTGAAGCGCCTCGGCGGCACGAGCTACGACGTCTTGCCCGATCGTATCGAGACCGGGACGTATCTCGTCGCGGGCGCCATTACGCGCGGGCATGTGCGCATCAAAGGCACGCGACCGGATCACCTCGACGCGGTCATCGCGAAGCTACGCGAGGCGGGCGCGGAGATCGGCACGGGCGATAACTGGATCGAGCTCAACATGCACAAGCGCCGCCCGCGATCGGTCGATATTCGAACCGCGCCCTATCCGGCGTTTCCGACGGACATGCAGGCACAATTTGCGGCGCTGAACACGGTCTCGGAAGGTGTTGCCGCGGTCACCGAAACGATCTTCGAGAATCGCTTCATGCACATGCTCGAGATGCGCCGGCTCGGGGCGGAGATTCGAATCGAGGGCAACACGGCGCTCATCCGTGGCGTCGAAAAGCTCACCGCGGCACCCGTGATGGCAACTGACCTACGCGCTTCGGCCAGTCTCGTCCTCGCCGGCCTCGTTGCGGAAGGCACGACCGACGTGCTTCGCATCTACCACATCGATCGCGGTTACGAGCGCATCGAGGAGAAGCTCGAGCAACTCGGCGCGCACATCAAGAGAATGTCGGGCTGACGGTCGTCAGCGTTGCGCTCAGCTGCCGCCGCGCGGCGGCCGCTCATGTAAGGTTGCGGACAGTTGCAGCGCTTGATTGCCGCGACGGCCGCCGATTGCGAGCTTAGATCCCGGCGACATCGCAGCGACTCGGTTGAGTGCTTCTTCGCCGTTGAGAATTGCCTGCCCGTTCAAGTGGGTGACCACATCGTTCTCGCGCAGCCCGGCCAACGCTGCAGGGCCGTTCGGATCGACGCGGTGAATTCGTAGCGCGACGGGGGGATTGATCCCGAGCGCTGCCGCGGCCTCGGAAGAAAGCTCTTCGGAGTCCACGCCGAGCCAACCGCGTCGTACGCGCCCGTGCTCCAGGATTTGATTCATCACGCCGCGGACCATGTTCACGGGGATCGCGAAGCTGATGCCATCGGTGCCGAGCGCTTGCGCGAGCACCGCGGTATTGATGCCGATGAGCTCGCCTTCCGTATTGATGAGTGCTCCACCGGAGTTGCCGAAATTGATTGCGGCATCGGTTTGAATGAAATCTTCGAAGTCGGCGACCCCCAGCCGTCCTCGGCCGGTCGCGCTGACGATCCCTTGCGTGACCGTCTGGCTCAACCCGAACGGATTGCCGATCGCGAGGACGACATCGCCGGCGCGCACTTCGTTGGATCGGCCCATCGTCATGAAAGGAACTTCCTCGACGTCGACCCGAAGCACCGCGAGATCGGTGTCTGGGTCGGTGCCGACGATGGACGGTGTCGCGATGCGACCATCGGCGAGCTGCACGCGAATTTCGGCGGCACCCTGAATGACATGATGATTCGTGACCAGATGGCCGTCGCGGTCGACGATCACGCCAGAACCCAAGCTTCCCTCCACGCGCCGCCGCACGTTCGGGAGGTTCTCGCGCAACGGGGAGTCAGGCCGCAGCGACTTGGCGGCAGCGTCTTCTACGACCCGCGCCGTGTAAATGTTGACGACCGCTGGACTTGCGCGGCTGACCGCATCGGCGAAGGAACGCTGGACTGGCGGTATCTCGGCGGACCGAACCGCCTCGGTCGACTGTTCGCTCGCGGCGGCCGACGGGCCGTTCCAGAAACTGAAGCGCACGATGAGGAGCATGGCCGCTGCGCCGAGACCGACGAGCGTCCACTTGAGGAAAAACTTCAGCGATTCTTGCAGGGTCGGCACGGTGCGCTTCACATCATCACCGGGGGCAGCGCTTCCTTGCTCCGGGCCCGGGGGTTGCGCTTCAAAGCGCGCTGATCGATATGTGTATAATGCGCAATTCCTTGAACGATTAAAACTCTGCACTAACGCGAACGTGGATAAACGTCGCGAAAGTGTGCTCGTGCACACAAACGCGCGAGAAGGGCGAAACGGGTCGAGCTGGCGTCGGGTCGGCTCGCGGAGATGTGGATGAGCGCAGAACCAGAACAGATCGATGGCGGACGGCGACATTTCCTGTTAGTCGCCACCACAGTAACCGGCGTCGCGGGCTTAGCGGCGACTGCCGTTCCATTCCTCGCATCGTGGAAGCCGAGCGCGCGAGCACAAGCGCTCGGTGCACCGGTCGAGCAAGACATCAGCAAGCTCGAGCCCGGCGCAGTCTTGAAGGTGAACTGGCGCGGTCAGGCCATCTTCATCGTCCGGCGTACGCCGGAGATGCTCGCCACGCTGACGGCGCCCGAAGTCGTCGGGAGCCTGCGCGATCCTCAATCGGAAGAATCCGAGCAGCCGGATTACACGAAAAACGATGCGCGTTCGCTCAAGCCCGAGTACCTCGTGCTCGTTGGCGTCTGCACGCACCTTGGGTGTGCGCCGCTCGATCGCTTCCAGCCGCAAGACGCAGAGCTCGGTGCCGATTGGCCGGGCGGCTTCTACTGCCCTTGTCACGGGTCGCGCTTCGACATGGCCGGTCGCGTCTTCAAGGACGTGCCCGCGCCCACGAATCTGCGCATCCCGCCGTACCGTTTCGTCACTGAAAGCGTCATTCAAATTGGCGTAGATGCGGAGGTTGCATAAATGAGCGCCACGATGCCGGCCCCTGCGCGTCGCGGCCGTATGGCTGCAATTGCCGAATGGTGCGATCAGCGCCTCGGCTACTCGCGCTTCTTGAAAGCGCACATGACCGAGTACTACGCGCCGAAGAACTTCAACTTCTGGTACTACTTCGGCTCGCTCGCACTGCTCGTGCTCGTGATCCAGATCGTCACGGGTATCTTCCTCACGATGAACTACAAGCCCTCGGCCGCGGATGCCTTCGCATCGGTCGAGTACATCATGCGCGATGTCGAATGGGGCTGGCTCATTCGCTACATGCATTCGACCGGCGCATCGGCATTCTTCATCGTCGTGTACCTGCACATGTTCCGCGGGATCATGTACGGCTCGCACAAGAATCCGCGCGAGCTCGTGTGGATCTTCGGCATGCTGATCTATCTCGCGCTCATGGCGGAAGCGTTCTTCGGTTACTTGCTCCCGTGGGGCAACATGTCCTACTGGGGTGCACAGGTCATCGTGTCGCTGTTCGGCGCGATCCCGGGCGTCGGCGAGGCCCTCGTCGAATGGATTCGCGGCGACTTCTACATCTCCGACATCACGCTCAATCGGTTCTTCGCGCTCCACGTGATCGCGTTGCCGCTCGCGCTCGTGTTCCTCGTGATCGCGCACATCCTTGCGCTCCACGAAGTCGGCTCGAACAACCCGGACGGCGTCGATATCAAGAAAGTGAAAGGTCCGGATGGTCACCCGGTCGACGGCATTCCGTTCCACCCGTATTACACGGTGAAGGATCTCGTCGGCACGATCGTTTTCCTGGCGCTGTTCGTGAGCGTGATCTTCTTCGCGCCCGAGATGGGCGGGTATTTCCTGGAACACGCAAACTTCCAGCCGGCGAACCCGTTGCAAACGCCTGAGAACATCGCGCCGGTGTGGTACTTCACGCCGTACTACGCGATTCTCCGTGCGGTACCGAACAAGCTGCTCGGTGTCGTGCTCATGGGCTTGGCGGTGATTTCGTTCGTGTTCCTGCCATGGCTCGATCGCTCGAAGGTCAGGTCGGTCCGCTATCGCGGCTGGATCTTCAAGACGTTCCTGACTGCGTTTGCAGTGAGCTTCATCGCGCTCGGCTATCTTGGCTTGCAGCACGTGACGCCCGCGTACACGTATGCAGCGCGCTTCTTCACGATTGTCTATTTCGCGTTTTTCGTTCTCATGCCCTGGTACACGAAGATCGATCCTACGAAGCCGGTGCCTGAGCGGGTGACTTACCATGCGCACTAAGCGGAAGATCAAAAACATCGCGCTTGCGCTCGTTCTGAGCGCCACTTCGGCAGTCGCGTTTGCGGCCTCGGCGCCGAGCGGCGTCATTCAGCAGGCGAACAACGACGTTGCGAACACGGCCTCGCTTCAGCGCGGCGCGCGCAATTTCGTGAACTACTGCATGGGGTGTCATTCCGCGAAGTACGTCCGCTACAGCCGGCTTGCGGCTGATCTCGGGCTCACGGAAGCGCAGGTCATGGAGAACTTGATGTTCACCGGCGATGCGATCCACGACACGATGCAGATCGCCTTGCCGCAGGATGCCGCTGCGCGCTGGTTCGGTACCGCACCGCCGGACCTTTCGCTCATGGCGCGCGCTCGCGGGACGGACTACATCTATTCGTTCCTGAAGTCGTTCTACTTGGATCCGAAGCGCCCGACCGGCGTGAATAACCTCGTGCTGCCGGGTACGTCGATGCCGCACGTCCTGTGGGAGCTTCAGGGCTATCAAGCCGCGGTGTACGACGGGGAAAGCGATCCCGCGCACGATGCCGTTCACAAGAAGTTCAAGGGTTTCGAGCTGGCGCAGCCGGGGCTGCTCACGCCGGCGGAGTACGATCAGTTCGTCCGCGACACGGTCAACTTCCTGGACTATATCGGCGAGCCGATGCAGCTCCAGCGGCGTAGTCTAGGGTTCTATGTGCTCGGATTCTTGTTGGTGTTCTTCCTGCTCGCGTTCTTACTCAAGAAGGAGTACTGGAAAGACGTGAAGTGAGCGGCGCGCGAGCCCCGAAGACGGGCGCTCGGCGTGGTCCACGAGTAGCGCGATTCCAGAGCGTACCGACGTGATGACGCTCTTCTCCAAGGCGGATGACCCGTGGAGCCATCGCACGCGCATCGTGCTGGCGGAGAAGAGCATCCATGTCGAAACGATCGACGTGCAGGATGGGAACCTTCCCGAGGATCTGCTCGACCTCAATCCCTACAACACGGTCCCGACGCTCGTCGATCGGGACCTCGTGCTTTACGATTCGCGCGTCATCATCGAATATCTCGATGAGCGATTTCCGCATCCGCCTCTGATGCCGGTCGATCCCGTTGCGCGTGCGCAGTTCCGCGTCGCGCTGTATCGGATCGAAAGAGATTGGTACACGCTCGCGCAGCAGATCGAAGATCAGAACGACAAGAAGCAGGGCCAGAAAGCCCGCAAGATCCTCCGCGAAAGCATTCTCGCGAGCGCGGACGTGTTCAAGGCGAAGCCTTATTTCTTGTCCGATGAGTTCTCGCTCGTCGATGCTTCGATCGCACCGATTCTCTGGCGTCTCTCCGCATGGGAGATCGATCTGGCACATGCGCCGTCGATTTCGCGTTATGCGAATCTCATCTTTTCGCGTCCTGCCTTCCGGCAAAGTCTTTCGCGGATCGAGCAGGAGATGCGAGCCTAGTTCGCCATGGCCGAAACCCCATTGAGATCGCGGAGGCCTTATTTGCTCCGCGCGATGCACGAGTGGATCAGCGACAACGCTCAGACACCGCACATCGTTGTCGATGCCGCGATGCAAGGTGTCGAAGTGCCGCGTCAGTACGTGCAGGACGGCAAGATCATCTTGAACGTGAGCACTCACGCGACGAGCGGGCTTGCACTCGGCAATGACTTCGTTCGTTTTCGGGCTCGATTCGGCGCTGCGACGTATGACGTGTCGGTGCCGGTTGCCGCGGTGCTCGGCATCTACGCCCGCGAGACGGGGCAGGGCATGATCTTCTCGGAAGCCGATGCGCCACCGCCGCCGCCCGACTCACCTCCGCCATCAAGCGATGGCTCGCCCACGAACACGGATTCGAAACGCGGCAAGCCGACGTTGAAGGTCGTGAAGTGAGTGAGTTGACGGTTGACTGTTGACGGCCAGAACAAGGAGCAGCCTTGTTGCGGTCAGCCTGCTAGGGATATAGCCGCGTCGCCTGCCACGGGCTCGTCGTAAACGAATGTTCGTCGCGCGCTTGCAGGGTGCGCTTCCATACGGCCCGGTCGTGCACGCGGTGCGCGCCCTCGATCCAAAGCTCGATCGATTCAGCCCATAGTCTGAAGCCGCCCCAGTGCGGAGGACGAGGTACGTCTCCCTCCGTAGCGCCCGGCGGAATACCGAACTTCTCGGCGACGGCACGCACGCGATCCTCCAGATCCGACCGAGAGCCAAGGGGGGCGCTCTGTTCGCTCGCCCAAGCTCCTACGCGGCTGTCGAGTGCGCGCGAGGCGAAATAGGCATCGCTTTCTTCCGCCGGTGAGCGCACGACGCGCCCCTCGATGCGTACTTGACGATGCAGCGCGTCCCAATGGAATACGCATGCTGCCCGCGGATGGTCGATCAGCTCGCGGCCTTTGCGCGAATGGTAGTTCGTGAAGAAGACGATATACCCCTCCGCGTGCGCGATCTGCTTGCAGAGCACGACGCGCGCAGACGGTCGACCGTCGGCATCGACGCTCGCGAGCACCATGCAATCGGGATTCGGCTGAGTCTTGCGTTCGCGCGCGAGCGTGAACCACTCCGCGAAGAGCGGCATGGGGTCGATAGGCAATCTCTCGGGCAGCAACTCGTGCGGAAGCATGGACGGGTCCTCGGCAGGCAGGCTGCGATTATGCAGCCAAATGTGGATTCAGGACGCGTTCAGTACTCCGAACTTAGCGTGGACCGCGTGTAGACAGCATGAGGAGGTACGAATGCGTCACTCGGCAGCGACACCTTGGGTGCGTCGGATGCGATGGTTTGCGTTCGCGCTGATCGGTCTTGCGATGAGCGCTGGCGCGTATGCTGGCGATCGGCATCGATCACACGATCAACAACGATCTCATCGCTACGGAGAGACGCACCATCACGCGCGGCACCCGAATGCGCACCGCTCGCACGATCGCGTTCACCAGCGCCACTACGCCCACGGCAGCCATCGTCCCCCGAAGCACGCGACTCGCAAGGGCTGGCACTACCATGAAGGGCGCTACTGGGCGCCTGCAAGCTATCGCGGTCGCTACTGCGCGGACAGCCGTCACTTCCACGGCGCGCACTACCATGTCGCCGTGCGCGACTACTATGACTATTACTACCCACGCTATCGCTATCATGGCCCGCACTCGCACGCGGGTGTAGCGAGCCTCATCATCAGCGTGCCGCTTTTCTAAGCCACGCGAGGCGCGCGTGAGGCAGTCTGCCGAGACCGAGCTAGTCGATTCGATGAAGTGCTCTTCGCTCGGGCTTGCCCGGGCGAGGAGTGCTTGCGGGTCCCGCGCGCGCTTAGTAAAAGGGTCGCGCAATAGGACGCCTACCGAAATACCCGGACCCGCACATGAGTTTAGAAGCGCTTCGAGCCCGACTATCGGAGCTCGACAAACAACTGCTCACGCTCATGGCGGAGCGGCAGAAGCTGAGCCGCCAAGTTGCAGAGGTGAAGGCCCGCAGCGGGCAGCCGACCCGGGACTTCGGGCGCGAGCGAGAAGTGCTTCTGCAAGCGCGCGAGGCTGCGCAAACCCTCGGCCTGTCGCCATCCTTGGCAGAATCCGTTTTCCGCCTGCTCATTCGCGGCTCGCTCACCACTCAGGAGCAAATGCGTGTCGCAGCGGGTGGACGCGGCGGCGGCAAGACCGCGCTCATCATCGGTGGAAGCGGCAAGATGGGCCGCTGGTTCGCCGAATTTCTCGCTTCTCAGGGCTACGCGATCACGATCGCCGATCCTGCGGGTAAGCCCGAAGGCTTCGCTGCGGATGGCTACACCTACACGCCCGAGTGGCGTGATCTGACGCTCGCCCACGACATCATCGTCGTCGCGACGCCCCTCAAGATCGCCAACGTCGTGCTCGAGGAACTCGCGCAGAGGCGGCCCGCTGGCATCGTGTTCGATATCGGCTCGTTGAAGACGCCGCTCCGCCGTGGCATCGCGGCGCTGCAGACCGCTGGCTGCCGCGTGACCTCCATCCATCCGATGTTCGGGCCGGATACGGAGCTCTTGTCGGGTCGTCACGTCATTTTCGTCGATCTGGGGCACGCCGAAGCGGTGGAGCAAGCGCGCGCGTTGTTCGCCGCGACGATGGCCAAGCAGGTCGTCATGAGCCTCGACGATCACGACCGACTCATCGCTTACGTGCTGGGGCTGTCGCACGCTCTCAACATCGCATTCTTCACTGCGCTTGCAGAGAGCGGGGAAGCTGCGCCGCGACTCGCGACGCTTTCCAGCACGACGTATGACGCTCAGGTCGATGTCGCGACGCTGGTCGCGCGCGAAAGTCCAGATCTCTATTTCGAGATCCAAAGCCTGAACGAGTACGGCCGCCAATCCTTGCAGGCGTTGCGCGAAGCCGTGGACAGGATTTGGCGCGCCGTGAGCGCGAACGATGCGATGGAGTTCACCGCACTCATGCAGCGAGGCCGAGATTATCTCGCTGGGCGAGCGCGAGAAGGTTGAGCGTTCGTGCGAGAGCCGAGTGACAGCGGGTAGAGGCGATATGTCGGCGCGAGATACCAACAACGAAGTGCGCGAGCTTCGTGCCCGCATTGCTGCGCTCATGGATGAGGCAGCGGCGAACGAGCGCTTGTTGAAGCGCAGCCAGGAGCGGGAGCTCGAGCTGCTCAAGGCTGAAACGATCGCGCAGCTCTTCGATGCGACCTGCAATGGGCTCAAGACGAGCTATTCCCTCGAAGCGGTCACCTTGCTTTTGTGGGATCCTCAGCACGAGATTCGTCACTTGCTGATCGCAGAGCACATCGACACCGCGAGTCTTCCGAATGTGCTGTTCTCCGACAGCCTCGTCGGCATGGCGCCGCAGTTCAACTCGTTCCACAAACCCTGGCTCGGACCCTATATGGGCTGCGACCACCAGCTGCTATTTCCGCGAGTCGACTCGATTCGAAGCGTGGCCCTGATTCCATTACGGCGTCAGGATCGGTTGCAGGGGAGCCTCAATTTCGGGAGCGCGGACGACAAGCGTTTTTCTCGACACCTCGCGACGGACTTCCTCGCGCACTTGGGCGTGATTGCCTCATTCGCGATCGAGAACACGATCAATCGCGCCCGTCTCGTGCGCAGTGGGCTCACCGATTTTCTGACCGGGTGGCACAACCGACGTTATCTCAACGCTCGATTGAAGGAAGAGCTCGCGCGCGCTCAACGCCAAGGAACAGGACTGACCTGCCTGCTCATCGACTTGGATCGCTTCAAAGAGATCAACGACCAACATGGCCATCTTGCGGGTGACATGGCGTTGCGAGAAGCCGCGCAGCGGGTCGATGCGCACATTCGTGGCAGCGACGCGGCCGCGCGTTTTGGCGGCGATGAATTCGTCGTGCTTGCACCGGGCATCTCGCCTGAGCAGGCAGCCGCGCTCGCGGAGCGCATTCGCGCCGCAGTCTGCGGTACACCGCTCGAGATTTCTCCGGGAGCGCAGGTCCACATGACGGTGTCGATCGGTGTCGCTGGGCTACAGCCGACCCGCGACGAAACCGACCTGAAGTCTGCAGCCGAGCGGCTCCTGGCCAATGCCGATTCGGCCCTCTATCGGGCCAAGCAGCTCGGACGGAACCGCGTAGAGCTGGCGTGAGAGGGAGAGATTTTCTCCTCCCCTTCGTCACTGGAGTTCTCTCGTGCTAACATGCTAATGCGATTCATTCTCATTAAGCAGGCCCCATGTCCGATCCAATCTTTTCGCGGTCCTTCCGCTTTGGGATGTTGCTGGCCGTTGGCGTATTGACGCTAGCCGGCTGTAGTCGTGAGCCGACGGAGATCGTCGTCTACTCCTCTCGCAATGAGCAGTTGATCAAGCCGATGTTCGACCGCTATACGCAGGAAACCGGCCAGGCGATTCGCTTCGTGACGGACGATGCCGGGCCGCTGATCGAGCGCCTCGCGGCTGAAGGGAGGAATTCTCCCGCGGACATTCTGCTGACCGTCGATGCCGGGCAATTGTGGCAAGCGGCGGAGCGGGGTCTCTTCCGCTCCATCGAATCCGAAACCATCACCACGAACATTCCCGAGCACCTGCGCGATCCCGCTTCGCAGTGGTTCGGGCTGTCGGTACGCGCGCGGACGATCGTCTATTCGACCGAACGCGTGCAACCCGAGCAGCTCAACGGTTACGAGGATCTTGCGGACGAGCGTTGGCGCGGCCGGCTTTGCCTGCGCACCTCGAAGTCCGTGTACAACCAATCGCTCGTCGCGTTGATGGTGGCTGCGCACGGGGAAGAGAAGACCGAACAAGTCGTCCGCGGCTGGGTCGCAAACCTGGCGACAGAACCCTTTGCGAACGATACGCAGCTCATGCAAGCGATCGTTGCGGGGCAATGCGACGTCGGCATCGTCAATAGCTACTACTTCGGTCGGCTCGTGCGCGAAAACGCGAACCTGCCGCTCAAGCTGTTCTGGGCGCACCTCGCAGGCGCGGGCGTCCACGTGAACGTGTCCGGCGCTGGCATCACGGCGGCGGCGCCGCATGCCGAGGCGGCGCAGAAGTTCCTCGAGTGGCTGACGCAGCCCGAGGCGCAGTCGATGTTCGCGGATGCCAATCTCGAGTATCCCGCGAATCCCAATGTCGAGCCCGATCCGCTCGTCGCAGGGTGGGGAACCTTCCGGGCGAATTCGCTGAACGTTGCGAAGGCGGGCGAGCTGCAACCGACGGCTGTCCGACTCATGGATCGCGCCGGCTTCCGCTGATCGGGCATGTCGGCCATCGCCGCGGAGATCGGAGCTCCACGCTCGCGAAGCGTGGCGAATGCTCGCAGCTTTCTGCTTCTGCTGCTGCTCTGTCTTCCGGCCCTCGTGCCGCTCTTCGCCGTGCTGACGGCGGTGCTGACGCCGGAAGTCGACATCTGGTCGCACCTCGCTCGGTACGTGTTGCCGTCGGTCGTGATGAACACGCTCGTGCTCGTCGTGGGCGTATCCGTCGGTGCAGCCGCGCTCGGCACTTCGCTCGCGTGGCTCACATCAGTTTGCGAGTTCCCGGGGCGCCGTATTTTCCAATGGGCCCTGTTGTTGCCGCTCGCGATGCCTGGCTACGTGCTGGCGTTCATCGCAGTGGGATTCCTCGATTTCACCGGTCCGCTGCAGACGTGGCTGCGCGAGCATTTCGGCACCTCGAGCTGGTTTCCTCCGATCCGTTCCACGGGCGGCGTGATCGTCGTGCTGACGTTTTCGCTTTACCCGTATGTCTACTTGCTCGCGCGAGGCGCATTCCTCACGCAAGGGCGAAGAGCTCAGGAAGCTGCGCGAACGCTCGGTATGACGCCGATGCGTGCCTTTTGGCACGTCGTCTTGCCGATGGCTCGACCTTGGATCGTCGCCGGCACCGCACTCGTTGCGATGGAAACATTGGCCGACTTCGGGACCGTGGCCGTCTTCAACTATGACACGTTCACGACCGCGATCTATCGAGCGTGGTTCGGCATGTTCTCGATCAATGCGGCGCTCGAGCTCGCCGCGGTGCTCTTGGTGTTCGTCGCAATCGTCTTCGCGCTCGAGCGGCGTTCGCGCGCAAATTTACGGTTCGTGACCGCACGCGATATGACGAGTCAGCCGCCTCGCATCGAGCTGCGCGGCGCTCGTGCGCTCGCGGCGGCGGGAGGTGCGAGCGTCGTGCTCGTGCTCGGGTTTCTGCTTCCCGTCGCGCAACTCGTCATCTGGGCAGTCAGACGCGCCTCACTGGATCTCGATGCGCGCTATTTCGGGTTCATCATGCACAGCGTTTCGCTGGCGGGCTCTGCGGCGCTCATCATCGCCGGTGCGAGCTTGCTCGTCGCCTATCTCGAGCGGCATCACGGTTCGATGCCTGTCAAAGCGCTCGTACGCATCGCGACAATGGGGTATGCAGTTCCGGGCACCGTGCTCGCCGTCGGCATTCTCGTACCCATCATTGGCTTGAACAATCTCCTGCAGCGTTGGATGTCTTCGTGGTTCGGCGACGCTGCGCCTTCGTTGCTGCTGCAAGGAACGCTTGCGACCGTGCTGCTCGCGTACTTCGCTCGCTTCATGGCAGTCGGATTCAATCCGATCGAAAGCGGGCTCAATCGCATCACGACGACGATCGATGAAGCGGCGATCTCGCTCGGCGTTGCTGGCCGGGCGCTCTTGCGGCGAGTTCATGTGCCACTCCTTCGCACTAGCTTGATATCGGCCGCGATTCTCGTCTTCGTCGATGTCATGAAGGAGATGCCGATCACGCTCATCGCGCGCCCGTTCGGCTGGGACACGCTCGCTGTGCGCGTGTTCGAGATGACCTCCGAAGGCGAGTGGGATCGAGCGGCGCTTCCGGCCCTTGCCATCGTGCTCGTCGGGTTGATTCCAGCCGCGATGTTGACGCGCCGAGGTGAGCATGTGGCTTGATCTCGTGGATGTCGTGCGAACGTTCGGTGCGCGAACCGCTGTGAACGGACTCTCGTTCCAGCTCGAACGCGGCGCAATCGGCTGTTTGCTCGGTCCAAGCGGATGCGGCAAGACGACCGCCTTACGGTGTATCGCAGGATTCGAGTCGATCGATGGCGGCACGATCCGCGCACAGGGCACCGTGCTCGCTGAGCCTGGCCGTGCGCTCGCGCCGGAGCAGCGCCATATCGGCATGGTGTTTCAAGATCTCGCGCTATTCCCGCACTTGACGGTGCAGCAGAACGTCGCGTTCGGACTCACGCGCCTCTCGCGCGATGCATGCGCACGGCGTGTCGATGAATTGCTCGAGGTCGTCGGGCTCTCGGATCGGCGTAGCCAGTATCCGCATCAGCTTTCGGGAGGCGAGCAGCAGCGTGTGGCGTTGGCGCGCGCGCTTGCGCCGAAGCCCGATATCGTGCTGCTGGACGAGCCGTTCTCCAGCCTCGATGTCGAGCTGCGAGAGCGCTTGAGCATCGAGGTGCGCTCGGTGTTGAAGCAGCTCGGCGCCACGGCGCTGCTTGTCACGCACGATCAGCAGGAAGCGTTCGCCGTCGCGGATGTCGTCGGCGTCATGCGTGACGGCAAGCTCGAACAATGGGCGACGCCCTACGATCTTTATCATCGGCCGGCGACGCGCTTCGTCGCGGATTTCATCGGTCAGGGTGTTTTTCTGCTGGGCGATGTCATCAGCGCGGAGACCGTGCAAACGGAAGTCGGAGCCGTGCGAATGAATGGCGGGGTCGAACTGCGCCCTGGCGCTCGCGTCGATTTGCTATTGCGCCCGGACGATGTCGTGCACGACGATGCGAGCCCGCTCACGGCTGAGATTTGTGCGCGCGCGTTCCGCGGTGCCGAGTTCTTGTACACGCTGAAGCTACCGAGCGGCGCGCACCTGCTATCGCTCGTGCCGAGTCATCACGACCACGCGATCGGCGAGCGTATCGGCATCCGCATCGAGCCGGACCATGTTGTCGCGTTCCCGCGCAAGTGAATGGTGAGGCGGCATCGAGTGCGCGCTCTCGAATCGCATTTCACCGTTCACGTCCTCTGCCGTCGCATCAACGCGAGGAACAACGGCACGCCGACGAGTGCCGTGAGCGCGCCGACCGGCAGCTGACGGGGCGCGAACAGGGTCCGTGCGCACAGATCCGCGAGCATGACGAGTGTGCCGCCGAGAAGCGCCGCAGCCGGTAGTACGAGGCGGTGATCCGATCCCAACAGTAGGCGCACGAGATGTGGTGTGACGAGTCCGACGAAACCGATCGTGCCCGCGCTCATGACCGCAGCGGCCGTGAGGGCGGAGCTGCCGAGGAAGATTGCGATTCGAAGCGCATCGACCGGGGCGCCTAGCACGCGCGCTTGGAGCTCCCCTCGTGCCAGCAAATTCAGATGGCGCGCGAGCGGCAGGCTGAGCAGCACTGCGAGCGCGGCGACGACGAGCAATGGTTCGGGTCGGTTCGCAATCGATAGGTCGCCCATCAGCCAGAACAGCATGCCCCTGAGCTCACTGTCCTGACCGAGTGCGAGCAGCATCGTCACGATTGCACCCGTGCCCGCGGCGACGACGATTCCGGTGAGCAGGAGTCGGACGGGTGCCCAGCTCCCCTCATCGTGCGCCAATGCGAATACGAGCAGGGTCGCCATGAGTGCACCGAAGGTCGAGCTCAGGCTCACTACGATCCCGGTCAACCCGAGGAGCATCGCAGACAGCGCACCTACCGCCGCGCCTCCAGAGATCCCCATGACGAACGGGTCTGCGAGCGGATTTCGTAGCAGCACCTGCATGAGCACGCCGGCCAACGCGAGGGTGCTGCCCACTCCGAACGCACTGAGCGCACGAGGCAGCCGTAGATCGAAGATCAAGGCGTGCGCGAGACCGTTCTCGCCAGAAAAGGCGCCTGCAAGATCTCGGAATGCGACGTCGACGCTCCCGATCGCAATCGAGAGCAGGAACGCGGCAAGTGCTGCGAGCACGAGCGCGGTGTATACGAGCAGGATGCGGCTGTTGTTCACGACGCGACAGGTTACCTGGGGTCGATCTATGCCGTCCAAATGACTCGGGATCGGCCGGCTCGCGTGCGACCTGTCCGCTATCCGCTGCTTCTGTTGTGTGGAACAATCGCAACATGTCCACTCCCGGCAGCGAAGCGCGTTGCCGATGCTCACTCGGAAACATGACCGATTCGATCGACGCAGATGGTTTTCGCGCGAATGTCGGGATCGTATTGATCCGCGACGATCGCCAAGTATTCCTCGGAGGCCGCACCGGCGGGCGAGGGTGGCAGTTCCCGCAAGGTGGCGTACGGCAAGGCGAGGCGCCGGAGGAAGCTTTGTATCGCGAGCTCACCGAGGAGATCGGTTTGGAGCGCGACGATGTGCGTCTCCTCGCGTCGACGCGCAGTTGGCTGCGCTACCGGCTGCCGAAGCAGTACGTTCGCAAGAACAGTCATCCGCCCTGCATCGGTCAGAAGCAACGTTGGTTCCTGCTTCAGTTCATCGGTTCGGAAGATCGTTTCCGCTTCGATTCGACGAACGAGCCCGAGTTCGAGCGCTGGCGCTGGGTCGAGTATTGGGCGCCCGTGCGCGAAGTGATTTTTTTCAAGCGAGCCGTGTACGCGCGAGCGCTGGATGAGCTCGCACGCCGAGCGTTTCCAAACGATCCACCCGCGTTGCCCGAATGGTTCGAGCAGGAGAAGAACCTGCGCAATCTCGCGCGCAGGCGCGAAGCCGAGCAGTCTGCCGCAACACGCGAGTCATAGGCGCGCAGCGCGCGCTCAGAAGGGCTTGAGTACCGCGAGTAGGACGATCGCGATCAACAGCACGCTCGGCACTTCGTTGAACGCGCGATACCAGCGCTCGGAGCGGCGATTACGATCCTCACTGAAGGTCCGGACGATCCGGTAGCACCACGCGTGATAAGCGATCAGGACCAAGACGAGCGCAAACTTCGTGTGCAGCCAGCCTGCGGACAGGAGAGCGGGTACCTTCACGATCATCGAGATTCCGAAGACCGCTGCCAACGCGCCTCCGATCGTCATCAGCACGAACAGCTTGCGTTCCATCACTTTGAAACGCTCGCGTCCGACCTCATCAGCGGCGCTCGCGTGATAGACGAACAGGCGAGGCAAGTAGAAGAGACCTGCGAACCAGGTCACGACGAAAATGATGTGAAAGGCCTTTAGCCAGAGCATGGTCCTCGCCTTCGACCTCGCATTGTCCGCCGGAACGGATGGGGGGACTCAGGGGGCCACTGACTCCTTTTGAGGGATCTGGCCGCCGCATTCCTTGCGCCGAGTCGCATTACGTAAGGTTTGAGTGTGGTCTAATCTTTGGAAGATTACCTGTAAATTCCGAACGATGGCAGATCAAGCACCCTTGCGCACGGGCCGCCTGGTAGTCCGATACCACGCTCCGTGGCGCGGGCGCGCGGTCGCAATCGGCGCGGCGATCGGCCTCGTACTGCTGCTCGTCGGTACGTTCGAGCTCGGGCGGTATCGCAGCGGCTATAACAAGCTCACCGAGATGCAACATCGGCGCGAACTGAGCGCAACGATCGATCGGCTCGAGAAAGAGAACGAAACATTGCGACAGTCCATTGCGGCGTCGGAGCTTGCGCGTGAGGTCGACCGCAAAGCGTACGCAGACGTGGAAAAGAACCTGGCCGATTTGCAGGCGCAGGTTCTCAAGCATCGCGAGGAGCTGACGTTCTATCGCGGAATCGTTTCGCCCGAGGACGGCATCGGCGGCCTTCGAATCCAACGCTTCCAAGTGTTGCCCGGTGGAACTGATCAACACTATCGATTGCGCCTCGTGCTCGTACAATCGATGCGTCAGGATGCAGTCGTCTCGGGGTCGGTGAGCATCCAGATCGAGGGCACACAGGACAATAAGCCCGCCGAGCTCGCTTTGTCCGAGGCTCGTACCGACCCGTCTCGCGAGGCAAATTTGCCGTTTCGTTTCCGGTATTTCCAGAACCTGGAACAAGACATCGTAATACCGGAAGGTTTCGAACCGCGCGCGATCACTGTAGAAGTACGCACGGCGAAGCTTGCGCCGGTTCGAGAATCGTATCCCTGGCAGGTGCAGGTCGAGAGTTGATCTGCGCGCCCACGATGGTCACAACACGCAATACACCATACGCATGTTCAGCCGAAACAAACCAAAACCTCAAAGAATCGACACGCTCATCGGCGCGGG
Organism: Lysobacterales bacterium; assembly: GCA_044506405.1. Classification (GTDB taxonomy): domain Bacteria; phylum Pseudomonadota; class Gammaproteobacteria; order Steroidobacterales; family Steroidobacteraceae; genus Steroidobacter. The sequence goes on along the minus strand of JBIQKP010000002.1, from coordinate 67,158 downwards.
CACGCGCATCATCGGCGATGTCCAGTTCAGCGGTGGATTTCACGTCGACGGCCATGTGAAGGGCAATGTCGACGCGCCGCCCGATTCCGGCGCGACACTCAGCGTGAGCGACGCAGGCGTCGTCGAAGGGTCCGTCGCGGTGCCGAACGTCGTGCTCAATGGCACTGTCAAAGGCGATATCCTCGCGCACGACCGGATCGAGCTCGGCGCGACCGCCCGTGTAACGGGCAACGTGTATTACGGGCTGATCGAGATGGAAATGGGTGCCGAGATCAACGGCAAGCTCATACACGAGCCGCGCAAGGCCGGCGCTGCACGTCAGGAGCCAGCCGTGGGGGTGGGCGGTTCGGGTCCCGTCGTCGATAACCCCTCGTGATTTCCGGGGCTCATTGGGCTACCCTGAGCTCGATCTTGAAGGTTGCCAACGCGCCCCGACATTTGCCCTCATGAACGCTGAAGTCCAAGCCTTACCGAGCCTCATTTTCACCGACGCCGCGGCTGCGAAAGTCGGCGAGCTAATCCGCGAGGAATCGAATCCGAACCTCAAGTTGCGCGTGTTCGTTCAGGGCGGCGGATGCTCCGGCTTTCAGTACGGCTTCACGTTCGACGAGAACATCGAAGAGGGCGACACACGAGTCGAGAACCACGGGGTGACGTTGCTCGTCGACCCCATGAGCATTCAGTACCTCGCTGGTGCCGAGATCGACTATCGCGAAGACATGGAAGGCGCTCAGTTCGTCATCCGCAATCCAAACGCCTCGACAACCTGCGGCTGCGGTTCTTCGTTCTCCGCCTGACGGGCTAAGGCTGTAGGCTCTCGGCTGTAGACTGTAGGCCAGACGTTCTGCCTACAGCCTACGGTCTACAGCCTGAAAAATGCCTCGCTCTTCTCTCCCCGATGTCATCGCGGCCGTAGATCTCGGCTCCAACAGTTTCCACATGGTCGTCGCCCGGTACTCTCACGGGCAGCTCACGATCGTCGATCGATTGCGCGAAATGGTGCGCCTCGCTGCCGGGCTCGACGAGCAAGGTCGGCTCGAGCGCGGCGCCATCGAGCGTGCCATGGAGTGCTTGCAGCGCTTCGGCCAGCGGCTGTCCGACATGAAGGCGGAGCGTGTGCGCGTCGTCGGCACGAACACCTTGCGGCGCGCGCGGCGCAAAGGCGCGTTTCTCGATCGTGCCCGTGCGGCGCTCGGTCATCCGATCGAGGTCATCTCTGGTATCGAAGAAGCACGACTCGTCTATCTCGGTGTCGCGCACACGATGCCGAGTGAGCCGGGCCGACGTCTCGTCGTAGACATCGGCGGCGGAAGCACGGAGCTCATTCTGGGCGAAGGTCTTCAGACCACACAGCTCGAAAGCCTATACATGGGATGCGTGAGCATGAGCGAGCGCTTCTTCGAGGACGGCGCGATCACTGAAAAGCGCATGAAACGCGCGCGACTCGGCGCGCGGTTGGAGCTTCAGCCGGTTGTAGTGGCCTACCAATCACTCGGTTGGGACAGCGCCGTCGGGTCTTCGGGCACCATTCGATCCATCGGGGAGATCCTGCGTCATCGCGGCGGGAATGATGGAGCCATCACGCCGAGCGCACTCGAGGCGCTTATTGAAGACGCACTTCGCGCTGGACACCTCAGCCGCTTGAAGCTCCCGGGCCTGAGCGAGGAGCGCGCTCCGGTGTTCCTAGGCGGGCTCGCGATTCTTGCGGAGGTGTTCGAAGTGCTCGGGATTCAGAGCATGCGCGTCGCAGAGGGCGCGCTGCGGGAAGGGTTGCTCTACGACATGATAGGGCGCCTCACGGACGAAGACGCGCGCGTGCGCAGTGTCCGTGCGATGCAGGCGCGCTATCACGTCGATCGCGCGCAGGCCGAGCGCGTCGAGGCGACCGCGCTCGATTTTCTGGAGCAGACAAGCGCACCATGGGCACTTCAAGAATCGTTTGCGCAACTCGTGCTTTCATGGGCCGCGCGACTACACGAGATCGGCCTCGATGTTTCGCATGCGCACTATCACAAGCATGGTGCCTATCTGCTGGAACACGCGGACATGCCGGGTTTTCCGCAAGAAGAACAGCTGATCCTGGCCTGCATCGTCGGTGCGCATCGCCGCAAGATCCATCCCGAAACGCTCGAAGAGCTCAATCCGCCTTGGCACGCCAAGGTGGAATACCTCATCGTGCTGCTCAGGCTCGCGGTGCTCCTGAACCGAGGACGAAGTCCGTTGGCGCTGCCCGCGATAGAACTACGCGCCGAGGGGCGCGCATTGGAGCTTGGCTTTCCGAAGGGATGGCTTGAAGAGCATCCGCTCACTGCCGCGGATCTCGAACGAGAGGTCGACTATCTGAAAATGGTCGGGTTCAAGCTCAAGCTCGCGTGACTGGACCGCGCGCGAGCCTGCGCCATCAGGAAGAAGCGGATTCCGCGTAACGCTCGAGCAGTGTGCGCTGCGCGCTGACGGCTGGAGCCTCTTCCGGGCTCAGCCGTGAATATGATCCGTCCGCGTTGAGTGCCCACGCCTGCACGTTGTCGGCGAGATAGGTTTCGAGATCTTCCAGAATGCGGTCCCGATGCAACTTGGTTTCGATCGGGAAGCACACTTCGATGCGGCGGAAGAAGTTGCGCTCCATCCAATCCGCACTTGCGCAGTAAATGTCGGGGTCTCCGCCATTGTGGAAGTAGTAGACCCGCGAGTGCTCCAAGAAACGTCCAACGATCGAGCGCACGCGAATGTTCTCGGACACACCGCGGATGCCGGGGCGCAGCGCGCAGATGCCGCGCACGATGAGATCGATCTTCACACCAGCCATTGCCGCCTGGTACAACGCTTGAATGACTTGGGGCTCGATCAGCGAGTTCATCTTCGCGATGATTCGGCCGGGTCTCCCTGCTTGCACGTGGGCGACCTCGCGCTTCATCTTCTCGAGCAGTGAGTCGTGCAATGTGAACGGCGATTGCAGGACCTTCTGCAGTGTCGCGGCTCGCGTCGGGCTTGTGAGCTGTAGGAACAGCTCGTGTAAGTCCTCACCGATCGCCCCATCGCACGTGAACAGCCCGTAGTCGGTGTAGATGCGCGCCGTGTTCGGGTGATAGTTGCCGGTGCCGAGATGACAGTAACGTCGCAGCTTGCCGCTCTCGCGTCGCACGACCATCAATAGCTTCGCGTGCGTCTTGTAGCCGACGACCCCATACATCACGTGCGCGCCGGCTTCTTGTAGCCGCGTCGCGAGCTGAATGTTCGCAGCCTCATCGAAGCGCGCCATCAGCTCGATCACGACGGTCACTTCCTTACCCGCGCGCGCCGCATCGACGAGCGCGTCAACGAGCGGTGACTGAGGCCCGGCGCGGTAGAGCGTTTGTTTGATCGCAAGAACGTGCGGATCGAGCGCCGACTGCCGCAAGAAGTCGATCACCGGCGCGAACGACTCGAATGGATGATGCAAGAGCACGTCGCCTTCTCTGAGCGCCGCGAACATGTCCTCTCTCGCGATGAGTCGTTTCGGCACGCTCGGCGTAAAGGCGGCGAACTTCAAGTCGGGTCGATCGACGAGGTCGTAGATCGCAGTGAGCCGATTCAAATTGACCGGGCCGTTCACTTGGTAAAGATCGTCGTGCGCGAGCGCGAAATGCTTCAGCAAAAAGCCCGAGATGTCGGCCGGGCAGTCGAGTGACGTTTCGAGACGCACCGCCGCGCCATAGCGACGCTCGGCAAGCTCGCCTTCGATCGCGCGCAGCAGGTTGTCCACTTCCTCATCGTCGACGAAGAGATCGCTGTTTCGCGTGACCCGGAACTGCCACGCGCCTTCGACACTCATGCCGCTGAAGAGCTGCGCAACGAACGCAGAGATGACGGCCGAGAGAAACACGAAGTACGTCATGCCCGGCGCGTCTTTCGAAGGCGGAAGCTTGATGATCCTCGGGAGCGACCGAGGCACTTGCACGACAGCGAGCTCGGCATCGCGCCCGAACGCATCCTTTCCCGACAAGCGGACGATGAAGTTCAAGCTCTTGTTCTGAATGCGGGGGAAGGGTCGCGCGGGATCCAAGCCGAGCGGTGTGAGCACAGGCTCCACTTCGTGCGCGAAATAATCCGAGAGCCAAGCGCGCTGTTCGGCAGACATGGTTCGTGCATTCACGAATCTGATGCCCTGCTCGGCGAGCGCGGGGAAGACGAGTTGATTGAGCAGTTCGTACTGCTCTTTCACGAGCGCGGCGGCCCGGCTGTGGATGGCGGTGAGCTGCTCGGGAACGGTCATGCCGTCGGGTCCGCCGGCTAGGGTGCCGAGCTCCAGCCGCTGTTTCAGACCCGCCACTCGGATCTCGAAGAACTCATCGAGATTCGAGCATGAAATGCCGAGGAAGCGAATTCGCTCGAGAAGCGGGAGAGTGCGGTCGTGCGCCTGAGCGAGCACGCGCGCATTGAATTCGAGAAAGGATAATTCTCGATTGATGTAGTACTCGGGCGCTTTGAGATTGACGTCGAGCATGCCGCCCCGCGTTTCGCAGAGCCTTGAGCATACTACGCATTTGTTACAGCGAATGTTACGGGGTGCTCGGGGACGAGCGATTCGTTATAGACCGACTCGCGGGGGCCTATGACCCGAAGAATCACGATAGCGACTTAAGCCGATCCGCTTACTCCGCGGGCACCGCCGCCACCGCCGAGTCTTGCGCGCGGTCCAGCGAGGCCAGAATGTGTCTTGCGCGTGCCTCGAACTCGGCGCGATAGGTATCGGGGACCGGAGAGGCGTCGGGGAGCGGCACCGTACGGGGATTCTTGTGCACGCCGTGCACGCGATATTCGTAGTGCAGGTGCGGGCCCGTCGCAGCACCGGAGCTGCCGACATAGCCGATCGTCGATCCTTGCTTCACGCGTTGGCCGCGGCGGAGGTTCTTGGCGAATCGGGACATGTGCCCGTAGAGCGTCGTGACGCCGCCGCCATGTTCGAGGATGACGGCGCGACCATAGCCGCCCTTCGTGCCGACGAAATCGACTTTGCCGTCGCCGGCAGCTTTGATGACCGTGCCGGTTGCGGCCGCGTAGTCCACACCCTTGTGCGCGCGAATCGTGTTCAGGATGGGGTGGCGGCGGCGAGGATTGAAGTTCGAGCTAATGCGAGTGAAATCGAGCGGTGCGCGCAAGAACTGGCGGCGCATGCTGCGCCCGTCCGGCGCAAAGTAGTCGCTGATCTCTTTGTCAGCCGACTCGAACAGGATGGCGCGATGGGTGACGCCGGCATTCGTGAAATCGGCTGCGAGGATGCGGCCGTCGCCGACGTACTCACCGTCTCGATACTTCTGCTCGTACACGATCGCAAAGCGATCGCCTGATCGAATATCCAAGGCGAAATCGATGTCCCATCCGAAGATATCGTTCGCGAGCGCGAGGATGATCTCGGGGCTCACGCCTGCGGCTCTAGCGGCCACGAACAGCGAACTGGTGATCGTGCCCGTCGCGTAGGCCTCGCGCGTTTCGAGCGGGGTTGCGAGAACCTCGGCTGCAAAGCCCGTTTCGCCGCGCGTCACTTGCAACACTTCAGTCTCGCTGATGCGGCGGGTGAGGGCTTGGAGCAGCCCTTCGTCATGAACCAAGGTGATCGTGTCGCCGGGGCGCAGGCGATCGAGGCTCTCGCGCACGCCGGGCAATCCGCGGATGTTTGCGAGATCCGCGAGGTTCAGCTTGAGTTGTCTGAAGATCCGATCGAGTGTGTCGTTCTGCCGGACGACGAACTCCACCGTGTCTCCCAACGGTTTCGGGATCGGCTCCGGCTCGACGGCTGGCGCCTCGAGGGCAGGAAGTTCGGGCAGCGCGATCGTTGCTGTCGGCGGTTCCGCGGAGTCGCTAGGCGGTCTGTTGAGGAGAGAATGAACGAGATAGCCGCCGATCAACGGAAGCAATAAGCCTGAAGCGAACCACTTCGCATGCATTGCGCTGCGCGATTTGGTCGAGCTCGGCTTGTAATCGAACGCGATCTTGGAACCTCGTTGCACCAAAAAACCCTTCAGTCCGGCGGCAGTCGAGCGTGCTGCTTCTTGGATAGTATGGTCGCGAAAGTTAAAGAGCGCTGCTCCATGCGTCAACTGCGCTGAAGCGATCGCGGGCGGTATTTGATGCTTCGATTGCGGCATGTGCGTTGAACCCATAAAGTCACGTTCCGTATGAATCTCGCTGCCCGGCACTCCCGCATGGGCAAACAACGATCAATTCCGACGAATGCAAGCCGCCGAAGAACAACTCGCCGAGCTCAAGCGCGGCACCTCCGAGATCCTGCTCGAAGCCGAACTCCTCAAGAAACTACGCAAGGGGCGGCCGCTCCGGGTGAAGGCGGGATTCGATCCCACGGCGCCGGATCTACACCTCGGGCACACGGTGCTCATCAACAAAATGCGCCGCTTTCAAGACTTCGGCCACGAAGTGATTTTCTTGATCGGCGATTTCACCGGCCTCATCGGCGATCCGACGGGCCGAAACGCGACGCGGCCTGCCCTCACGCCGGAGGAGGTTGAAGCGAACGCAGCGACCTATCAGGCGCAAATCTTCAAAATTCTCGATCCCGAGCGCACGCGCATCGAGTTCAACTCTCGCTGGATGAATCAGATGGGTGCTGCCGGTCTCATCCAGCTCGCCGCGCGTCACACGGTCGCTCGCATGCTCGAGCGCGACGACTTCAGTAAGCGATACAAGGGCGGTCAACCCATCGCAATCCACGAGTTCCTGTATCCGCTCGTCCAAGGCTATGACTCTGTGGCATTGGAAGCGGACATCGAGCTCGGCGGAACGGATCAGAAGTTCAACCTGCTCGTAGGTAGACAGCTACAAGAGTCGTACGGTCAGGAGCCGCAGGTCGTCCTCACGATGCCGCTTCTCGAAGGGCTCGACGGCGTGAACAAGATGTCGAAGTCGCTCGGCAACTACGTTGGTGTCGCGGAGCCGGCCGATGACATGTTCGGCAAGCTCATGTCCGTCTCGGACACCCTCATGTGGCGCTACTTCGATTTGCTCTCGTTCAGGAGCAATGCGGAGCTTGCAAAGCTGCGCGCCGACGTGGAAGGCGGACGCAATCCGATGGCAGTGAAGTTCGAGCTTGCCGGGGAAATCACCGCGCGCTTCCACGGCGCCGACGCCGCGCAGCGGGCGCACGAGCATTTCGCGGCGCGCAGCCAGCAGCGCGAGATCCCGGACGAAATTCCGAAGCGCGACGAGACCATCGACGGGACTGAGATCGGCGTCGCAGCGCTTCTGAAGCAATGCGGGCTCGTGCCGAGCACATCGCAAGCTTTCCGTCTGATCGAACAGGGCGGTATTCGCTTGAACAACGAGAAGATCACGAACACGAAAGCGACAGTGAGTGCGGGCGCGAGCTATCTGTTTCAGGTCGGAAAGCGTGTGTTCGTTGAAATCAGGCTGACGAAGAAAGCCGACTAACCCCTAAGGGTTCGCCTCACTAGAAACGCGTTCGTTACGCGCCCATATCGTTTTGGCGGCAAATGTCATGGGCTCAGCCTGCGAATTCCGCTGTGTTTTCGCGGCTGCAAAAAATCTTTTCGCGGAGGTGTTGACTCCCGGATGCCGCCAAGTAATATGCGCGCCCTCGTCGCGGTGACTTCGGTTTCACGACCGAAGCGCGAACTCAAAAAGGTCGATACTCAGCTCCGCTGTGGTGTTGACGAGACGGGGTTCGCGGTTATAATTCCGCTTCTGTCTACGCCTCGCGTGTAGATCGCTCTTTAAAAATCGAAACAGGTAATTTGTGTGGGGACTCGCGTCGGTTCGTTGCGAAACGCAACATTCGATGATGAGTTACCAATTTAGCCAGTAAAGCTAGGTTGGGACACTCGCTTCAATTTAGGTCTAAGAAATTAGCCTTTAAGTGAAGAGTTTGATCCTGGCTCAGATTGAACGCTGGCGGCGTGCCTAACACATGCAAGTCGAGCGGCAGCGCGGGAGCAATCCTGGCGGCGAGCGGCGGACGGGTGAGTAACGCTTGGGAATCTGCCTGTTAGTGGGGGATAACTCGGGGAAACTCGAGCTAATACCGCATACGCACTACGGTGGAAAGCCGGGGACCGCAAGGCCTGGCGCTAACAGATGAGCCCAAGTCGGATTAGCTAGTTGGTAGGGTAATGGCCTACCAAGGCGACGATCCGTAACTGGTCTGAGAGGACGACCAGTCACACCGGAACTGAGACACGGTCCGGACTCCTACGGGAGGCAGCAGTGGGGAATATTGGACAATGGGCGAAAGCCTGATCCAGCGACGCCGCGTGGGTGAAGAAGGCCTGCGGGTTGTAAAGCCCTTTCGGTGGGGAAGAAAAGCCTCGACCTAATACGTCGGGGTCTTGACGTAACCCATAGAAGAAGCACCGGCTAACTCTGTGCCAGCAGCCGCGGTAATACAGAGGGTGCGAGCGTTAATCGGAATTACTGGGCGTAAAGCGCGCGTAGGCGGCTTTGCAAGTCGGGTGTGAAATCCCCAGGCTTAACCTGGGAACTGCACCCGAGACTGCATTGCTAGAGTATGGGAGAGGGAAGTGGAATTTCAGGTGTAGCGGTGAAATGCGTAGATATCTGAAGGAACATCAGTGGCGAAAGCGACTTCCTGGACCAATACTGACGCTCATGTGCGAAAGCGTGGGGAGCAAACAGGATTAGATACCCTGGTAGTCCACGCCATAAACGATGACAACTGGATGTCGGGAGGGTCTGCCTCTCGGTGTCGTAGCTAACGCGTTAAGTTGTCCGCCTGGGGAGTACGGCCGCAAGGTTGAAACTCAAAGGAATTGACGGGGACCCGCACAAGCGGTGGAGCATGTGGTTTAATTCGATGCAACGCGAAGAACCTTACCTGGTCTTGACATCCCAGGAACCCCGCAGAGATGTGGGGGTGCCTTCGGGAACCTGGAGACAGGTGCTGCATGGCTGTCGTCAGCTCGTGTCGTGAGATGTTGGGTTAAGTCCCGCAACGAGCGCAACCCTTGCCCTTAGTTGCCAGCATTCAGTTGGGAACTCTAAGGGGACCGCCGGTGACAAACCGGAGGAAGGTGGGGATGACGTCAAGTCATCATGGCCCTTATGACCAGGGCTACACACGTGCTACAATGGCCAGTACAAAGGGTTGCCAACCCGCGAGGGGGAGCCAATCCCATAAAGCTGGTCGTAGTCCGGATCGCAGTCTGCAACTCGGCTGCGTGAAGTCGGAATCGCTAGTAATCGTGAATCAGCGATGTCACGGTGAATACGTTCCCGGGTCTTGTACACACCGCCCGTCACACCATGGGAGTTGATTGCACCAGAAGTAGGTAGCCTAACCGCAAGGAGGGCGCTTACCACGGTGTGGTCAATGACTGGGGTGAAGTCGTAACAAGGTAGCCGTACGGGAACGTGCGGCTGGATCACCTCCTTTAAAAGACTCTTGCGTCAGCTTCGGCTGCCGCGAGTTCCCAACACAAGTTACCTGTTTTCTCCGTTTCCGCGAGACTGGCCCGGTTGTCTTGGTGCCCCCATTGTCATGGTGGGAGAAGACATACAAACTCAACTAACTCCGGGTCTGTAGCTCAGTTGGTCAGAGCGCACCCCTGATAAGGGTGAGGTCGGAGGTTCAAATCCTCCCAGACCCACCAGTCCCAACAGTGGAATATCAGGGGCCATAGCTCAGCTGGGAGAGCACCTGCTTTGCAAGCAGGGGGTCGTCGGTTCGATCCCGACTGGCTCCACCAACCCTGTCCGCTCTACGTCTCGACGGAACCTGTTCGCGAACCCACCCATGCGTCGCTTGCGGTGCATCGGTGGTTTCGCGTGCGAACGAGAGTTCGACGCTGCTCTTTAAAAATTCGGTAGTTGTTTTGACGCATCAGATTCAAGCGAAATCTATGGATCGCGGTGCCTACGTTGAGCAATCAACAAAGGTGCTGCAAACCGAGAGTTTGATTTGAGTCATGTCGCATTCGAGAATCAGCGCCATTAACCTCAGGCTCATTGGGGTTATATGGTCAAGCGAATAAGCGTATGTGGTGGATGCCTAGGCGATAGAAGGCGATGAAGGACGTGGTAGCCTGCGAAATGCTTCGGGGAGCTGGCAAACAAGCTTTGATCCGGAGATGTCCGAATGGGGAAACCCACTGCTTCGGCAGTACTTGTAACTGAATCCATAGGTTGCAAGAGCGAACCCGGGGAATTGAAACATCTCAGTACCCGGAGGAATAGAAATCAACCGAGATTCCGTCAGTAGTGGCGAGCGAACGCGGAACAGCCCAGTTGGAACCAGTCGATAGAGCTTAGTGGAACGGTCTGGAAAGTCCGGCCATAGCGGGTGATAGCCCCGTACACGAAAGGCAAAGTCGATGACCAACGAAGAGTAGGGCGGGACACGTGTAATCCTGTCTGAATATGGGGGGACCATCCTCCAAGGCTAAATACTCTCTATCGACCGATAGTGAACCAGTACCGTGAGGGAAAGGCGAAAAGAACCCCGGAGAGGGGAGTGAAATAGAACCTGAAACCGCATACGTACAAGCAGTCAGAGCCCCGCAAGGGGTGATGGCGTACCTTTTGTATAATGGGTCAGCGAGTTATTTTTAGTGGCGAGGCTAACCGAATAGGGGAGCCGTAGGGAAACCGAGTCCGAACAGGGCGCTTCAGTCGCTAGGAATAGACCCGAAGCCGGTCGATCTATCCATGTCCAGGGTGAAGGTGGGGTAATACCCACTGGAGGCCCGAACGAACCACTGTTGCAATAGTGAGTCGATGAGGTGTGGATAGGAGTGAAAGGCTAATCAAGGCCGGCGATAGCTGGTTCTCCCCGAAAGCTATTTAGGTAGTGCCTCATCGAGCACTCCTGGGGGTAGAGCACTGTTTAGGCTAGCGGGCCATCCCGGCTTAGCAAACCTATGCAAACTCCGAATACCAGGAAGTGAACCGGTGGGAGACACACGGCGGGTGCTAACGTCCGTCGTGAAGAGGGAAATAACCCAGACCGCCAGCTAAGGCCCCAAATTCATGGCTAAGTGGTGAACGATGTGGGAAGGCATAGACAGCCAGGAGGTTGGCTTAGAAGCAGCCATCCTTTAAAGAAAGCGTAATAGCTCACTGGTCTAGTCGGCCCGCGCGGAAGATTTAACGGGGCTCAAGCCATGAGCCGAAGCTGCGGATCTGCACGCAAGTGCAGGTGGTAGGGGAGCGTTCTGTACGCCTGCGAAGGTGCACTGCGAGGTGTGCTGGAGGTATCAGAAGTGCGAATGCTGACATGAGTAACGTTAATGCGGGTGAAAAACCCGCACGCCGAAAGCCCAAGGTTTCCTGCTCAACGTTAATCGGAGCAGGGTGAGCCGGTTCCTAAGACGAGACCGAAAGGTGTAGCCGATGGAAAACAGGTCAACATTCCTGTGCCCGGTGTGACTGCGATGGGGTGACGGAGAAGGCTAGTTCAGCAGGGGTTGGTTCCCTGTTTAAGCATGTAGGAGGAGTTGCCAGGCAAATCCGGTGACTCATTAACTCCGAGGTGTGATGACGAGGTCCCACGTGGACCGAAGTGAATAACGCCCCGCTTCCAGGAAAAGCCTCTAAGCTTCAGGTCACATTGGACCGTACCGTAAACCGACACTGGTGGGCGAGCAGATAATCTGCCAAGGCGCTTGAGAGAACTCGGGTTAAGGAACTCTGCAAATTGATACCGTAACTTCGGAAGAAGGTATGCCTTCGAAGGTGTAGGGATTTACTCCCGAAGCCATTGAAGGTCGCAGGTAATCGGTGGCTGCGACTGTTTATCAAAAACACAGGACTCTGCGAACACGTAAGTGGATGTATAGGGTCTGACGCCTGCCCGGTGCCGGAAGGTTAAGTGATGGGGTTAGCCGCAAGGCGAAGCTCTTGATCGAAGCCCCGGTAAACGGCGGCCGTAACTATAACGGTCCTAAGGTAGCGAAATTCCTTGTCGGGTAAGTTCCGACCTGCACGAATGGCGTAACGCTGGCCACACTGTCTCGACCCGAGACTCAGTGAAGTTGAAATCGCTGTGAAGATGCGGCGTTCCCGCGGCAAGACGGAAAGACCCCGTGAACCTTCACTACAGCTTTACACTGAACTTTGAACCTTCTTGTGTAGGATAGGTGGGAGGCTATGAAGCCTGGGCGCTAGCTCAGGTGGAGCCAACCTTGAAATACCACCCTGGAATGTTCGGAGTTCTAACCTAGGCCCGTTATCCGGGTTGGGGACAGTGTATGGTGGGTAGTTTGACTGGGGCGGTCTCCTCCCAAAGAGTAACGGAGGAGTGCAAAGGTACGCTCAGCGCGGTCGGTCATCGCGCTCTAGAGTGCAAAGGCATAAGCGTGCTTAACTGCGAGACGGACAGGTCGAGCAGGTACGAAAGTAGGTCTTAGTGATCCGGTGGTTCTGTATGGAAGGGCCATCGCTCAACGGATAAAAGGTACTCCGGGGATAACAGGCTTATTCCTCCCAAGAGTCCACATCGACGGAGGAGTTTGGCACCTCGATGTCGGCTCATCACATCCTGGGGCTGTAGCAGGTCCCAAGGGTATGGCTGTTCGCCATTTAAAGTGGTACGCGAGCTGGGTTCAGAACGTCGTGAGACAGTTCGGTCCCTATCTGCCGTGGGCGTTGGAAACTTGAGGGTGAGCTGTCCTTAGTACGAGAGGACCGGGATGGACGTATCTCTGGTGTTCCGGTTGTCACGCCAGTGGCACTGCCGGGTAGCTATATACGGACGGGATAAGCGCTGAAAGCATCTAAGCGCGAAGCCCCCCCCAAGATTAGGTTTCCCTGGGAGCTCGACTCCCCTAAAGGGCCGTCGCAGACTACGACGTTGATAGGCTGGGTGTGTAAGTGCAGTAATGCATTGAGCTAACCAGTACTAATTGCCCGTGAGGCTTGACCATATAACACCCAATGCGCTTGGCTACTTTTCGAAGTAGTTGCGTAAGGTGAGTGAGCGTTTGATTACTCATTTGCGACAAGTGCGTCGAAACAACTCCGAATTCCGCAGCGGTTGAACGGTCAACCGCACGCGAACCAGTTTGCCTGGCGGCAATAGCAAGCGGGAACCACCCGATCCCATCTCGAACTCGGAAGTGAAAACGCTGTGCGCCGATGGTAGTGTGCCCTTCGGGCATGCAAGAGTAGGTCACTGCCAGGCTCTTAAATAAGGACGAAGCCCCGTCGAACGTGAGTTCGGCGGGGCTTTTTCCGTTTGCAGGTAGGTCGGGTTTCAACCCGACATTGGGCCGGATCGAGTTCCGGATAAGCGCGAAGGAAGACCGGAGGTGCTCACATGAATACTTTCGAACGACGCCGATTGATCAAGGGACGTGTGATCGATGTAACGGTCGCCAAGGCCGGCGTGCACGAGTCGCGTCGCGAACGCGCGGAAGCCGCTAAGAAGCTGCGCAAAGCACTCGCTGCGAAGCAAGCGACGAGCATTCCAGCCGAGACGGTGTCATATCCTCGCCAAGCGTTCGGCTGAGGTGTCGGCGCGTACCAGTTGACGCGTCGTTAGTGAAAGTCCCTCGAATTGCGCGGCACGTCCGCAATCCAGTGCGAGTAGTTCTCGATCGTCTCCGCCACGACGTGGGTGACACCCTCCTGCATCTGTAAGGCGCCCGATACGACCATCAAGTTCGCCTGCAGGATGATGTGGCGTTGCGCCTCGAAGACGCCGGGCCAAATAACAATATTGTTGATGCCCGTTTCATCCTCTAAGGATGCGAACACCACGCCCGAGGCCGTTCCCGGTCTCTGCAGGTGAGTGACTAATCCCGCAACGCGCACTTTCTCTCCGTTCCTACAGTTCTCGACTTCGCGACGCGTGAGTACGCCTGCAGCGCGCAGGCGTGCGCGCAGTAGTTCGAGCAAGTGACGACCGGTGCTGAATCCGAGTTGCCGATAGTCCGTGAGCACTTCTTCGTGCTCGGTCGGCGGCGGTAGGAGCGGCATGCCCTCGCGACCTGGGATACGCGCGAACATCCCAGGGGGCCGTTCGATACCGAGTGCTTTCCAGAACGCCGCGTGACGATGCGTCGTGAGGCTTCGAAAGGCGCCTGCCAACGCTAGCGCACGAATCGCTCGCTTCGATAACTGAGTGCGAGCGCTGAACTCCTCCACGCTCGTGTACGCACCATTGAACCGCTCATTCTCGATTGTGAGACCCTCTGCTTCTCGCAGACCGCGCACGAGTCTCAAACCCAGCCTGATCGCGTGCTTGCCCTTCGAATCGTTTTCGAGCGTGCAATCCCAATCGCTCGCCATGACATCGACAGGCAGAATCGTGACCTCCTGTCGCTTCGCCTCTTCGAGCAACTGTGCCGGTTGGTAGAAGCCCATCGGTTGGCTGTTGATCAGCCCTGCAATGAAGGCGGCAGGCCAATGACACTTGAGATAGCTGGAGAAATAGGTGAGGAGTGCGAACGAAGCCGAGTGCGACTCCGGGAAGCCGTACTCGCCGAATCCTTCGATCTGCTTGAAGATTTGCTCGGCGAACTCGAGCGTATAGCCGCGCGTCCGCATTCCATCGAGCAATTGCTGCTTGAACAGATGCATCGTGCCGCTGCGATTCCATGCGGCCATGGATCGTCTGAGAAGATCCGCTTGCCCGGGTGTGAAGCCGGCCGCCTTGATTGCGATCTGCATCACCTGTTCCTGAAAAATCGGTACGCCGAGCGTCTTCTTCAGAACGCCTTCCAGTTCCGTGCTCGGATACGTGACCGCGCTGGGATCCAAACGACGCTTTAGGTAGGGATGCACCATGCCGCCTTGAATCGGGCCAGGACGCACGATCGCCACTTCGATGACGAGATCGTAGTACTTGCGCGGTCGTAGCCTCGGCAACATGGTCATCTGCGCGCGCGATTCGATCTGAAAGACGCCGACCGTCTCCGCGCGACAGATCATGTCGTACGTTTCGCTGTCTTCTCGCGGTATCTCGCTCATGGCGCGCGGCCCGCGTCCGGCCCTCTTCAGGAGATCGAACGTTTTGCGCATGGCGGTCAACATCCCGAGCGCGAGAACGTCGACTTTGAGCAGGCCGAGCGCTTCGAGGTCATTCTTGTCCCACTGAATGACGGTGCGCTCCGGCATCGCGGCATTCTCGATGGGAACGAGCTCGCTGATCGGCTCTTCTGCGATCACGAATCCGCCCACGTGCTGGGACAGGTGCCGGGGAAAGTCGATGAGCTCTCTGACTCGCTTGCAAAGAAGCTGAACGACCGCGCCATCGACGTGCAGCCCGTTTCGCGCAAGGCTGGCCTGAAACGCCTCGAAGTTATCCCAGTACGCCTGCGACTTTGCCAATCGATCGACGACATCGAGGCCGAGCCCCAAGGCCTTGCCGACATCGCGGATCGCGCTGCGCGGTCGATAGCAGATGACCGTCGCAGCCAGCGCGGCTCGATCGCGCCCGTACTTCTCGAACACGTGCTGAATGATTTCTTCGCGTCGTTCGTGCTCGAAGTCGACATCGATATCGGGAGGTTCGTTGCGTTCCTTACTGATGAAGCGCTCGAAAAGCACATCGATGAACTCCGGATTGACCTCGGTGATGCCGAGTGCATAGCAGACCACGGAGTTCGCTGCGGAACCTCGGCCCTGATACAAGATCTTCCTGCGTCGAGCTTCCGATACGACTTCATGCACGGTGAGAAAGAAGGGTTCGTAGTTGAGCTCGGCGATCAGCGAGAGCTCTCGTTCCACATTATCGCGGAGCTTGTTCGGCACGCCGTTCGGCCATCTGTTTGCAAGACCTGCCTCCGTGAGCTCCCTCAAGTACTGCGTTGGCGTCTTCCCCTCAGGAACGAGTTCTTGTGGATAGCGATAACGAAGGCTGCTGAGCGAGAACGTACAGCGGTCCGCGATCTTCAAGGTCTCTGCAATGAGCTCGTGCGGATACAGCGAGGTAAGTTCTTCCCTCGAGCGAAGATAGCGTTCTCCATTCGGAAACAACCGATGTCCCGCCTCCGCGAGCGTGCAGCGATGGCGAATCGCAGTCACGGTATCTTGGAGCGCGCGACGCTCCTTGACGTGCATGTGAACGTCTCCCGCTGCCACGAGCGGTATGTGCGAGATCGCACTCAGATCACGCAGCGTTTCCAGTCGCTTCGCATCGTCGGCGCCTCGATGAAGCTCGACTGCGATCCACGCGCGCTCCGGGAATCGTGCGCGGAGCCAGTCGCACTGTGAAAACGTCGCTTCATCAGGCGGGATCCACAAAGCAAGACATTCGTCCAAGCCGCTGCCGAAATCGGAGCGCGAGAGCTGGTAACTACCTTTTGTCGATCGACGACGCGCGGTCGTGATGAGTCCGCAAATCTGCGCATAGGCTTTCTGCGTCGGTGCCAAAAGCACGATATGCAGATCTGGAGTTCGGAACTCCGATCCGACGATGAGCTTGAGGCCGCAATCGTTAGCAGCCTCATGCGCGCGCACGATTCCCGCCATGGAACACTCGTCAGTGAGCGCGAGCGCTGCATATCCTAGGCGATGAGCCTGCAGCACCAACTCGCGCGGATGAGATGCGCCACGCAAGAAGCTGAAGTTACTGACGCAGTGGAGTTCGGCGTATCGCCTCGAGGGCGATACGTTGACGGTTGACGGTTGACGGTTGACGGCCAGAGAAGACCGTATATGGTTTGATGGTTGACCGTGAGAAGAGGAGACGTTCATTTGTTTCCGATTCCGGTTTTAGCCGTCAACTGTCAACCGTCAACTGTCAACCGGGCGTCAGCCCCAAAACCCATGCAAGTACCACTGACCGTTCTGAGACAAATCCCGATACACCCAT
>JBIQKP010000002.1:24929-50278 GCA_044506405.1 Lysobacterales bacterium | reverse complement strand
CCAAAACCCATGCAAGTACCACTGACCGTTCTGAGACAAATCCCGATACACCCATAAGTCCGCGCCATTACGGGTGCGAACGATGTAGTAGTCGCGCTCGACATCGCCTGCATCCCACCAACCGCTTTCGATCCGCTCAGGGCCGGAAGTGATCTGAGGCATCGATGAAAGTTGTAGTGGCTTCGGCTCTGGAAGGAGCCACAGTGGGCGTTCGGGGAATGACAGCGATCTGCGCTTTTCGTCGAGCGCAGCGCTGCTCCAGCTGGCTTCGGGCCGGTGATCGGCGGTTGCTTTCAATCCATAGACATGACCTTCGCCTAGCCGAGCGGAAAGTCGATCGATCGTGTGCGTGAATGCCTCTCCGTTCTGGAGCGAGTGGCTGAAGAAATCGGATTGTTGCGTCGTCGGTGCGGAGAAATGATCGGCGACGAGTCGAAGCCCGATCGTCGGCGCCGATAATGTGATTCGCTCGAGCTGCTCGCGTACCAAGGCGAGAAACTTCTCTGGACTTCGATCCGGTATCGAAAGCCCGATGCGCATCGAGGTGCAGGCGCTCTCGCTATGCTCGAATACGAGATCGAAGCTTTGAACGCTGACGTCGTGCGCGCGCAGAAAACCCGAGAATTCCCGCAGCATTCGTTTGAGCGGGAAGAGCAAGGACTCGGTGCTCTTGAGCTCGAAATCGAACTCGAAGTGAACGTCATACCGAGGCGGTAAGCTGAACGAAGGGCGCGGATCGGCTGCCTCGCCCATCAAGCGAGCCAAGTAGTTGCTCATCTCCGGGCCGAAACGTTTAGCGAGCGAATCGCGCGGCAACTCGAGCAGGAGACCGATCGTGCGCACGCCTGCGGTCGCGAGTTGTTGGCAAATGTTCGTCGGCAAGGTCAAGCGCTGAATGGGTAAATGTCGAATACGCTCGTACAAGTTCTGTACGCTCGTCGTTGCGATGCGCACGCCAGCGTGTGCGAGGAGTGCAGCGCCTTCGAGTGTCGGACCGATGCCGAGCCGAGAGGTGTAGCTCAGCTCTCGAAGCTCGCTCTCGATCATCTCGATGAGCGCACGAAAGCCGCCGAACAGCTTCAAGCTCGCACCGATCTCGAGCCACAGAACCGTTCGCCGTGCTTCCTGCAAACGAGCAGAGATCTCGCCGAGCACGACCGTGCTGCTGTATTGATAACCCCAAGCCGCGAGTCGCTCGAGAGCGGAGCGTTCCGCCGACACACTTCGCTCGAGCATGTTCAGTCGAGGACAGGTGGCGAGCGCGACGGTGTAATTGATCGAAGGCTTCAGATGGCTCTGCTCGGCGACTCGATTGCAACAAACGACCCAGCGCGCATTGCCTTCACAGGCCGTCACGACCGTAGGCGCTTCATCGTCGTGCGCACGCAGAGCCTCGAGAGGCAATTGGGGTAGGGATATGCAGAGCCACAGCATGGGATCACCGGCTGTGGGCTGTAGGCTGTAGGCTGTAGCCAGAAAAAGATGCGCTATCGCACAGGTCCTGACGTACCTTTAGCCGCGAATCACGAATCACGAGACTCCCGCTGCGGGCGCCGCGGCATTTTAGGACATCGACGAGCAAGCCCTGCTCGTTCGCCTGCAGACGCAAACGAATGGCGGCAGGGGAGGGCTCGAGTGCCGCGGAAAGCGGTCTATATAAAAAACCGACGCCGCCGCCCGACTCCGCTGCGAGTTGCAGACGTCGTACTTCGCGATCTCTTGCCGTCGAACACCATGCCAGCACGGCGCCGAACGATTTGCAGCGCAGAGTTTGCTCGAATGCCCACAATGTCTCCTCGTTCTCGCCGGTGTCGATGACGACGAGACGCTCGAGCGCAATGCCGTGTTGAACGAGCGCTGGAGCGAATGGAATGTAAGGAGGCGAGACGAGCGCGACGTACTGTTCAGTTCGACTGAGCCGCGCCAGCGTAGGCAGCACGAAACGCAGCTCGCCGATGCCGGTTGCTACCGGCATGAGCTCGACGATGATGCCAGCGGGCCAACCGCCGCTGGGCAATACGTTGTCGAGCTCCGACCATCCGCTCGATTGCGACACGGGCATCGCAGAGGTGTCGCGGCCCGAGCGACACAGGCGGGCGAGATACTCCAATGTTTCGGCACGGTCCATGAAAGAAGTGACTCGTGAGGCGTGATGCGTGACTCGTCAGAGAAGAGCCTCCATGCATCATCGACTGGCTCCGATTCCGCTTCGAATCACGCCCACGGCCAGTCCTTCGATCGTGAGCGCCTGACGACGAAGATCGATCTCGATCGGCGAGTAATCGGAATTGGCGGGTTCGAGGAATACGAGACCTTTGCGTCGACGGTAGTACTTCACAGTCGCTTCATCATCGATGCGCGCGATGACGATTTGTCCGTTTCGGACTTCGGACGTTCGATGCACGGCCAACAGATCGCGATCGAAAATATTCGCGTCTTTCATGCTGTCGCCGCGCACGCGTAGCAGAAAGTCTGCATGCGGACTGAATAGTGAGCCGTCAACCCGAAGGCGATCTTCGATATTCTCACTCGCCAGAATGGGAGAACCCGCTGCGATTCTTCCGAGCAGTGGGAGATCGATCGTGCTCTTCTCTTCACGCGCGCTGCGGGCATCGATTCGCAAGCGAATGCCGCGTGAGACACCCGGCGTCAGCTCGATTGCGCCTTTCAGCTCCAGCGCGCGCAAATGCTGATCGATGCCTTGGCGATTCCTGAGTCCCAAACCCTCAGCAATCTCGCCGCGCGTAGGCGGCCATCCGCGCTCATCCATGAAGCGGCGGATAAAGACCAATACTTCTAATTGTTTAGGCGAGAGTGGAGCCATGGAAAACACATACCAGACAACTGTCTGGTATGGAGTCTAGGCCCCCTTCGAAAGGGTCGCAAGGCTCAAA
Source organism: Lysobacterales bacterium (assembly GCA_044506405.1). Lineage (GTDB taxonomy): Bacteria > Pseudomonadota > Gammaproteobacteria > Steroidobacterales > Steroidobacteraceae > Steroidobacter. The sequence continues at coordinate 47,384 of JBIQKP010000002.1, read as the reverse complement.
ATAGAGACGGACCGCTCAACCGGCGAAATCCCTACGACCCTCAACTGTTTCCAGCGCAGCTGCTCACATGGGTGCTGACGACAACGGACCTGCAACGTGTGCTGGTGCTGACCGGGCGCGCGCCGCCGCATTCTCTCTCGCATAGCTGTTCAGCTTGTTGTACAGCGTCTTCAAGCTGCACCCGAGAACGGCCGCGGCACGTTTCTTGTCGCCGTCGCAATAATCGAGCGTCACTTCGATCAGCGATCGCTCCGCCTCGTCGAGTCGTGAGCCGAGCGGCACGTGCAATCCCGCAGGTCGTACTTCAGGCTCTGAAATCGGGGCGGGCATCGCGATGGGTAGATCGAACTCGAGAACCTCATCCGCCAGGATGAAACTGCGTTCCACCGCATTCTTGAGCTCGCGAACATTGCCGGCCCATCGATACGTCAGCAAAGCGTCGAGAAACGCCTGCGAGAAGCGCTTCTGCGTATTGTTGGCACGATTGAGCAGCTTCAAAAAGTGTTCTGCCAATAACGGAACATCGCCCGCCCGCTCTCGCAACGGCGGTACGTGCAATGGGAATACTGCTAGGCGATACATCAAATCCTCTCGGAGCTGCTTGTTCGCCACGGCTTCCGTGATGTTGCGATTCGTCGCGGCCACGACTCGGATGTCGGTCTTGATCTCTTGCGTGCCGCCGACGCGGTAGAACCGCCCAGTCTCGAGAACGCGCAACAAGCGCGTCTGCATGTCGAGCGGCATCTCAGTCACCTCATCGAGGAAGAGCGTGCCGCCTGTCGCTCGCTCGAAGACGCCGGCGTGAGATCGAGAGGCTCCTGTGAAGCTTCCCTTCTCGTATCCAAAGAGCTCGGCTTCGATGAGTGAAGCCGGAATGGAACCGCAGTTGATCGCGACGAGCGGGCCTTGCGCACGATGGCTCAGCAAATGAATGCATTCCGCCACGAGCTCTTTACCGACACCGCTCTCTCCCATGATCATCACAGTGGCTTCGGTCGGCGCGACTCGTTGAATCAATGCGAACAATTGTTTCATCGCAGGCGAGCGGCCCTGCAAGCTTCCCAAACCGTTCTCATGCAATGTCACCGAGTAGTCCACTGTTGATCTTCTCCGCAAAGCCGATGTGCCAGATGCAAATTGTTCAACGGGTCGTGTGGTTCCTTGTAATTTGGTTTTTTCTCCCTTTGTAATGTCGTCGTCCTCCGACGGTCTGAATGTTTTTCAAGGTGGATCGCATTAGACGCTCGCGTACACGCGCACTCGCATATCCGCTTTCTCGTGCGCGCACGAGCCGCCGCTATCACTGTCCGTAACCCATCTTGAATTTCCCGTGGCATAGAACTTGCCGCTCTGCGTGAGTCCTCGACTTTGGAGGTTTACATGCGGAGCGATCATGTCTGTGCAAACTGAGACGCTGACGAGCACATCGCGCGGGCGTCCCGCCTGGGCGGATGAAACGAACGGTGAGCTAGCGCAAGCCGCGCAGCCGCGCAGCATCAGCGTATTTGGACTCGGCTACGTCGGGGCGGTGTCGCTCGCCTGCCTTGCGCGCGATGGTCATTCGATGGTGGGCGTCGATATCGACCACAGTAAGCTCGATCTGCTTCGTCGTGGTCAAGCGCCGATCGTCGAGACCGGAATTCAGGAGCTGACGCGCGCTGTGATGCAATCGAACAACGTCCGCGTGACCGACTCGGTTCGAGACGCCATTCTGACGACGGAGCTCTCGTTCGTGTGCGTTGGAACGCCCGCGAGTGCGAACGGCAATCAGGACCTCACTGCGATCACTCGGATCGCCGAGCAGATCGGTGCGGTGCTGCCGGAAAAAGGCTCACGTCATGTGATCGTGATTCGCTCGACGGTGAAGCCCGGCACGATCGAAGAAGTGATCCAGCCGGCGCTGGAACGTGCGTCCGGCCTGAAAGCGGGACGCGACTTCAGTCTGTGCTTCCAGCCGGAGTTCCTCCGCGAGGGCACGTCGATTAACGACTATGACCATCCTCCGCTCACGATCGTGGGCACCGATGATCCCTACGCGGTGAGTCTGCTCAAGTCGGTATTCGGTCACTTGCCCTGCGAGTTCGTTCACACGTCGGTGCGCACGGCGGAAATGGTGAAGTACGCGTGCAACGCGTTTCATGCGGTGAAGGTGACGTTCGCGAATGAGATCGGCCGGATCTCGCAATCCTTGGGTGTCGATCCACACGAAGTGATGCGACTCGTCTGCATGGACCGTCAGCTCAACATTTCGCCGGCCTATCTCAAGCCTGGCTTTGCGTTCGGCGGGTCGTGCCTGCCTAAGGATTTGAAGGCGCTGCTCTACGCCGCAAAGACGCGCGATATCGAGCTTCCAATGCTCGCGAACGTGCTGCCCAGCAACGTCGCGCATATCGAGCATGCGATCGATGCGGTGCTTTCGAGTGGCAAGCGTTCGGTCGGCATGGTGGGGTTGAGCTTCAAATCGGGTACAGACGATCTGCGCGAAAGTCCCTTCGTAATCATGGCGGAGCGATTCATCGGTAAAGGGCTCAAGCTTTGCATCTACGATCCGCAAGTGAATATCGCGAGGCTCATCGGCGCAAATCGCCGCTTCATCGAGGAGAGCATCCCGCACATCGCTTCGCTCATGACGGATGATCTCGAGACCCTGATCAAGGAAGCGGATGTCCTCGTCGTCGCCATGAAATCCCCCGAGGTCCTGGCGGCACTGCAAGCGCATTCGAGACCCGAGCAGCTCTTGCTCGATATTGCCTTACTGCCGAATCGCGACGCGTTCCAGGCGCAGTACTTGGGCATGTGCTGGTAACGCACGATGTCACACGTCGAAGGCCAGGCAGTACGCTCGGTCGCCGCGGCAACAGGTGCCGGGCGACGCGTCCTTATCATCGTCGAGAACCTGCCGTGCCCTTTCGATCGGCGGGTATGGCAAGAAGCCCGCACGCTGCGTGCAGCGGGCTACGGTGTGTCGATCATCTGTCCGAAGGGAAAAGGGTACGAGAAGAGCTACGAGCAGATCGACGGCATCGCAATCTATCGTCATCCGCAGCCGTTCGAAGCGAGCGGTCCGCTCGGCTATCTCGCGGAGTACACGTGGGCGCTTCTTGCCGAGTTCGCGTTGTCGATTCGAGTGCTCTTCGAGCAGGGCTTCGATGCGATTCACGCATGTAATCCGCCCGATACCCTGTTTCTCATCGGAGGTTTCTACAAGATCTTCGGTAAGAAGTTCCTTTTCGATCATCACGACATCAATCCGGAACTGTACGAGGCGAAGTTCCAGCGCCGCGATGTCTTCTACCGCTTGATGCTGATGCTCGAGCGCCTGACGTTCAAGACAGCGGACGTATCCGTTGCGACGAACGAGTCGTACCGCAAGATCGCGATCGAGCGCGGCGGTCTGTCACCCTCGAAGGTCTTCGTCGTGCGAAGCGGTCCCGACTTGAGTCGGCTCAAGATTCTCCCTTCACTGCCTGAGCTCAAGCGAGGCAAGCGTTATCTCGTCGGGTACGTTGGGGTGATGGGCCGTCAGGAAGGGATCGACGGCCTGCTCGAAGCGGTTCGCTACACGGTCTACGATCTGAAGAGGACGGATATTCATTTCGGGCTCGTTGGCGGCGGAACGGAGCTCGTCGCGATGCGGGCGCTCGCGCAGGCGCTTCGCATCGAGGAGTACGTGACCTTCACGGGCAGAGTGCCGGACAGCGAGTTGCTCGCGATGCTCAACACGGCTGATGTGTGCGTGAATCCAGACATCGCGAACGAGATGAACGACAAGTCGACGATGAACAAGATCATGGAGTACATGGCGCTCGGCAAGCCGATCGTTCAGTACGATCTCACAGAAGGGCGTGTGTCCGCGCAGGACGCATCCCTCTATGCAGAGCGCAACAATCCAGAGGATCTGGCGCTCAAGATCGTGCAGCTGCTGGATGATGAGCCGCTGCGAAAACGCATGGGGGAGATCGGTTTGGAGCGAGTGAAAACCACGCTCGCTTGGGAGCATGAGGTGCCGCGACTGCTCGCGGCCTACGAGGCGTTGTTCAGCTGAAGCAATTCGGTTGAGCAGCGCCAGGACGAAGCGATGCGATTCGTTGCACTTGCAGCCAGCTTCGACGGTACGCTCGCACGAGACGGGCGCTACGATGAGCGGTGCGTCGATGCTCTTCGTGCGCTCGCGGCAACCGGGCGCAAGCTGATCCTCGTCACAGCGAGGGAGCTGCGCGAGTTGTTGGAGATCTTCCCGTCAGCGCGCGTGTTCGACTACATCATCGCGGAGAACGGCGCAATCCTGCACGAACCGGCGACGAAGCACTCGGAGATTCTGGCCCAGGCACCTTCCGAGATGTTGCTGCGCGAGCTGAACCGTCGTGGCATCGTGCCCCTGACCGTCGGCAGCTCCATCATCACGACACCACTCGCGAACGAGGGTGCGGTGCGCGACGCGATCGATCGGCTGAGGCTCGATTGTCAACTCGTGACGAACGATGGCAGGCTGATCGTGCTGCCAGCCGATGTGAGCAAAGCCTCAGGTGTGGAAGAGGCGCTGCGCCAGCTCGGTGTTTCGGCCCAGAATCTCGTCGTGATCGGAGATGCGCAGAACGACGTGGCGCTCTTTCGACTCGCCGAGCACGCCGTCGCCGTTCAGAACGCGGATGCCGCGATCAAAGCGTGTGCCGACCGTACGACCGTCGGGGCCTATTGCGAGGGATTTCTCGAGCTCGCTCGCGACTTGATGGAAGGCGACCTCGCCTATGCGCAGCCCAAGCGGCGGGTCGTGCTTGGAACGCTCGTGGACGGGCGAGAGCTTACGCTTGCGCCGTACTATGACTCGCTCCTGATCTGCGGCCCGCGAGGGAGTGGCAAAGCGGCGCTCTGCAACGAGCTCTTCGAGCAGTTATCGACGAATGGATATCAATGTTGCGTGATCGGCGCGGCAGCAGATCGCCGCACACACGGTACGCCGGGATTGCGTGTCTACGGAGATGCGAGCGAAGCACCGCGCCTGACGGAAGTGATTGCAGCGCTAGAACATCCCACGACGAGCGTGATGCTGAACCTCGCAGCACTTCCCATCGAGTCACGCGCCGTCTTTGCGGAAGCGTTGCTCGTCCAGCTGCAGGCGCTACACGATCGTGCTGGCCGCCCGCATACGATCATTATCGAGGACGCACAAGGACTCTTGCAGGCAGCAGCGGTGCCAGGATCTGCCACGCGGCTGTCGGAGATGACTCGCGTTTACGTGACGGTCGACGCAGACCGCTTGAGGTCCGAACTGTTGGAAGATGTCGTGACGGCGATCGCGTTGGGTGACGCTCGCGTACCCAGTCAGTTCGACGAGTTTGGGTCGACGTCCTCGATGCTGCTGCGAAGTGGCCCCGAAGGCTCGAGTCGCCCCGCTCGAGCCTGGGTCCGTTCCGAGCGATTGCTGAGCCGATCGTTGGATCAGGCAATCGCAGACGATGCCGAGTGCGGCATCTCGCGCTCGTCCGAAGCGGGTGCAGCGTCGTTGCCTTCGGATGAGGTTTCCTCGCTCTCGGGATAGTGGATCACGGCCTCGACTCGGTAGTCCTTCAGCGTCCGCGCGTGCGTGAAGATGATGAGCTCGCCGAGTAGGCCGAGCGCGAAGATCTGCATACCGAGGACGATCAGCAGTGCGGCCAAGAGAAGGGCAGGTCGGTCGGCGAGGCTTTCGTCGAATGCGAGACGTTCCACGCCGAGGTACGTGATCAGAAGCGCGCCGACGCTGAATGTGATCGCGCCGATCATGCCGAAGAATCGAAGCGGCTTCTTCGTGAAGCGAACGAGGAAGAAGATGCTCACGAGATCGAGCAGATGGTGGGCATACTCTCGTGGGCGATAAATCCTCGCATGTCTGTCGTGCGCCGACTGCTTGACTGCAACCTCGGCGACACGAAACCCAAGCCGTGTCGCCAGAATCGCGATGAAGCGATGCTGATCGCCGTAGAGGTCGAGCTCCTCGAACACCTGGCGCCGCAGTCCGCGCACACCGCACCCCAGATCGCGAAAACGCGATCCCGTTACGAAATTCACTAGACCGTGGAAGGCCGCGCGGCGGGCCTTCTCGAGTGCGTTGCCGGCGCGTGGGAATCGGTAGCCGATTGCCACGTCCGCGGAGTCGAGTGCCGCGACGATCTTGCGCAGATCGATCCCCTCGACTTGATGGTACGCGGGCAGCGTCAGGATCGCGTCGCCCGTGGAACGTTCGAATCCCGCCATGAGCGCTGCCGCTTCGCCGAAGCAGCGAGTCAAGTTCACGATCGTCAGCGGCTCCCCGTCGCGTATGAGCTCGTCGAGCGCGCGTGTCGCATCGAGCCGGGGTCCGTCGATCACGAAGATGAATTCGTACGGTAGGCCGATCGCATCGATGCCGGCTTTGTACTCTGCATAGAGCGTCTTCAGGTTCGATCGGCGCGCGCCGACAGGAACGATGATCGACAAGCGAGAAGGCGAGTAGTGAGCTGTCATAGGAGTTTCTTCATCCCGCCCGTTGTGGCGTGCGGACCGTTTGAGTGAGTTTCATGAATTCGCGATCGCGGATGTCGCCGCGCGCGTAGGTGAGCTCGGCGAGCGCACCGCTGCAGAGCAGCACCATCGCCGATGCAAGGAACACGACGCCCGCACCGGCGATCGGTATGGACATATCGCCGCCCCCGAGCACGGCGAGCAGCGAGTGAACGAAGGCCGCGCACGAGAGAACGAAAAGCGGGATCGACAGCAGTGCGAACCAACGCAACGGTCGCGAAGCGAACGTGGCAACTGTCTTGATGACCATGAGGTCGAGCAACACTTTGTAGATTCGCGATAGCCCGTACTTCGACTGCCCATAGCGCCGCGCGTGGTGCCGAACTTTGATTTGCGCGACGCGCGGCCCGGCGATGGACGCCATGGCGGGGATGAAGCGGTGCATCTCCGAGTACAAGGGGATCCTCTTGATCAGATCGCCGCGAAATGCTTTCAACGAGCATCCGTTGTCGCGTATCGGAACGCCGGTGACCTTGCCGATCAGCCAATTGGCGACGCGAGACGGCAGTTTCCTCGAGATCAGCTTGTCCTGACGGTTGTGGCGCCAACCGACGACGATGTCATTGCCCTCCTCGATCTTCTCGAGCAGAAGCCCGATGTCCGCAGGGTCGTTCTGTAGATCGCCGTCCATCGTCACCAGGATCTCGCCGCGCGCGTGCTCGATGCCGGCTGCCATCGCGGGCGTCTGCCCATAGTTGCGGCGGAACTTCACGAGCCGAAGACGCGAGTCGATGCGCGCGATCTCGGTGACGATCGCGACTGTAGCGTCGGTGCTCCCATCGTCGACGAACACCATCTCGAACGGGCGGCCGAGTTGACCGACCGCCTGCACGATCGCGGCGTAAAGCGGACGCACGCTTTCCTGTTCATTGAAGAGCGGCACGATCACGGAGACGGCGGGCCGTTCGTCACGGGCGGCGTCGGCGCTCGCGTTCGCATCTGTTGCGGTTGTAACTATTGCAGCAACCATCCTCAACTTCCCGACGTTCTTACAACTGTTCCTACAAGGCCTCGCCTCGAATTGCGTGCAAGGCGCGCGCCGCACGAAGCGAGTGGCTGTATCCGCGCGTAGCGACTGCGCTCAGCGACACGTTCGTGTGTTGGCACACGACCTGCAAAGGACAGGCCAACATCGATTGGAAGTAACTAGTGATTGGTGACTAGTCATTCGTCGGACAGTAGGAGAGACGTGAATGTGGGCTAGACAGACATTGATTGCGTTCGTGCTGTTGCTCGCGGTGCACACAGTACATGCGCAGCAAGCCGGCTATGTGGTGAAGCCCGGGGATATTCTAGAAATTTCCGTTTGGAAGGAGCCGGATTTACAACGGCAGGTGCTCGTGCGGCCGGACGGCGCATTCTCGTTTCCGCTCGTCGGTCAGGTCGATGCGCGCGGGCGAACCGTCATGGAGCTCAACAACATCGTGAGCGAGCGGCTAAGTAAGTACATCGCGGACGCAGTCGTGACGATCTCGGTGCAGCAGATCAACGGCAACAAGATCTACGTGCTCGGCCAAGTCAACAAGCCGGGAGAGTTCATCGTCAATCCTAGTGTGAACGTCATGCAGGCGCTCAGTATGGCCGGCGGTATGACTCCATTCGCCGCATCGAACGACATCATCGTTCTGCGCGGGCAGGGCAAGCAACAAACGGCAACGCCGTTTCGCTATGCCGATGTCGTGCGCGGCAGGAACCTCGATCAGAACATAGAGCTCATCGCGGGAGACATCGTTGTTGTACCGTAACCTTAAAATGGACGACGGACGGCGGATGGCGGGCAGTGAGCGCGCGCGGCGCGCTTCGAGCCGCCGCCCACAGTCCACAGCCTGCAGCCTGGCGCTCGCAATCGCGGTCGCGCTCGCGAGCGCGAGTGCAAGCGCAGAGAACTGGGAAATCGCACCTCGTATCGAAGTGGGCTATGTCTACAACGATAATTACCATCTAGAGCTCCCTGGAGGCGAGATAGACGTTTCCGGTGCGCAAGCAGATGCGGCAATGACGTTCAGAACGATCGATCCGCGTACTAGCTTCGAGATCACACCTCGGGTGCGCGCCACCTATTTCCCGAACGAACCGGACGAGGATTCGAACGACTACTTCCTCGCAGGGCTCTTTCACGATGAGACCCCGCGGCGCCGAATGGGTATCGGTGCCGACTTCTCGCAAGAGGATGTGACGCGCAGCGAATTTCCTGGAGCGGATATCGATGGAGGGCTCGGCAACCCGGACGATCTCGATTCGGGTCGTATCATCGAGCGCAGTCGTCGCGATCTCATCCGAGTAGCGCCTTACTTCTCTTACGATGCGTCGCAGCGTTATACGTTCGATGTGGATGCGCGCTACATCGACGTGTCCTACGATCAGACGGAAGTGGGATTTCAGCAGGACTTCAGCGAGGCGGGAGTGACGGCGGGTGCAGCAATTCGCTTCTCCCCCCGTTCCAGCCTTGGCTTGCGCGGAACCGCTTCGAAGTACGAGACCTCGTCGGACTACGACGCGTACGGAGCGCACCTCGAATGGACTACCGACTATTCTCAGACGTCGCGGTTCTATATTCGCCTCGGTGGTCAGCAAACCGAGCCAGAGGATGGCGACAGCAGTAGCAACGTCATCGCCGGCATTGGTGGGCGCTGGCAGAGCCCACGTAATCGCCTATTCTTGGACCTCACCCGGACCGTGGGGCCGATCGCGGCGGGAACCATTGTCGAGCGTCACCAGTTGCGCTTTCGGCTGAATCACGACATCTCGGAGCGCGTCACCACGGTGCTCGGAGCGCGCTTCAGCCGCGACGAAACCATCGAGGAGACGAGCACGTACCCGACACGCGAATACGCGTCAGCCGACGCAGGAATCGAGTGGCGCATACAACGGCAGTGGGCGCTCGCCGCGACGTATACCTACCGCTGGCAGGAGTACGAGGACGAGATCTCGGATGCGAGCGCGAATGGGATCATGATTGCCCTCATATACGAACCAAAACGGGCGGAATAGTTGATGAACGTTCAAGCTCCACCCCACGCCAGCGCCGATTTGCAATCGCCAGGGTTCGGCGAATATTTCGGCATACTGAAGAAGCGCCGTCGATTGCTTCTCAACTTGATCGTTCCCATCGCGGCGCTCGGTGCCCTGCTCGCGGTCGGGCTCCCCGACATCTATCGCTCCGTCGCGCTCGTCGAAATCGATGAGCAGCAGACGATGCAGAACATGCTCGCGCGCGGCCAATCGAGCAACCAACAAGACGAGCAGTACGCCGATCAATACGTGCAAAGCCTCAGCACGCGCGTTCTGAGCGACGCCAACTTACGGCGCCTGCTCGAGCAGCACACGCTCTATGACACGGACGAAGAAGAGCGCGAGCTCCTGGCGCGATTGCGCGGGGATATCGACGTCAGCATCGTTACGGCACGTATCCTCGATCCCAGGACGGGACGTGAACGCGAGGTCGTGAGCGCCTTCAACATCGGCTACGACAATCGCGATCCGAGACGCGCTTACGAAGGGGCGAGCTGGTTAGTGAACGCGTTCCTAGAGGAGAACCGCCGGGATCGACAAAGCGTCGCGTCATCGGCAGCGAAGTTCTTCGCATCGGAAGCGGAGCGCATGGGTAAGCACGTCACTGCGCTGGAGAATCGCCTCGCCGCGTTCAAGGCAAAGAATCAGGGTCGACTCCCGGACCTCGCGGACGTCAACCTCAACGTGATGGCGCGAACCGAGGAAGATATTCAAAACATTGAGATGCAGATGCAGGCGTTGCGACGCGAGCGCGTGTTCGTGCTGGCACAGCTTCAGCAGGCGAGCACTGCGGCGCCTGAGACCTCGAGTCTGCGGCAGCTCGAGGAAGAGTATCGTCGTAAGAGCGCCTCGTACGACGAGAGTCATCCCGACATGGTTTCCATGCGACGTCAGATCGAGCAGCTCCGCTCGGGCGGCTCGGTCGCGGGCATGAGCTTGCAGCAGCAGTTGCAAAATCAGCGCGCGATACTAGGGGAAGCGCGTCAGCGCTACAGCGACGATCATCCGGATGTGAAGAGAATCCTCAGAAACATCGATGCACTCGAAGCCCGTATCGCCTCTGGCGAAGCGAGCGATCGAACCTTGTCGTCCGATTCGCCGGTCGCCGTACAGCTGCGCACGCAGCTCAACGCGACGGACTCTCAGCTTGCGGCGCTGCAAGCCCGCAGCGGCGAGCTCCGCGCGAAATTGATTGAGCTCGAGGGCCGCATGAGTGCTGCACCCGAAGTCGAACGCGAGTATCAAGAAGTGACGCGCGATCTCGCGGGTGCGCGGGCGAAGTACGATGAGCTCATGAAGCGCCAAATGGATGCGGAAGTGAGCGAGGCGGCGATCGTCGGCGGTACAGTCGATGAGTTTCGCGTCGCGCAGAAGCCGAGCCTCCCGCGTGAGCCCGCGAAACCTGCGCGCCTAGCGATCTTCCTCGTTTCGCTGGTGCTCGCCGTGGCCGTGGGATTTGCTGCCGTCGTCGCTGCACAGTTCCTCGACCAAACCGTGCGTGGGGTTCGCGATATTCGCGACATTCTCAACGTGACGCCCCTTGCGTCAGTGCCCGTGATCGAAACGACGGGAACGATCAGTCTTAGACGACGGCAGGCGTTGATGTTCGTTGCCCGGACCGCGATCGGCATCGCGATCATCTATTACATCACGTCGCAGTTCTTGTTCTGAACGTTAGAGGACACGGTGAATGAGCATCATTGAAGAGGCTGTCCGCAAATCCGCCGAACAGCGTCATCGCTTGGGGACATCCGAGCCCCTTCATAGCCGCATCCGCAACCGACGCGTTGCGCCGGCCCCCGTCGATGTGTCCCAAGTTCGGAACTATCAGCATGTGAGCCTTGATGCCAACATGCTCGAGCAGAATCGCATTCTGCCGCGCATCACCGATCAAGCCGCCCTTCGGGCCTATAAAATCTTGCGTACGCGTGTGCTCAGGCGGCTCGAGGCGAACCAATGGCGATCGTTCGCCGTGAGCGGCGCGACCGCTGGTGAGGGCAAGACGCTGACGGCGATCAATCTCGCGATAGCGCTTTCGCAGGACGTGAACACATGGGTGTTCTTGGTCGATCTCGACCTGCAACGCCCGCGTATCGCGAACTACTTGGGGATGAGCGGTCTCGGTGGCGAGAAGGGGTTGAGCGACTACCTGCTCGGCGAAGCGACGATCGACGACATCATCTACTCGCCGAACATCGAGCGGCTCTCCGTCGTGCCGAACTTCCAACCGATCGCACAATCCTCGGAGCTCCTGTCGTCGCCGCGCATGCTCGACCTCATGCACACGCTCGAGACCGAGGCGCCGCGAAGAGTGATCATCCTCGACATGCCCCCGGTTCTTGCGTCCGACGACGTGCTCGCGTTCTCGCCGCAACTCGATGGTCTCCTGCTCGTCGTCGGAGAAGGGGCGACGAGTCGAGATAGCCTACAAAGCGCGAAAGAAGTCTTGGCCGAAATGAATCTGCTCGGCGTCGTGCTGAACCGGTCCGCGGAACGCGACGACAATGCGTACTACTCATACGGCCAGCCCACAAAGGGCAAGTGAATGGCGGACGGCGGACGGCGGACGGCGGACGGAGAAAAGGCAAGAACCGACGATCTGGCCACCGATGCAACACTCTTCTCTTCTCACCGTTCGCCGTCCGCCGTCCGCCGTTCACTCGACAAAGTCGTGAGCTGCGCCCGCAGGTCCTCGCGCGACTCGCCTTCGATCAGCATCCGATACCAGAGCTCCGCATTGATGATCAGCCATAAGCGGTTTCCGTGATCGTCTGTGCCCCGCGCTTGCTCTTGCACGAGCTTGCGGATCGCTCCGCCCTCCAAGATGCCTGCGGCGACCAGACGCGAATCGTCGAGGCAGATCTCGTAGAGCCGCGAGTACTCCTTGCGCAGTAAATAGGGCAGGGCGGACGAGAAGCCCTGCTTCGGACGATTCAGGATCTCGGGCGGCAGATAGCGCATCGCGAGCCGGCGCTGAATGTGCCGCAGTGTGCCGCCGCGTACTTTCATCGAGCTCGGAATGCGTGCCGCGAACTCCGCCAGCTTGTGATCCATGAACGGGCTGCGCGTCTCGAGTCCGTGTGCCATGGACATGCGATCGGTGATCATCACGGGATGGTTCGGCAATCGCACCAGACTGTCGGCATAGAGCATTCGATCGAGCTCATCGCCGGTGGCGTGTTCGTAAGGCGTGCGAATGGCGGCTTCCGCATCGAGCGAGCTGAGTTGGTCGCGCAACGCGGACGAGAACAGCGTGCGGCGCCGTTCGCGATCGAAGTAGAAGTACGTCAAGCTCGCCGCGTAGCGAGCGCCGCCCTCGTGAAACGACAGGTGATGTAGCCACCTCAACTTGTGCCCAGTGCTCTTGTACCAGCCCGAAGCCGGGATCAACGAGAACGCAGGCTGGAGCACATGCTTGCGGAGGCTCGCAGGAACCTTGCCGTAGTGGCCGGCATAAACATTGCCGTAGTAGCGATCGTAGCCACCAAAAAGTTCATCGCCGCCGTCGCCGCCAATCGCAACCTTCACGTGACGACGCGTGAACTGCGCAAGCCGCCAAGTGCATAGCGACAGCGGATCCGACGGCTCATCGAGCGCGAAGATGAGATCGGGCAAGTGCTCGCCGATCGTCGGATCGATACGCCCTTCGTGGTGGGAGGTGCGATACAGCTCCGCAACGCGGCGTGCCTGTGGAGCTTCGTCGAACTGCGCGTAGTCGATGCCCATCGTGAACGTGGGCAGCGCGCTCACGCCGAGCTTCTTTGCCGTCATCGCGACGAGCAGGCTCGAATCCATCCCGCCGCTCAAGAATGCGCCGACGGGTACATCGCTGACCAAGTGAAGCCGCAGCGATTCGTCGATCTTCGACTCGAGCTCATCGACGAGCACGTCTTCCGAAGCCGTTCGTTTTGGCTCGTAGGTCAGCGTCCAGTAGCGCTGGACCGAGGGTCGACCGTCGGGCTCGATCGTGAGGTAGTGCGCGGGCGGTAACTTGTGGATGCCTTCGAACATCGACAAAGGTGCATCGATCAAACGCAGCGCGAGGTACTGATCGAGCGCAGCAATGTTGATCGACGGAGATCGGTCGTCGCGTGCGAGCAGCGCTTTGATCTCGGATGCACATGCGAAGCCACGCTCGTCGAACTGATAGTAGAGGGGCTTCTGACCCAGGTGATCGCGAGCAATGAGCATCCGGCGGCGCCGTGCGTCCCAGAGCGCGAACGCGAACATTCCGCGAAGATGCTTGAAGAGGCCGTCCCCATAGCGCTCATAGAGCGCGATGATGAGCTCGCAGTCGCTGTTCGTGAGGAAGCTGTATCCGCGCTGCTCCAGATCCCTTCTCAATTCGCGATAGTTGTAGATCTCGCCGTTCGCGACGAGCTGAATCGCACCGTCGGGGCTCCTGAGCGGTTGAGCACCCCCTTCCAAGTCGATGATCGACAATCGCCGATGCCCGAGCGTAGCGAGCGCGTCGTGGTGGATGCCTTCGCCGTCTGGTCCGCGATGGGCGAGCGCATCGAGCATTCGGCGCATCGACGTCTCGCGTGATGCACGATCGGGAGACAGGAGTGCTGCGATTCCGCACATACTCGAGAAGCGGTCAGTGGTGAGCAGTGAGTGCGGGAGCGTTCCGTGCCTCGCGGAGCGGGACAGCGTTTGGCTGGGCGCCGATTCTCACGGCGAGGACGAGACGGCCTTGCGGGCGCCCGTGGCGTGCAGATTGCGTGCGACAACGTCCTCGAAGATTTGTTCGTAGCGCGCCGCGCAGCTGTCGATGAAGAACTGCTCCACGCGTTCGCGGTTGCGTGCGCCGTAGCTGCGCCGTGTATCCTGATCCGCATGCAAGGCGAGGAGCGCATCCTTGAAGCGCTCCTGATCATTCAACGGAACGACATGGCCTGTTTCGCCCGTTGCGAGAAAGTCCGTCTGCCCTCCGCGGTCGTAGCAGACGATCGGCAGCCCCTGCGCCATCGCTTCGAGGAACACGAGGCCGAAGCCCTCGTGCTGGCTCGTGGACGCGAATACATCGGCCACTTGAAGTGCGGCGTACTTCTGTGCGTCCGGGACTTGCCCTAGAAGATGCACGCGATCCGCGAGGCCGAGCGCCGCGGCGCGCGCTGTGATCGCGCTCGCATCCGGGCCGCTGCCGACGACGAGCAAATGCGCGTTCTCGATGCGCGTTGCGGCGAGAACGTCGATCAACTGAGTCGTGGCTTTGCGGGCCACGAGCCGACCGATTGTCACGAGCACGAACGCGTTCTCTGGCAGGCCAAGCTCGGCTCGGCTATGAGCTCGAGTGTGCGGCGGGCGCTCGATCCCGAGCGGAATGAGACTCGTCGGTCGCTCGACGCCGTAGATCGAGCGCACGTGACGCACCGTGTCTTGGGACTGACCCACGACGGCGTCGGCGCGGCGAAGCAGCCAACGTACGGCAGCGCGCATGGGCGCATGTCGATGCGGTGAGCTCGCTTTGCTCGGATCGAACAAGTCGCCGCCGTGGACGGAAAGCACGTTCGGGAGTCGATGTGTGCGCGCGAGCGCGTGGCCGAGCGGCCCTGTCGGCACGACGAAATGCGTGTTGATGACGTCGAACGCCGACCTTCGCCCGAGCGCCAAGCCGCGCGCAAAACCGCTCGGCAGGTAGGCGAACATGGAAGGGAAGTTCGCGACGGCAAGCTCTTTGCGAAAGAAGACCGGAACTCGCACGACCCGCACTCCGTCCTCGTCAGCAAGCGGCGGGAGCTCTCCGGCTCGAGACGTGAGCACGGTCACTTCATGCCGGCGCGCCAGATGCTTCGCGAGCGCGGCCATCACCACACCGCCGCCGCCCCCGAGCGGCGGGTACTCGTAGTTGCAGAATAAGATCTTCATGCCTAGCGAGGAGCAAGAATGATGCCGGACGCAGCGATGCGGCCGTGCCAATGACTCGCGCTTGCGGACGTCGAGCGTCTCCTGCCCGCGACGTGGAACTCATGCCCGCGCTGCCGTATTTACACATCTCTTGTCGGTTTTTCCAAGGATCAGTGATGAACGTCCAACCCATACGACCCGAGTTTGCTACGCGCCGCCGTTTGGCGGCGAAGCTCGAACCATTCGATTCGTACTGGCAGGCACCGAAGGACATCGACAAAGGGTACGACTCGTTCGCGGCGTACTACCGCGCGAACTACTTGCCTTACCTGCCGGAAAATCGCGCCGCTCGCATTCTGGTCGTGAGCTGCGGCCCGGGTTATTTGCTCAACGTGCTCGCGAAGGCGGGATATCAGAACGTCATCGGCATCGATTCCGATCCGGCGAAGGTCGAGCACGGGCACAAGCGCGGTTTACCTTGCGAGACCGCAGAGGCATTCTCGTTTCTCGAGTCGAAGCGCGGCGAATTCGACGTCATCATTCCGGAGCAAGAGCTCAATCATCTCACTCACGATGAAACGATCGAGTTCCTTCAGCTCTGCAATGCGGCGTTGAAGCCCGGCGGGCGCGTGATCGTGTATGCGATGAACGGCGCCAATCCGTTCGTTGGCGCTGAAAATCTTGCGCACAACATCGACCATTTCTACATCGTGACCGAATACAGCCTGACGCAACTGCTCGAGCTCGGTGGCTTTCGAGACGTGCGGCCGTTCGCACTCAAGCTCTACGTGTTCTGGAAGAATCCGCTCAACTATGTGGGGCTCGCAGTGACGAGCGTGCTCGAGTTCTGCATGCGGATCGTGTTCATGTTGTACGGCAAGAAAGTTCGAGTACTGAGCAAGAAGGTCGCCGCGGTCGCCACGCGGCCGTAGCATCTCGCCTGGGAAAGCTGGCCGCGCGGGCTTCAGGTGCTTCGCGCGCCTACACTCGCGCCGTTCGTGCTTCAATCGTCATCGAGAATCGTCGCGGTTGCCTTGCCGTTTTCGATTCGACCGCCTCGGAGCACTTCGAGCTCGATCGAAAAGGTTTCGTCGCCTTCCTTCTCGAGATCGTTGCGGAGCGGCACGTAAATCGCTCGCTGCGTTTGTCCTTCGAGCAACTCGACGGTTCCCATCGTGTCGGACGCGAAGTCGACGCCAGCTTCCGCTGTGCCGCTGACCGCGCGCCAACGAATCTGTACACGCTGCGAGAGCGGCTCCGATCGCTTGATGACGAACACAGCCGCCAGCGAGCTCTCGCTCGTCGCGATGTGGGCTGATTCGAATGAGATCTCGCTGATTGGCGGGCGAGGGCGCTTCTGGACCGGTGTGATCTCGACCGGCGCTTCTGCCGCGGATTCATCGACCTTTGGAGCAGGCAAGCCGCCTTCACTCGTCGCGAGCCCAAGCACGGTGCCGGAGAGCGTGCCATCGCTGGGCGGACCGTCGATCGCGGGCGCGCCCATGAGTCCGGCAGGCGCTCCCTGAAGCTCGGCGGGCGGCTCAGCCGTTCCGATCTCTGCGCCGGCGTCCTTCTCGGGTTGACCTTGTGTTCCGATGAGAACGAGTCCGACAGCACACGCGACGAACGCGAAGAATCCCCAGCTGCGCTGCGGCGCAGTGGGTTCTTCGTTGATCTCCGTGTGAATCGATTCAGACGCGACGACTGGTGGTGCCGACACGAGCGAATCCGAATTCCGCGCCTCGCGTGCAGGCGCGGGCGGTGCTTCACTCGTGAGCAACTCGGCAAGCTTCTCGATATCGCTCGGCCGTTCGTTGCGTTCCCACGCGAGCGCCGATAACAATGCTAGCCATGGCTGCGCCGCCAACGTCGTGATGCGTGCAGGCACCTTGCCTTGATCGCGAGCTTCGAGCGATGAGGAGCGATCGAAAGGATGTCGGCCCGTGAGGAACTCGTACGCGACACACGCGAAACTGAAGACATCGTCACGCGGGTCAGGCGTTGCCCCGCTCAAGACCTGCGGGCTCGCATAGGCTGGTGTGCCGGCGGGGATCCGCGTCTCCTCTCCGCCAGGCGATGTCGCCGCGCCGAAGTCGAAAACCTTGACCTGTCCGCTCGGACTCACGAGAACGTTCGACGGCTTGAAGTCACCGTGCACGATATTCTTGCTGTGAGCGTAGCCGAGCGCTTGAGCGCATGAGCTCAGCACAGCATATTTTACCGGGAGAGGAAGCGAGGCCGGCTCACGAATCAAGGTCGCGAGCGATCGCCCCTCGATGAGCTCCATCGTCATGAACCACGTTTGGTCGTCGCTACTCAACTCCAGGACGCGCGCGATGTTCGGATGCTCGAGTCCTTGCACGTGCTTGAACTCGTGCTGGAGCCGAGCAATCGCGCGCGCTGGGTCTTTGACATCCGGGCGTGGTGTCTTGATTGCGACGCGCGCAGCGGGCGCGTCCTTGTGAACCGAAAGATCGCGCGCTCGGAATACCCAGGCCGTGCCTCCGGCGCCCAGCGCCCGTTCGATCAAATAGCGATCGTTCAGCACTGCCCCTGGGCTCACGCCGGCCAAGGGTTTGCTTTCGCTCGAGCGCTGCGCTGAACGAGCGATCGGTGCGCTCGCAGAGGCGGATGCACGAGGTTCGCTCGGAATTGCGCTCTGAGGCGATCGTTCGCGCTGCGGCGATGGCGATGTATCGGGTTTCCGATCGAGATCGCTCGTGAGCTGGGCCGCGGGCTGCACGAGTGGCGTGAATACGCGCGCGTCGGCGGGCCGCTCAGGCGCTGGCACCCCGGCGACGTCCTGTGTTCTGACCGCAGACAGATCCGAGGTGTTGTCTTCTCGAATGTCGCTCGTCGAAAGATTATCCAGATCGTCCGTGCGAGGCGCCCAAGCGCGCGTCGTCGGATGCGCACGATTGTCGAAGTGCGCGGCCATCAATTGGCATCCCGCGCTGGGACAGACACCGGCGCTCTAGCAGATTGCACGAGGTGGACCATGGATGCGCTCACGCGGACTCCGCTCTAGGAACTTCATGGGCCTCGCGCTGCGGCAAAAACCCTCTGGCTCGATACCAACGCACTGTGTCCGCTGCTCCCGTGGCGAAGTTGATCTCTGGTTGGAAGCCCAGCAAAGTTTGTGCCTTCATCGTCGAGAACACGAATGATTTCGTAAAGAAGTCTAGACGTCGATGATGCAGCGGGGGCTGCATCCCGAGCGGCGGGCATATCGCCTCGAATGCGCTCGCAGCCAGCTTGAACGGCCACAGCGGCGCGTGGAACTTCGGGGTTCTGCGGTTCAGCGCAGCAGCGATCAGATGCACCATCTCATTCGTCGTCATCGATTCCGCGCCCGCGATTACGAAGGTTTGATCGACTGCGAGAGGATGCTGAGCCGTGAGCAGCAACGCGCGCGTCAAGTCGTTCACGTGCAGGCATTGGCGACGGTTGACGCCGGCGCCCACGATGACGAAATGGCCGCGATCGATCGCACGGAATAACTTCAGCAGACGAAAGTCGCTCGGTCCATATGTCTCCGAGATGCGAATCACCGAGGTTTCGAGTTGCTGCGCGAAGCTTGCGACCAGCTCTTCGGCTTCCAGCTTCGTGCGCGTGTAGATGTTGTCCGGCCGTAACGGGCTCGTCTCATCGAGCACGCCGTCTTCGCTCGTGCCGTAAACCCCGATCGAGCTGCCGTAGACGAAGCGACGTACGCCACGCTCGCGTGCCGCTTCGAGCAAGACGCGCGTGCCGAGCACGTTCACGTCCCGAAAGTACGCTTCCGGCATGCCGGCTTCGTGTTGCGCTGCTGCTAGATGGATGATCGCATCAGCGCCTGCAACGAGTTCGCGTGCGTACGCCGACTCCTGGAGCTTGCCGATCGTTAGGCGTACCCCGGCTGCGCGAAGCTCGTTCGCGCGCTCGGTCTCGAGGGGCGAGAGCTCGCGTCCAGCCGCTACCACATCGAGCCCAAGTCGGTGTGCCTGCAGCGCCAAACGCGAACCGATGAATCCAGTCGCGCCTGTAATGACTATTCGAGAATCGCCCATCGCCTTGACTCAGCCCGCGACACGCTGCACGCCGTAACAGGACTCGGTTGCGTCTAGCGCAATTTCTGTTCGCGCGTGATGCCTTCTCAGGATCTCCTCCGTGCGTTCGATCTCATCGGATGTTCGCTGTGCGGACCACCCGAGACCCTCCGCCATTGCTCTCGCGGTTCGCTCGAGCGCGGCCCGGCCCGGGTGCTCGCCCGCGGCGAGATCGGTTCGACGCATGACGACATCGTCGAGCTTGACCGCCATCTCGTGCTCGACCGCATAGGTGACCTCTCGCAACAGCGTGGAGCGGCCGACGAGCGTTGCATCCGCAGTCGCATCGCTGCGATCCAACGCCAGCACGTTGCGATATTCGGTTCCGAAGTTGCGCGCGAGCCCATCGATCGTCGCTCGAGGGAGGCCCGCCAGCGAGCGCGCGCACTCCGCACTGAAGGAGTCGAAATTGCCGATGTCTCCGCCGGGGAGCGGTGTGTGCGTGGAACGGCTCGATCCATGGAGCGATCGCTCCGGCCACTGTTGGAGGAGCAATTTCAGCGCTCGCTGAGCGTCGACTCGAGCGGTCGTAAAACGGATCCCGACGAGGCTCACGAGCCCTCCAACGCGGTGGGTGACACGATGATCGATCAGTCTCGATTCCTTTCCGAAGCTGAGCTCCTGCTCAGTTGCAGTCTCGCCGAACGGGACCAGGCCGCAGTTCGCGAAGCTCACTTCGTCCATCGTCAATTGCAACGCGGGATAGACCGTGTTGAGTTCCGTGATCCAGCTCCGTAGTTCCTCGGGTGCAATGTGTGCAGTGTCGGGCGAGCTCATCCAGTGCCGATGCCACACACCGAAGAGTGTCTTGTTTCGCCACGGGACCGCGAATAGGTGTCGATTGCTTCGGCTCAGTTTGGCGTCCTTGTCGCGGCTCAAGCCTTCCACTGCGAGTGCATATGCGGACGCTGGAGCGCGATCGACGATGAAGTACGCATCGCGGGAGAACGGCGCGCGCTTGAATGCGCCGAAGCGGCCTTCGTCTTGGTTGACGAAATCGGCCCAGGGCCCGGCCGCATTGAGCGTCAGACGTGCGCGGATGTCTAACGTCTCACCGCTCAGAATGTCTCGGGCGCGCGCGCCGATGACTTGCGAGCCGTCCCACAGATATTCCTGCGCCGCGACGTAGTTGCATGCGCTCGCGCCGTTTGCGACTGCCGCTTTGACGAAGGCGAGCACTAGGCGCGCGGGGTTGTACATCTGGCCGTCTTCGAAGACGACGGCACCGCTCAAGTCGGGCGTCGCCAAGTGCGGATACAGCTGGAGAAGCTCGTTGCGCGAGAGAAACCGAGTCCAGCTCACGCGTCGAGCAGGGTCCGAGATTTCGCGATTGCGATCGAGCGTGAGCAGGTCGTATGCGCAGGCACCCGCGCCGAGAAAAGCACGGCCGCGACGTCCTTTGCCATAGGTTGGAATCGCGATCGGCAGCGGCTGCACGAGGTGGGGTGCGATGCGCAGGAATGTCGAACGCTCGTGGCACGACGCGCGCAATCGTTTGATGTCGGCGTGCTGCAAGTAGCGTATGCCGCCATGGACCATCTTGAAGCACTCGGCGGACGCGCCGCTGCCGAAGTCGCTTCGCTCGATCAACGCGGCGCGCAGCCCAAGTAGGCTCGCTTCGCGCGCCGCAGCTGCACCGAACGCGCCGCCGCCGATGACGAGCACGTCGAATGGTCGATCGGTCAACTCTGCTGGATTTCTTCGCATCGTGCTGTGAGTCTCAAAAACAAGCACGATGCACGTTTGATGCCGGAACTCGAACAACTCCGCTGTCGCTGCAACATCGAACGTATTTACATCGCCCGTTGTAAATTCGAGCTCGCACTCTCTCCGGGCTTCTAAAGGGCGAATCTGTCGCCAAGAGGACGCAGGTAAAACACTGACGTAATAACTCGCTAACCCGCTGTTCAGGGCTTCTCCGATGTCGCCCGCGCGGGGAGGCTTGTAATTTCCCATCCGTCGGTACGAATGCCGACTCAAAGACGGATCGTTTTGCTGCGGATCAAGGCGTGTTGGAGACGCGTTTCGCCGACAGCGTGACGATGCAATTGCTCACGAATACGATCGAGGAAATTATTTCCATGTCCGAGAGACAAGCAATGAATCGCTCAGCGCCTCGACAAGGCTCACTCCGCAGCAGCATCGCCGCTGCGATCCTCGGTGCGGCATCCCTGGTGCCCATGCTTGCGAATGCCGTGCCGGTCCTCCCGAACGCCTCTGGCTTCGGAATCGAAACGCCGGCTGGCCGCGGCGGCAAGGTGTACAAAGTTACGAACCTGAAGGACAGCGGGGAGGGGTCGCTGCGCGCCTGCGTCAATGCAAGCGGACCTCGCGTATGCGTGTTCGAAGTGTCCGGCACGATCCGTATGGGTGGCGATCTCAGCATCAAGAACCCGAACATCACGATCGCAGGGCAGACTGCGCCGTCTCCGGGAATCATGCTTCGTGGCGGTGGACTGCACATCGCGACGTCCGACGTCCTCGTGCAGCATATTCGCGTGCGACCGGGCGACGATCCCGAGGGCCATACGCCCGAGAATCGCGATGCGCTCAAGATCTCGGCCCCGAGCAGCATCACGAACATCGTCGTGGATCACTGTTCGTTCTCCTGGGCGATCGACGAGACCGCGAGCCTCTGGAATGGTTACGACAAGGTCACTTTGACCAACAACATCTTCGCCGAGGCACTCAACGACTCGCTGCATCCGAAAGGGCCTCACGGCTATGGCGTGCTGTTCGGGCCGCGCAACGCGAAAGTCGCGTTCACGGGCAACCTGCTCGCCCACATGAAAGAGCGCAATCCGTTGTCGCGTGCCTCTGAGATGGTGATGGTCAACAACGTCGTCTACAACCGCGGCACGAAGGATTTGGAGCTGCAGAGCGAGGACGGCATCGTCACGAAGAACTCGATCATCGGCAATGTGTTCATTCGCGGCGCCGATCACGCGAACAGCGTCAAACCTGT
>JBIQKP010000002.1:0-24829 GCA_044506405.1 Lysobacterales bacterium | reverse complement strand
CTGTCGACGCTCGCATCGTCAAGAGTGTTCGCGACGGGACAGGCCGCATCATCAACTGCGTCTCCGCAAACGGCACGGCTCGTTGCGAAAAGAACGCCGGCGGCTGGCCCAAACTCGCGGAGAATCGACGCACGCTCACGCTTCCGGCGAATCCGAACGAGACCACTGCAAGCGGCTACACGCAGCTCGAAGTGTGGCTGCAGGATATGGCCGCGGAGGTGGAAGGCCGTTCGCCGCGGCCGCCGGTCGCGCCGGTGCTCGCAAGCGAGTAGTCGAATCGCCGACGTTCAGTCGCGGTAGTTTCTACATCCGCCTTGTAAAATTCAGGCTTATCGCCTGAGTTTCGAAGGTTGGCGTACTGCTGACGCCGCCGATGATCGCGAACAGCGATCGTCGGCGGCGTTTTCGTTTGTGCGGCATGCAATTTGCTCATCTGAATCGTCACCGGCCGGTGAGCCGTTGCGGTGCGCAACGGGCTGATATCGCGGGCCGACTCTCGAGCAAAGCGTGCAAGCACATAAGGTTTGGTGATGTCTCTCAATGCCGCAAGCCGGACGGCGCAAGTGCCGCTCTACCTCGCGCCTTCGCGATTCGTGTCAGCCGCGATGGAGATTCTGACCTCGTTGTTCAGAGTCACGGCGCCGGCGATCTCGAGCACGCGCTTGTTGCATCTCGTCTTGTTGGCGGCGATCTTGGGGCTCGGCACCTTTGTGCGCTTCTGGGGACTCGGCAGCGTCGGGCTCCACGGCGATGAAGAGACGATGGCAATGGCCGTCGCCGGCATTCTGAGGGAAGGTGTGCCGATCCTTCCGAGCGGGATGTTTTACCCGCGGGGAATGACACAACTCTATCTGATGGCGCTCTCCGTCTCCGTGTTCGGCGAGTCGGAGTGGGCCTTGCGATTGCCGTCTGCGATTTGCGGCGTTGCCCTCATCGCGATCTGTTTCTTGGTCGGTCGGCGATTCCTTCGTCCCGAGTGGAATTTGGCGTTCGTCGCTTCTGTCGCACTGCTGCCGGAGCTCGTCATCTATTCGCAAACGGCACGGATGTATATTTTCTTGGTGACGTGCGTCGCTGCGACCATGGTGCTCGTATTCGCATGGGAACGCACGAATCGCATCCGCTGGCTCGTTGCAGCGGCGAGCACGCTGATACTCGGCATGGACATGCAAGTGCTGTCAGTTGCCGGCATCTTCATATTCCTGATGCCAGGGCTCGTGCATTCCGACGCTCGCCGGCTTCTGCAGGGCATATTGGCGAGCGTCGTCGCGTTCATCGGGTTCGTCGTCATCAACACGCTGGTCGAAGCGCAGTATCCCGTACCGCCGCCGGAGTTCGCTGCGAGTCTGCCCACCCCCGCGCCCGCCGGCTCCGACGTGCCGCTCGATTTCCCGCTGATAGCGAATGTATTTTTCTGGAGCGCATTCGCCGTGCTCACATTCTGCTGCTGGCGCATTGCGAAGAGTCAGGGAGCGAAACTCGGATTGTCGGCAGCGCTCCTCTTGGTGATGGGTGCCCTGCTGCAGATCGCGCTCTTCTATCACATGGCTGCGTTGTGCTATCTCGTCGGCGGCGCGCTCGCGATTCGTAATGGGTCCTCGTCGACCGCTCGTTGGCTCGGGCTCTTTCTTCTCGGCGCAGCGACACTTGCCGTGGTCCATGCACTCTTGCTCGCGTCCGAAGCGCGGACCGTCATCCGGTTGGTCGGGGCAATGGTGGGTCAACCCAGCGTTTGGCCTTACGTGCGGGTCGCGCAGTTGAGTGTGGCAGCGGGCCTCGTGTGCGGCGTGCTGTTGCTCTGGGGTGTTTATCAGCTCGCTCGAGGTCGCACGGTCCCCGACTATTGGCTGCTCCTCATCCTGCTCGTGTGGGCGCCTGTGTTCGCGCTCGGCGTGTTTGCATGGAATGTTCCGCCCAGATATACCGCAGTCGCGCTGATCCCGATGCTGGTCTGCGCGTTCGCGGCGCTGCAAGGCGTGACCGAGAAGATTACGCGCAGTGCGGCGCGTGCGCCGCACGCGATTGCGGCAGGTGTTGCGGCACTCTGCATCATCAACCCAGTTCAAGCGCTCAGCACCGTCAATGCAGGCTATCGAATCCATCCCGATCACAAAGGCACTGCTGAATTCCTGCAGTCTCAAGGCATTCGAGAGGAAGACATCATCCTTGCGGAAGACGTGCTGCAGCAGACCTACTATCTCGGGAAAGTCGATTATTGGCTGATCGGACCGGCCGTCGCGCGACGGTTCGTGATGAGCCGAAACGATGAAGTCGTCGATTTCTACACCGGTACGCCGGTCGTCGTGAGTGAAGCGATGCTCGATCTGATCCTGCTCAAGAATGCAGACAAGCGAATATTCGTCGTCGTAAGCGGAGAAGAGCAATACAACGGCAGGAGCCACGCGCGCGGGCCGGAGCTGCAGGCCGCGCTCAAGTCGCAGCGTTTCGAGACCGTGTACGTCGGTAGGGACGGGGTGAGCAAGGTGCTGCGCGCGGTTCCCGATGTTGCCTCCGACGTCGTTAGCGGGCGCGACATCGAAAGGCGGGCTCATGATGAGGGGCCTGCGCAGCACGGAACGCAGAGATCCGAAGCTCCCACGGTCGTGGAGTAGCGCGCCATTCGTAGTCTAGGCGGGCGCGCCGCGATCATCTCGCTCACGCGGCTCCTGAATCAGGGACTGATCTTGATCAGCCCCATGATTCTCGTGCGCTTGTTGTCCGTTGAGGACTTCGGGCGATATCGCGAATTCCTCGTCTACGCGACCGTGCTGATCGGCATCGCTGGCTTCGGCATCAGCAGCAGTCTGCTTCGCTTCATGCCGGAGGATCCTCAGCGCGGATGGCGGTTCGTCGACCAGACGGCGTTGCTCACGTTGGCAAGCAGCATCGTCGTGGCGGGCGGGGCTTTCGCGCTCGACTCGCTATTCGCCGGCCGGTTGCTCGGCGACTATGGCGTACGCGCCGCCCTCTACGTGTTTCTGTTCGTCAACTTGGATTTTTGGGAGTTCTTGTGGCTGTCGGAAAAGCGCAGCTTTGCCGTCCTGGGCTATACGACGACCCGGCTCGTGGCGCGCATCGCTGTCGTGACGATCACGGCGGCGCTCACTCGAAACGTCGATGCGATCATTCTATCTCTGCTCGTGCTCGAGGCGGTGCGATTATGTATTTCTGCGGTGGCCTGGCGTGCGCGTGCGCGTAAAGTGCAAGACCCCGGCGATTATCGCTGGCGCGAGCAACTCGAATTCTGCCTGCCGTTTGGCGGCGCGCTCGTGCTCGTGGTCGTTAACAAGTCGCTCGGCGCGCTGTTCGTCGCGAAGATGCTCGGCCCCGTCGCACTCGCTCACTACTCGATCGGCGTCTACGTTCAGCCCGTCATCACTGTGCTGCGAAACTCGATCTCGGATGTTCTATTGCCCGAGATGGTGGGAAGCGGTCGGAATGCACAAGCGGATCCGCTGGAGCTATGGCGGCGCTCGACGGTCGTCTCGGCAATCGCGCTCATCGGCGCCGGCGTCGTGCTCGCCAGATTTGCCGAGCCGTTGATTCAGACGTTTTTCTCGTCGAAGTATCTGCCGGCAGTCCCCATCTTCCAGCTCTACTTGCTCGTGTTGCTGCGAGAAAGCATCGATTTTGCAGTGCCGCTGCGTGCGATCGACAAGACGGGAGCGATCTTGCGCAGCAACCTGTCGGCGCTTGCGATCAACGCACTATTGATGATCGTATTGCTCCCTAGGTGGGGTGTCTTAGGCGCTGTCGCCGCGTTTCTCATCTCGCGCGCGTTCGAGGGTGCCTATCTCGGCGTCCAAACCATGCGAGCCTACGGCATCGGCTTGCGCTCGCTTGCTCACTGGGCCGATCTGTTCAAGGTCTTGATTGCAGCAGCACTCGCCGCAACCGTCATCGCGCCGGCGTTTTGGATCGAGCACATGGGTATCGTGGGTGTCGCACTCGGCAGCGCGCTTTACCTCATCGCATTTGCACTGTTGCTTGCCGTGCTACGGATCCCGGAGGCCGCCGCACTCGTGCGCTTGCTGCGCTCCGCGCCGACGCTCGTGACGCGGAGACTGCAATAGCTCGTGTGAGGATCACTTGACCGCGACGATTCGCAGCTCGAACAACTTCGCGATGGCGCCGCGCGACACGCGCGCTCGCAACCGACGAGGTATCGACTCGAACGTCCGTTCACAGGCTCCCCACAGCCGATTCGGCAATGAGACGGGACCCCGATTCGTGATCACGCATTGATGCGCGGTGCGGAATCCCACGCGCTCGAATATCGCGATCAGCTCGCGCGAGGTGTACTCCTTCAGATGAAATCCCGTCGCGGTCTCGTCGAAGTAGCGCGAAATGTCGTGCGGTCCCGTGAGTCGATTCGGCGTCACGCACAGGTAAGTCCCGCCGACCGCGAGCGATCGGTAGATGTCAGCGAGCTGATCCATCGCATCTTCGGGATGGAGGTGCTCCATGAGCTGATTGCTGTATGCAAGCGTGATGCGACCTCCGGGCAACGGAATGTCGGAACCCTTCGACAGCAGGAGTGTGAAGTTCTTGGGCGTCGTTGCGGCGCGCGTGATGGTTTCCGAAACGTCGACTGCATAGGCGTGCGTGACGAACGGCGCAACCGCGAACGAAAGCGCACAATCGCCGGCGCCGATCTCGAGGAAAGTGGTCTGCGGCGTGAGCCAAGGTTGCAACAGTCGGAGCTGATAGCGAATGCGATCGGCTTGCTGCTCGGGCGAGGACTTCTTGTTGAGCTGCGGATGATCCGGAACGCGCTTGAACAGCTCCTCGTAAGCGGACGCGTACAGGTGTCCGCGTTCGTTCCGTGTCGCCGTGCGCAACCGTGTCGCGAGCTCCTTCTCGACGACATAGTGTTGCCAGAGCTGCTCACGAGAGCGCTTTTCTTGTGTGGACGGTACACGCAGGGTGATCTCTGCAGGCGCGCTCGTGCTCGGTGCCTGCGGCGGGGACTCGACGAGCGGCGTGGACATGCGCGTCTCCTTTCTCCGACTTTGATGAAAGGAGAATATGCAAGGCATGTGCCTGCATAGCTGACAACGGGATCCTGTGTAGGGAACTTTCTACAACGAGCGGCCGTTTTGCGCGAACGGTCAATCGAGGATCGGAGCCGTCCTGGACGCTCAGGCGATCTGCACTCGCGCTCGAGCGCGAGTCAACGCAGCCGGATGATTTGGAAGGTAGATGACGTCGAGCAAAATTTGCATTCTCGGACTGGACGACTACGCGATGCTGACCGGCGATACGTCGTTCGGCCACATAGGCGGCGAATCTGTCCAGCATGTACTGCTTGCGAGGGCCTGGCGCGACCTCGGCTTCGAAGTCTCGATCATCGTCTACGATCATGGCCAACCTGCGGTGGCCGACATCGATGGTATCCGCGCCATTGCCACCTATCGTCCGAAGGCGGGTTTGCCGGGCGCTCGATTCTTCCAGCGTGTCGCGAGCGTCGTGCGTGCGATGCGTAAGGTCGACGCGGATGTCTACTATCAATCGCCCGCTGGGATGTTGACCGGTGTCGCCGTGTGGTTCGCGCGACGTTATCGCAAGACGGCGATCGTGCGCATTGCCTCCGACTTGGGCTGCATACCCGGTGCGCAGCTCATGCCCTATTCGCGGGATCGCAAGATGTACGAGTACGGCTTGCGTCGCGCAAGCCTCATTGCCGCGCAGACGCATCATCAGCAACAGCTCCTCCAGCAGAACTACGGTCTGAGCAGCGAGATCGTGAACATGCTCGTGGACGTGCCTGCGCATTCCGCTCAGGCGGTGCGAGACATCGACGTGCTGTGGGTCGGCAATCTGCGGCCGGTCAAGCGCCCTGAGATCGTGTTCGATTTGGCCCGTGCATTACCCAACCTTCGATTCGTCATCGCTGGCGGTGCATTGCCGCGGCAGCAAGAGTACTTCGATAGCATCAATAGGTTGGCTCGCGACGTGTCCAATGTGGAGATGCTCGGTGCAGTGAGATACGACGAAGTCGGACCGTTGTTCGAGCGCGCCAAGCTGCATATCAACACTTCGAGCGCGGAAGGATTCCCGAACACATTCTTGCAAGCGTGGGCGCGCCACGTTCCCGTCGTGTCGTTCTTCGATCCCGATCAGCTGATCGAGCGTCGCGGATTCGGCAGGAAATGTGGTGATGTTGAAGAGATGGTGTCGGCGATCGATGAGCTCCTCCGCGATCGGGTACGG
Organism: Lysobacterales bacterium; assembly: GCA_044506405.1. Taxonomy (GTDB): domain Bacteria; phylum Pseudomonadota; class Gammaproteobacteria; order Steroidobacterales; family Steroidobacteraceae; genus Steroidobacter. The sequence continues at coordinate 18,616 of JBIQKP010000002.1, read as the reverse complement.
CGCGAAGAGATCGGCGCCAGCACGAGGGCGTTCGTCGAAACCGAATTCTCGCCGCGGGCAATCGCGTCGCGGTATCTCGAGCTTCTAGCGGACGCGCGGCCGATCTCACTGACGCAAGAGGCCATCACCGCGAGAAGGTGAGTTGATCCGGTGGAGTGAGCCCTTGCTCAATGCGCGGCAGCACGCTCTTCGCCGCGCCTACCATAGGCGACACGGCTTCCGATCGCGCTATACACGTTCGGTAGGAACGGCAGCACGCTGGACAACTTGTAGACCTTTCGTCCTCGCTTGCTGTATTTCAGGAACACTTTCTCCACGAACTGAACGTCGGTGAAGTATCTAGAAAACTGCTGCTGCAACCTTCGTTTGGGTAGATAGTTCGTATGGTTGCTGAGATAGGTCCAGTTTGCATCGCTCGCCTGCGAGGCAGTCATGGATTTCTGGAATTTGTTCCTGACCCCGATCATCGCCCATGACTTCAACCACCAGCGAGTGCGCAGCATCGTTGCCAGTGGCACGCGAACGTGGGGTTCGATCGGCTTGTATCTCGCAGGAAATATGTGCAGGAAGGAGCCCCCGGGCTTGAGCACCCTATGGATCTCCCGCAACGTGGTCGGATAGTCCATGACGTGCTCGAACACCTGGTCGCTGATCACGACGTCGAAGGTGCAATCGTCGAATGGGATGCGATACGGCTCCCCACGGATCTGCCGCAAGATCCCGTTCTGCACGAGCGTAGGGTCGGCCACGTTGAAGTCGTCGTGCAAGTTGAAACCGGCGCCGAAGAACGCGAATCCTTTTTCGCGGCCAGCTTTCACGATTAGTCCGGCGCCGCACCCAAGATCGAGAATTTTTGTCTGCTCCGTGATCGGCGTTTTCAGATCTCCCAAGATCTTGAGGAAGACTTCCGCTCTTTCTGTCTTGGTCATCGTGCACCTCAGGTCATACGAACCCGGAACCGAGAACAATCGACGCTGAGCAGAAGTTCCTTAGGTCGATATGCACTTCAATTGCAGCCTGCGAGCGAGGCAATCCACTCGCGGATCAGCGTCACGCCGGCCGTATCGACCTGCATGCTGCCAACCGGTGGCATGGCTTCGTCAGTGTTCCGACGATTGATGCGCGCTGCTAGCACGGAGCGATCGGGCGCGCCGGGCGCAATGAGCCGCGCGTCCGTGAGCCCTAGATCGCCGAGCCCAGGTTCGACGTTGCAGGCTTTGGTGTTCGCGAGTGCGGTGTCGTAGCGCAGATCCATGTCGGACGGTGTCGGGCCTCCGGGGCGATGGCACTGCGAGCAATTGGTGTGCAGGTACGAGCGCGCACGCTCGTCGAGGGTCCCCGCGGTCCCGGTCGGTTTCGGATAAGGGAGTTGTTCCGTTGGATTCGCTATCGGCGCCGCCAACGTGCCAATCTCGTTCAGCGTCAGCAGTTGGTGCGCATTGCGCCCGGTCTGCGGATACGTGATGTTGAAAGCAAGTTGTCGCGTCTCGAGTCCGAGCGAACCGCCCGCCGCTTGGGAGTGGCACTGCAGGCATTGTGCTTCGCTCGGATAGATCCACGTCTGCCCTTCGATCGTTGCCTGCTTACCACCGCGAACGAGGGTCGCATCGCTTCCCTGCGCGTTCCATTCATAGGTATAGCCCGACCAGACCCCGTCAGGGTGACGCATGAAGAGGCGCGTCTCGAAGAGACGGTCATTGAGACGGAAGTTCTTCATCAACACCGTGCCGTTGGGGAAATCCCAATCGCCATCTGCGCCAACCGTGATGTTCTGACCGTCGGGTAATCCGATCCAGCGCTCCTTCGCAGCACCATCGGACCAGAACTCCGCGTGAGGCGCGTACGGAATGAGGCCGCTTGCGGGCTGCGTTGGGTTCGACGGATCGACGCAGCCGGTGGCGGAGAGTTGTGTAGCGACGCCGCCGCTTTGGCTGCCGCCCGCACCAATGATGCGGTTCACACCGCCATACATATTCAGCGCATAGAGCTCGCCGTCGTGTCCTTCCGCGAACGAGGAGATATTCAATCCCGTTTCGAGTCCACCCGTCATCAACATCGTCGGCTGCGTATCATTCGGAATGTCCCAGATACGTCCTGACACGAAGTCGCCGAAGACATAGCGTCCGAAGAGCGCCGGAATCGCTGTTCCGCGATAGACGTAGCCGCCCGTGACGGCCCTTCCGAACTCACGATCGTACTCGGCGACTGGGGGTTGCGGATCCTCCGGCGGTTCGCAGACCCCCACGCCTTGCGTCGTCGTCGGCAGCGTGCCCTCGAAGCAGCGCCACCCGTAGTTGCCGCCGCGCACGATGCGATTGACTTCCTCGCGGCTCGAAGCCCCAACGTCGCCGAGCCAGATGTCCCCGGTCTGTCGATCGAAGCTCCAGCGCCAGGGATTACGCAAGCCGAGCGCGTAGATCTCGGGACAGTTCTGCGGCCCGGTGCCGTCCAAGTTGCACAACGCGGTGCTGTCCGCGAAGGGGTTGTCGGGAGGGATGCCATACAGCGCAGCGCCCGTAGTTCTCTTGATGTCGATGCGGATCATCTTGCCGCGCAGCGTGGTCAGGCGCTGCGCCGAGTCGACGCGCGTACCCTGACCATCTCCCGCAGCGAAATAAAGATAGCCGTCGGGTCCAAAGGCGATGTGACCGCCGTGATGATGCTCGCCGTCTTTCACGATCCTGAGGACGACGCGCTCGGAACCGGGATCGAGCGTGCGCCCGCCGTCGGAGGAGGTGAACTCAGAGAGACGGGTGTCCGGGCCGCGCAGGCTGCGCTGCAGGGTGGTGTAGGTCACGTACACACGCGGGGTCGCGGGGAAATTGGGGTGAAACGCCATTCCGAGAAAGCCGCACTCGGCACACGAGGATTCGACGCGCGCGCGAATATCGAGAAAGTCCGAGGTCGTTGTCACGTCCTCTTTATTGTCGAACACCTGCACGATGCCGACCTTCCCGGCCACGAACCAGCGACTCGTATCGCTTGGCGCCTGCAGCATCAGGATCGGGTTATACGACGCACCCGTCGCCGGATCTTTGAAGCCGAGATTCGGAAAGGCTCGCTGCGTGCCGATGGTGACGCTGCCCGTGGCGCGCTGGGGCGCGATGCAGGTCGTGTTGCTGGGCCGCGCGTCTAGTCCACTGATCGCAGGCGGAGGTGTGGTCGGCGGTGGTTCGCTCGGCGGCGGCGTGATCGGCGGTTCGCTCGGCGGAGGTGTTGTCGGCGGTGGTTCGCTCGGCGGCGGAGGTGTTGTCGGCGGCTCTTCGCTCGGGGGGCCTGGTTGGGCGGGCGCAGGCGGCGGGTCTTTTTGCCCACCGCCGTTCCCACTGTCACAGCCGCCAATGACGAAAGCCAAGGCCAACAACATCGCTGTTCGACATCCAGCCTGTGGCATGGAGCTTCCCCTTGCAGTTCAGCGTCGTCGCCAAGTGAAGTGCGATACGTCTGACCCGATGACTTCGTTCCTTAGTACGACGCGGGGCGCATTGATTTAACGAGAGCGGCTGCTGAAACGTTTACGTCAGTGCAGCCGATTGGTTGAAGACTTTACAACGACGATAACGGAGCAAACGCAGCATTCGCGCGAAATCGCGCGTGGCATGCGATTTGCTCCGCTCCGTAGACGACGTCGGTCGATGAGAACCCAATGTAGTGATGAGTGCACAAGCTTTGCCTGCAGCCGAGCAGACCGGTTCGAGCGAGCTCGGGATGAGCTTTTTGCTGTCGGCGTTGATGGCGCTCGTCGCCGCGGAGCAACTGTTCGCGCTGCCGTTGAGCGTGGCGCCAGGCCTGTCTGTCGAGAACGCGCTCCTATACGTCATGCTCAGCGCGCTCATCTTCAAGATGGCCCTGCAACGCTCTGTCCGTTTCGAACTGCGTGCGCTTCACGCCTGTTTCATCGTGCTGATCGCTTATGCGGTGTTGTCGCTGATTGTCTCCGCCCTGGTCGTGCAGTATCCAGGCTATCGCACGCTCAAATACATCATTTCGATCAAATCCCGCCTCGTCGATCAGTTCGTGTTCTTCGCCGTGTTCTTCTACGGCGTGCACCAGAGTCGAAGCGCTTACGGCGTGTTGAAAGTGCTCTTGATCATCGTAGTGCTCATGAACTTGGTCGCGCTCTTGGATGGTTTCGGTTACATGGAAGCGCCCGGTCTCATCGAACGCGAAGATGGCCGCGCACAAGGTGTCATGGGCGAGTCGAATCAATCGGCGGCGTTCATCGCCACGTTCTTGCCAGCGCTCGTCGGCATGACCTTGATGAGTGGCGGTATTGCACGTCTCGTGTGGTTCGGCGGCTTGCTCGTCTGTGCCTCCGCGATCTTCATCTCTGCATCGCGAGGTGGCCTGGTCGCAGCATTCGTCTCCGCCATGTGGGGACTCGTGTGCTTTCGGAAATACGTCTCCGTACGCTCTATCGCGACGGCCGCGAGTATGGCGCTGTTGGTGCTGGTGATCGCGTTGCCGATAGTGATGAGCCAGTATGGAGCGCTGCTCGAGAGTCGATTCGTCGGCGATACGAGCAGCGTCGACATGGTCGACGTGTCTTCTGGGCGATTGGACATCTGGGCGAACTTGCTCGCAACGATGGCCCGAGAGCCGCTCACCTTCTTGAGCGGCTACGGATGGGAAGTGTACGACTGGATGCCGTTCCGACTCTCGCCTCACAACCACTATCTCGCGTTGTGGTTCGATCTTGGCGTCGTGGGCTTGTTGTGCGGCATCTCGATGCTCGTGATCGTCGCGCGCTCTGCGATCAAGGCCGTGCCGCTTCTCTCGGATCCCTATCGCTCGGTGCTCATATCGTTTGCGATCGGTACGGTGGCGATCGCGACGGCGACGTTCTTCGTCGACCTCTATACACCGTGGCTCTATTTCTGGGCCTACGCGGGTCTCGTGATGCGAATCGTGGTGAACGCGGGCTCGCCTTCCCCGGCAGTCATCGAAACAAAACCAGCGGCTGCGCCGTTATCGAAGCACGATCCGTTCGGCTGGTCCGCGAACACTCGCTGATGCGTTACTGATTCTCAAGATGAACGAAGTCAACATCGACGCGCGCCGGGTGGTTCATCACAATGCCGCGCAGGCATCTGCTGCAGAGCCGACCGTTGCTTGCACGGCGGCAGTGTCGCGGATTCAGAGACACATCGACGCGCTCTTTCTACTGAACAGCCTCAACGTGGGCGGTTCTGAAATGAAGACGGTGCGCGTGGCGAACGCGCTCACGAGCCGAGGCTTGCGTACCGGCGTTGCCTATCTGAACGGGCCTGAAGATCTTCGCAGCGCGCTGCGACCGGAGATTCCGGTATGGCATCTGCAGCGACGGGGCAAGCTCTCATTGCCGGCGCTTCGCAGGTTGCGCGGGCTCATTCGAGAGCAGCGCCCTCGTACCATTCTTTCTGTGAATCTCTACCCTGCGCTATACCTCTCGCTTGCGAGCGCTGGCTCACAGAACCGATGTCATTCGGTCGCACTGCTCAACACGACGATCCTTCCGGCGGGTCAAGAGTGGAAGAAGGTTTTCTACCAGCCATTTCTGCGGAGCATGGATCGAGTTGTCTACGGTTGCCAAAGTCATCGCGCGGAGTGGGCGACGCCTGCGATCTTCCCGAGATCGGCGGTGATCTACAACGGTGTCGATACCGAGCGGTTTGTGCCTGACGCTGATCGCGAGCAGAGTCTTGCCGAGCGTGCCGCGCGAGGAATTGCTCCTGATGCATTCGTATTCGGGACTGTTGGTCGACTCGCGCCGGAGAAGAACCAACGGGTTCTCATCGAGACTCTCTGCGAGTTGCGCGACAGAGGCGTGCCCGCACACTTACTGTTGGTGGGTGAGGGCCGGGAGCGTACCGAGCTCGAACGACAGGCCGATCAAGCAGGCATGCGCGCGCATGTGACGTTCGCGGGCGCACAGAAGGACGTCCGACCGCTGTTGTCGATGATCGATGTCTTCGTCCTGCCTTCGAGTCGAGTCGAGACCTTCTCGAACGCTGCCCTCGAAGCAATGGCAATGCAGGTTCCGGTTGTACTGAGTCGAATCGGAGGCGCGAACGAGATGGTGCGCGACGGTATCGACGGTTACACGCTGGAGATCACCGAGCTCTCGTCCGCGCTCACGCCGCTCTTGGTTAAATTGCACGGCGATGAGCGCTTGAGATCATTGCTGGGGCGTCGTGCGCGCGAGCGAGTCGAGCGCGAGTTTTCCTTTGATTCCATGGTGAACGACTACGTTGCGTTGATAGCGACGCGTAGTTCGAGCGGAGGAGATTGACGTGGCGCAGGCATTGATCGATACGCCGCTGAGCGGCGAGGCTGTGCCGCGCGAGCGGAGCGCGGCGGACGCTGTTCCCGGGATACTCTATGTGATGGGAACTGGGCGGAGCGGTACGACCATACTCGAAGTGCTGCTCACGAACTCCCAAGGCGTCACCGGCACTGGAGAGCTCAAGCACATCTTTCGCGATGGATTCGTGCGAAATGTGCCATGCGCGTGCGGCAAGCCGGCGCGCGAATGTGAACTGTGGTCGGAAGTGCTCAGACAATCGAATTGGTCTCCCGAGGAGTGTATCGAGCTCAGTCGGGCGATTGACGGCCTCGAGGGGCACGGCGCGTTCCCTCGATTGTTTCTTGGTGGCGCAAACGCAGAGTCGATACAGCGCCATCGCGAGGCAACCGAGCGCATCTTCCGCTCGGTCCAGCGTACTACGCGTTGCGACGTCATCGTAGATTCTTCGAAGTATCCATCTCGCGCGTTGCTCTTGGATCGGGCCTTTCCCGATAAGGTGCATGTCGTATGCATCACGCGTTCGGCAGCGGGGTTGCTCGCGGCGTTTCGAAAGCAAAACGAGAGTGAGCAGCGTCCGAAGTCCACACTGGTAGCCTCCGCATACTACTTGTATGTGCTGTTCTGCATGCGACTCGTGAAAGCGAGATTGAAGGATCGGTGCTTCGTCATTCGCTTCGAGGATCTCAACCGCGATCCTGTTGGAACCTTAAAGGCCATCGAGGATTGGAGCGGCTACTGCTTTGCAGGATCGCGCGCGCGGATCGCCGCGGGCGAAACATTAGATGTCGGTCACATCGTCACAGGCAACCGTCTGCGCAAGAAAGGTCGAGTGCAGTTCGAGCCATCGTCATCGAGTGCCGACGCAGGCCGCGCGCTCATCGCGCGTGTGCTCGAGATGTACCGCAAGATGCTGGGATTCTGAATGATGAGCACACGCGCGAACTCGTCTCGACCTGGCGTGATCGTCATGTTGGGCATTCACCCGGATTCGAAGGAGAAGGGGGGTATCTCGACCGTCGTTGATGTGTATCGCGAAGCGGGTTTGTTTTCGCGATGGCCCATTCACTACATCGGAACGACGATCTCCGGTTCGAGCTTCGCGAAGGTGCGTGTCTGTATCGCTGCTCTCGCGGAGTTCATTGGGCTGCTCCTGCGGGGCAGAATGCAGTTGTTGCATGCGCAGACCTCATCGCGCGCGAGTTTCTGGCGCAAATCCATATTCATCTTGCCCGCGCTCGCGGCACGCCGGCCCGTGATCGTGCACGTGCATGGATCCGAGTTCCAGGAGTTTTACCGCAAGGAGTGCGGCCCCATTCGTCAGTGGTGCGTGCGATGGATGCTGAATCGCGTGGCTCGCGTCGTCGTCCTGTCCTCGCAGTGGGGCGCATTCGTGCATGAGATCGCGCCGAGAGCCAATGTTGTGCGCATCTTCAATCCGATCTCGACGCAGGCGAATGTCGCCGCACGGCAAGGGCAGAAGGACCCCAAAGGATTGCTCTTCCTCGGGCGCTTCGGACGGCGCAAAGGCATTTTCGATCTGCTGCGAGCCATGACGATCGTGAGGCGCAGCGTACCGGACGTGAAACTGCGCTGCGGCGGCGACGGCGATATCGAAGGGGTCAAGGCTCGCGCTGCAGAGCTCGGGGTGACCGATTGCGTCGAGGTCCTCGGTTGGGTGAGTGGCGCGCACAAACAGCGGGAGCTTTCGCGAGCCTCGGTCTATGTCTTGCCTTCGTACGCCGAAGGTTTGCCCATGGGTATATTGGAGGCCATGGCCGCTGGGTTGCCGACTGTCGCGACCACCGTCGGTGGCATCCCGGATGCGATCGACGACGGCAGGGACGGCTTTCTGGTCCGTGCGGGCGACAGCGACGCTCTTGCAGATCGGATCATCCGTCTTCTCCAAGACTCAACGCTTCGAGCGCAAATGGCGTCCGCCGCTCGCGAGAAAGCGATCTCACGTTTCAGTGCAGATCGTGTGATCGCCGAGGTGGAAGAGTTGTACCGGAGCCTAGGGGCCTGCCCGCGTGACCGCGGACCACATGGCCTCATCGAGACGACCGCGGGATCCCAGACCCACGCTTCACCATGCAACCCATCGGCTGGTACGTAAACCGCCTCGGCCGCATGTCGGCCGCCGAGCTTGCCTACCGGCTCGCACAAGTTGCGCGCTCGACCCAAGATCGGATTGCGAAAACGCACGAGGCGCCAGTGCCGCGTCCCTCGCTGCCTCGCGCGAGTGCACGATTCGTGCACGTGCCGACCGGTCTCGATGCTAGACCGTATGTCGCGGCGGCGGATCGGATCTCCACGGGACGCTACTCGATGTTTCACTTGGACGACGTATCGCTCGGCAATCCGCCAACGTGGAATCGAGACCCGTTGACTGGAAAGGAAGCGCCGTTACTGTCGGCTGGCTCGCTCGATTATCGAGATGAGCGCCTCGTCGGCAACATCAAATACTTGTGGGAGCCGAATCGTCATTTGCACCTTCCCACACTCGCGCAAGCGTATGCATTGACGGGCGAGCGAGCCTACGCGGACGCAATTCGCACGCACATCGATTCCTGGATCCAACAATGCCCGCCTGGGCGTGGGCCGAATTGGAGTAGCTCGCTCGAGCTCGGCATTCGGTTGATCAACTGGAGCATCGCCTGGCAATTGCTCGGCGGCTACGATGCGCTGCTCTTTGCCGACGCCAACGGTCGCGCGTTCCGCGACCGTTGGCTCGAGTCTGTGTACCGCCATGCGCGAGCGATCGTACGCAAGCTGTCGCGGTACTCGTCTGCGAACAATCATCTGATCGGCGAAGCGGCCGGCGTGTATATCGCATCCGTCACGTGGGGCTGCTGGCCGCAGATGCGAAGCTGGGGCCTCGAGTGCAAGGAAATTCTCGCGCAAGAGGCGATCATTCAGAACGCCGAGGATGGCGGCAACAAGGAGCAGGCGTTCTCGTATCAGCAGTTCGTGCTCGACTTCCTGTTGCTCGCGGGCTTGGCGGCGCGCGCGGCGCACGAAGACTTCGAGGCGGACTACTGGCAGCGCATCGAGCGCATGATGGAATTTCTCTGCGCTATGATGGATGTCGCGGGCAATGTTCCGATGATTGGGGATGCGGACGATGGCTATGTCGTGCGGCTCGAGCCGAAGAAGAATCGGCTGGGGGCTGGGGGCTGGGGGCTGGAGCCAGAGCAAGATCGGAAACGTGCGCAACGCACTCTGGCCCCAGCCTCCAGCCTCCAGCCTCCAGCCAGCGAAAGCGACAACTATCGTTCGCTTCTCGCTACCGGCGCCGTGTTGTTCAATCGTGCGGACTTTGCCCGCAAAGTGCGGCGGCTCGATGACAAGACGCGCTGGCTGCTGCCGGCGGAGAGCTTGCGGGCGTTCGAGCGTCTCGCGGTTTCACCTGGCCCCGCAATCGCACGGCGCGAGTTCCCGCAATCCGGCTACTACATTCTAGGGTCGAAGTTCGATTCGCCCGACGAAGTCCGAATGGTCGTCGATGCGGGGCCGCTCGGCTACTTGAGTATCGCCGCGCACGGTCACGCGGATGCGTTAAGTATCGTGCTCAGCGTCGGCGGCGAGGAAGTGCTGGTCGATCCCGGAACGTACGCGTATCACACGGAACCCGAGTGGCGCCGCTATTTCCGCAGCACGCGCGCACACAATACGATTGTCGTAGACGACTGCGATCAGTCGACTCAGAGCGGCAACTTCATGTGGTCACGGCATGCGATTGCGCGATGCCTGCACTTCGGAGAGCACGGATCGGTGCAGCGCTTCCTCGGTGAGCACGACGGCTATTGCGCGCTCAGCGATCCCATCGAACATCAGCGCGAGATTCTGTACGACACCGGGCTGCGCATGTTTACGATCAAGGACATCTTGGAAGGCGCGGGTTCGCACGAGGTGTGCCAGCACTGGCACTTCGCGGAGCACGTCGAGCCGACGGTGCGCGAAGATGAAATCAGCGTGACGACGTCGCGGCGCCGGGTGCGGATCGTGCCGCAGAGCATGCCCGCTCATGTCGCGGTTCACCGGGGCGGTACACCCGAGGAGGGAGGTTGGATTTCCCGCCGATTCGGCGATAAAGAGCCCACGACGACCGTCGCCTGGCGCTATGCAGCGCGAGGGCGAACGGTGCTCACTACATATATATATGTAGAGTCCAAAGAATAAGCGCCCTACGGCCAGGGCCCGGGGCGCATCGTGCCATCCCGCCCGCTAGAATGGCGGCATCATGCATGAGCTCCAATCTGCCAGCGATGTCTTGATGATTCGCCCCGTGCGTTTCACGGGCAATCCTCAGACGTCTTCATCGAATGTATTCCAGCAGATCGGCGCTGTGCCCGATGAGGCGGCGCAGCGCCTGGCGCGCGCCGAGTTCGACGCACTCGCGGAGGCGCTTGTGCGCGCCGGGGTCGGCGTTCACGTGCTCGAAGACACGCCCGAGCCGCATACGCCGGACAGCATCTTCCCGAACAACTGGGTGAGCTTCCATTCCGATGGCACGGTCGTGCTGTATCCGATGCTCGCGCCCAATCGCCGTATCGAGCGTCGCGCCGACGTGCTCGAAGATCTGAGTACGCGGCGCGGCTTCTTCGCGTCTCGCGTGATCGATCTCACGCACTATGAGCAGGATGGAAAATACCTCGAAGGCACCGGAAGCCTAGTGCTCGATCGATTTAACCGCGTCGCCTATGCGTGCGTCTCCGCGCGCACGGATCTAGATGTGCTCGGCGATTTCGCACAGCAACTCGACTACGATGTCGTTGCGTTCGAAGCGACCGATTCGACCGGCTATCCGATCTACCACACGAACGTGCTGATGGCGGTCGGCACGCGTTTCGCCGCGGTGTGCGCCACGTGCGTTCGAGAGGACGCGCGCGCCGCGGTCCTGGAGCGACTGCGCATGAGCGGACGTGCGCTGCTCGAGCTGAGCTACGATCAGATGCACGCCTTCGCCGGCAACATGCTCGAGGTGCGCTCGGGTACGGGCGCATCGATCGTCGCCCTGTCTCAGCAAGCTTTCGACTCCTTGTCCGCACAACAGCGCGAGCTCTTGGCGCAGCACGCAGATGGGATCGTCGCGGTACCGATCCCTACGATCGAGACGCTCGGCGGCGGGAGCGTTCGATGCATGTTGGCCGAAGTGCACCTTCCTCGGAGACGTGCGGGCGAGTAGGCGAGGACGTTCGGGTGCGTACGTCGGCCCGAATTCTCGGTATGCCTCCCGTACGGGAATGGTAGAATTTTCAGCGACTCCGACGTCCTTACGTCCGCACGTCTCAACGTCCACGCTTCACGCACACCGAATGCTCGAACTCGGCGTCAAAACGCTTCTTGCCTATCTGCTCGGCTCTATCATCGGGAGCCTCCTCATCGGCCAACTGCGCGGCGGCATCGATATCCGCACGCTCGGCAGCGGCAACGCCGGGGGCACGAATGCATTGCGAACGCAAGGCTTCGGGTTCGCCTTCTGGGTGATGGTGATCGATATCGGTAAAGGCGTGCTCGCGGCCGCCTGGATTCCGAACGCAGCGCTTCCATTCATCAGTGTCGATCCGAGCATCGACCGTGCCTGGCTCATGGTGGCTTGCGCGACCGCGGCGGTGCTGGGCCATGTCTATCCCGTATGGCATGGCTTTCGCGGAGGCAAGGGTGCGGCAACACTCGTGGGGGTGTTGCTCGGACTGCAGCCGATCGCACTGATTCCCGTACTCGCGGCATGGCTGCTCGTCGTGATGCTGACCGGCTTCGTCGGGCTTGCGACGATGCTGGCATCGCTTGCCTACGTGCTGTTCCTCCTCGGCTTCGAGCGCTACGCATCGGATGCGCTCGTAACCTTCGGCGTCGCCATGGTCGTGCTCGTCTGCTACACGCATCGCTCGAACATCGAACGCATGCGCGCTGGCACCGAGAATCGCGCGTACCGACTCTGGCTTCTCAAACCGCGCTCGTCTTCGCGCTGACATGCGCACGAAGTCACGTACCCAGCAGAGCGAAGCGCGGCGGCGCCGGCTGTTGGCCCTGCTGGCGGACGGCAGCTTCCACTCGGGCCAGGCGATCGCGAAAAAAATGCGGCTTTCGCGTGCCGGGGTGTGGAAACTCGTGCAAGCGCTGCGAGATCTCGGCATCGAGATCGAATCCATCCCGCGTCAAGGCTACCGGATGGCACACGCGGTCGATCTGCTGAGCCGCGATACCATTCACGAGATGCTGCCCCCGCAGGCGCGCGAGAAACTGGATCGCCTCGATGTGCTGCTCACGGTCGATTCCACGAACCGACACGTGGCCGAGCTTGCCGCGCCCCCGAGCGGCGCCGCGCACGTCTGCGTGACCGAGATTCAAACGGCCGGTCGCGGTCGTCGAGGCCGCAGCTGGGTGGCGCCTTTTGGGAGCGGAATTTGTCTTTCCGTCGGCTGGCAGTTCTCGGAAGCGCCGCCGACTTTCTCCGCGTTGAGCCTCGCCGTCGGTGTCGCGAGCGTGAAGGCACTCGAGCGCTTCGGCGCGCACGATGTCGGGCTCAAGTGGCCGAACGATTTGGCGTGGCAAGGACGCAAGCTCGGCGGGATTCTCATCGAGATGCGCGGCGAGTCTGCTGGCCCGGCCCAAGTGATCATCGGTATCGGCATCAATATGCGTATGCCGGCGCCGGTGCGATTGCAGCTTGCAGAGCATCAAGCCGTGCTGGTCGCAGACGTGCATGAGATTCTTCGAGAGCGCACGCCGTCGCGGAACGCGCTCACGGCAGCGTTGGTGGAAGAGCTCACCATGATGCTCGAGGCATTCGCGACCGACGGTTTCGAGCGATTCGCCGACGATTGGCGAGCGCTCGATGTCCTCCATCACGCGAACGTGAAAATCATCACCGGCAACGAAACGACGTTCGGCATCGCGCGCGGCGTCGATGACGACGGTGCTCTGCTCGTCGATGTCGATGGCGAGCTCAAGCGATTCGTGTCCGGAGAAGTCAGCGTGCGCAGTGTCGCTGCTCCGCGGAGTGAACCGCACCCATGATCCTCCTCATCGATATCGGCAACACGCGCCTGAAGTGGGCGGAGCTTCGTGATGGCGTTCTATCTCCCCAGAATGCATCGGCGCATTCGGATGGCAGTCGAACGAGCTTGATCGAGCAGATGCAGACGAGCGTCGCTCGGCCTGAACGCGTGTTGATATCGAACGTGGGGGGAGCCGATATCGGCGCTGCGTGCGTGAGCGCAGTTCGCGCTCGTTGGAGCATCGAGCCCGAGCTCATCGTTTCGACGTCGCATGCGGCGGGCGTGACGAATGCCTATCGCGAACCGGAGAAGCTCGGGGTCGACCGCTGGCTGGCGATGATTGGCGCCCGAGCGAACACACCCGGCGCACTCTGTGTCGTGAGCGTCGGCACGGCAATGACGATCGACGGCGTGGGGGCCGCTGGCCGACACTTGGGCGGGCTGATCGTGCCGGGTCCCGAGCTCATGGTGTCGAGCTTGCTCGAGAACACGAGCGAGATCGCTGCTCGCGCAACACAGCCGCGTATGGATGATGCGCTGTTCGCGGATCACACCTTCGGCGCCATTCATCAAGGTGCTCGCCACGCGCTTGCTGCGCTTGTCATGCGCGCTATCGATGAGATCGAGCGCACGTCGAGCGCACGCCCAACAGTCGTCCTGACTGGAGGCGCATCCGAGCGCATCGCATCCTTGCTCGCGGTCAGCTACGAGCTCGTGCCCGACCTCGTGTTGCGCGGACTCGCGACGATCGCAGCTCAACCGCGCGCATAGTCGAGAGCGCGCCGCGTCGCCGCGCGGCATTCACTTGTCGGCAAATGGCTGGTTTGGCGTGCAGTCGCTCTTGGGATCAGCGACGCTTGGCGGCGCTCGACGTTGCCCAGTAGGCAGCGACGTTAGCAATTTCAGCAGGCGTGAGCTGCAGAGGCGTTCTGTGGCGTACCTTGCCGGCGACGATATCCACCATGATGCTTTCCAGCGAAGCGGCCCCTTCGCCCTCCCAGTCATCGGCAGCGTGGCATTGCGCGCACTTTGCCTGGGCAGTCGCCTTGCCGGCCTGTGCGTCAGCCGCGAGCGCGCCGACGCTGAGCGACAGCAGTGCCGCGGCGGTCAGCATGCAGCTCTTCATACGCATATGAGCTCCGTCGCAATGAATGCGGGAGCATCATACACCAGCGCTCTCGAGTGCCGAGCTCGTCGTCACGTTCGTAGCGTCGTCGCCTTCGAGCGAGTGGGGCAGCGTGAGATGGAAGGCTGCGCCACGCGCGAGATTCTCTGCCCAAAGCCGGCCGCCGTGCTCGGCGAGGATCGTCTTGCAGATGGACAGTCCGAGTCCCAACCCGTGCGCCTTGCTGGTGACGAATGGGTCGAAGATGTGCTCCAGCTGTTCGCGCTCGATTCCGATCCCGCTGTCGCTGACGATCAACTCGATGTGGGTCGGCGGGTGAGGCCGGGTCACGATCATTAGGATGCGCTCGTGCTCGGGTACGCACGCCATCGAGTCGCACGCATTCGCGAACAGGTTCAGCATGACTTGCTGGATCTGCACCCGATCTGCAATGACGGGCGGCAGATGTTCGTCCAGTGTCAATCGCACGCAGACGTGATGGCGCATCAGATCTCCGCGCGTCAGTACGAGACTGTCTCGCACCAAGTCGCCGAACTGGAGCTTCGTGCGAGGATACCCCGTCTTGCGAAGCATCGACTGCACGCGCTGGATCACCTGAGCCGCTCGAAGATTGTCGGCGACGATGTCGCCGAGTGCTTCTTGTACTGCCTCCCGATCGATGCTTTCCACGCTCATGAGCGAAGCAGCGGCCTCCGTATTCGCAAGCATCGAGGTGAGCGGTTGTCGAATCTCGTGCGCAATGGCACCGGAGAACTCGCCCAGAATGGCAGCTCGCGCAAGGTGCGCGAGTTGATGCTGTTGTTCTTGCACTTCCATCTCTGCGCGCTTGCGCGCGGTGACGTCGTTGGCGGTGATCACGGCGCCTCGCTCCGGGTGCTGTAGAGCTTCTACGGAGACCTCGTACCATCGGACACCCTCGGACGTCGATACCGAGAGCTCGAGCTCGCGTTGCACGTCGCTGTCGTCCAGCACGCACTTGAACGTTTCGGCCAGCAGCGCGGCGGCCGGATCGCCTCGATCGGCGGAGCGCACCACTGCGGAGAAGTAGTCGTCGCCGACCTGTGCATCGCTTTCGGGTCCATGCTCGGGCATGCCGAGCCAGGCCTCATTCGCCTCGAGGATGACGCCGCGACTGTCGAGAACAGCGATGGCGTCGTGCAGCGAAGCCATGACGGATCGGTGCAGACGCTGGCTTCGCTCGAGCGCAACCGCCGAGCGCTTGCGTTCCGCCAGGACCGCGGCAAGCAAAAGGAGCGGAACGCAGGTCACGTTCAAGAAGGCGACGGTCGCGAGCGCATTTTGCACGGGGGAATGCAACACGAAGGGTCCTGAGTCGTGCAGCACTCCCCACGTCGCCACGCTTCCCACGACCAGTACCGTGCCGCAAACGCCAGTGAGCCCGAATCGCACTGCGGCAAGGATCAGTAGCGGCAGCGGTGCATAGAGAAGCGCGGAACCGCCGCTCGAGTGCGCGTTCGGTGAGACGAACACATACAAGCAGACCGCAACGAGTGCGATCGCTACAACCGCCGCTTCAGCGATGTCGCGGGAAGACTTCCGCCAAGCGCGCGCCCGAATGACATCCGCCGCGCGCAGCACGAGCGGAACGAGAATGATCGTCGCGAACGTGTTGGTGATCGTGCGTGCGACGACCGTGAGCCAGACCTCGTCCGTCAACCCGAGTAAAGAGAAGGCGCCCGCCATCAGCAGGCTCGTCCCCAGAGGGGATGCGATGCCGCCGATCAGGATCAGATTGGTCATCGCGCGCAGACTATTCAGGCGAACGGGTCGGCCCTCGAAGCGAACGAGCGCCGCCGCACCGATCAGTGCTTCGGCACAGTTGAGCACGTACTGAATGAGGATCTGTAGGGGCGCCGTCGTGCTCAGTTGCGCGAGAACGTGGAGAGGCGCGACAGCGAGTAGATAAATCCACCACCTCTGAGTCGGTACGAGCAGCAAAGCCGCCATCAACAATGCGTTCGGCGCCCAGAATGCGGAGACCGGTGCCGCAGGAAAGGCCAGCGCAGAGCCGAGCACGGCCGCTAGGTAATAGGCGAATGCCGTTGCGAGCGGTCCGATGACGTGCTGCCAAGCGAACATCGGGGCGGCATCGCTCGGCACTGCGTTCCAGCGGCTCTTCGTCAACATCGATTCCATGTGTCTACTTCGACGTTGGATGCGCGTAGGTGCCCTTCGCGCATCATTGTCCGCTGCGCAAGCTCGGCGGACCCTGTGCGTCAGCGAGGCAGCTGAGCCGGCGACGGCATGAAGCGATCGAAGGTATGTGCCGATGCAGGTTCGTGATCGTTCAGTCCGCCGATATCTAGCGCGCCGTGATTGCGGTTCTCGGTGTCGAACGGCGCAGACCGAGGCGCGGCATCACCGGTGATCCCGACGCAAATCGCAAGCCGCACGAGTTGCGCGACCGAGCGTGCCCCCATTTTCTGCATGACACGCGCGCGATGGACTTTGACCGTCTTGATGACGGTCCCCAGGTCCGCGGCGATCTGCTTGTTCAAACGGCCTGCGACCACACCTGCAAGGACCTGGCGTTCACGCGGCGTGAGCGTTGCAAAGCGGCCAAGCACTGCGTCTTGAATAGATGTCTGATGACGCAGCGCGGTATCTACTCTCAGCCCTTCTTCGATCGCGGCAAACAATTCCCGCTTCGGAACCGGTTTCGTGAGAAACGTGACGGCCCCACCTCGCATGGCGCCGACGCTGGCAGGAATGTCACCCTGCCCGCTTAGAAAGACGATCGGCCGACGGCAGCCGGACTTCGCGAGGGCGGCTTGCACCTGGAGGCCGTTGATCTCAGGCATCGCGAAGTCGAGCACGACACATCCGTGCAGCAGCGGATCGTGTGCGGACAGAAATTGTCCTGCTGAAGTGAAGATTCGGACGTCGTATTCCGCCGAACGTAATAGCCTACCAAGTGCCCGACAAACGTCCGCATCGTCGTCGACTATATATATGGTTGCGGTCGGCGCGCGCATTCCGTTTCCCCGAATAGCTGGACGGCACACTAGTTCTCACGATGTAGACAAATCAATCCGTGTAGTTCCTAAGATCTTTCGTCTAACACGTGTCGGTGCGAGACGTCACATGACTCGATCGATGCGATTGAAACAGGTCCTTCGAAAAGGGCTCGATGGATGCGCCCGGAGGGCTCAATTGCCCTTTGGTCCAATGGCTTTGTATCATCGCCGCCCATGCGCATCCTCTGCTTGCTTCTAGTTCTCGCGAACGTGCTGTACTTCATTTGGTCGCAGCTCATCGACGTGCAGGTGAACGCGCTCGATCGCCCCGCGCGGCGTACCGCGGATGCCCCGCCGCGAATCGTGCTTGCCAAAGAGATCTCGGACCTCGCGTCCCCGCCGGACGTGGCGCCGCGCACGAATGAACCGCGGCGCGAGCCCGCCATCGAGTCGCCGACACAGCAAATGGCTCGCGCGAGCGAGCGTAATGCGCTGACTTGCACCAGCGTGGGGCCGTTTGCGGAATTGGCCGAAGCTGCGCAAGCGCAAGCCGCGCTCCGGGGCGCTGGCTTCAATCCGCGGCAACGCGTGGAGCAGGGCGAGCTCTGGGTCGGCTATTGGGTCAGCGTGCAGAACATCGCGACGCGAGCCGATGCGGAGGATGCGGTCGGCACATTGAAGAGCAACGGTATCGACGATGTCTATCTGATGCCGGGCGGTGATCCCTCCTATACGCTGAGCCTTGGCGTCTTTTCGGACTATCAGCGCGCGCAACGACGAGCAGACGAAGTGCGTGCGGTGGGACTCGAGCCGAAGGTCGATGATCGCAAGCGCGCAGGCTCGGTGTATTGGTTGGACGTCGACTTACCCGAGCCGGGCACGCGCATCGACACCTCTATCTTTCAGTCGGACCCTGGAAAGATCATGCGCCTCGAGATGAGGGCATGTCCGGGCGCCGCTTAGTGGCGCGCGGACGTGTGAAGTGTGACGTGTAGCGTCAGAAATAGGCGGGTTGACGGTTGAGCTCAGAGCAGAGCCGCTGAACGAGCTCTCGATTCCCGATTCACGGCGGAACCGGTTACAATGCGCCCCGCGCCAGCGGCCTCTCTTCTCACCATCCGCCGCCGTTC
Organism: Lysobacterales bacterium; assembly: GCA_044506405.1. GTDB lineage: Bacteria > Pseudomonadota > Gammaproteobacteria > Steroidobacterales > Steroidobacteraceae > Steroidobacter. The sequence continues at coordinate 95 of JBIQKP010000002.1, read as the reverse complement.
ACAGGCAAGAAGCCGGCTTAGCACAGTTGGTAGTGCACCTGATTTGTAATCAGGGGGTCGGGGGTTCGAATCCCTCAGCCGGCACCATCGAAATA
>JBIQKP010000121.1:0-8724 GCA_044506405.1 Lysobacterales bacterium | reverse complement strand
CAATCATGTCGAGATTGCCGACGATCGCAGTGAGCAAGTTGTTGAAGTCGTGCGCGATACCGTTCGTGAGTTGACCAACGGCTTCCATTTTCTGCGCTTGCACGAGCGCGGCTTGTGCGCGTTCGCGCTCCGCGATCTCCTTCACCAGCCGATCGTTGGCGCGCGCGAGATCTTGCGTACGCGTAAGGATGCGACTCTCGAGCGTTTCATTCAGTTGCTGGAGCGCATGTTGGCTCGTGCGCAGGCGCTCCTCCGCGCGTTCGCGCTCCTGCAAATGATTGCGTGTCTGATACTGGCGGCGCCGCGCGCGGAGCGCCGAATCGATCGCACTCGCAATCGTCGCCGCCGCGATCGGCCGCTCGAGTACGACGACGTTGCCGAGCTCGCGAATGATTGCCTGCGCGCCAGCGTTTCTCGGGCTCACTTGGCGCCCGGCGAGAAGAACGAAGGGGAAGTCCGACCATGCGGGCTGTTCGCGTAACCAGTCGAAGAGGGCATCCAAGCTGACGTGCTGAAGCGCCTCTTCGGTGACGAGCGCAGTGCCGGCGCCGTCTTGCAGCTCGCGCGTGAGGTGCGCGACATCGCCGCAGATTGTCGCCTCGCATCCAAGCTCGACGAGCAGTTGATGCATCACCTGCGCGTCGCGTCCGCGCGGCGCGAGGATCAAGACACGTTGTTCCACTGCTTACTCGGTTGCGTTCAGCATGGGGGTGCTGCCGCGGTAGTGGGCGAGGCCGGCCATCACGCCCTCGAAATCCTTGAGTGCACTGCCGACCTGTAAACCGCGAGGGCTCAGCTTGAATTCGCGGATCGTGCGCTCATGCGCCTGCGTGCGGCTCTTCACGGCGGAGATCGCGGTCAGTATTTCGCCTTTCGATTCGAAGAAGCGGAACAACAGAACCGCATCGCTCAAATAGCTCAAGTCGATTTCGGTCCGCATGTCGCCCACCAATCCGTGTTGACCCAAGATCAGAAACGTGAGGACGCCGAGCTGATTGAGATAGTTCAAGAGCTCGTGCATTTGCAGGAGGAGATACTTCTCCCCGGGCATCGCTTGGAGATAGGCATTCAAGCTGTCGATGACGATGAACTTCGCCTTACTGATCTCGACGGTGTGGCGCACGCGGCTCGTGAACTCGCCGGGCGACATTTCTGCCGGATCGACCTGCTGCAGCGAGAGTTGTCCCGACTCGAGGTAGGGTGTCAGATCCATGCCGAGCGCTGCGCATCGGGTGAGCAGCGTGCCGATTCCCTCGTCGAACAGGAAGTACGCCGCGTGCTCGCCTCGTTGCAGTGCTGCGAGCATGCACCGCACCGCGGTCGTCGTCTTGCCGACACCGGAAGGTCCGATGAGGAGCATGTTGCTCCCCGGGACGAGTCCGCCACCGAGTAAGTGGTCGAGCTCCTTCACGCCGGAGGTCACGGCTTCGCCTGAGAACTCGCGGTGATGTTCGGCTGCAATCAGGCGCGGATACACATGGAGCCCGCCTGTCTGCAACGTGAAGTCGTGATACCCGCCGCGAAACTTGATGCCGCGCATCTTGACGACCTGGAGGCGGCGACGTTCCGGGCCAAACTCTTGTGCCTTGAGCTCGAGTGTAACGACGCCATGCGCAATGCTATGTAGATGAAGATCGCCGGGATCCGCGGTGCGATCGTCGAGTAACAGGACGGTGCACTTGCACAGTGCGAAGAAATGTTTGAGCGCCAGGATCTGCCGCCGGTACCGCAGCGGACTCTGTGCGAGCAGGCGCAGCTCCGAGAGACTATCGAACACGACGCGCGTCGGCTTGAGCTCGCGCACGCGCGCGATGATGCTCTGAATCGTTTCGCCGAGCTCGATCTCGGAAGGATGCAGAATCGATTGCTCGCTTTCGGGTTCCAGCCCATCTTCATTGACGAGCTCGAATAGCTCGATGCCATCGAGTGACCATCCGTGTGCAGCGGCGACCGCGCGAAGCTCTTCGGCGGTTTCCGAAAGCGTGACGTAGAGCCCGCGCTCTCCGGCGCGTGCACCATCGAGCAGGAACTGGAGCGCGAGCGTCGTCTTGCCCGTGCCCGGCGTGCCTTCCAGCAGATACAGCCGTTGCTTGGTCAGCCCGCCGCCGAGAATGTCATCCAATCCCTCTACACCACTCGACACGCGTTCGGGCGCCGAGGATGCCGTAGTCACAGTTTCACTGAGCGTTACTGCCATACCGCTATCACCGCAATGCAATGCCTACCGAGACCCTTTTCTAATTCGGATTGCCAGGCTGAGATCCGGTCATTTTCGGGTCGACGACTCAACGCGGCGGACTCCCGTGAAGTTCCTTCACACTTGGGCGGAACCGCCGTGCGAACAGAGAGCATCGTTGGTAGAGTCGGCCAGTTGCCGACGGGGGGCGTGGCGCCAAGGACCGGGAGCATGAGAAGAGTGGGGACGCGTCGAACGAGACAGCGGTCCGAGCAGGCGCTACTTATATATATGTGTTCATGACGCAACGCCAGATTCGATTCGTCACATCGCTGCTCGTGGTGCTCGCTCCGTGCTTCGCGTGGTCTCAAAGCGGAGACCGCAGCGGCGAAGTGCAACGGCCGCCGCCGGCACACTTGAAGGCGCCGCCCGCCCCAGCGCTTTCCGCCGAGCAGGCGCTCGACACCTTCCGCGTCGCGCCCGGCTTTCGAGTCGAGATCGTCGCGAGCGATCCGCTCGTCTTCGACCCCGTTGCGATAGCGTTCGGCGCGGATGGAAAACTCTGGGTCGTCGAAATGCGTGCGTTCATGCCGAATATCGACGGCACTGGAGAAGATGCGCCGATCGGCACGGTCGCTTTTCTGGAGGACACGGATGGAGACGGACGGATGGACAAGCGAACCGAGTTCGCGGGCGGATTCGTGCTGCCGCGAGCGGTTGCGCCGATCGCAGACGGTGTGCTCGTCGCAGAACCGCCCAATCTGTGGTACCTGAAAGATACGAACGGCGACGGCAAAGCCGATGAGCGGACGAACGTCGCACGGGATTACGGCAGTCCTGCGAGTCCCGAGCACACTGCGAATGGCCTGATGTGGGCGCTGGACAATTGGATCTACAGCGCGAACCACACCGCGCGCTATCGCTACGAACACGGCGAATGGAAATCCGAGCCGACGATCTTTCGCGGCCAATGGGGCATTACTCAAGATAACTACGGGCGCTTGTTCTACAACTCGAACAGCGATCCGCTGCGCATGGATGTGCTGCCCGCGGAATATCTGCGACGCAACGCGAATCTCGCGCGATCCGACGGAATGAATGTGCAGCTCGTCGCGCAGCAGGATCTGCCTGTATGGCCGGGGCGCGTGACGATCGGCGTCAATCGCGGCTACAACTCGCTGCGCGATGACGGCACTCTGCCGTATGTCACCGCGGCGTGCGGTCCGGTGATCTATCGCGGCACGCTGTTTCCTGAAAGCTTTCGCGGCAATGCATTCATCGCAGAACCCGCCGCCAATCTCGTCAAACGCATTCTGGTTGAAGAGCGCGATGGTCGCGCGAGCGCACGGAATGCTTATGCACGCACAGAGTTCCTAACCTCGACCGATGAACGATTCCGTCCCGTCAATCTCTACAACGGGCCGGACGGTGCGCTGTATGTCGTCGACATGTATCGCGGCGTGATTCAGCACCGCATCTTCGTCACCACGTACCTGCGCAATCAAATCAAAGAGCGTGGGCTTGAATCGCCAATCGGCATGGGTCGCATCTATCGCATCGTGCCGGACGACGCGCCTGTGCTGAAGATTCCGGCGCTCGCAAAAGCGGATCAAGCAGAACTGGTGGCCGCGCTCGAGCACGAGCAAGCATGGTGGCGCGACACCGCGCAGCGCGTGCTCGTCGAGCGTGGCGATAAGCATGCGGTACCGGCGTTACGCAAGTTAGTACAAACGTCGCGCTCGCCGCTCGCGCGCTTGCACGCATTGTGGACGCTCGAAGGGTTGCAATCCGTCGATTGGGATTCCGTTCGCCGCGGACTCGTGGATCCCGACGTGAACGTCGCGGTTTCAGCCGCGCGATTGTCAGAGCCTTTTCTGGCGAGCGAACCGAAACGTACGATCGCTGAGCTGAAGCAACGGGCTGAATGGGGCGAGCTTCGTTTTCAGCAACAGCTTGCGCTGTCGCTAGGGCTCGCACCTGCGGATGCCGCAGACGCGCTGCTCTCCGAGCTTGCGGCGCAAGCAGGCAAAGAGGCGTACATGGCCGATGCCATCGTGAGCAGCGCGAGCGGAAGAGAGCTGAGGTTGTTTCTGCATCTGAAAGACGCGCCCGAACGTGCGCGTGCGGAAACCGCGCCGGTTCTCGCCTCGCTCACGGCAGCCGTGTTGAAGTCGAACGACGCTCGAGACATCGAACGGATCCTCGCACTGCTGGATCCAAAGCAAGAATGGTTGAACGACGTCATCATGAGCGGCGTCGAACGATTCATCCCGGGCGGTAAGGGCAGAGAACGCACTGTGTTCTTGCCGAGCGAGCCGACCGCGTTGGCCGCGTTCGCGAAGAGCAGCAGCGTGCACGCAACCCGAGCGCGCGCTGCGCTCGAGTTCATCCGCTGGCAAGGACAGCAGACCGATGCTGAACGCGCAGTCGCCTCGCTCACGGAAGAGCAGCGCAAGTGGTTCGAACGGGGCAGGAAGGAGTTCGTAATCTGCGCCTCCTGTCATCAACCGAATGGCGAAGGGCAAGAAGGCCTCGCACCCCCGCTCGTGGGTTCGCGTTGGGCACTCGGCGGCGCGGACGCGCTCGTGCGCATCGTGGTCAACGGCAAAACGAGCGGTGAATCCACGATGCCGCCGCTGAGTGCGCTCGACGATGACACGATCGCGTCCATCCTGACGTATATTCGCCGCTCATGGGGACATGCGTCGCATCCGATCTCCCCTGATCAAGTGCGGTACATCCGCGGCCAAATCGCGGGACGCCACGAACCCTGGACCGATGCCGAGCTCGAGCCCATGAACTAGCAGATCCCTGCTCGCGAATCGTGACCAACGTCCCTCCCGTGCGGAGCGGAGAGGGTTATCGAGGGCGCCAAAGTTCTCTCCCGCGCGGAGCGGAGAGGATTAGCGAGGGCGCCAAAGGTTCTCTCCCTTGCGAAGCGGGGGAGGGTTAGGGAGGGGGTTCTTAAACGCAAGCAAGAACACAAGCATCATGACCAAATCAGCTTTCTTGATCATCGCGAGCTTCCTTCTAAGCAGCGTGTCACCCCTCGTCTCCGCAGCGGAAACGGAAGACGGATGGATGCCGCTGTTCGACGGCAAAACGCTGCGAGGTTGGCGCCGCGTCAACGGCAGCGCTTCGTACCTCGCCGTGAACGGCGCGATCGTCGGTACGACGCGCATCGATTCGCCGAACAGCTTCCTTGCAACGGAACGAACCTATAAAGACTTCATCTTGGAGTTCGAAGTCAAACAGGACGGCGGACCGTCGAACAGCGGTGTGCAAGTGCGAAGCGCCATCGATCCCAGCTACAACGAAGGCCGCGTCTTCGGTTATCAGGTCGACATCGATCCCTCGGAGCGTGATTGGAACGGCGGCGTGTACGACGAGCAACGCCGCGGTTGGCTGTATCCGGTCTCACTTAATCCAAACGCACGCGGTCTTTACAAGATGGGGCAGTGGAATCAGTTCCGCATCGAGGCGATCGGCACGACGGTGCGAAGCTGGGTGAACGGTACCCCGGTATCTCACGTCATCGACGATGCGTCCAAAGAAGGATTCATCGCACTGCAAGTGCATAGTATCGACAGCCCGGATCAAGCCGGCTGGCGCACTTCGTGGCGCAACGTTCGCATTCGCGAGACGACGACGGGTTCGCCGCCGATCGAAACGCTATTCGTGCGCAACACACTTGCGAATGACTTGAGCGATGTTGAGCGACGTCAGGGATGGCGCTTGCTGTTCGACGGGCGAACGACGGACGGATGGCGCGGCGCGTATCGCTCATCATTCCCGACAGAAGGTTGGAAAGTGGAGAACGGCGAGCTCGTGCTGCTGAGCGGCGGTAGCGGCGGCCACCTCGTCACCGACGATCAATTCTCCGCGTTCGAGCTGCAACTCGACTTCAAGCTCACGGGTGGTGCCAACAGCGGCATCATGTACTTCGTGAGCGATCGCCACACCGGACGGGTTTTCAGCAATGAGGCGATCGGACTCGAGTATCAACTGCTCGACGATGCGGTCGACCCCGACTTCAATCGCGGCGTCATCACGCCGAACACGCTCGGCTCGCTATTCGGCTTGATCCCGCGCACGAAGTTGCCATCGAACCTTGGCATCGCACCGAAGGTCGGAGAATGGCAGCACGCGAGGATCGTCGTGCACCTAGATAATCGCGTCGAGCATTGGTTGAACGGCGTCAAGATCGTCGAGTACGTGCGCGGCTCGCCCGAGTATCGAAAGATCGTCTCGCAAAGCCAGTACAACGTGCTCCCGCATTTCGGCGAGGATGGCCGCGGTCGCATCCTGCTGCAGGATCGCGGCGACGAAGTGCGCTTCCGCAGTATCAAGATCCGCGCGCTCTAACGGATGACTGAGGGATGAAGGAGGCTCACTCATGTCGGAGGTAGTGTCCCCACTGAAGATCGCTGACTCGCTGGCGGAGCATTGGTCGCCGCGCGTGATCGCAGAGCTGGACGATTCCTATGTCAAGGTAGCGAAAGTGCGCGGCACGCTCACCTGGCATGCGCACGACGATGAAGATGAGCTCTTCTACATCCTGAAAGGTTCGCTCCGAATCGAAATGGAAGAGCGAACGGTGCAGCTTCGTGAGGGCGATGTCTTCGTCGTGCCGAAGGGCGTGCGTCACAACCCAGTCGCCGATGAAGAGTGCCTGATCATGCTGATCGAGCGAAAGTCCACGCTGCACACGGGTTCCGAAGTCACGGAGAAGACGCGCAGCGTAGCTGACCAGCTTCGGCCAGTGGAGTAGGTAACGGCAGGCCATATCGGGTCGCCGGCGTGCACCGTCCCGTGTCCGTCGTGCCGCCAAGGCGCACCGCGTCTTTAGTGTCCGGCGTCACGCGAAGGGCGCACCGCATCTTCAGTGTTCGTCGTCACGTGAGGGGCGCACCGCATCGTCAGTGTTCGTCGTCCCCGCGAAGGCGGGGATCCATCCGAACAAAAGATACTCTCGCGAAGGCGCTCTAGGTGTCTTTACTGTCCGTCGTCCCCGCGTAGGCGGGGATCCATCCGAACAAAAGATACCCTCGCGAAGGCGCTCTAGGTGTCTTTACTGTCCGTCGTCCCCGCGAAGGCGGGGATCCATCCGAACAAAAGATACTCTCGCGAAGGCGCTCTAGGTGTCTTTACTGTCCGTCGTCCCCGCGTAGGCGGGGATCCATCCGAACAAAGGAGACTCTCGCCTCGGCGCAGAGCGTGCAGAGACAAGAGACGGGTAAGGCATCCCCACTGCGACAGTCGAGGCGGGCCATCTTCAGTCTCGCCGTTCAAGACGACACATCAAGCGGGCTAACGACTCCACGTCCGCCACGATTGAGCACATGTGTGTAGATCATCGTCGTCTTCACATCCGCATGACCGAGTAACTCCTGAACAGTCCGAATGTCATAGCCCGATTCCAGCAGGTGCGTCGCAAATGAATGCCGCAACGTGTGTACGCTCGCAGGTTTGATGATATTCGCCCTGCGAACGGCGTTACGAACGGCGCGTTGGAGGACTTCCGGATTCACATGGTGTCGACGCTCCATGCCTGATCGTGGATCGATCGTGCGACGCGAAGCCGGGAAGACATACTGCCATCCCCATTTGAGATTGACGTTCGGGTACTTTCTATCTAACGCGAAGGGCAGATAGACGCGTCCGAAGCCCTCGGAGATGTCGCGCTCATGAAGCAGTCGGACTCGTGCGAGGTGCGTCCGAATCGGTTCCACGAGAGTTTTGGGTAGCATCGTCACGCGGTCCTTCTGTCCTTTGCCGTCGCGTACGGTCAGCTCGCAACGATCCAAGTCGAGATCCTTGACGCGCAGACGCAGGCACTCGAGGAGCCGTAGGCCGCCGCCGTACGTGATGCCGGCCATTAGCCAGATCGTTCCCTCGAACTGAGCGAGCAATGCCTGCACTTCTTGGCGCGTCAGGACGACGGGGAGGTGCTGTGAGCGCTTCGCTCGTTGCACGTCATCGATCCAAGGCAGCTTGATCTTCAAGACCTCGCGGTACATGAACAAGATCGCATTCAGGGCCTGATTCTGAGTGGCGGCGGATACCTTGCCGCGAATGGCTAAGTCACTCAAAAAGGCTTTGAGCTCATCCGCACCCAATGTTCTCGGATGGCGCTTTGAATGGAAAATGATGTAGCGCTTGATCCACTGCAGATAGGCTTGTTCAGTGCGAATGCTGTAGTGCTTGATACGAATGACTTCGCGCACCTGGTCCAGCAGGCGAGGCGATGGGGCGCCGGCAAACGGTTGAGACATAAGCCCTCCTTGGCGTTGGAATTCGCGCGTCCGTGCGAGTATTGACGGCCTGGAATATACGGGATTAGGGTGCGCGAAGGAATGATCCAGGCAAGTCGCCTATCGCGCCTAGAAGTCGAAGGAATGGAGCGATGAAGAACGTTGAATCAGTGGCGAATTTCCCGCTCCGGGGCTAACACAGTCGTCTTACATCCCGACACTTAGGTCCCCTACATAGAGTTGGGCATGAAAGCGATGCAATACGAAGAGGTAGAGTTCGCCACCGTCAGTGAC
>JBIQKP010000120.1:0-8825 GCA_044506405.1 Lysobacterales bacterium | reverse complement strand
TAGCGGTTAGCGGTTAGCGGTTAGCGGTTAGCGGTGGTTAGTCTACGACCGCGGCCCGCATCCCATTGCATCACTTCTTACGTCACTGGCATTGTCGGGCGCCATGAGCGCCTCCGGCACGCTTCACTAACCGCCAACGGCTTCCTCTTCAGGCGTTCGCCGCCTTTTTTAATCCGGCATCGGCTGCCAACGCTTCGGCCTTGTCGGTCTTTTCCCAGCTGAATTCGGGCTCGCTGCGCCCGAAGTGGCCGTAGGCGGCGGTCTTCTCATAGATCGGCCGCAGCAGGTCGAGCATCTGAATGATGCCCTTAGGGCGCAGATCGAAAAGCTTCGCGATCAATTGCTCGATCTTCTCGTCGGATACCTTGCCGGTGCCGTACGTCGTCGCCATGACACTCGTCGGTTGCGCGACGCCGATCGCGTACGACACTTGCACCATGCACTTGCTCGCGAGGCCCGCGGCCACGATGTTCTTCGCGACATAACGCGCCGCGTATGCGGCCGATCGATCGACTTTGGAAGGGTCCTTACCGGAGAAGGCACCGCCGCCGTGAGGCGCAGCGCCGCCGTAGGTATCGACGATGATCTTGCGACCGGTCAGGCCGCAATCGCCTTGCGGGCCGCCGACGACGAATCGTCCCGTGGGATTCACGAGATAATTCACCTTGCCACCCACGAGCTCCTTCGGGAGCACGGGCTTGATGATCTCTTCGATGACAGCTTCGGAGAGCGCCGCGTGCTGGACATCCGGGTGGTGCTGGGTCGAGAGCACGACCGTATCGATCTCCTTCGGGCGGCCGTCAACGTAACGCACTGTGACTTGAGACTTCGCGTCCGGGCGAAGCCAATTGAGCTGCCCCTGCTTGCGCAACTGCGCTTGACGCTCGACGAGACGATGCGAGAGGTAGATCGGCAGCGGCATTAGCTCCGGCGTTTCGTCGCAGGCGTAACCAAACATCAATCCCTGATCGCCAGCGCCTTGATCGAGATTGAGGCCGCGGCCTTCATCGACACCTTGCGCGATATCGGGAGATTGTTTGTCGTAGGCGACGAGAACGGCGCAACCCTTGTAGTCGATGCCGTAATCGGTGTTGTCGTAGCCAATACGACGGATCGTCTCGCGCGCCACGCTCTGGTAGTCGACCGTGGCATGGGACGTGATTTCACCTGCAAGGACGACGAGGCCCGTGTTGCACAGCGTTTCCGCGGCCACACGCGAATGTTTGTCCTGCGCCAGGATGGCGTCGAGGATGGCGTCCGAGATCTGATCGGCGACTTTGTCCGGGTGCCCTTCGGAGACCGATTCCGAGGTGAATAGATAGCTGCTGCTCATTGGTGTGGTTCCGCTGTCGATAGATCAAGCGATGGCGGTGGCAAGTCTAACGCGACCGCTGTCCGGTTTATCGGTACCTCGTCGGTTACCGCCCGAGTACTTCTCCAAAACTCTCTTTGTACCGCGTCTCGAACTCAGACCGTGAGAACGAGTGGTTCTGAGTACCACGCGATTCGATCTTGAGAGCACCCATGAGCGATGCAATCCGACCCGTGGTGGCCCAGTCCAGTCCGTGGAGCAGCCCGTGAAGCAGCCCCGCACGGTAGGCATCTCCGCATCCGGTCGGGTCCACGATCGCTCGCGGCTTCGCCGCTGGAATCGTGATGTCGCCGTCGCGGGTATGGATAATCGATCCTTCCGCTCCTCGCGTCACGATAAGTGCCTCCACCTTGGCGGCGACATCACGCGCAGAGAGCTTCGTGCGGTCCTGGAGCAACTGCCACTCGTATTCGTTCACGGCGACCCACGTCGCCTGATCGATGAACGCCCGAAGGTCGTCGCCGTTGAACATCGGCAAGCCCTGCCCAGGATCGAAAATGAACGGCACGCCAGCGGCTCGAAACTGCGCCGCGTGCTGAAGCATTCCGTCGCGTCCGTCGGGCGCGACGATGCCGATGCTGATGTCCCGCGCTTCCGTCACTGCATTCAAGTGCGAGTGTTGCATGGCGCCGGGATGAAATGCCGTGATCTGGTTGTCATCGAGATCGGTCGTGATGAACGCTTGAGCGGTGTGCTCCGAGTCGATGACCTTGATGTGGTCGCTCGGCACGCCCGTACGCGCCATCCACTCCGCATAAGGCGCAAAGTCGCGCCCTGCCGTCGCCATCGGATAACCGACGTCGCCTAGAAGACACAGGTTGTAGGCGATATTCCCCGCGCACCCCCCAAACTCACGCCGCATCTGCGGCACGAGGAACGACACGTTCAACATGTGGATCTTGTCGGGGAGGATGTGCGCCTTGAAACGATCCGGGAACACCATGATCGTGTCGAAGGCGATCGAGCCGCAGATCAGCGCGCGCTTGGCGGAGGGAGCATTCATCGTTCTTTCTAGTGGTCCGGAAAATACGCGGCGGCCTGCCTGGGCGGGCGCATTCTAGGGGAAAACACGCGTTTTGAAAGCCTAAGCACTTAAATTTGCCCGAATTAAGCCCCGTGCGCGATCTGAACTTAGCCCGCACTATTAGCGCATTCACGTGAACCTGTAGGAGGACTCGCGCGTTATGGTCCGTGTTTTCTCAAGCAGCGGCCCGTGAATCAGGTGAGCAGCATCGAGATCCGCTCCATCTCCACCCATGCCATGGGCCTGGATTCGAGCACGGACGAGGAAGATCCCGCTCCGGCCTCCATTCTGCTGGTGGAGGACGAAGGTATCGTTGCACACGATCTCGCTGAGACGCTCGTGCGCCTAGGCTATCGCGTGAGCGGAATCGCGAGCGAGGGTGCGCAAGCCGTGCGGATGGCCCAAGAGCTGCAGCCCGAGCTCGTGGTGATGGATGTCGGCCTTCGCGGTGAGATCGACGGCATCCAAGCCGCGCGTCTCATTCAGGAGCGAGCATCGGTCCCCGTGATCTTTCTCACGGGGCACAGCGACCCTGCAACCTTGCAACGCGCCGTGACGACCGGACCGCTCGGGTACATTTTGAAGCCGTTCCAGGAAATCGAGCTCCGCTGCGCGATCGAGGTCGCCATGCACAAGCATCGGGCGGATGTCGCGCTCCGGGAACGGGAAGAGGCACTCCGCAGGAATGCGGAGCTTCTCGAGAATCTGTCGCTCGTCGATGAGCTGACGCAGCTCAAAAACCGCCGCGGATTCTTCGAGCTCGCGGAGCAAGCACTGAAAGTCGCACGCCGCGAGCACCATTCGCTCGCTTTGTTCTTCATGGACCTGAACGGACTCAAGCAGATCAACGACTCCCTCGGCCATTTGGAAGGCGATCAGGCACTTCGAGACACCGCCAACATCATCAAACAAACGTTCCGGGGCTCCGACATCGTCGGTAGGCTCGGAGGCGATGAGTTCGTCGCCTTGGCGCACGTCACCGGCGACGTCCATGCTCTCACCCATCGAATACGCGAGCACCTGAATGCCTTCAATGAGCGCTCGAATCGCTCGTATCGTGTGGAGCTCAGCATCGGCACAGCGCTCGTCGACGCCTCTGGGGATGAAAGCATCGAATCGCTGATCGGACGCGCCGACGCGGAAATGTACGAGCAAAAACGCAGCAGCCGCATTCGCTGACACGCCTTCCGGGCTGCGACGTCGAACGCAACAGTCGAAAAAAAGCTCCAAGCAACGGACAATAGGGCTCCCCCAAGTCGGCTGGAGAGTGCATGAGTGCCACGATCATCGATGGGCGCGCCGTCGCGGAGCGCCTGCGCAACCGCGTTCGCGAACGTACCGCAGAACTCGCGCGAACCGGCACGACCCCGGGGCTCGCAGTGGTGCTCGTCGGTGAGGATCCGGCGAGCCAGGTGTATGTCGGGAGTAAGACGAAACAAGCCGCTGCCGCGGGAATCCAGCACTTCGATTTCCGCTTGCCGGTAAGCACGACCACAGAAGAACTGCTCGCGCTGGTGGGCGAGCTCAACGGGCGATCCGACGTTCACGGCATCCTCGTACAGCTCCCGCTCCCGAAACAGGTGGACGCCGATAAGGTGCTCGCCGCGATCGATCCGGCGAAAGACGTCGATGGCTTTCACGCCGTGAATGCCGGAAAGCTCGTGCTAGGGCAGGAAGCCGCCGTACCTTGCACGCCGTTGGGATGCCTCATCCTCATTCGAGAGGTGCGTGAGAATCTCGCCGGGCTGCGCGCCCTCGTCGTGGGACGTTCGAACATCGTCGGCAAGCCCATGGCTCACCTACTGCTTCAGAACGACTGCACGGTGACGATCGCGCATTCGCGAACACGTGATCTTCCAGCGATCTGCCGCGAGGCGGACATCGTCGTCGCCGCGATCGGCCGGCCCAAAGCGATCGCTGGTGAGTGGATCCGCGAAGGGGCCACTGTGATCGATGTCGGCATCAACCGAATCGATGCGGGCAATGGAAAGACGAAACTCGTCGGAGACGTGGACTTCGAAGCCGCTGCGCCGCGCGCCGGCGCAATCACGCCCGTCCCTGGCGGCGTGGGCCCGATGACAATCGCCTGCTTGCTCGTCAATACACTGAATGCGGCTATTCGAGCCGCGGGTGTAACGACTGTGAAACCGCTAAATGCCGTGACTGCGCGATAACTGATAGTTGACGGCGGGAAGTCCTCCAGCCGTCAACCGAAACACGGCTATTCGCCTTCTTCTTGGAACGCTGCGCTGCCGATCGTGAAGAACAGCTTATCTAGCGTGGCATATAGCGCGACGCGCTCGGATTCGCTCAGCGTCATCAAGATCTCGGCCTGGCGTTTTCGAGCGACAGGTAGGACGGAAGCATAGAGCGCTTTCCCTTTCGGCGTGATCGAAACCATCACGGGCGCGGCGAGCGCCTCCGCGGCACGCGATCCTGGCGTGCGAATCGCCTTCATCTTCACGAACCCTTTCTTCGACATCTCGCGCAGCGTGCGGCTCACCTGCCCCTTGTCCATGCTGCTGCGGCTCGTGACTTCGGAGAACCGCATGGGTGCGAATCGCGCAATCAATGCAAGCAATCGCCACTCAGGCAGGCTGAGGTCGAACTCTTCCAGGTAGCGCTTCGTCAATCCCGTTCGCAAGGCGTTCGACAGACGCGTGATGCGGAACGTCAGAAAGTCTTCCACATTCAGCGTCGTCGCATTACGCGACAGGTTCACCCAAGGACCGGATCTCTTCGCACGACCGCGCGTGCTCTTCTGCGTTCGTTTGCTCACAAACATCCAATGGCGCGAGCGCGCCGGTGACGTGACGCCCGCATTCTGCCGGATCGAAGGTGCCTTGTGTAGAACCGCAACGTGTCAATCGTGAATTCCCGTTGCGCGAATTCAGCGAGTTCCTCAATGCATCGCACGTGCAGGCGGTGGGTGCTCGAATGGAGCTGTTCTTGTACGAGTTTCTAAAGCTGTGCGCTATGTGCATGTTCGCACAGCATCCGTGCGTCGAGTCGATCGCGAACGATGCACGGCAACATCGAAGCTGCGCGAGCGTGTGCGAAAAAACTAAGTGCGCCTCGGGGTACAGGCTGCTATTTTCCGGCCGCCCTGGAGGGGGTATGGCACAACTAGACGTACGGGCGTGCGTACTCGAGGAGTGGTTCAGATTGCCGGAGTCTCGGCGCCGTCACGCGACGGACGCAGTAGCCTTCGCTTTCCGAATCCTCCGTGAACGACCCGAACTTGTCAGCACAGCGAGAGACGTCAGCCACGAATCGATCGTGAGATGGCTGCTGCCTCACCTTCACGCAACCGGCGCGCAGTAGACAACCTCGCGGCTAAGCGCCTTGCAGCGCCTGGCCGATTCCGCTCACGGACGCCAACAGCGCACTCAAGATCTCCCGATCCTCGCGTTGCCCGGCTCGCCACCGCCTGAGCATGTCCACTTGCAGCAAATGCATGGGGTCAATGTACGGGTTGCGCAACAGAATCGAGCGTTGAATCGTCGGCTCGTGATCCAGCAACTGCTGCGTGCCTCGAAGCAGCAGCACATGCTGCTTCGTGAGCTCGTACTCTTGCCGCAGACGCGGAATGAACCGTTGCAGTGCGGGGTCAACCAGTTCGTCATACGCCGCGGCGACGCCCAGGTCCGCTCGCGCGAGCGAAAGCTCGATTTCGTCGATGAGACTCGAAAAGAAGAACCACTTCGAACACATCTCCGCGAGCAAATCCGGCCCAAGGCGCTCACGTACCGCCGCGAGCGCAGATCCTGCACCAAACCAACCCGAAAGCATGTAGCGGCACTGCGACCAGGCGTGCACCCAGGGAATCGAACGCATGGCGGTCAGCGCCCCGCTTTCGGCCTCCGTCGACGGGCGCGACCCGATCTGCATCCGCTCGATGACATCGATCGGCGTGACTTGTCGGAAGAAGGCGTAGAAATCGCGCTCCTCGTAGACGAGCGCTCGATAAGCACGCGCGCTTTCCGCACTCAACAGCTCCATCGCATCGCGCCATCCCGCTTCCACGTTCTCCGGAGCCATGACGCCAGCGCTCGCGAGCGACAACGTATTGAATGATTGCTCGAACACGCGCAGCGCGATCGGCCGCAGCCCATACTTCTCTTTGATCAGCTCACCTTGCTCGGTGATGCGCAAACGTCCGCGACGCGCACCGTTCGGGCCGCTGCGCACGAGCAATTCCGTGCGTCCGCCGCCACGATCGAGACCGCCGCCTCGGCCGTGAAAGAGCGTGAGATCGATACCGGCCTCATCTGCGACCGTGAACAACATCTCCTGTGCTTTGCGTACGAGCCAACGAGACTTGACGATCCCGCCTTCCTTGTTGCTCGCTGCATACCCCATCATGACGTATTGGTGGTTACCGCGACCCAGCAGGTGACGCCGATAGAGCGGCTCGGCAAAAAGCTTCGCCATGATCTCACCGCAGCGCTCGAGCGAATCGGCGGATTCGAACAGAGGCGCCACGTCCGTCGGGACATCCCCCGAACGACGGTCGGCGGTGTCTGCCCAGCGCGCCAGTAGCAAGACCGATAGCACGTCGTCGACACCCTGCGCCGCACTGACGACATACGGGCCAATTGCCTCGTGACCGTATCGATGTCTGCAATGCGCGATCGCTTCGAAGACCCACAAGCTGCGCTTGCCGCTCGCATCGAGCGCATTCGACGGACCTTCATCGCGCTCGAGTGCGCGGCGAATTCGCGCAGCCCGCTCATCGGCGGGCATCGAGCTCCATGCGAGCTCCGCAAATCCTTGCTCGATGACTATGCGATGCGCCGCGGCGTTCTGGCGAATATCGAGTGTCGCGAGATGGAAGCCGAAGGTGCGTACGCGCCTGATCAAGCGACGCACCTGGAAATATCCCGCGTGCTCTCCTTTGTTCTCGAGCAAGCTCGAGGCAACGACGTTGAGATCGTCGAGAAACTCTTGGGCACTCTCGTAGTGGTTCGCGCGCCCGTCGTAGGTTGCGCGCAAGCGCTCCATGAGCTGAGTCATGAACACTCGGTACGGCATGCGATCGTGACGCGTGGGCGCGGCCTGCTGCGCGGCGGGCAGGATGATGGCGTAACGCTCGATGCGTTCGAGCAGCGCGCTCGACACATTCACGCGACTTGCGCTCTGTGACAGCGTTTCCGCGAGCGACTGACACTCGAGAAAGTAGCGGTTGACGATGATCTTCTGATGGCGTGCGAGCGTCTCGCGAATCGTCTTGGCATTCACGTCCGGATTGCCGTCCATATCGCCGCCGACCCAAGATCCGACCCGAACGATCTCAGGGACATCGATGAGCCGTGCTTCGGGTCCGTAGTGCTGCGCGAGTGCGCTTTCGATCTCTTCGTAGAAGAGCGGGATGATCTGGTAAAGGATCTCGCCGATGAAGAAGAGCACGTGCTCGCGCTCCTCGGCGACGGTCAGACGCTCTCGCGAGTTCTCGGCGGTCTGCCAACCGGAGGTGATCTCTGCGCGCACCCGGGCCCAGATCGTTCGCGTCTCGAATGCGTTTGGGGATAAACCGAATCGACTCAGCAAGAGCTGCGCAATCCGTTGTTGCTTGCGCAGGATGGTCCTGCGTGTCGATTCGGTCGGATGCGCTGTGAACACGGGCTCGATCCACATCTTGAGCAGCAAATGCCTGACCTCGCCGAGGTCGAGGCCCTTTCTCTTCAACTGCTCGATCGCTTCGCCCAAGCCGCCCGGCTGCTTCGTGCCCTCGTTCAGATACTGGCGTCGCCGGCGAATGCGGTGCACCTTCTCGGCCATGTTCACCATCTCGAACCACATCGAGAAGGCGCGCACGAGATCCCTGGCTTCCGCGGGCGGCACGTCGCGCGTACGTTGAACGAGCAAGCGAGCGCCCTGCGCATCGCCGTCGCGACGCGCGATTGCGGCCTTCCGATCCGCCTCGACGGCGGCGAACAAAGCTTCGCCACCCTGCTCGCGAATCACCTCGCCCACCAGCGCGCCGAGCATGTGCACGTCTTCGCGCAACTCGGCGTCTTTAGGCGGGAAGCAGATATCGGCGCGTGACATGACGAATGAGCTCAGAACAGAGGTCGGATTCAACGCCCATGCCCGAGCCGGGCGATCCTAGCTCCGAAGGGCGCGGATGTTAGAAGGAAGGAACGCTTCTGACCAGACGTGCAGCCGCCGACGATGTCGCGACTCTTCAAGCGACTGCTTGGATCGTTCTGACGTAGGCTGCCTGTACGAGGCTTTCGACCGACTTCTCGGTACGGGGAGCGAGTAACAGCCGGAGCATCACGTCATTCGACGTGCGAGCAGGATCGTCGATGAGAATCTGCTCGATGAACCGTGTCACCCGATGCTGGATCTCGTTGATGAAGCGCAGCTTATTGGCATCGATCGCCTGCTCGCCGGTCGGCGCGTAGAAGTTGCGGGCTTCGAGCG
>JBIQKP010000024.1:32404-52577 GCA_044506405.1 Lysobacterales bacterium | reverse complement strand
TGGAAGAAGGAGACAGGGCTCCCGATTTCAGCGCGCCGGCTTCGCTCGATGGAAAGACATTCGAATACTCGCTCAAGGAGGCGCGCGCGAAAGGGCCGGTGGTTGTCTACTTCTACCCTTCCGCCTTCACGGGCGGCTGTAGCTTGCAAGCGCACACGTTCGCCGAGAATCACGACAAGTTCGCGGCGGCGGGCGCATCCATCATCGGTGTGTCCATGGATAGCGTCGAGCGATTGAATGATTTCTCAAAGGATCCGCAATACTGCGCCGGCAAGATCGCGGTCGCATCGGATGCGGACGGTCGCATCGCTCGCTCCTATGAGCTCAAGATTCACGACGCGCCGCAAGGCATGAAAGATTCGCGGGGCGCCGCGATCGATCACGGCTTCATCGAGCGGACGACCTTCATCGTGACGCCCGACGGGAAGGTCGCTGCGACCGTAGGCAATGTTTCGCCGTTCGAGAACGTGACGAAGTCGCTCGAGATCGTCCAGCAGCTTGCGAAGAGAGACTAGTCGAGCGGCTCCACATCGACGCGAAGACAAGTACGGTGCTGGCAGGTCCAACGATCTGTCCAGCACCGACTGCGCGCGCAAGCTTCACGTGCGCGGGTGCAACCGCTCCTTGTGTGCAGTTTCCTGAGCTGCATGCTTCGGCTGCGTGACGCCGAAGACGTGCACGAGATGCCCGCCTAGCCAGCCTGACGCCACGAGCGCCAGAACCGCGACGATGGAGATTCCGCGTGGCAGCGCGCCTGCGATTTCATCTCCTGTGCGCAACCAGAAGTTCACTGCTTGCACCGCAACGATCGCGAGATTCAGAACCATGTGATAGATCCCAACGCGACTTGCCCGCGGATCGTCCAGCCCGAGCAGATCGATGAGACCGGGAATTGCCGCCAACAGCGCGCCGACGATGCCGCCGCCAAGCGTGTAGAACGCGGTCACCGCCCAGCTCGAATCGCCGGTGATGATGAATCCGAAATCGCAGATCATGGAAAAGATCCAGAGTCCGATCGGCAGTGTGACCAGCATCGGATGGATGGGATGCCCCGCAATACTTGCGCGAGTGCTCATAGCAACCTCCTGAAGCTCGAATTGAGAGCTCGAAATCACCGACGAGTCTCATCTGCGCGAGGTTCCCGCTTTTGCCTGACAGGTCTGAGCTTCCGTTCGGCCGCCATGTAGGCGCGGCGGAACTCGGCGTCGCCCTCGGTCATATATACAGGATCGATCGATGAGAAAGAGGGTGAGGCAGATGCTCCGCAATGCATGCATGACGTTGGCGGCGCTCGCCTCGTCCGTGGGCGTCGCGCAGGCCGACATCGACGATGGCCTCATCCTCCCGAAAGGATTTCAGGCGCGGGTCGTTTATGAAGGCAGCGGGCCCGCACGGCACCTTGCCGTTCGCGACAACGGCGATATCTACGTTACGACGCAGCTCGAGCCGTATACGGAATACGACCCCGAGCTGAATCGCGGCGTTCTCGCGCTACGCGATACGGACAAGGATGGCATTTTCGACGTCGTCGAGAGCTTCACGGACATCTTAGGGACCGGGATTCGATTCTATGAGGGCGCGCTCTATGTCTCGGACCAAGTGGGCATCTACCGCTTTCAGTTCGAGGGCGATGAGCTCGTGCCGTCAAAGCCGCGCGAGGTGATCGTCGACGGCTTTCCACATGAGGCACAGCATGGCGACAAGACGTTTGCTTTCGACAAGAAAGGGCGAATGTATGTGAATGTCGGTGCGCCTTCGAACTCGTGCCAGGAACAGGACCGCACGCCGAGTTCTCCGGGACTTCAGCCCTGCCCACTGCGCGATCGCGCGGCGGGTATCTGGCACTTCGACGGGCGACGCACGAATCAGAAGCCGGGGGATGGTGTCCATTACGCCACCGGAATCCGAAACGCCGTTGCGATCGACTGGAACGCGAAGGGCAACGCGTTGTTCGTCGTCGTTCACGGCCGCGATCAACTCGATTCGCTGTGGCCTCAGTACTTCAGTGAAGAGGACAACGCGGAAACCGTCGCCGAGGAGATGCATCTGATCCGTGAGGGTCGCGACTATGGCTGGCCCTATACGCACTTCGATGCCCGCCGCGGCATGCGCATGCTCGCTCCGGAGTACGGCGGCGACGGTACGATGCCCGCGCCGCGCGGCAAGTACGAAGATCCCGTCGTGGCGTTCCCCGCGCACTGGGCGCCTGGAGATCTTCTCTTCTATAACGGCAGGGCGTTTCCCGCGAAGTATCGAGGCGGCGCCTTCATCGCGTTCCATGGCAGTTGGAATCGCGCGCCGCTGCCGCAAAGCGGCTACAGCATCGTGTTCGTCCCGTTCAAGCGAGACAAGGTCAGCGGCCAGTGGAGCAAGTTCATCGACAACTTCACGCTCGGGCACATCGAGGATAACCATCCCGCGAAAGCCCGTTATCGGCCGATCGGTCTCGCGATGGACAAAGCGGGCGCGCTCTATGTGATGGATTCGCGGCGCGGTCGCATTTGGCAAGTGACCTACGGGCCAGGCGCGAAGCGAAGGAGTTGATCCGCGCGCCAATTATTGTGAGCGGCGTGCGAGGGTGTCCGATGGGCGAAGTCAACGTGATCGATCACCCGCTCGTGCAGCACAAGCTGACGCTCCTGCGTGATAGGACGCGAAGCACGAAAGGATTTCGTCAGCTCACACGCGAGATCGCGATGCTGCTGTGCTACGAGGTTACGCGCGATCTATCGCTCGATCGGGTCACGATCGAAACGCCACTCGCGTCGATGGAGGGGCACGCGCTCTCCGGCAAGAAGCTCGTATTCGCGCCGATCTTGAGAGCGGGCGTGGGGCTGCTGGAGGGAATGCTGGATCTAGTGCCGTCTGCGCGCGTCGCGCATATTGGTTTGTATCGAGACCCCGAGTCGCTCGACAGCATTGAGTACTACTTCAAAGCGCCGCTCGATCTTGCGGAGCGGCTCGTCATCGTCATTGACCCGATGCTCGCCACCGGTAACTCGCTCGTCGCGGCGCTGGATCGCTTGAAGAAGCAGGGAGCGACCGACATCCGCTTCGCGTGCGTGCTGGCGACGCCGGTCGGTCTCGCGCGCGTGCAGGAGCGCCATCCGGACGTGCGCATCTGGACCGCTGCGATCGACGACGAGCTCGACGACCATGGCTACATTCGTCCCGGCTTGGGCGATGCAGGGGATCGTCTCTACGGCACTCGCTAACGTCGAGCGAGGCTGAAATCCCACTAGCGCGACGGCGCTCAGATCAGCATCATGCGCTGCCTCGTGCGCGCAGGCCGAATGTGCCTGAAGCGCGCGAGCGTAGATGTTGAAGTGGGTTGGAGAGATCGATCATGACCGAGCGGACCTTTACGTCCAATGAAGAAGCTTTCGAGTACGCATGCGAACACCTCGACTGTTCGCTTGAAGAGGGGCGACCGGTGCTCGGAATCGTGCTCGCGGTGCAAGGGCGCATGTGCAGCGTGAAGATCGCGAATCGAGAGGACAAAACGATCCCTTCGGGAACGCTCACGGAGCTGCTCGCTCGCACCGATGTCACACACGTGTGTTACAGCGCGATGCTCGCGGACAAGGTGCCGCAATTGCAGCCGGGCGATCTGGTGCTCTACACGACGATGCCGGAGCTTGCTGCCGCGGGTAAGCCTACGGTCGCCGGGACCGTCACAGCTAAGGTCACTCCGCACTACACGAGCAAAGGCACCTGGCAGGTGTACTCGAGTCAGCCGGCACCTGAGGCATCAGCGCCGGAAACGGATGCACCGCCGCCGGCAGGCTAGTCGCCCCAGGGCGGCTCGATTTGCGCTCATTCGCGGTCCTGTGCTATCAAGTCGGCCATGAATCTCTTCTTCGTCCGCTATTGGTTCTACTTTTTCTACGGATTCCGTAGCCACTGGCGGAAGGGCTGATCTCGATTCGAATAAGCGAAACCTGAGTTACCCAAAAAACCGCCAGTCGAAAGCTGGCGGTTTTTTTTTAACCGCAGCGAGACCGGCAAGCACCTGAGACTTCAAAGATGACGATCCGCACTGACGATCTGCGCATTCTTGACATAAAAGAGCTCGTCACGCCCGAAGAGCTTGCGCGCGAGTTCGCCTGCAGCGATCGGGCGTCGGCCACGGTCGCGGATGCACGCCGCTCGTTGCAGCGGATTCTGCACGGCCAAGATGATCGTCTGATCGTCGTGATCGGACCGTGCTCGATTCACGATCCAGCGGCGGCGCTCGAGTATGCGCAACGCTTGAAGGCGGAGCGCGATCGCTTGCGCGGCGAGCTCGAAATCGTAATGCGAGTTTATTTCGAGAAGCCGCGCACGACCGTGGGCTGGAAGGGACTGATCAACGATCC
The DNA here is from genome assembly GCA_044506405.1 of Lysobacterales bacterium. Classification (GTDB taxonomy): domain Bacteria; phylum Pseudomonadota; class Gammaproteobacteria; order Steroidobacterales; family Steroidobacteraceae; genus Steroidobacter. The sequence continues at coordinate 48,219 of JBIQKP010000024.1, read as the reverse complement.
CGATTTGGACGGCAGCTTCAATATCAACAAGGGCCTGCGTGTCGCGCGCAAACTCCTCGGCGACATCAACGAGCTCGGAGTGCCGGCCGGTTGCGAGTTCCTGGACATGGTGACGCCGCAGTACATCACCGAATTCGTGGCGTGGGGTGCGATCGGTGCACGCACGACGGAAAGCCAGGTGCATCGTGAGCTCGCCTCCGGCTTGTCGTGCCCGGTCGGTTTCAAGAACGGCACGGACGGCAATGTGAAGATCGCGATCGACGCGATCCAAGCGGCCTCGCATGCGCATCATTTTCTCGCTGTCACGAAGCAGGGCCGTAGTGCGATCGCTGCGACTAGCGGCAATCCTGATTGCCATGTGATTCTGCGCGGCGGCAAAACACCGAACTACGATGCCGCGAGCGTCGATGCGGTGTGTGCTCAGCTCAAAGCAGCGAAGGTTGCCGAGCGTCTGATGATCGATGTGAGTCACGGCAACAGCAGCAAGCGACCGGAGAATCAACCGCTCGTCGCCGGGGACATCGCCGAGCGTGTTGCCCAAGGCGAGACGCGCATCGCGGGTTTGATGGTCGAGAGTCATTTGAAAGCAGGGCGCCAGGACCTGCAGCCTGGCCGCGCGCTGACTTACGGTCAAAGCATCACAGACGGTTGCATCGATTGGGAAACGTCGGTGACGGTGCTCGAGACGCTCGCGCGAGCGGTGGAGCAACGGCGCGCAGCGTTCGCGGCAACACCGCGTTCTGCTGTGGCAAGTTGAGCCGGATGGTCTGGACTAGCGCCTAGCGCCAGGCAGTTCGCGAAGGCATTGCTCCAATGCCTTCTGCAACGCGGCCGCTGAATAGGGCTTCTGCAGCACGATTCGCGAGTGATACGCATCCGGCAGTCCGGCCTCGCCGTATCCGGTTGCGAAAATGAAGGGTGCTTTCATCTCTGCGAGACGATTCGCAACGGGAAACACCCGCTCGCCCGCGACATTGACGTCGAGCACTGCGGCGTCGACCGCAGTGTCGTTCAACAGATTCAAAGCGTCTTGCACGCGACCGACGGGCCCGACGCACACGCAGCCAAGATCGAGTAGCACGTCCTCCAAGAACATCGCCACGAGACTCTCGTCTTCCACCGCGAGAATTTTGTGGCCCGCAAGCGCCGTCGATTCGAGCTCGCTCATGCGACCGCCTGCTGCTCCGTCAGCGGCATCGTGATCACGCAGCGCAGGCCCTGCGGGTCGAAATGCAACGTCGCATCGCCTCGCAGATCGTGCTTGAGGCCGCGTTCGATCATGCGTGTGCCGAAGCCTTGACGAGTGGGTGTCGTAACCGTAGGTCCACCCGATTCTTGCCACGTGAGCGTGAGCAGGGTTTCGGACGCTGAGGTCCGAACGGTCCACCGCACTTCGACTCGACCCTTCGGCGAGCTGAGCGAGCCGTGTCGCGCGGCGTTCGTCGCAAGCTCGTGAATCGCCATGGCGAGCGGCACGGAGACGCGCGCCGGTAGCCAGACCCGTTCGCCATCCAGGCTGACTCGACCAAGGTCCTCCAATCCGTACGGTGTGAGCTCGCGCTCCAACAAGTCATGCAACGTGACGCCGCGCCAGTTCTCGCGCGACAGTAAGTTGTGCGCAGCGCTCAAGGCGATCAGGCGCGCTTCGAACGCTTTGCGGAACTGCGCCGGCTCGGGAGATGAGCGCTGCGTCTGCGCTGCGATCGATTGCACGGTCGCGAGCGTGTTCTTCACGCGATGATTCAGCTCATCGAGCAAGAACTTCTGGTGTTCTTCGACTTTCTTGCGGGCTGCGATTTCTTGCTGCGACGCCTCGAACAATCTCGCGTTGTCGATTGCGATCGCGGCGTGCCCCGCGAAAAACCGGATCGATCGCTCGGCATCGTCCGTGAACACACCAGCTTGTGAATGGCCGAACAGCAACGCGCCGAGGAGCTCTCCCGATCTCGAGACCACCGGAACAGCGAGGTAACTTCGAAGCGCGCGATCCTTCCACATCGCGCTCTGCGAGAAGCGCGGGTCGGTCGCGATGTCTACTGATCTTACGACCTCATCGCTGCGAAATACGGGTCCGAAGAGGTCCTCAGCGCTGGCGCCCTCGATACAGGCGAATGCTTCGCGCGTCGTTCCGGACACCGTGACGCGACCCCGCGTGCCGCTCGCTTCAGTGAAGCCGTCTAGAAAGACGCCAACCTCCGCGCCCGACAACGTGCGCCCGGCTTCCGTGATCTCTTGGATCAATCGCTCCGGGTCGAGCTCAACGGAGAAGCGGGATGCGGTTGCGTGTAGCACCTCGAGCTTGCGTGCGGTCGTCTCAGCGACCCGTGCCGCTCGATCGGCGCGCTGCTTTGCGCGCACTTGCGCGCCGGTGAGCGCCGCGAGGATGAGTGTCGCGAGCACGCCGGCAAGGAAAACATGCGGCACGAGATCTCTGCTCGAGGAGAACTTGAACTCGGGACGCGTCGAATAGCGGATACGCCAGAGCCGGCCCGCGACGTCCATCTCGCGAACTTCGGCATACCACGGCGCTTCGCGGCTGAAGTCCGGTGAACGATGCAAAAGGTGCTCGGGTGCGATGGCGCCATCGTAGATCGCGACGTCTGCGCGTCGGTGTCGCGCGCTCCCGAAGATGCCGCGCATCAGGTCGTCTGCGCGAAACGGGCTGTACACGAACCCGATCAAGCGGCGTCTGCGTTCTTCGAGCGTGAATGGAGCAGTGCCGCCTCGGTAGACAGGCGCGTAGATCAGAAACCCGGCTTGCACCTCACCGTCGATCTCCTGCACGAGTTGCACGCGCCCAGACGCGGCGGGTTGTGCGGTATCGCGGGCGCGCTCCATGGCTTCGCGTCGAACGTCCTCGCTGAACATGTCATACCCGAGCGCGGCTTGGTTGCGCACATCGAGGGGCTCGAGATGCACGATCGCGTGGACCTCCTCGCGCGGGTCTTCTGGACTCAAAGGCAAGTCCGGCACGCCGAGTTTTGCTAGCGCGGCGTGCGGGTCGCCGCCTTCAGTCGCCAGTCGAGCGCTGAATCCGATGCCTTGCACGCCTGGGTAGTGGGCCGCGAGCTGCAGTTGATCGACGAAGCGTTTGAACTGCGCGCGCGTGACGATGCCGTCCTGAGAGGACACGAGCCCTGCGCTGGCACGCAGCATGGCGATGTAGGTTTCTAGGCGCGCCTCGATCGCATCGTTCACTTGACCGAAAATGTGCTCGACACGCTCTTCGTCTTTTTCTTGCGCGATTCGACCAAATTGATAGGCCGCGAGTCCGGACGCTGCCAACCCCACGATGAACACCGTGACGGGCGTGAGCAAGTTGCTCCAGCGTATTCTGTCGAGCAATGCCATTCCCTTATCTTCACTCGAGACGCGTCGCCGCACTCGACGATCTTGCTGCACAGATCGGGGATTGTGCGCTGCTCTTGCTCGGATCGCCTAGATGGTAATTTTGCGCATCGTACGTATTCGGGATCTACTCATGATCGTTCGATCACCAGATTCGGCGGATCTTTTCTCGCGCGCCATTCGCCGCCGTCCTCGAGCACGGTGAGCGCCTCGCGCAGGGAGATCGTGCCCATCGCGCGCCACGCAACCGAGAGACGATCGTTCGCCCGCGCCGGATCGCCGACGACCTTGAATTGGGCATCTGGCACGAGTTGCGCACGAATTGCATCGTTGAAGAATGTAACGAGCTCCTGCAGCGGCACGTTCTCGAAGCGCTCGGATTCCAGCCTGACCCGATCCATGCCTGATTCGAGCGCTTCGAGCGCCGCTCGCTCCGAGGCCGGCAGGTCGGCGCGCACTTTCTTCCACAGGCGCGAGATGATGATGCTCGCGCACGTGTGCGGGTGCATGTACTCGGCGTCGCAATCGTAAGCGAGGCGAAAGTTGCGAGTGTTCAACCCAAACCGATCGCGCACCGACGCACCGAGTGTGCTCTGAAGATTCGCAAGCTCGTCGTATCCCATGTACGCGAGATCGTGCTCGCTTTGCGCGTCGAGTTGCGCGCTCAGCATGGCGACGGCGTCTTGTACGTTCGTCGGCCAGGATCGCGGATACACGAACTTCGCGATGGCGAATGGAATCAGCCCGAGCACCACGAGCGTGAGCATGCCCGCGCCGCGGCCGGTGAGCGCGGGGCGTTCGCGACGATCCAACGATGCCTGCCATCGAGCGAGGCTCTGTCCGGCACTGATGGCGAGGAATAGCGTGAGTGCGACCGCAATGACGAGGAATGCCGATGCAGTCCACTTAGGCAGCTCGAACCAAATCGAACCCGCGAGCGCAACGATGGTCGCGAGATAGCTCGCGGCGAGCCGCTTGAGCACGGACGTGCCCGACAAGAACTTGGAATCAAAATGAGTCTCCACGGCGCACATCCGGCGGGGGTTAGCTTGCGGTGGTCGGCAAGGATTTCGATCCGCAACTCGGACGTGTCCGCTCTTCGAGCCAAGTGAGTTGCTGAAGCGCGTATTCACGCGACGTGCCGCACATCTCAAAGCTCGGTTTGAGCGACGCACACACGGCCGGTCGCTCCGGAAGACCGAAGAGCTGGCAGCGTTGTTGTTCGTCGAGGTGAAGGCACCGCACGCCCGCGGGTTTACCGTGCGGCATGCCCGGAATGGGGGTGGAGATCGAAGGCGCCGTGCAGCAGGCGCCGCAGTGTTCGCGGCACTTCATTGCCGTAGCGTGCGGCATCTCCGTGCTGAACGCTAGAGTCCTCGGCTATAGCCTCACCAAGAATCGCTATCGTCCAGGTCGAAGTCGCCGCGCGCGAACCGACGTTGCTGTTTCAGCCAGCGCTTCGTCGCCGCCTTGTCGCGGAGGAGATCGAGGAGCTGCTGCTGTTGCTTGATCTCTGCGCGCATGGCGCGCGCTTGGTCCCGGGTCAGTCGCGTCAGCATCGCAGGCGTGATGCTCACCGTCCCAGGGAGGCCAAGGTCCATAGAAAACTGGACCTCTATCTCCTTGAGCTTTTCCTTGAGGGCGGCAAGTTGTTCGGCGAGCAACTTGTTGTAGTGCTTGAGTCGCGAGGCGGCGATACCGCTCGCTTGCTCGGGCTCGATGAGCTCGATCGTTCTTTGGGCTTCGAGCAAGGCCATCAGATCGTTCGAAGCGTAGGCTTGATTGATCCGTTGCATCAGCAGGTTCTTCTCCTCGCGCCGGGCTGGATCGCGCTCGCGATCCGGGTGCACGGCGCTCGCGAGTTTCCTATAGAGGTCCCGAATCGTCTGCTTTGCGAGTTTCGCATTGTCTTCGCTGCGCAATTGAGCCGCGGACTTCCGCTTCGCTTTCTTGCTCGCGCGCCTCGCTTCCTCGGCTTCCTCCCGAGCGGCCATCTCCTCGTACATCCGCTGCATCAAATCGTCTTCGGAGCGGATGCTGTCCGCATCGCCCAGGTCGAATCCCATCTCCTCGGCGTGTTCCTTGAGTTGCTCCAGTTCCTCGTCCTTGCGACTGTCGAACCCGACATCGCTGTACTTGTCATAGATCGCCTTGATCTGCTCATCGACGTTGCCGGACTGAAGCAGGATTTCCGCGGTGGAGCGCAGCATGTCTCCCAACGCTGAGCGATCCAGTCGAGCCCAGCCGGGCTGATCGAGCAGTCGGTCGAGCGCGAAGACGCACTCCGCACACGTCGTTCGAAGCGTCGAGCGCAACGGAGCGAGCTTCTCGGAGTTTTCTTGGCGAAACTTGAGAAAGAGCGCTTCCTTCTTTGCTTGCGCTAGACGAGCCTTCTCGATCTCCGCGAGCAGGAAACTGAAGCGTTCTTGTTCGAGCGTCGGCCGCTCAGCACCCTTGCGGGCTGAAATCTGGACAGATCTTTGCGAAGACATTGCTGGGCGGGATGGCGTCAAAGGTGCATTCTCGAAGGTGGGGCGGCGCGGAGCAAGCCACGGCATAGGGCCGCTGCTTGCGTACACGCGCGGCGTCCGGGCAATCTTCGTACAATACCGGGAACCGCCCAACTGCAACGCACGTTGCAGACCGCTTATGTAGTCAAACAGGAGTCGTCATGAGGAAGATTTGCCTAGCCGTCATCGCTGGATCCTGCTGCTTGGCGGCGAATGCCGCGGATACGTACACAGTCGATGCGAACCACACGCACGCGACATTCACGTTTCGGCACCTGGGGCTGTCGAGTTTCGACGGCAAGATCCCTGCTCAGGGCGGCACCATCGTGCTCGACCCTGCGCAGAAGACCGGTTCGGTGGAAGTGACGTTCAATCTCGAGGGCATCGCGACCGGCGTGTCGAGATTCGACGACCACTTGCGCAGCGGAGATTTCTTCGAGGTGACAAAGTTCCCGACCGCGACGTTCAAGGCCGACAAGGTCACGTTCCAGGGCGATAAGCCCGCGACGATCGCCGGCAACCTGACGATCAAGGACGTCACGAAACCGGTCACGCTGAAAGTCACGTCATTCAACTGCGTCGATGCGCATCCGATGGCGAAAGTTCCTGCATGCGGAGCGAACGCGACCGCGACCATCAAGCGCTCGGAGTTCGGCATTAACTACGCGGCGGGTGCGGTGCCCGATGAAGTCGAGCTCCGCCTCGAAGTGGAGGCGATGAAGAAGTAACTGGATGAGCGAGTCTCATCAGTCTTTTCGAGCTGCTTCAGCGCCTGTCGTTGCGATCTGTTCCCGCGACAGGCGCTCATCCTTCTCCCGCCAAACGTCGTTGACCCAGTTTTGCGCGCGCACGCGTGCGGCTGGGTCGCTCTCATAGCGACCGCTCACGAGCGCTGAGGGAATCTCAAGCTCTCGAACGTACACGCGTGCTTCGGGAACGCGATCAGCGAAGAGATCTGCGAATGTGGGCTTCCCGTGCGGATAGACGATCGTCACATCGAGCACGGTATGCAGAGCATCGCCCATCGCTTCGAGCACGAACGCCAGCCCGCCTGCTTTCGGCTTGAGCAGGTGACGATAGGGCGATCGTTGCGCTTCTTGTTTCAGCCGAGTGAAGCGAGTGCCCTCGGCGAAGATGAGCACGGAGATCGGAAGCCCTCGAAACTTCTCGCATGCGCGCCGCGTCGTCTCGACGTCGCGGCCGGCAAGCTCGGGATGCTTCGCAAGCGTCTCTCTCGAGTAGCGCTTCATGAACGGAAAATCGAGCGCCCACCAAGCAAGGCCGAGCAGCGGTACCCAGATGAGCTGGCTCTTCAAGAAGAAGCGCATGAACGGGATCTTGCGATTGAAGGCGGCCTGAAGAATGGGGATGTCGACCCAACTCTGGTGATTCGCGAGCACGAGATAGTGGCCGGTGTCGCTCAGCGCTGCGTCCGATTCGACGACGAAACGCGTGCGGGTGAGCGCGCGAATCATCCATGTGTTCACGGCGATCCAACTCTCCGAGATCCCCATGAGTGCGCGATTGCATGCGTCGCGCACGCCTGGAAGGCGCACAATGGCTTTCACGAGAGCGATAAGAAACAGCGGCGTGACGTGAACGACGGTGTTCACGGCAAACAGCAGCGCGGCGAACGCGATTCGTAACCAGGTGATCAAGGGCAGTTCTGCTGAAGAGCGTAAACGTCAAAGTGTATACGTCCAGGGGAGAGACCGGGTTCGCCCTTTCCCCGAGATTACCTTGACGTTCTGCCGGCAGCCGGCATTATTCGCTCCAAGGCGCCCAGGGCGAGAAAAGCCTCGCGGTTCAGAAGCGCTCAGCAACGAATGGAGATCGAATATGCGTCTGTTTGCCCTCGTGCGGTCGAGCGCTTGGTTACTCGTTCTGCTCTTTAGCCCTGCGCACGCTCAAGAAGTTCTCCCTATTGACTACTTCACTCGCTTCGACGACGTCGGAACGATCAAGCTCTCGCCGGCGGGTGACTACCTCGCGCTGACAACAGGGCAGCAAGGCGGCGAGCTGCTCATGTTCGTCAATTTGGAGGATCCGTCCGTCGGCGCGTCGGTGCGCGCACCTGACGGTCTCATCATCTATGACTTCTACTGGGCCTCGAATACGCGCGTCGTGTTCCAGATCGCGCAGCAATATCCGGGTCGGGTAGCGCCCTCGGCCACAGGCGAGATCTATGCCGTCGATCGCGACGGACGCCGCAACGAGCTCATCTACGGGTATCGCGCCGGCGAGGCGAGCACCGGAACGATTCGGCGAACTCGAGAGGCAAGCTTCGCGCACGCTGAAATCGTGAGCCTCGTGAAGAACGACGATCGCAATATCATCATCGCGGAAGTTCCCTGGCGACTTGCGGGCGGCTACTACAGCTACGATCGCGATGCGCACGTCGGAATCACGCGCTTAGATATCTACAACGGACGGAAAGGCAACTTGGGCGGCGTACCGCTGGCAGACGCCGCCGTCATCGTCGATCAGGACGACGAGCCGCGCTTCGCGATCGGGTATGCCGAGGGGCGTCGGCTATCCATCGCATGGAAGCGGTCGAAGGATGCCGGGAAGTGGGAGTTTTTCGAATTGCCCGGATTTCGAGATCAGACACTGACGCCACTGCACTTTACTAGGGATAACTCGGCCGTCTTGTTCTCAGGCGTGCCAGAGGGAGAGCGCTATGCCGCGCTCTATCAGTTCACGCTGGCGGACCAGTCGGTCAAGCGCTTGACCAGCTTCGAGCAGACGGACGTGCTGGACGTTGTCACCGATTTCCAAGGCAAGGATGCGATCGGCGTGGTCGGCTACGCCGACAAACTCGTCTACGGATGGCTCCTGCCGGATCACCCGTCAGCTCGGTTACATCAAGCGCTTCAACGTGCGTTCGAGGGCAACGAAGTTCGATTCGTCAGCCACAGCGACGATGGCAAGCGCGCGATCGTGCGTGTCAGCTCGGATGTGGCCCCAGGCGAGTACTTCCTGTTCGACACGGAATCGAAGAAGGCTGACATGATTCGTGCGGCGCGCAGCTGGGTCGATATCAAGCGCATGCGGCCCAAGGAGCCCATCGAGCTCAAAGCGCGCGATGACCTCGTGCTCCATGGCTACCTCACGCGGCCGGTTGGCGAGGGTCCTCATCCCTTGATCGTTCTGCCGCATGGCGGACCGCATGGCATACGGGACGATTGGGGCTTTGATCCTGAAGCTCAGTTGTTTGCAAATCGCGGCTACGCAGTGCTCCAGGTGAACTTCCGCGGCAGCGGTGGGTACGGAGTCGACTTCCAGGAGGCCGGCTATAAAAAGTGGGGCGCGACCATGCAGGACGACCTCACCGATGCAACTAAATGGGCGATCGATCAGAAGATTGCGAGCGCCGACCGCATCTGTATCTACGGCGCGAGCTACGGCGGTTACGCGGCTTTGATGGGCGCCGCGCGTGAGCCCAAGTTGTACCGATGTGCGATCGGTTACGCGGGCGTCTACGATCTTCCGCTCATGTACAAGACGGGAGACGTTCCGGAATCGGATCTCGGCAACGACTACTTGAACGACGTGATCGGCAGCGACGATGCCGATCTGCGTGCGCGGTCGCCAACTTCGTATGCGAAATCAATAAACGCCGCGGTGCTGCTCATTCACGGCACGAAGGATCGTCGCGCAGCCTACGAGCACGCGATCGCGATGAGGAAGGCGCTCGAGGCCGTTGGGAAGCCACCTGAGTGGCTGGCCCTGAGTCGAGAAGGTCACGGGGCGTACGACAGCGCAACGCGCGTCGAGGTGTATCAGAAGATCCTCGCGTTCTTGGATAAGCACTTGAAGGCGCCTGTTTCGGCGACGAACTGAACGCGGCATTCCTTATCGGGAAGCCTAGTTACTCCGACGTGGCAGGGACCTTCGGTGCCCCGCGCGGTTGTTGCCACGTGCTGTGCCACGTCGTCATCTTGCTCGTCGTATGAATGCAGAAGGCGAGACCTTCCGGCACGGCTTCCAATGTTTTCTGGCCGCCCCGGGGGAGCGGGATCTTCGATTGGCGGCAGTAATGAATGATTGCGGCTGCGATCGCCGCCAAGTTGAAGCGACGATGCTCGAGCTCCTGCGACTTGCTCGGTTGCATCGTGAGCGAGAGGGTGAGCGCCGGTGTCGACTCGATCGTCGCTTCTACGATTGTTCCGTGGAAAAGCTTCCCGCCGCTGTCACGATCGAAGTGCAGGACCGCCTCCACCACCGCTTCGAGCGGCAGGATGAGGCGACGCGTTTCTTGAACTGAGAATGTGGCCATGCGCTCGAAGCGTACGACATAACGCGTCTCAGGCAAACGACTTTGAGGACGTGCGATCGCTCTGCACAAGAATGATGCAGCCGTTCCGTCGTGTATTCCTCGGCACGCTCTTCGGCAAATCGATCGCGCCGTTTCTGGTCGAACAGGGTGTTAATTCGCTGATGAAGGTTCTGCCGAACGGTCATGCTTGGCTCCGTCCTTGTGGATGAGTCATGGAGAACTCGCGCCCGTGTCCTTCTTGAGCTTCCTGTTCCCGAAACCCTCGATTGAACGGTTCGCGCGCGATCTCATCGCTGGCGCGGCTCGCGGCGGCATGCCGGGGTGGCGCTACGTACCCGAGGAGCAGGAACTGCATGCACCCGGCGATGGCAGTCGTGTGTCGCTGACGAATATGTTTATGGAGTACAGCAGAGCGCCGTCCTCGGGCCGACCTGCGCTGATGCAGAAGTACGTCGCAGTGATGGTCAGTTTGGCGAGCGAAATTCCAAAGCTGTGGTCGATGGCGCAGAAGGCGATCTATCCAGTGCTGCGCTCCGGGCGCGATATGGCGGCGCTGCAGATTCGATCGCGCGCGGAAGCGACGCCGTTCCCGCCGCGCGTCGAAGTCCGGTGGCACGGCGATGTCGTCATTCGCATCGCTTACGATTCCGGTCCCGCGACCTCGCCGATCGGGTATGAGCAACTCGAGACATGGGGCGTGTCGGTCGAGCAGGCGCTCGAACGCGCGCTCCTCAATCTGCGGGCTCTGCCGAAACCGCATTGGGTGCCGATCGCCCCTGGTGTGATGCGGCTCGAGTCCGATGCGAGTTACGAAGAATCGCTGCTGCTTCGTGAAGACGTCGTTGAGAGCTGCGATGTGCGTGGCGATCGCATCTTCATGCCGATCAATCGCGGGGTGCTGCTTGCGACCGGATCGGAAGAGGAGGGCGGCATCGAACGATTGCTCGAGCACGCGCGGCTCTCTTTCGAACACGATCCGTGGCCGCTATCCCCCGTCATCGTCAAGCACGCAGCGAGCGGCTTCGAGCCGTACGCGCCGGAAGGACTCGCCGCCGAGTTGCTTCGTTCATTGCAGGCGCTGGACACCTTCGTCGCATATCGAGACCAGCAAGATGCGCTGCAGAAGCATTGCGAGAACACAGGGATCGACGCCTTCGTCGCCTCGGTCGGCTTGATGCCGATGAATGCGGATCCGAATCAGCTTCGCACGTGGGCCACGTGGACAGAGGGCGTTTCGACTTGGCTGCCCAAGGTCGACGTGATCGCGTTCAATAAGGGGACGGAAGGCGACGCGTTCGAAACCGTGATCGTGCCCTGGGATGCCGCCTACGAGCTCTGCCGACCGTACTTGAAGCCGCTCGAGGAGCAGCCCGTTCGCTTCAGTACCGAATCCTTTCCCAACGAGGACGACTGGCAGAAGCTGTGCAACTTAGGTGAGGCCGTGCCTCGGTCGTAGCCGTGTCTTAACCAAAGCGCACGCGCCAAGCCTCCACTTGCGGCGAAGGCCTTGGTATTGTCCAGCGGCACGGCCATCCATCACGCACGTGCGGGAGTCCTCATGCATCGACGGTCCTTTCTCCTTCACACTTCTGGAGTGCTCTTGTCAGTCGCGCTCGCGCCGCACACCGTGCGCGCGGCGCGAGCGGGCGACGATCGCCTTGGCATGTCGACCGTCATCTTTCGAGATCGCTTCCGACAAACGAAGCCGGCCTCGGTCACTCGGATCGACAACGAGCTGACGCTCTTGAAGGTGCCCGCGTACTACCGCGATCGGTTCGGTGTGCGCAATCTCGAATTCTGGAGCAACCATTTCGAATCGCTCGAACGAGCGTACTTGCAAGAGCTGCGAGCGAGCCTGAGCGCCGCAGGCGCGCAGCTCGTCAACATTCAAGTGGACGCCGACTACGATCTCGCGAGCACCGACGAAGACGAGCGCGCGGCAAGCTTGCAAACGGCCTTCCAGTGGATCGATGCGGCAGCGTTACTCGGCAGCCGAGCGGTGCGCGTCAACCCGGGGCGAGCGGGCGGCTCTGTCGAGAAGTGCATCGCCTCGATGAAAGAGGTGAATCGATACTGCAAGTCGAAGGGGCTCCCGCTGCTCACCGAGAATCACTTCGGGTTGGAGATGGACCCAGACATTCACCTGCGCATCCGTGAGGAAGCAGGCCCCGAGAACGTCTACACCCTGCCGGATTTCGGCAACTATCCCGTCGAGACGATGTGGAGCGCGCTCGAGAAGATTCTGCCGTACGCGTACATGGTTTCGGCCAAGACCGTGAAGTTCAACGAACAGATGGAACATGTCTCGTACGACTTCGATCGCTGCATCGAGCTTGCGGAGCGGGCCGGCTTCAAGGGGATCTACTCGGTCGAACAATGGAGCCGCGAGCCTTTGGCGGTCGACTACGAGAAGGTCGCCGACTGGATGTTGGCGCGCGTGCGAGCTCATCTTTAGAGCTCCGGCGGGCGGAGTTCGCGACGGCGTAGGGATTACGTAGCGGCCTTCCGGCGAGCCCAGCAAGGAACCTCGACCGAGAGGTAGCGTTCGGAAGAAACCCGGACGAACAAAGGAGAGGACATGAACGCCGTCGTGAATCGGATGACCCCTAGTATTACGAGCATGATCCGGCTGGATCACTCGCATGTCCTCGCGCTCTTTCATCGCTACACACCGGAGACGTCGGAAGCGCGCAAGCGTGCGTTGGTGACGAATGCGGCCATTGCGCTGCAAGTGCATGCTCAGCTCGAGGAGGAGATCTTCTATCCCGCGCTGCGTGCGGTGCTTTCGGGCGACGAGGTGCTGGAAAAGAGCGAGCCTGAGCATCAGCAGATGCGCGAGCTGATCGATGATCTGCACGCGCGCTGTGCGAGCGGCGAACGCATCGACGATGCATTCGATCAGAAGTTCATGGATCTGATGCGCCTCGTGATGCATCACGTTGCGGACGAAGAGACTCAGCTCTTGCCCGCTGCGGAGCGTCTGCTGCGTGAGGACCTCAGCAGGCTCGGTGCTCAGATGACCCGCCGCCGAATGGAGCTACTGAAGCCGCATGCGCGCGAGATCGCGACGAGCGCGGTGCGTTCGTTCCCGGTCGGGACAGCCGCTGGGGCGGCATTGGTCACCGCGGGTGCGGTCGCATTCGGCGCGATGTTGTTCTCGCGCGGTCGAAACGGGCGCGATACGAGCGCATCGAGAATCAGCCGATTCGCGAATCGGGGGCGCTCGCGTTTGAATTAACCGCATCGCATCGAGCCGGGGACATTCTCGACACCGGGGACATTCCTCGCCGCGCGAGGAGTGTCCCCAAACACGGGAGAACGCAAGCGGACTTGATGTGTCTCGCTGGAGCCCCCGCATAGCGCGTGCACTGCGCCTAGAACGCTGGTTAGAATTCCCCCAGCCAGACCGGGGGAATAATGAAGTCGAACGAGCAAGCCGGACGCACGCGGATTCGGAAAGTCGTCATCGCGGGTGGGGGCACCGCCGGATGGGTTTCGGCGATGGCGCTATCGAAGCAGTTCGGCGAGCTGCTCGACATCACGCTCATCGAATCCGAAGAGATCGGAACGGTCGGTGTCGGCGAATCGACCGTCCCGCCAATTGTGGCTTTTCATCGCTTGCTCGGCATCGACGAGCGCGAGTTCATGCGCGAATGCGCGGCCACCTTCAAGGTCGCGATCTGGTTCGAGAACTTCGGCAAGCTCGGGAGCTGGTACTTGCATCCCTTCGGTCGACACGGACAGCCGACCTGGACAGCCGACTTCTATCACTATTGGTTGCATGCGCGCGCGCAGGGCCACAAGGCGCCATTGGGCGAGTACTGCTACGAATGGCTCGCCGCGGTGAAGAATCGCTTCGCGCTGCGCGAAGATCCGCGCATCAATTACGCCTATCACTTCGATGCCGCGCTGTACGCACGTTACATGCGTAGGCTCGCGGAGAAGCGCGGCGTCAAACGCCTGGAAGGCAAGATCAAGAACGTGCGCACGCGCAGCGATAATGGCGATGTCGAAGCACTCGAGCTGGAAGACGGTCGAGTCATCGAGGGCGACTTCTTCATCGACTGCACGGGATTTCGCGCGCTCCTCATCGAAGGTGCGCTCAAGACCGGCTACGAAGATTGGTCGCAGTACTTGCCGTGCGATACCGCAGTCGCGTTTCAAACGATCGTCGATAAAGATCCTGCGCCCTACACCGCCTGTTATGCGCATACCGCCGGCTGGCGCTGGAACATTCCCGTGCAGCACCGTGTCGGCAACGGCGTCGTTTTCTGCAGCCGCTACATGTCTGCCGATGAAGCACGTCATCGCCTCGTGACGGAATCCGGTGGGCAGGCAGTCAAGGATCCTTGGCTGATTCGCATCAAAGCCGGCCGTCGATTGAAGGCGTGGAACAAGAACGTCGTGGCGGTCGGGCTTGCCGGCGGATTCATCGAGCCGCTCGAGTCCACGAGCATCCACGTCATCACCACAACCGTTGCGCGCCTCTTGAAGCTCTTCCCGTTCGACGGCATCACCGAGCCGGTCATGAACTTCTTCAACGAGATGTCGCAGTACGAGATCGAACGCATTCGCGACTTCGTGTGCATGCACTATCACTACAACCAACGCGACGATTCGCCTTTCTGGAAGGAGTGCAGGGAGATGCAGATCCCCGACTCTTTGCGCGAACGTGTCGAGTTGTTTCGTCAGGGCGGGCAGATCTACAGCAAGGACGGAGAGTTGTTCACGGTCGATTCCTGGGTCTCGGTGATGTTAGGGCAGGACATCGAGCCGCAGAGCTACCACCCGATTGCGCGGCTCAACGATCGCGAGCTCAAGGATTACCTGCGCAGGTACCACGCGAAGGTGGCCGAGATCGTGAACGAGTTGCCGCCGCACGCGGACTTCGTGAGGCGCTACTGCGGGGCCAGCCCCGACACGTGGAGCTTGAGTAAGGCGTAGCACGAGAACCGCGCCGCGCTCACGGGCGCAACCCGAGTTCACGGAAGATTCACGCTGCCGATCACTGAGCACTCACGTGCTCGCCGTACAAAGGCACCCAGAGTGTGGTGTCTAGGGGGCGAGGCGTATGTTCAGCGATTATCTGTTAGCGGGTTCCGGCGTTCGTAAGTTCGCGGCAGTAGCTGCCGCGCTGACTGCGGCGACCGCCGCAGCCGCGGAGCCGCCTCAGGGAGCCGGCTATGCGACGAGCGGCGACACGATCACCTTCACGGTCGACGTAGCCGAGAATTTCGATCTCTTCGAGACCGCTTACCTGCGACTGACGAGTGCGCCATCGGGCGTGGAGCCGCTGTTCGTCACGCAAGGCAACGTGTTCCCTCAGGGTACGATCGAAGGCGACGGCTCAGATTTCGATCCGAATGCGCGAGGGGCGATCGGTCAATGGCTATGTCGTGGTGCTCGCACGAGCTCGGCGCGCCTCTTTCCGCCAAACGGCGACTTCAAGGTTGAGCTTTCGGAGATCTATCTCTTCCCGGACGAAACGAGAGCGATCGCAACAGAGGGCGCGGATGAGGAGACGGACGAGGTGCGCTCGGTTTCGTATGCCACCGGCATGTATCGAGGCTACGTTGGCGAACAGCGGCAAGAGTTCCTCGGCTACAACGCAACCGGCGGCGTGAACCTCCGCGTCACGTTCGTGCTCAGGAAGCGCACGTGACACCAAAAGCGTTCGT
>JBIQKP010000024.1:0-32304 GCA_044506405.1 Lysobacterales bacterium | reverse complement strand
AACCTCCGCGTCACGTTCGTGCTCAGGAAGCGCACGTGACACCAAAAGCGTTCGTGCTCAGGAAGCGCACGTGATACCAAAAGCGTTCGTCGTCCCCGCGAAGGCGGGGATCCATCCGGACTCTGGCGTCACCCTGTAATCCTTTCGAGGAGACGCGGAGACGCGCAGACGCAGTGAGGCAGAGATTAAGAAGACGAGATGATCTTCTCTTCTCCGATCACTGCGTCCCTGCGAGAGTGCTTCTTCATCACGCCTAGTTAATCGCGCCTGCCGATGGCTACGCAGGGTGCCGCGGCGCGGTATGATTCGCGCTTTAGGCAAACCGAGGTAGATCATGCGCAGGCATTCGGGTCATCTTGTCTTCTCGTGCATCGTGCTCGCAGCTGTAGGATGTTCGGGCGGAACGGATCAAACCGCCTCAAGGCCGTCGGACGCATCGGCCTCTCCCGCTCAGCAAACCCAAGCAAGCCAACCGCAGCAAACAACGACTGCGCTCGACGCCACGCATGCCTGCAACTTGCTCGCGGCGGCCGATTTCGAGAGCGTCGGTCTGTCGCAGGGCAAAGCCAAGCCAGACAAGACGATCAGCGGCACCGAGTGCACATGGGATCCGGTGCTCGGCAGTGGCGGCTTCGTGCACCTTCAGACCCTCGGCGCCGAGCAGTTCGAGAAGCGAAAGCAGCGCGCGATCGAGTCCGACGCCAAGAAGTCCGCCAGCGCGGGCGGCGAGATGATTACGATCGAGGGCTTGGGTGACGAGGCGTTCGTGCAGAAGTGGAAGCCGAACGAGACGATCACCGTGCGCGTCGGAGACAAGGCATTTCACATCAGCGGCAATGCCCGACTAAAACAGCCTGAGCTCGAATCTCTCGCGCGAGCCGTCGTCACACGTCTCTGACGCTAAGCGCGCCGCGTTCGAACCGCAAAGGCCTCCGCAGGATTGCGCACGAAGAGTTGCGCGATCTCGCTTTCGGCGAAACCTGCGGCACGCAGGGCGGGGATGAACGCAGTGAACACGGTGTCGAACGGGCGAAAGCTCCCGCCGCGCGGCTCGCCCGCGGTGTACCAGCCCGCATCGTGCGAGACGAGCACGTGATCGAGAAGACCGCGTGCCCGAAAGCGCTTCACGAGATCGATGTGAGCCTCGAGGGTGTCCGGCGCAAGACCGTCGAAAGCGATCCACGCGCCGCGTTCGGCGGCGCGTACCGCGTGCGAAATGTCTTTCTCGTTCTGCGCGTGATACCAGATCCATGCTGAAGGCGAGACGCCAGCCTTCTCGAGCAAGCCGAGCATTTGCGCTGCGGACACGCCGTTGAATCCAGGTTCCACCTCGCGCCAAGGTCCAACGTGGGTGGCGATCGTCAACCCCGTTTCGAGATGCGTGTCGATCGCGGCGAGGAAGACTTTCTGTTCGAGCGCGGTGAGCGGCCCGCCGTCCATTCCCAGTTTGATGAGGCCGGGTCGCACGCCAGTCTCCTCGATGCCATGTCGGAACTCGCCGATCCAACGCTGGGCAAGCTGATCGACCGTTTCCGTGCGCACGTACTCAGGCACGAAGCGGCCGTCCGCGGCGAGATAGTTCCCTGTGACCGTCAGCATATGAAGCCCGCTCTCCGCGGATAGCCGCTTGATCAGTGCGGGAGATCGGCCAAGCTGTGTCGCCGTGCAATCGATCAGTGTGCGACAACCGAGGCTGCGCACTCTCTCTAAATGAGGTCGCACGACTTCGACGACTTCATCTACGTCGATCGATAACGCGTGACGTGCCTGCTCCTCATAACTGCGTAGATCCGCGAACAGATGTTCGTGCGAAAGCGTCACGCCCATCTCGGAAGTGTCGAGGAGCCCATTGACGGTCATGACTCGCGTTCGGCTTCTCGGGGGGTCGACCTGCCTGCACGCGGGGAGCGCAAGCGCGCTCGAGGAGAGCAGTAACGTGCGAATGAGCTCTCTGCGATTCACGGGGCGACGCCTACCGGTCAAGGGAAAGGTGTTCCGATGTTGAACTAAGCGGCTTTCACCTCGCAGGTAGAAACGATGAGAGGAGTGCCCTGATCGTCAAACCGAGCGCCGCGTCACGAATCGAGCGGCGATCGGAGCACATGCTGGTGGGGGCAGCGTCGCGAGTTGGCAGCAGCAGCTTTCCACGTCATGATCGTCGCGGCGGGAGTCCAAGAGAAACAAAGAATGAAGCGACTGCTTTGGCGTTCGTGCCTCGCGAGCCTTACGTTCTCATGGATCGCGACCTCCAGCTTCGCGGAGGGTGCGCGCGTGGAGGATGGCGCTGCCGGCTGGGAGCATTCCGCAATCACTTCCCTGCGCGGAAAGCAGTCGGGCGACGATGTCTCGGCGCATGTGGAGAATCTTCACAAAGCAGCCGCGGCCGGTCGCCCGGTGGCGCAGCTCGAGCTCGGCCGTTTGTATCGCGAGGGTAAGTGGGTCCCCAAAGACGAAGCGCGAGGGCTGCAGCTCATCGAATCCGCGGCGCGTCGTGGGCTCGCGCCCGCACAAGCGAGTCTCGGCTGGATCTACGCGTTCGCTGAGAAGGACGACCACGGCGTCGAGAAGGCAGAGCGGTGGCTCATCGCCGCTGCCAAGCAGGGAGATCCTTTTGCGGCGCGGATGCTAGCGCTGCTCTATTGGCGGTACGAGCGAACTGACGTCAGTCGAGATGTCCCACAGCGGCTGCTGCGGCGAGCTGCAGAGTTGGCCGATGATGACGCGCGAGCGATGTACGGTTGGATGCTGCTGCATGGGGAGCTCGAGCAGAATGATCCGAAGCTGGCAGAGCACATGCTCCTGCAAGCGGCGAAGACGGGCCATGCGAACGCAGCCTACCTACTCGGTACTGAGTATTTGTCTGGGGCCGCACTGCGCATGGATCTCTCACGAGCCGTGCACTGGATCTCCGAAGCGCATGAGCGCAAACATGTGCTCGCGACGCTGCGGTTGAGCGATCTCAGCGAACGAGGTGTCGGCGTCGAATCGAACGCCGAGCGAGCAGACGAGCTGCTCGTTGAAGCGCTCTCCCATGCGAGTCTGTCACAGAAGAACGATTTTGCTTGGGCCCTCTCCGTGGATCCGAAGGCTCACATGAGAAACCCAAGCCTCGCGGTGCGCATCATGGAACCCGCACTCGCGTCGCCGGACGCTGAGATCGCTGCATTCGTGGATACGCTTGCAGCCGCGCATGCGTCGATGGGTAACTTCGATGCCGCCATCGAAACGCAATTGCGCGCGCTCCGTCTGGCGCGCGATGAGAAAAGGAGCGCTGGGATGTTGGCGCAGATGCAGCAGCGGCTCGATCTCTATCGCCAGCAGCGGCCGTTCTATGAGGAACAACCATGAGCAGACGAATCCGCGCATGGTTGGGTGTCATCGCCTGTTGTTCGTTTTCGCTCGCGGTCGCCGATGGAGATGATGTCCTGCAGCAGCTGGGTGGTGCGCCGTCCATCAAACAGCTCACCGAGGGTGTCGATAGGCAGGTCGGTTCGACGATCGACGGTGCACTAGAGAGCTATGACCGGATCATCCAGCAGCAGCCATTCGACGTGGCACTGCGCGTACAGCGTTGTAGGTTCCTCGATGAGTATGCCGCCTCGTTCGAGACGGGAAGCTTTCTCGATGAGTTATACGAGAAAGCCGAGAAGTGCAATCTCGAGCTCGAGAACGAGTTCCCGGATCACCCCGAGGTGTTGCTCTCGAGGCTGGAGGCAAGTTACGGAGAGGAGCGTTTGCGGCAAGGCAAAGAGATTCTGTCGACGCTCCTTTACGAGGGATGGACGAGGGGTCAGCTCGCACGCCTCTATGCCGCGATGGCCCATGCCGCTCAGATCGCAGAACAGAAGCGGGTTGCCGTCGACTACGCGGAGAAGGCACTCGCGCTCGATGAGACCGCGGACGTGCGGATGCTTCTGGCGCGAGAGTACTTGGCGCGCGGCAAGAAGGAGCGTGTCATTGAGTTGCTCGATACGCCGTTTGATACAGCGAACCACGAGAGCTCATGGTACTTGCTAGAGAAGATGCAGCTCCTCTCGCGCGCGGGCGCGCCGAAGCTCGTCGCTGCGCTCTATGAAGATCTTCAGAAAGCGAAGTACTACAACCATCTCGAAGCCGCGAAGCTATTGCAGGAAGCGCATGCGATCGAGCTGGCCCGGAAGGAGCTTGCCGAGGCGCTCGAGATGTACACGCATTCGACCGACGATGAGAAGCAGCGCTTCTTACTCGAGCTCGAGCACGGAGATGCTGCCGCTGCGCTCGATGCATACAACGCTTGGCGCGACAACGGCTGGCGGCAGGATCCTCTTGGCGCGAACCGAATCGTGCTCGCGACCCGAGATCTCACGTTGCCGTGGAAAGCGCGCGATCTTCTCGCGCTAGGCTTTGCAGTCGGCGTGTTGGCACTCGTGGCGCTCGCATGCGGCGCGCCGGTAGCGCTCGTCCACTATTGGGGGTTCATTCGAAGGCATCGCAGCTCCGCTCCTTACCCGAGCGGAGGTTGGCAGTTGCGTCACGCCTGGGGTGCGCTTGCGGCCTTCGGCGCGGCGGCCACGATCGGCTTGTACGCGGCTGCGCCCTTTAGTTTCGACACTCGAATGATGCTCGATCTCGGCAATGACCTGCGTCCATCGCAGTGGGCTCGCTATGGATTGACCGAGAGCCTACTGGGCGTCATTGCGATGATTGTCGTTCTGCGTCTTGGTCCTCGTGCAACGCAAGCGTGGAGTGATCATTGGAGCCTGATGAAGGCAATCGGTATCGGCCTCGGGCTCGGTTTGGCGCTTCGAATACCGTTCGCACTGACGGTGCTCTCTCAGCCGGACATGACTGGGATCATGTCGGATGACGAATTGTGGCAGCTACTACGCCATGTGCGCGACGAAGCAGGGTTTCCAGCCACGCTTTGGCTGCTCGCGGTCGCGGCGCCGGTCGTGGAGGAATTCATCTTCAGAAAGGTGTTGCTCGAATCGTTTAGCGCGCACGTGGGCTTCGCACGCGCGAACGTGCTCCAAGCTGCCCTGTTCGCCGCGATGCATATGGATGCTCGCGCGTTCCTGCCTCTCTTCGGGTTCGGGCTGTTAGCTGCATACTTGGCGCGACGTTCAGGCGGACTGATCGCCCCGATGGTCATGCACGCGATCTTCAATCTCGTCGTCGGAGTGGTGATCTTGAAGTGAGCGGGCGCGCGCCTAGGCAACTAGGCAATTGCATAACGTTATATCTTCAAAATATACATTGTGCCTGCGCTACTCCTCCTCATGCATTGTGACCGACGTTCTGAATCTTCGATCCTCTCCCCGGTGTGGGGAGAGGGTCATTGAGTGGGTGACGGATCCTCACTCAGCCATTTCACCGCGGCGATGAGATCGTTGTAGAACACGCGGTAGTCGCCCTCGCCGAAAGCGATCCGTGCAAGGAAAGCGAGCTTGCTGTCGGGTACGACGATCGCCCTACGGAGCTTGATCGACCCGAGCTCTTCGTCGAGCGCGCGCTGCACCCACGGGAGGTCGATGGACGGTGCTTCCATCTCGAGCGCGTCGTAGAGAACTCTGCCGCGCTCAGCATCCTTCACCAAGAACAGGACTTGTTCCTGACAGTACCGAAGGACCTGTTCCGTCGGCTCGCCGCGCAGGCGAGCCACGATGATATCGCCGACGACTTCGATCCAGGCTTGATCGTTCATGAGACTTTGCTACTGTCGTCGTCGGCTGCACTTTCCGGCAGCGCGATGGATACATTACAAGATCGCCGTGCCGCGCGGGTGAGTGGGTGAGCATTCGAACGCGCGTAAGCGCGAGCGCGCAGACTATCGTGACCCTGAGCCGAGCGGCAAATTCCTCCCACTCCACATCGTGACGACGATCGATCTTCTGCTCGCCGGACTCGCCGCCATCGCGGCAGGAGCAGTGAACGCGCTTGCGGGCGGCGGCACGCTGATCAGCTTCCCCGTTCTGATCGCACTCGGCGTTCCGCCGCTAACGGCTAATATCACGAACGCCGTCGCGCTCTGTCCTGGCTACTTCGGCGCTGCGCTCGCTCAGATGCGCAATCTGAAGGGTCAGCGCAGTCGCGTCCTGCTGCTGATTCCTGCATCGGCCCTCGGTGGTCTCGTGGGTGCTGTCATTCTGGTGCATACGGGCGAGCGTACGTTCACGGCGCTCGTCCCCTGGATGCTCGCGCTCGCATCGCTCTTACTTGCGATCCAAGGTGTGGTGAGCATGCTGGTACGGCGCCGCGCGGAGGGGCACGCGGAAGTCAATGAGACGAACGTGTTCACGATCATCGCGGTGGTCCTCGCGTCGATCTACGGCGGATTTTTCAGCGCGGGCATGAGCGTGCTCATCGTTGCCGTGCTCGGTTTGACGAGCGCGGACTCGTTCACACGTCTCAATGCCTTGAAGCAGGTGCTCGCGTTCGTCGTCAACGTTGCGGCCGTTCTTTTCTTCCTCTGGTCGGGCCATGTGATCTGGTTGACTGCGGCGATCATGGCGGTGGGCGCGCTGGTCGGTGGAGCGATTGGTGGGCGCATCGCCGCTTGGATGAATCCGAACGTGCTGCGATGGATCGTCGTCATCGCGGGCGCGAGCATCGCCATCGTCTACTGGTCCAAGGGCTGATCCGGCAGGTCGACCTTGATGCTCAATCCTCGCGCGCGAATCTTCTCGCGGCGAGCAGGGAGAAGACGAGCGTCATCGCGGCGAGCACCGCGACATGGGTGATCGCACCGCCGATCAACGTGCTGTGCGCGCCGGCGCTCTGCAGCGTCAACTGATGCAAGTAGAACGCGGGTGAGATGACGACGATCTTCGCGATCGCATCCGGCAGCGGAATGAACAGCCCGGACAGATACAGCATCAACATGTAAAGCACGTTGACGATGGCCGGTGCGCTACGGCCTCCCAACATCGACCCGATCATCAAACCGAGCGCGCAGAACGGGATCGCGCCGAGCGCGAGCACCGACAAGATGGAGGCGAACCGCGCGAACGTCATCGGCACCGTACCGAGCGCGGTCCCGGCAATCGTCAGAAGCGTGACGGCGGCAGTGACGCTGACGACGCAGAGTGCGATCTTGCCGAGCAGCGCGGCGCCGGGCGGCATGGGCAGTGCGCGCTTGAGCCGATGCAGTCCTTGTTCTCGTTCCGATGCGAGTCCGACACCGAAGCTGAACAGGCCCGGCGTCATCGCACCCATCGTTGCGAAACCCAAGAAGAAGTAGAGCTGCATGTTGGGATCGGTCGCCTTGAACGCACCGAAGATGAAGCCGATGAGTAAGTAGAAGAGCGTCGGGAACAGCAGCGTTGGAACGGCGAACGCAGGCGTGCGCAGCATTCTCAGGCACTCGTACTTGAGCTCCTTGCCGTACGCGCGCAGCCTGCGTTGGCGTGTCATACCCCGGCCGATATGGGGCGCAGCGATCGGTGTGCTCACGAGGGCTCCTCATCGCGCGTCAATTCGAGAAACGCCTCGGCAAGCCCCGCACGATGGATCTCGAGATCTTCGACGTGCGCGTCTGAGGCGAGCAGCTTGCGTAGGATCGGCTCGGCTTCGACGACCGTGAGCTTCGTTCGGCCGTCCTCGACGACGACTGCCTGAACGCCATCCCACGCGCTCAACAGTTCTGGCGACAACGACGTCACGCACGAGATCGTCTTGCGCGAGACGCGCGAGCGAATCTCACGCACGCTGCCTTCAACGATCAACTGACCCTTGGCGATGACCGCGACGCGGTCGGCAAGCGCCTCGGCTTCTTCTAAATAGTGGGTCGTAAGAACGATCGAACAGCCTTGCTGCCTGAGTGCGCGAATCGTCGACCACATGTGTGCTCTAGCTTGCACATCGAGACCCACTGTCGGTTCATCGAGGAACAGCACGCGTGGGCGACCGCAGATTGCCATCGCGAACTGAACCTGGCGCTTCTGGCCCCCCGAGAGATCGCCGTACCGTTTTTCGGAGAACGCAGGGAGGTGAGTGAGCTTGATCAGTTCGTCGAGATCGTACGGCTCAGGGTAGTAGCTCGAGGCTAGATCGATGTGCTCGCGTGCCTTCAGGTCGGGCGGCAGCACGACCTCCTGCATCATGACGCCGATTTGCTGGCGCTCGATCAGCGTGGGCGGCGAGCAGCCGAACAGGCTTGCGGTTCCGCGGTCGGGGCGTTGCAGCCCGAGGAGCAAGGAGATGGCGGTGGATTTGCCCGCGCCATTCGGCCCAAGCACGGCCACCAGCTCGCCTTCGTGCACCTGGAAGCTCAGATCTTCGAGCGCGACGGTGGTGCCGTAGGTCTTGCGGACGCGGTCCAGTCTCGCGAGCACTGGCGCGTGCGCACCTGCACGTTTTGGATGGACGACGCGTACCGCGGGAGATGTCATCGAGGCCTCCTCTGTGGTCGCAATCGTGAGGGCTCGCGCGTTCGCGCGGAACCGTTGACCGGCCGAATGCCGCTACGTGCCGGTCAACACGGCGATTCGCGTCAGTCGGGCGCGACGCTCAATCGTCGAACAGCTCGAGCGGGATCGCTTCAGCCATCGCGCGGAAACCGGCTGGCGAGGGATGAATGTGATCGCCTGAGTCGTACTTCGCGTCCAGCCGATCAGGCCGCTCGGGATCCGCGGTGACCTTGTCAAAGTCCACAACCGCGTCGAATTGCTTCGACGATCGGATCCATGAGTTGACCTGCTGGCGATCGCGCTCGTTTGCCGCGTCGGGGTGGTAGTAGTCGAAGTCGCCGAACGGCATCAGCGTCGCCCCAACGACTTTGATCCCGTGGGTTCGAGCCCGCGTGATCATCTCGCTGTAGGCCTGAGTCATCCGACGAACGAGCGCTTCGTGTTCGTGCTCGGGCGCCGCGGCGTCGCGCGTCAGCATGCCGAGGTCGTTGATGCCCTCCAGCACGATCAGGTACTTCACGCCGCTGCGCGCCAAGACGTCGCGATCGAAGCGCGCGAGGGCGTTCGGGCCATTGCCATCGAGCAACAGACGGTTGCCGCCGATGCCGACATTGATGACGCCGAGATGGCGATGCGCGGGCGAACGCTGCAGGCGCTCTGCAAGCACGTCTGTCCAGCGATTGTTGCCGTTCGTCGTCGAGCCGCGCCCGTCGGTGATCGAGTCGCCGATGACTGCGATTGCGTGGCTGTCGCGCGTGAGCACGTCGATCGCGGAGAGGAAGTACCAGCGGTCGATCGGGCGCGCATCCTTGAGCTCCGCGGCGCCTGCCGACAATCCCGGCAATAGATAAGACGTCGTGCGCGAGCCGGGGTGGCCGGTTTGCTGTTCCGGAATGGACGCGAGTTCCAGTGTGACGGCGAGAATCGAGAGGGGCTCGACCGCGATGTTGATCGGATCTGAGGTGAGCTCGGCGCCAGCAGGAATGATCACGTCCGCACGCGCGCTGAACGTCGCGACGCGATCGGAGCTCGGGTCGATACGGCTGGAGCCTGTTCCGAGGGAACGCGCGATATGCACGGAGAGCACTTGCAACGGTTCGGTACCGAACGCGTTCGACACCCGAATACGCAGTTGGGAACCGCCGATGGAGAGACGCACGAGCTGTCGAAGAGTGACTTCACCGACGACGTCCTTCGGCATTGCATCGTCGCCAGCGGCGATGTACTGCGCAGAGCCCCACGATCCGACCCAAGTGGGCTGTCCGTCCGCGGCAAGCGCGGCGGGTCCGCAACATGCAAGCGCTGTGATCGCAACGAGAAGTCGAGCGATGGATCGAAGTCGAATCATGAGCACTTCCGCCAGCCGCCAACGAAGCGCCGAACGCTAACGCGCGAGCGGTGGCGCTGCAACACAAGTTTGGTACAAGTCCCGGCCGTCAGTCCCTCGGTGCCCACCGCAAGCTCAGGGTGGGAAAAAGGAAGACGGAGAGTCACCGGAGAGATTCCTCTACTGGAAGAGCGTCACCATCTCGATGGCTACTGACGAGAGAGCAGCAGATCGGTCAGCGGTGGTAGGAGTGCAGCGGCGGAGCCTTGGATGAAGTGGCCCGTGGGAATACGTGTCGCCATTTCCGAGAACGGGCTCGGGTCTTGATTGATGACGAGCAGCGCGGTGCCACGCTCGACGGCGCGTCGCACGATCAGCGACGGCAGATTCGTAGCGCCCGACGTGCCAACGACGATCACGAGACTCGCGCGTTCCGCCGCGGCGAGCGAGCTTTCGAAACGGAAGCGTTCCTCGTCGTACGTTTCGTCGAACCACAGCACGTGGGGCCGCGCGGGCCGCCCGTTTGGGGAGACGAGCAGCGCGCGTTCTCGTTCGCCGATCGGTTTGCCGCGTTCCCACTGGTCGCCGAGCTCTGGTGAGAGTGGGTAGCAGCGAACGTCGTCATCGTCGAGCGAGCGCATGAAGTCGATGTTCCCGTGAATCTGATAGGTTCGCGCGAGTGTGTTGCCCGCTCGCAGATGCAAGCCATCGACGTTCTGCGTGACCAGCACGAACCGATCGCCTTGGCCGCGACCCTCGAGCTCGCGCTCGAGTGTGGCGAGCGCGAGATGACCGGCGTTTGGCGCCGCGGCACGACAGTGACTGCGGCGATACAAATACCAGCCCCAGATCTCATCGGGCATGCGCATGAACGCGGCGCGCGTCGCGAGCTCTTCCGGAAAGTAGTTGCGCGAGCCGATGCGCCAATAGCCTTCTTCGCCGCGAAACGTCGGAATGCCGCTCTCGGCGGAAATGCCCGCACCTGTGAGCACGAGGATCAAGCCGGCTCCATCCCAGGCTGTCGAGAGCCATTCCCGCGCGCGCGTTAGATGCGGATCGTCGGAGGTCGTCATCGGTTCAATGCAGGTCGAGAGAGCCATCCTGTCAATTCTGCTTCGTCCTGTCCAATCTCGGACGCGGCGCGGTGTAAGCCTTCGCGCACCCTTTCAACCTTTCTGCCGGATGCTGCGTCTCAAGCTGGACGAACCGGCCGAGGTGCCACGAATGGACCAGAGGAATCCCGCATCGCAGAAGGCGCCGGCCTCGAATCACCCGGTTGCGCGTCTTACAGCGCTGCTCGTGTCGCTCGGTTTCGGTGCTAGCTCGCTCGCGGTGGAGATCGACGGGCATATCGACGAAGCGGAGTGGCAGCAGGCGCGGCACGTGATCGAGTTTCGGAAGGTTCAGCCGCTCAACGGGGAACCCGCGTCGCTGCAGACGGAGGCCTGGATTCTCGCGACACCGGAAGGGTTGGCGGTCGCGTTCCGCAACTCGCAGCCCGCCTCCGTGCCGCGAACGAAGCAGCGCGTGCAGCGCGATTTCGATGCGCAAGTCGATCGCGTCAATCTCATGATCGACTTCGACGGCGATCGGCGCACCGGCTACAACTTTACCTTGAGCTCAACAGACGGCGTTTACGACGCGATCATCACGAACGAGAACAACTTCAACTCCGATTGGGACGGCAACTGGCGTCACGCGGTGAGCGAAGATGAAGACAGTTGGTCGGCGGAGCTATTGATCCCCTGGCACATTGCACCGATGCGCGACGCCGCGGGTGATGCGCGTACGATCGGCATCTACCTCGATCGCGTCGTCGGAAGCACGGGCGAGCGCGTGGCGTGGCCGCTTGCGAGCTACGAACGTCCACGCTTTCTGTCCGACTTCGCTCCTGTCGAAGTGACGAACCACAATCAGGCCCTTCTCGCTGTCACGCCGTACGTTTCGAGTCTATACGACAACGTGCGTTCGAGTGGCGAGCTCGATGGCGGCGTCGATGTGTTCTGGAAGCCGAATGGCCAGATACAATTGACCGCGACGGTGAATCCCGATTTCGGTCAGGTGGAGAGCGACGATCTCGTCGTCAGTTTCGATGCGACCGAAACGTTCGTCGGCGACAAGCGGCCGTTCTTCACGGAGAACCAAGGCTTGTTCGAGTTCACGACGCCGTCTGACTTCAGTCAACTTCTCTATACGCGCCGCGTCGGCGGACCGGCCGATGACGGTGACGGTTCCGGCGACATCACGGCTGCGCTCAAGTTGAACGGCAGTATCGGTGCGACGAAGTACGGCATCTTTGCGGCAGACGAGGCGGAGCGCTTCGGCAGGTCCTTCGGCGCGCTTCGCGTCGTTCGCGACTTCGCGAGCCAGAATCTCGGTTTGATGGCAACGTACGTGAAGCGTCCGTTCTTCGAACGTGAGGCGAGCGTCGTCGGCATCGATCATAACTGGCGGCCCAGCTCGCGTTGGAACGTGCGCACGCGCGTGTTCGGCAGCGAGATCGAGCAGAGCAACGAGCGGGTCAGCGACGCCGGT
The DNA here is from genome assembly GCA_044506405.1 of Lysobacterales bacterium. Classification (GTDB taxonomy): domain Bacteria; phylum Pseudomonadota; class Gammaproteobacteria; order Steroidobacterales; family Steroidobacteraceae; genus Steroidobacter. The sequence continues at coordinate 20,055 of JBIQKP010000024.1, read as the reverse complement.
GCGACGGTGTGGGCCGACTATGAGATGGATCACGGCTGGCGCCAGCAATGGATCGCCATGCATTTCGGCGATGAGCTCGAGATCAACGATGCCGGTTATCTCTCGCGCAACAGCATGAACTACCTGCACTGGCAAGTGAGCCGTCGCTTTACCGAGTTGCCGGAGAATTCGCGCTATGCATCCAAAGACTGGCGCGGGCGCGTCAGCAGTGTGCGCAATGATCACGGCGAGCTGCTCAACTATCAGTTTCGCATGAGTCGCGAGAGCAGGCTGCGCAACGGCAGCTACGAGTATGGGCAAGTCAATGTGAACAGTGCTGGCGTCGATGATCTGCTCACTCGCGGTCACGGACTCGTCGCACTGCCTGCCAATTTCGATTCGTACTTCGAATACGATCGGCCGCGCAAAGGCAATTGGGGGTACCACATCGAGGCAACGGCCTTTAGCGCCGGCCTCGCAGGCAACGACAAAGTGGGGTACAGCGTCTACGTCGAGCCTACGTATTTCGTCAACGACGCATTCAATACGTATATCGGCGTGTATAGGAAGCGCACACCAGACTGGCTCGTCTGGCAACGAGAGAACCTGATCGGCAGTTTCGACGGCCGCCAGATGGACTTCAACGCAGGTTTCAACTGGACAATCGGCAATCATCAAGAGCTTCGCCTCAAGCTGCAGGCGATCGCGGTCAATGCGCGCTTACGTCAGGCCTATCGGGTGGATGGCGCGGGTCGGGCGATCGAAAGTGCAGAGGAAGTGGACGACTTCAGCGTGCGCAATCTCGGCATTCAGATCCGCTACCGCTACGAGCTGGCACCGCTTTCTTATCTTTACATCGTGTATGGCCGCGGAGGGTACGATCAGAATGTTGTCTCCGCGGAGGATTCGACCCGACTCCTACACGACAGCTTCAGTTTGCGCGACGACGAGCAACTGCTCCTCAAAGTCAGCTACCGATTCGAGCGCTGAGTCGGGCTTGCATCCTCCTCGCGATGCAGCCATGCAGTTACGCAGAGACGCAGGGGCGCGGTGACGTAGAGATCGGAAGGAAGTAAGTCCTCTTCTTTTTCTATTTCTATTTCTGTTTCTCACCCACTACGACAACGCGTCTCTGCGAGAGTATCTCTTGGCGACCTCTAAGTTCGGATGGGTCCCCGCCTTCGCGGGGATGACGAACGAAAGGGGCGTGTGCTCTCATTCGCGATATTCCGCTGGTCCCATGTCGGATCGCCGAAGGGTCGTGCGTCTTTAGAGCAAGAGCGTTGTGCTCTTCAATTTGGGAGAGAATCAATGGCCACGAATACAGTACGCCTCCATCGAGTCTTGCGTGCTCCAGCGGAGCGGATCTACAGAGCATTCTTGGATGCAGATGCCATCGTGAAGTGGCTCGCGCCAAACGGCTTCACCTGCAAAGTGCATCAAATGGACCCGAACGTGGGCGGCAGCTACAAGATGTCGTTCACGAATTTCTCAACCGGGCAGAGTCATTCGTTCGGCGGCGAATATCTAGAGTTGGTGCCGGGCGAGCGACTGCGCTACTCGGATCGGTTCGACAATCCCGGCTTGCCGGGCGAGATGACGACGACGATCAACTTGAGGACGGTGTCTTGTGGAACCGAGATCGACATCGTGCAGGAAGGGCTCCCCGAGATGATTCCGCTCGAGGCGTGCTATCTCGGGTGGCAAGAATCTCTGGCACTGCTCGCGAAGTTGGTTGAAGCGGAAATCCCGAACGAGTGAATGCGCGACTTCGATGAGCACGCGCGACGTAGCGATGCAGAGTGATGAACACTCTGCATCGCTACACCTCAACAAACGCACACTCGTGCGCGCCGTCAGCACTTAACGCGTGGATTCCAATCCGCGAACAGTCCGGACGGATTCTCTTCCCAGATCCAGACGTGCAGATACCAAATGCCGAGGCTGTCGGCTCGTTTGAGTGCCTGCCCCATGATCGTCGGAGGCTCAGTGCGCGTCCACGCGGAAATCGGCACGAGGTACTCGACGCCGTTTAATTTGTAAGTGCCATCAGCCAGTTTCTCGTAGACGAGGATCTCCGGCTTCTCCACTTCGAGCTTGTCGTCGTTGAGCTGCGGATGACTCCAGTGCAGCCCCATGCCGCCAGCGGGCTGGCTTTCGATGCAATGATCCGTGCGTTGGTAACCCGCAGCGAGCGCCGCGTCCACTTGCTTGAAGCGCGCGGTCGCGTCGCGCACGCGCGCGACGTCGCGCTCGACAGCCTCGCTCATGCGGCTCGCCATGCCGGAGGCTTTCGCCTGCGCGCCGGCAGCGTTCGTTTCACCTGCGTGTGCTGCGAGCATGCTCCCGGATAGGCATGCGCAGAAACCAATCGTCCAAAGCTTGCGTCGCGTCATCGGTCGCCTCCGTTGGGTGAGGCGAAACTCTAAGAGGTCGGGTCGCCCGCTTATAGGACCACTTACCGCCGATTGTGTATGACCACTGGGCCGTGCCTTCTTCGTGCAACAAAGAAGGCGATCTCTGCGACAAGGCGCGCTGTCGCGAGTGGCGGATATTGCGAGGCGGATAACCGGCGAGGGTCAGGCGACCGAGCGTGTTCGTCGCACGAGCGTGCTCTTGCCGAAGAGCGATTCGACGAGATCGACCGCGAGCTTTGCGGTCTTGTTGTGATTATCCATCGCGGGGTTGAGCTCCATGATGTCGAGCGATCGCACGAGACCCGTGTCAGCGATCATCTCCATGCAGAGCTGCGCCTCGCGATACGTGGGGCCGCCGGGGACCGTCGTGCCGACGCCGGGTGCAATCTCCGGATCGAGAAAGTCGACGTCGAAGCTCACGTGCAAATGCGTGTTCGCATCCAATCCTTCGAGCGCCGCTTCGAGCGTCTGCCGCACGCCCACCTCGTCGATGTAGCGCATGTCGAAGACTTCGAGATGATGATCGTGCACGAAACGCTTCTCGCCGGTGTCGACGCTGCGGATGCCGATCTCGCGAACACACGCGGGTCGAATGGCGGGAACATGGCCGCCGATGCTCGTCAGTTCGTCGGGGCCGAATCCGCACAAACACGCAACAGGCATCCCGTGAATGTTTCCGGTCGGGGACAGGTCGCTCGTGTTGAAGTCCGCGTGCGCGTCGAGCCAGAGCACGCGCAAGTTCTTGCCTGTTTCGCGGCAATGACGCGCGACTGCACTGATCGATCCGATGCTCAAGCTGTGATCGCCGCCGAGCAGAATAGGTAGATGGCCGGAAGCGAGATCGGCATACACCGCATCATGAACGCTACGGTTCCATTCGACGACCTCCGTCAGGTGCCGATAACCGCCGACGCGCGGCAAGGCAGGGTTGCGCGGTCCGCTGAGATTGCCGCGGTCGAGCACCTCGAGCCCACGATTCGCAAGCGCCGATTGCAGCCCTGCGACGCGCAGCGCTTCCGGGCCCATGGACGCGCCGCGATCGTTTGCACCGACGTCGGTCGGTGCGCCGATCAACGTCACTGTGCGGGTGTTCGTCATTGGCATGAGCTCTCTCTTCATACTGCACGCACGCGCGCTCTCGGCTGGGTCGCAGGCGCGAGATCGCTGAACAAATCCTTGGGATCTCGAAGCGGTGGGATCAGGTCGAGCTCGGGCAGCGTGCCGCCCATCTCACGATTCAGGCGCTCGAGATAACGCAGCGACGAGAAGTCCTCGAGCGCGAATCCGACCGAATCGAAGATCGTGACTTGACTGTCGTTCTCCCTCGCGCGCTCTGCGCCGATGACGACGTCGCTGAACTCGACGACCGGAAACGAGGGATCGAGCTGCTGCACTTCACCTTCGATGCGCGATTGCGGCTCGAACTCCACGACGATTCGTGCATCCGCTCGCTTGAGGATGTCTGCGTGCAACTCCGTCTTGCCCGGACAATCCCCGCCGACCGCATTGAGATGCATGCCTGCGGCAATCATCTCGGGCGTGAGCACGACGGCGTTGCGCTTGTCGGCGGTGACCGTCGTGACGATGTCCGCGCCTCGCACGGCCTGCGCGGTCGAGGTGCAGCGCACGAGGTTCAGATCGTTCATGCCGAAAGCAGCAAGATTGCGAATCAACTTGTCGGTCGCGTTCGTATCGGTGTCATAGAGGCGCAGCTCCCGAATGCCGAGCATGTGCCGGAAGGCGATTGCCTGAAATTCGCTCTGTGCGCCGTTGCCGATAAGCGCCATCACACGGCTCGACGGACGCGCCATCCATCGCGCTGCGAGCGCAGACATGGCGGCCGTGCGCAGCGCGGTGGTGAACGTCAGCTCGGAGATCAGCCGCGGATACCCCGTGTCGACGTCAGCGAGGACGCCGAACGCGGTCACGGTCAATAGTCCCTGCGCGGTGTTCTTCGGATGACCGTTCACATACTTGAACGTGTACTCGCGGCCATCGCTGATCGGCATGAGCTCGATGACGCCGACAGGCGAATGCATCGCGTGGCGCGGCGACTTCTCGAACTCGCGCCACCGGCGATAGTCCGCTTCGATTTCGAACGCAAGCCCTTCCATGAACTTCGCGGGGCCGATGCTGCGAACGATCTCTTTGACGCGCTCAATGCCGATGTACTGGATCATAGGACTGGAGAAATGATGGAGACGTGTCGGTAGTGTTGGTCCCCGACGAGCCAATGAAAAGGCAGCCATCTGGCAGGAATGCGCTGCATATTGCACAAAACGTCAGCCTTTGGTGGCAGAATGGCTAAAGTCTGCCGGCCCACACCAAGATGGACGATCTAGATCGACAATTGATCGCGCTTTTGCGGGATGACGCGCGTAGCTCGATCGCTTCGCTCGCGAAGAAGCTGCGCGTCGCGCGCGGAACGGTTCAGAATCGACTCGCTCGATTGGAAGAAGAAGGTGTGATCGTCGGTTACACCGTGCGCTTGCGACCGCACGCCGAAGAGCACGGCATCCGCGCGGTCATGACGATCGCGGTCGAAGGCAATCGCACGCAAGCCGTGTTGCGCGCACTACGCGGCGATCCAGCGGTGGCTGCGCTTCACACGACGAACGGTCGTTGGGACTTCGTCGCGGAGCTGCGCGCGGAGAACCTGCAAGAGTTCGATCGCATCATCTCGCGCATCAGTCTGCTCGAAGGCGTTTCGCAGTCGGAGACGAATCTGTTGTTGACCACCTATAAAGACTGAGCGAGCCGGTGCCCGCGCGTGTTGCTCTTTCGGTGAGAGAGACGCGTTCTTCAGAATGAGATCGGAAAGCGGAGGGCCCTTTAGCCCCGGGTCCCCTCGGAGCCCCCCGCCCCCGAAAGCGGTTATGAATAGCGCACGCTGCGCGTCCCTGCCGAACGAGGTGCAAGCTATATGCCTGATCGTCCGATTCAGGGAAAGGAGCATGCGATTCCGCGGTTCGGACCGTCACACTGTGACGGCAGTCGCACTCCAAGGGCTTCAAGTCCTTGTTCTACGGCGAGACCTCATGGGCGCGAGAAGGCGACTGTAAACATCTTCGACTGAGAACTCCGTTGTTGAGAGGAGGTCGTCGTTTTACATAGTCTTAGCCTTCGTTGGCCCCGGTCCTCATAAGTGAGTTTGCGTTTCACATGCTCATGCGTTGGCTGATTTCCCTCGTTGTTCTCTCGCTCGCATCGCTTGCCGGGTCAGCGCCTGCGCGTGCGGATGCAGACGTACACTTCGCCCGGCCCGCGGAGCTCGAGCCAGACATCGCCTTCTGGCGGCGCGTGTACACCGAGGTTGCGACGACGGGCGGATTCATCCACGACGCCTCGAACCTCGCGGTTGTCTACGAGGTCATCGAGCTGCCGTCGAATCTGTCAGGGCGCGAGCGCTCGAAGCGCATCGACGAGACCAAGAAGAAGTACGCCAGGATCCTCGAGCGCTTGGCTCAAGGCGCGGAGAATCTGAGTGCCGAGGAAGAGCGCGTGCAGGCGCTCTGGCCGAAAAACACGCGGCGTTCGCGCTTCGAGCAAGCCTCGGAGGAAGTGCGCTTCCAGCTTGGTCAGGCGGATCGTTTTCGTGAAGGCGTCATCCGTTCCGGCGCTTGGTACGACCACATCGCGAGCACATTCGAACGCATGGGGTTGCCGCGCGAGCTCGCGGCGTTGCCTCATGTCGAATCTTCCTTCAACCCGTATGCGTATTCGAAAGTGGGCGCCGCCGGCATGTGGCAGTTCATGCGCAGCACGGGTCGCCGCTTCTTGCGCATCGACGGCGTCGTCGACGAGCGCCTCGATCCGTATCGCTCGAGCGAAGCCGCCGCGCGCTTCCTCGAACAGAACTACATCGTGCTCGGCTCATGGCCGCTCGCGTTGACGGCATACAACCACGGCCCGGGCGGAATGCGGCGTGCCAAAGAACAGCTCGGCACTTCCGACATCACAACGATCGTGCGCAAGTACAACAGCCGCTCGTTCGGCTTCGCCTCGCGCAACTTCTATGTCGCGTTTCTCGCGGCGTTGGAAATCGATTCGAATCCGGAGAAGTTCTTTGGACCGATCAAGCGCCATCCGCCGGATACGAGCCGCATTCTGACGGTGCCGAACTTCGTGCCCTCGTCGAGCGTCGCCGCGGCGCTCGGACTCGAGCGCGAGGAGTTGCGCCGGCTGAATCCCTCGTTGCTGCCGGCTGTCTGGAACGGCGCCCGACACATTCCGCGCGGATTCGAGCTGCGTGTGCCGGCGCACGTCGACATGAGCGCGGCGCTCGCGAAGATCGAGAGTCTGCGCGCCGAGGCACAACTTGCCGAAACGCAGCACCGCGTGCGTAGCGGCGAGTCGCTGTCGACCATTGCGTCACAGTACGGCGTGAGCGTCGCGACGCTTGCGGAGATCAACGGGCTCGATCGGCCGTATCTCATCCGCGCGGGGCAAGTCTTGGCGCTCCCCCAAAAGGCGGGCGCTGCGCCTGCTGCAACGGTCGCTCGCGCGGGGGAAAAGACCGCGCAGCCGAAAGCCGTGCCGCCGACCGGCGTCGTCGGTCCCGAGCAAGCGTATGTCGTTCGTCGGGGCGATACGCTCTCGAAGATTGCGGCACGCCACGGCTTGAGCGAGGACAAGCTCATGGAGCTCAACAATATTCGCAATCGAAACTTCGTCTACGAAGGGCAGGTTCTCGCGTTGGCGGATTCCGCGCGTGTCGCGCCGCCCGTCGAAGCTCAGGTGGCCGTCAATAATGTCGTCACGGTCCCTTCGTCGGCGCCCATCATCGCGGCGGAAGCCGCCGAGCCGATCTCCGAACGCGAGGCCGAAGAAATGGGTCCGGCGCTCGTGCCGGGCACACAGGCTGCAGCGTCTGCCGACCCGAGCGACTACTCGGTGCGGTCGGATGACACGATCCAAGTGCAGGCGGCTGAAACGTTGGGGCACTACGCGGAGTGGCTCGGCCTGCGTGCGAGTCATCTGCGACAGATCAATCGGATGTCATACGCAACGCCGGTCGTGATCGGCCGCTCGGTGAAGCTCGACTTCTCGAAAGTCTCGCGCGATGAGTTCGAGGCCAAGCGGCAGGACTATCATCGCCAGCTTCAGGAAGCGTTCTTCGCGCAGTTCCGAATCAAGGGTAACGAAACGCACGTCATTCGCTCGGGTGAATCCATTTGGGTTCTCGCTCAGCAGCGCTACAACATTCCGATTTGGCTGCTGCGCCAGTACAACCCCGATGTGGACTTCGGTAGCGTGCGGCCCGGAACCACGCTCATCATTCCGCTGGTCGAGCCTTCGTCGGCGTCGGAGCCGGCGGCATGAGGGGCGTGCTCGCATCGATCCTTGCTGCGGTCATCTGCGCTGGCTGCGCGACCGGCCAAAGCTATGAAGGCGAACGTCTCGGACGCGACGAAGTCGCGAAGATCAGCGGGGACCTACGGGTGACCGCCGGTGCCCCGGTGTCCATCATCCTGCGCAAGGTCGACAACTACGAGCTCGGTATCGGAGAGAACTCGGTCGAGGTGCTGCCCGGGAAGCGCCAGTTGCTCGTCGATTGCCGAATTGCGGAAACCTCGAGCACGACGCGCCTCAACATCGAGGCCGAAGTGTATGCGGGTGAGCGATACCGTCTCGTTGCAGAGACAGGTCCGGGCCTTCGGGAATGCGCGTCCGTGTCCCTCGAGCTCGTCGATTGAGCTCTGCGCAAAGCGATGGAACATTTGTCCGAGGCATCGTGACCTCGCTCGCAACAGTGGGACCCGTCGAGCAGGCTATAATCGTCCGAACGCCGATGCTGTACAGATTCGCTGCCATTCTGATTACCTGCCTGAGTGCTGCCGCCGTCGCGCACGCGGACAGCAATCTGCCGTCTTCGGCGATCGTGTCTTCGTCGACGACCGAGGCCGCGTTGCCGCTTGCGGACAGCGTCGTCGTGCGCAAATCCGAGCGCAAGCTCTACCTGATGCGCCAAGGCGAAATCTTGCGCGCGTACAAGATCGCGCTCGGCTTGCGCCCAGAAGGTCACAAGCAGTTCGAAGGTGACTATCGGACACCGGAGGGCAAGTACCGCCTGACGCGCCGGAACCCTAACAGCGAGTACTTCCTGTCGATTCAGGTCGACTATCCGAATGCGCAAGATGTCGAACGCGCTCGCCGGCAGGGACTTCGGCCCGGCGGCGCAATCATGATTCATGGACAGCCGAACCTGCCTCGTAAGCCGCGCGACTACTATGCGAACGTGGATTGGACCGAGGGGTGTATCGCGGTGTCGAACTCCGACATGGTGGAGATCTGGTTGATGACGCCGCCGAATACGCCCATCGAGATCACCCCGTGAGCGAGAAACAGACCTCAGCGTCCGTCACGCAAGTCGACGGCGACTCCGACGCGCTCGTCGATGCACGAGTCTCGCCGCTCGGCAGCCTCGAGAATCTCTCGCAGCGCGAAGTTCAGCAGCTTCTCAATTCCGGACGCGGTGGCGTCTACGACCTGTTCCGGCGGTGCGCGCTCGCGGTGCTCGCGTCCGGCCTGGAATCGGACGACGTGCGCGCGATCTTTGCCCGCTTCGAGGACTTCGAGATCCGCTTCGGGCGCCAAGCGTGGGGCATCAAGCTCGAGCTCAAGAATGCGCCGCCGAGTGCTTTCGTCGACGGGCAGATGATCCGCGGCATCAAAGAGCATCTGTTCGCCGCGCTGCGCGACATCATCTACATCCATGATGCGATCCTGGGCACGCACCGGTTCGACCTGAAAGATCCGACGAGCATCACGAATGCCGTCTATCACATCCTTCGAAACGCACGGATTCTCGATTACAAAGGGCGCCCGAATCTCGTCGTATGCTGGGGCGGCCACTCGATCAGCTCGACCGAGTACGACTACACGAAGCGCGTTGGCTACGAGCTCGGATTGCGCGGTTTGAGCGTCTGCACGGGGTGCGGCCCCGGAGCGATGAAAGGCCCCATGAAGGGCGCGACGATCGGCCACGCGAAACAGCGAATCCGCGACGGTCGCTATATCGGGATGACCGAGCCCGGCATCATCGCTGCCGAGCCGCCGAACGCGATCGTCAACCAACTCGTGATCATGCCCGATATCGAGAAGCGCCTCGAAGCGTTCGTGCGCTGCGCGCACGCGATCGTGGTGTTCCCCGGAGGCGCGGGTACGGCAGAAGAGATCCTGTATCTGCTCGGGATCTTGCTCGATCCCGCCAATGCGGAGCTGCCGCTCCCGGTCATCTTCACCGGGCCGCCCACGTCGGCGGAGTACTTCGGTCAGATCGATCGGTTCATCGGTGCCACGCTTGGCGAGACTGCTCAGCGTCGCTACAAGATCGTGATCGGCGATCCCGCCCAGGCGGCGCGCGAAGCGGTGCGAGGGATCGAAACGGTTCGCGACTTCCGACGCACGAAGAGCGACTCGTACAATTTCAATTGGCTGCTCAAGATCCCCGGCGATTTCCAGCAGCCGTTCGAACCGACGCACGAAGCGATGGCGCAGCTCGAGCTTCATCGCGACCTCGATCCTCATCTCACCGCGGTCAATCTGCGCCGAGCGTTCTCCGGCATCGTCGCTGGGAACGTGAAAGAGCAGGGGATCCAGGCGATCGAGCAGCGCGGGCCGTTCGAGTTGCGCGGCGACAAAGCCATCATGGGCCTGCTCGATGAGCTCCTGTCGGCATTCGTGAAGCAACGGCGCATGAAGCTGGCGGGCGAGTACCGACCCTGCTATCGGCTGGTCGCATGAGTAAGCTCGTACTGAAGTACCGATTCACGTTCCCCGATTCTTCGGAGCGTGCATTCTCATTGGAGATGGATCGAGACACGGCGGAGCTGACCCCGTCGACGCGCACGCAACTGCCTGCGTGGACCGAGCTCGGATTCAATCAATGCAGCGGCTGCCCCTTCGAGGCCGCGCCCGGTGTGCGCTGTCCAGCGGCTGTGCATCTTTCCGCTGTCATCGAAGGGTTCGAAGATATCGTCTCGTACGACACTGTTCGCGTGACGGTTGAAAGCGATGAGCGCTCGGTGACCGCGACGCTCTCAGCGCAGCAGGCGCTCGCATCGCTCATGGGGCTCGTCATGGCCTCGAGCGGGTGCCCGAAGACCGCGGTCTTTCGTCCGATGGCGCGCTTTCATCTGCCATTCTCGAACGAATCCGAAACTGCGTACCGCGTCGCCGCGATGTATCTCGTCGCGCAGCATTTCGCGGACCGCGACGGTACGCCGTCCGACTTGAAGCTCGATCAGCTCGAACGCGTGTATCGAGGCGTGCATGCGGTGAACCGCGGCATGGCGCAGCGCCTGCGTGCCGCGACTCGCCAGGATGCGATCGTCAACGCGATCGTCTTGCTCGATGTCTACAGCAGCCTCGTGCCTGCCGCGATTCACGACATCCTCGATGAGATCCGGCCTGCGTTCGAGGCGCTCCTTCGGAGCGAGTGATGAAGCAGCGCAAGATCGCGCTGCTTTCAATAATGAGCTGTTAAATCGCTGCGCACTCTGCGTCACTCAATGACGCGTTCACGCCACTTGCGTGCTGTGTAACTGCGATGGTTGTCGCACTTGTGGGACTGCAAACCATCGCTGTGATGTAGTTCCTCACTCAAGGTCGCATTCGCTCGATACCGTCGCTCTCAACAGGAGAGCACGACCATGTCAGAGCACAAACCAGATGAGATGACAGCCACCGGACGTCACCGAGCCTGGGTCGGAGAGACGAGCGGAGCCGTCGTTCGCGCCGGCAGCCGCGAGCCTCAGCGCAACTGGCTCGAGCGTACGCAGCCTGCGAATCCTCGACACGCGGCCATCACGCGTTCGCTCTACAGCTGGAGCAACTACAAGAGCTGGACCGACAAGGTCCGGCACAATTGGGATAAAGAGAAGAAATGACGTGTGAGGTGTAGTGTCAGCGCCGCTGACGTTGCACGTCACACCTGACGAGTCACACGGCGATCGCGATCACACGATCGCGGCAGCAGGGGTCGGGGCGATCGGACTCGCCATCAGCGATGAGGTCAAGGCAGGCGATCCCGGTGCAATCTCCAACGCGCGACGCTGCATGAGCCAGCCGATCAGCGGCAACCACTGGTCCAGATCCTCGCGCACCAGGTAGGGTTTCATCTCGAATAGGCCAACGCCCGATTCGGCCGCTTTGATGTAGTTCTGCGAATCCCGCAACGTCGTGATGACAGGAATCTGCAGCGAATCGAGAAATTTCATCAGCGACTTGTACATCAGCGTGTGCTTCTTGACGCGATTCGCGACGACCCCGATACGCTGGTCCTCACGTCGAATTTTCGCGATCAGCAACAGATCGGAAATGCACTTCGCTGCCGCATGGATGTCGATGTCCGACGGGAGCACCGGCACGAGCACCGCGGTCGCGTTGCGCGTGATCTCCGGGAGTCGCTGAGGTTCGAGGGCCGCTGGCGTGTCGACGATGAGACGTTCGGTATCGAGCGGCAAGCGCGTCGCGAAGCTCCGCGTGACTCGAGAATTGCGCTCGTAGCCGGCGATGCCGTGCACAGGAATCTGGCCTTTCGCGCGCTTGCTCAGCCACCGCGTGCTCGAACCCTGGGCATCGAGATCCATCAGCGTCGGCCGTAGGCCCGCAACCGCGAAATAGCTCGCCAAATTGGTCGCGATCGTGGTCTTGCCCGAACCACCTTTCGGATTCAGTAGGACGATCTTCTGCATGCGGGCGCCGCGACCGATTTGACTAAAAACGTTCGAGAAAGCCTACGCACCGGTCGGTGACGGCGCAAGGTCAGTAGTGTGACCATCGTCACTCGCTGCAATGTAAACCGCTGTGAGTCGGCTCACAGCGAACGCATTTCGGTCCTCGTACAGTTGTTCGCGACGAGGACGAGGTGAAGCGATGGAATTCTTGCTGCTGTGGGCCGACAACTTCGACGATGCCGTTCATGCCGTACGCCATCTCGCACCCAAGCTCATAGGCTTACTGCTTGCTGCTTCACTCTTTGCCCTTACAGGGTTTGCCCTAATCCGCTCGCCGCACATCACGCTCGGCTGCATCGGACTCGTTCTTTCCGCCTCGCTGGTTGAAGCCCTCCGTCGCCGACGCGCACAAACGCATCTCAGCCGTCGACGCGATCGGTTCTAGGTAGGGTCTCGCTCACCTCTCGCCGGGAGTTCCTTCGTTCGCCGGACGGACCAAGGGCGCCCCGGGTACACACACGTTCCTCGTTTTCGATGATCTTTTCGCCGCGCCGCCGCGAGATTCATCATCTTTGAGCCGGGTGAGGCAGTCCGCCTTGAATCTGAGCGCGCCGTCCCCATTAGCCCCGGCTGGGTAGCACTAGCCGATCTTGGAGGCGAAGAACAATGAGCGACGCAGGCGTGGCACAAACGATGGGATTTCAGGCGGAGGTCAAGCAGCTGCTCAAGCTGGTGATCCATTCGCTCTACAGCCACAAGGAAATCTTTCTTCGCGAACTGATCTCGAACGCATCGGATGCTTGCGACAAGCTTAGATTCGAGGCCTTGGCAACGCCCGAGCTCCTCGAAGGCGGCGGCGAGCTCGCCATCACGATCGACGCGGACCCGAAGAACCATACGATCACGATCACCGATAACGGCATCGGGATGACGCGCCAGGAGGCCATTGAGCATCTCGGCACGATCGCGAAATCCGGCACGGCGGAGTTCCTGACCAAGCTCACCGGAGATCAAAAGAAGGACGCGCAGCTGATCGGGCAGTTCGGCGTGGGCTTTTATTCCTCTTTCATCGTCGCCGACCAGGTCGAAGTGCTCTCTCGCAAGGCCGGGGAGCCCGCCACGGCCGGTGTGCACTGGAGCTCGCGCGCCGAAGGCGACTTCACGGTCGCCGATGTCGAGTTGCCGGCGCGCGGCACGAAGATCGTGCTGCACTTGAAGGAAGGCGAGCATGACTTCGCGGACGACTATCGTATCCGGGCGCTCGTCCGCAAGTACTCGGACCACATCGCGTTCCCGGTTCGCATGCGCAAGTCCGAGCAGGACACCGAGTACGAGACGATCAATCACGCGCAGGCGCTATGGACTCGTCCGCGCACGGAGGTCAAGGACGACGAGTACAAGGAATTCTACAAACACATTTCGCACGACTTCAGCGAACCGCTCGCGTGGTCGCACGGCAAGGTCGAGGGTAAGAAGGAATACACGAGCCTCCTGTACGTCCCATCGCGTGCACCGTTCGATCTGTGGCATCGAGAAGGCGCCCGCGGGCTCAAGCTGTACGTGCGTCGCGTCTTCATCATGGACGACGCCGAGCAGTTCCTTCCGCTGTATCTCAGGTTCGTCAAAGGCGTCGTGGATTCGGCCGATCTGCCGCTCAACATCTCGCGCGAGATGCTGCAGCAAGATCCGGCGATCGATTCGATGCGCACCGGACTCTCGCGCCGCGTGCTCGACCTGCTCTCGAAACTCGCGAAGGATGAACCGGAGAAGTACGCGACGTTCTGGAAGGAGTTCGGCGCCGTGCTCAAGGAAGGCCCGGCCGAAGACCACGCGAACCGCGATCGGATCGCTAAGCTGCTGCGCTTTGCGAGTACGCACACCGATCAGGAAGAGCAGAACGTTTCGCTCGATGACTATATCGGCCGCATGAAGCCGGGGCAGACCGCGATCTACTATGTGATCGCCGATACGTTCTCCGCGGCGAAGTCGAGCCCGCACCTCGAGATGCTGCGCAAGAAGGGCATCGAGGTGCTGTTGCTCTCGGACCGCGTCGACGAATGGCTGGCGGATCACCTGCGCGAGTACGAAGGCAAGCCGCTCAAGAACGTCGCGCGCGGCGAGCTCGACTTGAATGAGATCCAAACGGATGAAGAGAAGAAGGCGCAGGAATCGCTGTCCAAGGAACACGCGGATCTCGTCGAGCGGATCAAGAAGGTGCTCGGCGAGCGGGTGAGCGACGTGCGTACGACTGTGCGCCTGTCGGATTCGCCCGCCTGTCTCGTCATCGGTGAGCATGACATGGGGGCGCAGATGCGCCGCATCCTAGAAGCTGCGGGACAGAAGGCGCCGGCGGCGAAACCTGCGCTCGAGATCAATCCGACGCATCCGCTATTGCAGCGCATCGCTGCGACGACCGAGGATCCGACATTTGCCGATCTCACGATGCTCGTGTTCGAGCAAGCGACGCTCGCGGAGGGCAGTCAGCTACCCGAGCCAGCCGCGTTCGTGCAGCGCTTGAATCGGTTGCTGTTGTCGATGCGCTAGCATCGACGTGCAAGGTGTGATGTGTGAGGTGTAAGGTCAGAGGGGCGGCGCTCACGCACCCTACACTTTACACTTCACACGTTACACATCATCCGGCTGCTCGATTGCGAGCAGCTCGATATCGAAGACGAGCGCGGCGTTCGGCGGGATGACGCCGCGACTACCGCGTGGGCCGTAACCGAGATCCGAGGGAACGATGAGGCGGCGCTGACTGCCGACGCGCATCCCTTGCACGCCTTCCTCCCAGCCCTTGATGACCTCGCCTTTGCCGACCACGAACCGGAACGGCTGCCCGCGATCGCGCGAGCTGTCGAACTTCTTCCCCTTGTTCTCCGGTGCGCGCGGATCGTAGAGCCAGCCCGTGTAGTGCACGACAGCGCGTTGTCCTTGAGAGATGCCTTCACCGGGCGCAACGTGCAGATCGATTCTCTGTAGCTCGGTAATCGGTGCGGGCGGATTCTTGGCTTCTTCGCTGATCGTCTGCGTAGGCTGCTCACGCGAGCAACCTGTTGCGAGTGTCGACGCGGCAACGAGCAGCAATACGAGCTTAAGCGCCATTTGTTCTGATCCGTCCCGTGAGCGTGTGACGTGGAAGTGTAATAGCGCCGAGCCAGCCTCGCTGACCGTCCGACGTTACACCCTACACTCTACACACTACACAGCATTCACTTCACCCCAGGATTAATCGCATATGTGCCGGTAATTCTAGCTTCCGCGAGCAGGTGCGGGCGGAGTGCTTCGATCACCTGGGGGCCCGTGAAGTCGTCGTCTGGAACGTTCAAGCGCTCGCAATCGAGGGCGTAGAGGGTGAAGTGATAGCGATGCACTCGCATATCGTTCCACGGAGGGCAGGGGCCGTCGTAGCCGCGGTACGTGCCCATCATGTCGGCGTCCTGCGCGAACCAACCCGTATAGTCATTCACACCTTGTCGCGACCCTGTCGGACCTTTCAGTTCCTTCTTGCCGCCTGCGACGATGCCATCGGAGCACTCTCCCGCGGCGATCTCGCTGACGGAAGCTGGAATGTCGATCATGACCCAATGATAGAAATCCGCGCGCGGCAAGCTGGCCGGAACGACACGTCCCTCCTTGTTGACGTCGTCCGGCTTGCTCGGTGCATCCGGATCGACACAGATCAGCGCGAACGATCGCGTGTTCGCGGGCGCGCCGGTCCACTTCAGATGCGGGTTGTGATTCGCCGCCAAGCGAATATGGAGCACGGAGTCGTGCGCGCCGAACGCGAACTGTTCAGGGATGGGTTGATCGTCGAGAAAGCTGACGGAAGTAAGTTGCATGGCGACCTCGGAACGCGAGTGTGGCGAAGTGTGCCATTCAAAACCGCTCGATGGCCATTGGGTTCCACCGAAGGCAGGGATTCGCGGTTAGCTCAGAACGAGCCTTCGAGCAAGCGGGAGCGGTCTGACCAACCACTAACCACTAACCGCTAACCGCTAACCGCTTCTCAGTCAGTGCATCGAGCACTTGCTGAAGTGTCTCTAGCGCCCAATCGATCTCCGATTTCTCGATCACGAGCGGTGGCGCGAAGCGGATCACAGTGTGGTGAGTCTCTTTCGTCAGGATCCCAGCCTCAACGAGACGCTCCGCGATCGTGCGTGCGCGTACGCAAGCCGGGTCGAAGTCGACACCGCACCAGAGCCCCTTGCCTCGAACCTCGCGAATCAGCGGGCTGTCGATGCGGCGCAAGCCGTCGAGTAGATATTCGCCGAGCTCGGCGCTGCGCTCGACGAGGCGCTCCTTCTCGAGCAGCTCGAGCGCGACAAGTCCCACCGCGGAGGAGAGCGGATTGCCGCCGAAGGTGCTGCCGTGATCTCCCGGCGTGAACACGCTCATCAACTCTCGGGACGCAAGGAATAAGGACACCGGCAGCAGTCCGCCGCCGAGCGCTTTGCCTAGGATCAAGCCGTCGGGACGCACGTTCTCGTGATCGCACGCAAGCATTCGTCCGGTGCGACCGAGCCCCGTCTGAACTTCGTCGGCGATGAGGAGCACGCGGTGGTCGCGGCAGATCTGAGCGCAGCGCGCGAGATAGCCCTGAGGCGGAATGCGAATACCTGCTTCGCCTTGCATCGGTTCGAGCAGGAACGCAGCGGTGTTCGGCGTGATCGCGCGCTCGAGCGCTTCGGCATCGCCGAACGGCACGATGCGCACGCCGGGCAGGAAAGGGCCAAACCCGTCGCGATACTGAGGTTCCGTCGAAAGCGAGATCGCGCCGAGCGTGCGCCCGTGGAAATTCCCTTCACAAGCGATGATCTCGCAGTCGTCCTCGGCAACTTGTTTGATGCGATGCCCCCACTTGCGAGCCGCCTTGATCGCGGTCTCGACGGCCTCGGAGCCCGTATTCATGGGGAGCGCCATCTCCATCCCGGTCATCGAGCACGCGCGTTCGAGAAACGGCGTGAGACGGTCGGTATCGAAGGCGCGAGATACGATCGCGAGTCGCTCCGCTTGCTCGGTGAGCGCGGCGACGAGCGTCGGGTGTGCGTGCCCGTGGCTCACAGCCGAATACGCGCTCATCATGTCTAGATAACGCCGGCCCGCGTTATCCCACACATAGACGCCTTCACCCCGCACGAGCGTGACGGGAAGCGGGTCGTAGTTGCGAGCGCAGACGTTGCCGACTGGCTCTGAGTTGCGAAATCCTGGATCGCTCATAGCCCGATTCGTCCGATCGGTTGCGCCAAGCAAGCGTGGCAAGTTGCGCCCGATGGTAGCCGTGCAAGTTTTGCTGCGCCACCGGGGAGAAGAGGAACTTTCGAGCCGGCTCGGCGTGGAGACGAGCCGTGCGATTCGCGACTCCATCCGTTACCCTGCGCTCATGACGCCAGTGCATCTACAAACGAAGAGCGAATCGCTGATGGTGCGAGGTCCCGTCGGCGACTTGGAAACGGTCGTCGACGCACCGGAGTCGGCTGCGATCGGCGAGGTTGCCGTCGTGTGTCATCCGCATCCGCTGCATGGCGGCACGATGACGAACAAAGTCGCCCACATGCTCGCCAAATCGTTCAACGCGGCGGGCATGGCGGCGATTCGATTCAATTTCCGCGGTGTAGGCAAGAGCGGGGGCGCGTACGCAGAGGGGATCGGCGAGACGGACGATGCGCTCGCGATCATCGAGTGGGCGCGCAGCCGCTGGCCGGGCGCATCGCTGTCACTTGCCGGATTCTCCTTCGGCGGCGCGGTCGCGATTCGTGCGGCTGCGGCCATCGAACCTGCCCGGCTGATCACGGTCGCACCCGCTGTCGATCGGGTGCACGTTCCGGTCGATCGTCTGCCGCGCTGCCCGTGGCTTGTCATTCAGGGCGATCAAGACGAAGTCGTCGATCCAAGCGCGGTGCGGACATGGATCGAACAGCTTCCGGATCCGCCGGAGCTCGCGCTGATGCCTGGCGTGGGGCACTACTTTCACGGAACGTTGAACCAGTTGAAACAAACAGTGATGGATTGGTTGGCGCGATGATTACTTCCCTCAAGAACTTGTTTGGTCGCGAGCCCCCGGTCGCCGGCGTTCTCGAAACGAAGGAGCCGCTCGAGCTGGCGACGGCTGCACTGTTGCTGGAGCTTGCGCGTTCGGATTTTTCCGAGTCTGCCAATGAGGTGGAGGCGATTCGACATCTGCTCGAGCGCCGATTCGGCGTGAAAGGCGCTGCGCTCGATACGCTCATGAAAGATGCGCAGCGCCGCGCGGATGCAGCTGTGTCGCTACACGAGTTCACGCATCGGCTGAATCGCGAACTGCCGGAAGAAGACAAACTCTCCATCGTCGAGATGCTCTGGCGCGTAAGTCATGCCGACGGCCGCATCGACAAGCACGAAGAACATTTGATTCAGCGCGTAGCAGGGCTCTTGCACGTCTCCGATCGCGACCGGGTGCGCCTCAAGCTGAAGGTCGTAGTCGGCGACTGAGGCGGCGTACGTCAGGAGAAGCGTCTCTCGAGAAAACGAAAGGCGGCTAGTGAGCGACGACTCGATGAGGGGCGCCCAGAAATGAAGCCCGTACATCCCTGTACGGCAGTCCGGGGCGATCCGACGAAAAGCATCGCCGGATGCGGTTTTTCCGGTCGGGGCGCGATCTGCATCGAGCCCGAAACAATGAGTTTGGAGAGGGAGCTAATCAAGTCCGCCGGAGGCGGACTTGATTGCCAGATTTGCTGTTGTTGTTCTTCTTCTGTATCTCGTCCTTGTCGTGCCTGGGTCCATTTTCCAATCGGATCCAGCGAAAACCTTGCGGCCTTCGATTAGTTGACCATTTCCTTGAGGTTCTTGAGCGGCGCGATGCGGACCTTCTTGCTGGCCGGCTTCGCCTTGAACATCATCTTCTCGCCGGTGAAGGGGTTCACGCCTTCGCGTGCCTTCGTAGCGGGCTTCTTCACGACCTTCATCTTGAGGAGGCCGGGAAGAGTGAACAGGCCAGAGCTCTTCAGGCTCTTCTTGACCACGCCGCCGAGCGAATCGAACACATCGGAAACCTGCTTCTTGGGCAGACCGGTGTCCTTCGAAATCTGAGCAAGGATCTCCGACTTAGTCGGCGCTGCGTTCTTCTTTGCCATCTGTGATCTCCTGTGTGAGTGACGATTCGCGCCGTCTTAAAAGGCTAAGCGGTCGCGCACGAATTCAAGACGCGCGGGAAAATAGCATAAGATTTGACGGGGATTAAGCAGCGCGAAGGCTTTTTTCGCCTATTTTTTAAGGCTCGGAGCGCATCCGAGCCTTCCGAAGTCGTCGTCTTGCGACTTTCGCTCAATCAAGTGGAGTGAAACTCTCGTTTCAACTTCACTTCAATCGGTGTCGTCTCGCCAGTTGGGGTGACCGTAATGTCGAACACCAGGATCTCGGCGCCGCTGATCGACACCTCTCCGATGTAGTAGATCGCTTCACCTTCGGAAACACGGCGCATCTCGAGATTCTTCAACTGTCCGTTGAGGTTGTAAGCGTCCACCGTGACCGTGCCTTCCACCGGCGTGCGCGGCGCGTGCGGTGCCTCTTTCTTCAAGATCGTGACGTTCAGCATCACACGGTTGGTGCTCCGCTGGATGCCGTACGCGCGAGCGACTTCGGGCGTGAGCAGATCGGTGCGCACCGCATTGAAGTGCACTTCGTAATCGCCCTGCTCCTTGAACGTTTGATCGGCCGGGACCGCCGTCGGTACGGATCGTTGCCCCGAGTCGCCGCAGCCGACCAGCCCGATGCTGGCGCACGCCGCGAAGAACCATCCGAATGTTGTTCTTTTCATGGGCAAGTCTCCTTGGAAGCTACAGGTCGCCAGAAACTATAGACGATCAGTCTCGCGCCGCACCCTCAGTACGTTCCCTACCAGAGTCGAGTTGACGGCTCGCCGTCGACGGTCGGAAATGGGAAAGCGACCGTCAACCAATCCTAAGTGATCAAGATGTAGAGCGCTTGCAGGCCGATGATCA
>JBIQKP010000119.1:0-8991 GCA_044506405.1 Lysobacterales bacterium | reverse complement strand
CCCTGTCCACATTCGCCTGTCAATATATTTGCGGCTTCATGCGGCGGTGCGAGGCGGAGCATAGTCCGCTCGCAACACGGTCAACTGAGTGCTCCAGCATCTCGTTCGCGATGCACCATTCAGCGCCTAATCGGAGGAGAGCATCATGCAAGTCGGCGATCTGTTGAATCAGCTTGGCGGAGCGAGCTCCGTTGCGCGGCAGCTTGGCATCAGCGAATCGGAAGCAACCAACGGGGCGGCGGCGCTCCTGCCCGCAATCATGGGTGGCTTCAAGAAGCAGGCGCAGTCGCAGCCAGGCGGAGTCGATGGGCTTGCAGGCATGTTGGATCAGTTGGGTGGCGGACGACTGATGGACGATGTGTTGGGCACGCAGCCGACGGACGTGAATCGCGGCAACGATGTGCTCGGTCAGATCTTCGGTTCGAAGGACGTGAGCCGCGCCGTTGCACAGAATGCCGCGGGCCAAACGGGCCTCGATCCGGGGCTCTTGAAGAAGATGCTGCCGATGCTCGCGATGCTCGCAGCTGGTTATTTGAGTCGACAACGCGCGTCCGCCGGTCAGACCGAGCAGACCGAAGCAGGCGGCGGACTGGGCGGTATGCTCGGTCAGGTGTTCGGGCGTCAGTCAGCGCAGAAGGGTGGAGGCGGCGGTCTCGCGTCGATGCTCGATTTCGACGGGGACGGCAATCCGCTCGATGACATCATCGGGATGGCCGGTAAGTTCACGCGCTAGGGAGCGCGAGCCTTCAGATCCTTCGGATCCGAAACGCGCGCCCTTTGATCTTGCCCGCTCGGAGCCGTCGCAATGCCTGATCGTGCAGGCCGTGTTTGATGGCGACGTAGGTTCGCGTCGGAAACACGTCGATCTTCCCGATCGCTGCCGCGGGTAATCCGGCGTCGCCCGTGAGTGCGCCTAGCAGGTCGCCAGGTCGCAGTTTGTCTTTGCGACCTGCATCCACCGCCAGTGTGACGAACGGTGCGACGAGTGGTTCTCGTGTGTGTGCGTCGGTTGGAAGGTTGTGCCACTGCAATGCTCCATCGAACCGCGATTCGATGGCATTGACGCGATTGGCTTCGCGCGGTGAGCACAGACTGAGTGCCACACCTCGGCGTCCGGCGCGGCCGGTGCGGCCGATGCGGTGCGTGTGTACGTCGGGATCGGACGCGATGTCGAAGTTGATCACCATCGCGAGATCGGCGATGTCGAGACCGCGTGCGGCGACATCCGATGCGACGAGCACCGTGCAGCTGCGGTTGGCGAAGCGCACGAGCATCTCCTCGCGTTCGCGCTGGTCGAGCTCGCCATGCAGTGCGAGCACGGAAAAATTCTGTGCGGCCAATTCACCGGCGACGACACGCACGTCCTGTCGCGTGTTGCAGAAGACGACGGCGCTCTCAGGTCGGTAGTGCAGCAGCACGGCTGCGAGCGCCTCGACCTTTTCCTCCGCACCCACTTCGATGAACACTTGTTCGATTGCCGGCTCGTCGTCCGCTGAGGACACGGTGACGTCGAGCGGATCGCGCTGAAACTGTCGTGACACTTCGCGCACGGGACCGGGAAGGGTCGCGGAGAACAGAAGCGTCTGGCGCTGCTGTGGTGTTCGCTCGATGATGCTGGCGATGTCGTCCGCAAAGCCCATGTCGAGCATCCGATCGGCTTCATCGAGCACGAGCATCTTTAGAGCGTGAAGCGGTAGCGCGTCACGCTCGATCAGTTCGAGGATCCGCCCCGGCGTGCCGACGACGATATGCGGCTCGTGTGCGAGCGAGGCGAGGTGAGGACGCAGTGGAATGCCGCCGCACAGCGTCAGCACCTTCACGTTCGGGATGAAGCGCGCGAGTCGACGAACTTCGCGGCTCACCTGATCGGCGAGCTCGCGTGTCGGGCACAGCACCAGTCCTTGCAGCTTGACCGCAGTCACATCCAGTACGGAGAGCAATCCCAGCGCGAAAGCGGCGGTCTTGCCGCTCCCGGTCGCCGCTTGTGCGATCACGTCGCGCCCGGCGAGCGCGGCGGGCAGACTTGCCGCCTGTACCGGGGTCATCGTGGTGTAGTCGATTTCGCTCAGCGCACGCTGCAGCGGCGCGATGAGCGGGAGAGTAGAGAAGTTGGACATGGACTCAGCGTTTCAGCTCGTACGCGCAGACGTTGACGGCGGAGGCCAGATTCAGCGACTCGATCGCGCCTGAGCCGGGAATTGCGAACGCCTTGGCAGTGGACCTAAGTTGCTCGCGCGGAACGCCGCGCGCTTCGTTGCCGAACACATAACACTCGAACGATCGGAATTCTGGCGCCGTGACCCGCTCGCCTTTCATATCCAAATAGGCGGTTCGCTCGAATCGGCTGTGCAGTGAGGCGAGGGTCACGTCCAGCTCGAGCGGTACGTGAAAGATCGCGCCTGCGCTGGCACGCAAGACTTTCGAGTTGTAAGGGTCGACGCTGCCGGGGCCGAGCAGGCAGCGAAAGTGGCCGAACCACGCGAGCGTGCGCAGTATCGTTCCGAGGTTACCGGGATCTTGGATCTCGTGGAGATAAATCGCGCGTTCGCCTTGGCGGGGCGCGGTGGGCGGCAGCATCGGCACGAGTGCGACAATGCCCTGCGGCGTTTTCGTGTCCGACATCTCCGCCATGCGACGCTCGCTAATCACATGCGTTTCGAACTGGCTGCGCCAGTGCTCGCGTTCGCTCGTCACGTAAAGTTTGCTGGCTTGAAGCTGCGGGTTCTTCGCTGCTGCCTTTTCCAACTCCAGCACGAGGTGCTCGCCCTCGACCAGGAAGTGACGAAAGGCTTCGCGGTACTTCTTCTGGTGGAGTTTCTTCAGTTCGTCGAATTTCACCGTATCTCCCGAAGGTCGGCGGACTTCATCATCGATCTCGCAACAGCTTCCGCGACTCGGATGCCGTCGACACCGGCCGACAGAATGCCGCCGGCATAGCCCGCGCCTTCGCCGCAGGGATATAGGCCGCGTGTGTTCAGGCTCTGCAGCGTGTCGGCGTCGCGGGTGATGCGAATGGGTGAGGATGTGCGCGATTCGATTCCGGTCAGCACGGCATCGTGACGATCGAAACCGCGGATTTGTTTGCCGAAGGCGGGCAGTGCTTCGCGGATGGCCTCGATCGCGTAAGCAGGTAGCAACGCGGATAGATCGCCGAGCCGCACGCCTGGCTTGTACGACGGTTCCACGTCGCCGAACGCAGTGGACGGGACCGCACGAATGAAGTCACCGACCAGTTGCCCCGGTGCGCAGTAATCGCTCCCGCCGAGCTCGTATGCGAGAGATTCCAGACGCTCCTGCAACTCCACGCCGGCAAGCGGGCCGCCGGGAAAATCCCGTTCCGGGTCGATGCCGACGACGATGCCGGCGTTCGCATTGCGTTCGTTGCGGGAGTACTGGCTCATGCCGTTCGTCACGACGCGTTGTGGCTCCGAGGTCGCGGCGACGACGGTACCGCCTGGGCACATGCAGAAGCTGTACACCGCGCGACCGTTCTTCGCGTGATGAACGAGTTTGTAGTCGGCTGCTCCGAGCGCCGCGTGACCGGCGTACTTGCCGAGGCGCGCCTCATCGATGAGGGATTGCGGATGCTCGATGCGAAAGCCTAGCGCGAACGGTTTCGGTTCGATGTGCACGCCGCGAGCCTGCAGCATGCGGAACGTGTCACGAGCGCTGTGGCCGAGCGCCAGTACGACGTGTCGACTGCGGAGCGTTTCGCCGCTCGCGAGCGTGACGCCTTGGATGCAACCGTCCTCGATCGATACGCCGGTGACTTTGCATTCGAAGCGCACCTCACCCCCGAGGGCAATGATCTCCTCGCGCATCCTCGCGACCACGCCGGTGAGCCGGAACGTCCCGATGTGCGGTTTGCTGACATACAGAATTTCTTCCGGTGCGCCGGCGCGAACGAACTCGCTCATGACCTTGCGACCGTAGAACTTCGGGTCTTTGATCTGGCTGTAGAGCTTGCCGTCCGAAAACAGACCGGCACCGCCTTCGCCGAACTGCACGTTGGATTCCGGTGTCAGTGTCTTCTTGCGCCACAGTGCCCACGTATCCTGCGTGCGGCGGCGAACGTCTCGCCCGCGCTCGAGGACGATCGGCTTGAAACCCATCTGTGCGAGGATGAGCGCGGCGAACAGGCCGCACGGACCGAAGCCGATTACGAGCGGTCGTTCTTGTAGCGTCGACGGCGCCTGCGCAACGGGGTAGTAGCTCGTATCGGGCGCGGGGCGAACGTGCGGATCGTTGGCGAAGCGTCTCGAAATTTCCGCTTCGTTGCGCACCGTGACATCGATGATGTAGACGAACGTGATGACGCTGTTCTTCTTGCGCGCGTCGTAGCTGCGTTTGAACACCGTGAAGTCGAGCAGATCGGCGTCGGCGATCTTCAGGCGTTTCACGATCGCGTGGCGTAAGGCGTCAGCGGCGTGGTCGAGGGGTAGCGATAGTTCGGTAATACGAATCACTGCGGAAGTCCTGGCACGGTATATATCCGGCAGAGGAACGGTAGAATGCGGCACGCATTGTACCGTCCCCAGCACGCAGCATCTCGATAATCCGGTGCCCGATGCCGATGGCGACGAATCTCGAAGCCTTACCCTTACGCGAAATAGTGGAGTTTCGGCGCCCTGACGCCGAATGACTGAGAACCTCATGGCCCGATCGAAAAGCAGTCATCGCTGGATGCAAGAGCACGTCAACGATCCGTACGTCAAACAGGCGCAGAAGGAGGGTTATCGCTCGCGTTCGGCTTATAAGCTCATCGAGCTTAACGAGAAGGATCGACTGATCCGTCCGGGCATGCTGATCATGGATCTAGGCTCCGCGCCGGGCGGCTGGTCGCAGGTCGCCGGAAAACTCGTCGGCGAGAAGGGGCGAGTGCTTGCTACCGACATCCTGCCGATGGATTCCCTAAAGAACGTCGATTTCATCCAAGGCGACTTCACGGATGAGGCCGTGCTCAACCAGATTCTGGAAGCGCTCAACGGGCAGAAGCCTGATTTGATCATCTCGGATATCGCACCGAACCTCTCCGGCATCGATTCCGCCGATCAAGGCACGTCCATCTACCTCGTCGAGCTCGTGCTCGACATGGTGCGTCGAGTCCTCAAGCCGAAAGGCAACTTCGTCGTCAAAGTATTTCAGGGCAGCGGATCGGACGCCTACCTGAAAGATGTTCGCTCGTCGTTCGAGAAGATCTCGGTGCGCAAGCCAAAGTCATCGCGACCTCGATCGAGGGAGGTGTACGTCGTGGCCAAAGGATTCAAAGGATGATTTGCTACGCGCGCTCTTTCGGCTCGAATCCGGGCACGTGCTCGCGCTTCAGGCGGCAATGAAGTCGTTTTTCGATGAGTCGAAAGTGCGCCTCGGTGGCGGCGCTGACGAAGCTGACGGCGACGCCGCTCGAGCCCGCACGGCCCGTGCGGCCGATGCGGTGGGGATAGTCATGGGTGGAGCGCGGTAGATCGTAATTCACGACCGCGGGCAACCCGGTGATGTCGATGCCGCGTGCAGCGACATCGGTTGCAACGAGGACCTTGAGGCGCCCGGCCTTGAAATCCGCGAGGGCCGCAGTGCGTGCACCTTGGCTCAACTCGCCATGCAACGCTGCGGCGGCGATATTCAGACGTCGCAGTTTCAGCGCGAGGTGTTCGGTGCCGTACTTCGTGGCCACGAAGACGAGCGTGCGCTCCCAGCCATGATGTTGAATGAGGTGATGCAGCAACTGAGTGCGACGCGCGGGGTCGACGGCGATGGAGCGCTGTTCAATGTCCGGCGCGTTGTCGGCAGTGGCTTCGACATCGATACGCACAGGATCACGCAGCAATAGCTCAGCCAGCGATTGCACGGCCGGCGGAAAGGTTGCGGAGAAGAGCAGGTTCTGGCGACGTTCGGGTAGCCGCGCGAGCACGCGGGTGAGCTCATCGGCGAAACCTTCCTCCAGAAGTCGATCTGCCTCGTCCAGCACCAGCGTACTGACAGCCGACAAGCGGATCGCGTTGTGCTCGGCGAGGTCGAGCAGTCGACCCGGAGTCGCGACTACGATGGCCGCGCCGCCGCGCAGAGCCATCATCTGTGGATTGATCGATACGCCGCCAAACACGGTGAGAATCTTGATGGGCCGCAGGTAGCGACTGAACGCGCGAAATGATTCGCCCACCTGGACTGCGAGCTCGCGAGTAGGAACGAGGACGAGCCCACTGACGTGCCGATCGCCGCTCGGCATCTGGTGCATCACTCGTTGCAACATCGGCACGACAAACGCCGCGGTCTTGCCAGATCCCGTCTGCGCGCAAGCTCGCACATCCTGGGAGCGCAAGATGGCGGGAATTGCTGCGGCCTGGATCGGCGTAGGAACGACGTAGTTCGTTCGGGCGATGGCCTGCAGCAGCTCGGGGGACAAGCCCAGTTCAGAAAACGACATGCAGTTGCGGTGGGTAGAGCTGCTAGGATCGCGAATTCTATGACGTTTACCGAACTGTTACTGCCAGACGATCTCATTTCCTCCCTGAAGAAACAGCAGATCGACGACCCGACCCCGATTCAGATCGCGGCGCTGCCCGTGTTGATGGCGGGGAAAGACGCTTATCTGAACGCGGAAACGGGCACCGGCAAGACGTTGGCGTACTTGCTCCCGCTCTTCACGCGTATCGATCCTGCGCAAGCCGCGACCCAGGTCGTGATCGTTGCGCCCACGCATGAGTTGGCCATCCAGATCCATCGCCAATCATGCGATCTTGCTCAGCATGCCGGTCGCGCGATCCGCTCGGTGCTGCTGATCGGCGGCACGGCCACTGCTCGACAGATCGATAAGCTCAAAGCCAAACCGCACGTGGTCGTGGGCTCGCCCGGGCGCATCGTAGAGCTCATCGAACGGGGCAAACTCAAAACGTCGCACCTCCGTGGCATCGTCATCGACGAGGCGGACCGGCTGCTCAGCGATGAAAGTCTGACGTGGATACAGAAGATCGTCGGCGCTGCACCACCAACGCGGCAACTCGTGTTTGCGTCCGCGACGATCGAAGCGCAAACCGAGCAAGTGATGACTGCGTTATCCCCTGACGCGCTGCTGCTTGCCCCGGGTACGGCGGCCGTCAACGAGAACATCGAGCATCTGTACGTCGTTTGCGAAGAGCGGGACAAGCCCGACGTCCTTCGCAAGCTGCTGCATGCCTTCGATCTGCCGCGCTCGATCGTGTTCGTCCATCGCAACGATGTCGCGGAGCGGGTCGCCTCCAAACTTGCACATCACAAGCTGGCGGTTGCCGACCTGAACGCCGAGCTCAACAAGATGGACCGCAAACGAGCGATGGATGGCATTCGCAGCGGCGCGATCCGCATCATGATTGCAAGTGATGTCGCGGCCCGCGGTCTGAACATCGCCGGAGTCACGCATGTCTTCAATCTCGATGTGCCGACCATGAGCAAAGCTTACTTGCACCGAGTCGGCCGCACCGGCCGCGCAGGCTCGAAGGGAACAGCGGTCTCGTTGGTCACAGAAATCGAAGCCCGACTGATCCGCCGTTACGAGCAGCAACTCGGCATCACCCTGCAGTGCGTACGAGTCCGCGACGGCCACGTATCGTTGTTACGGCGTGGGATGTCGTAGGGCGTTTTGCTCGGCGTGACACTTGGCTCCGCAGGTCGCGGAACTTTCATCGATCCGACGCCGTATTCGCGAGGCCGATCGCGTCTCGAAGGATGTCCGAGATGTCGGCTGCAGCGCCTCTAGGACGTCCTTAGGGTCTAAGCGACCGATGTTGTCATTCCGACATCATCCCGCAGCCTGTAGTCAGGAGGCCCTCATGAAAGCGAAAGAACTTGCGTCGGCGAAGGATCTCGCTAAGAAGAGACGTCCGCTGTTCGGCGGCGAGAGCAACGAGTACCGCGTGGCGCGCGAGGCACTACTCGCGGAAGAGATCGAGTTTCGTCGGCACATGACACGTTTGACCGAGCAGCGGCAGGCGTTGCCCCCAGGTCCCGTCATCGACAAGAACTACCGATTCAAGGACGAGAATGCATTTGAAGTCGGGCTCGTCGAATTGTTCGGCGACAAAGACACGTTGGTGGCGTATTTCTGGATGTATGGGCCCGAACGCGAGCGGCCGTGCCCGATGTGCACGAATCTGCTCGGCGCGTTGAACGGCAACGCACGCGATATCAAGCAGCGCGTCGCGTTGAAGATCTTGGGGCGCAGCTCGGTGGATCGTCAGTTCGCCTTCGCGCAGGAGCGCGGCTGGCGGGATCTGAATTTCATTCAGACGATCGGCGATGAGTATGCGAATGACCTGAAGCTCATTGACGAGCAGGGGTTCGAATGGCCCGCACTGGTCGTGTTCCGTCGCGACGGCGATACCATTCGCCAATTCTGGGCGAGCGAAATGTCGAAGGAGATGGCGGATCCGGGGCAAGACCCTCGCGATGCACCGGATATCGCATCGCTGTGGACCGTTCTGGATCTCACGCCGGGTGGGCGAGGAACGGATTGGTATCCGAAGCTGAACTACTAGTCCTCGAGGTCACATGCAAGAACTCACTGCGCTACTAGGTATTGCAGGGGCGATCGCCATCGGCGCGGCAAGCCCGGGACCGAGCTTCGTGATGGTCGCGCAACGAGCCGTTGCCGTTGGGCGTACCGATGGGCTATTTGCCGCGCTCGGTATGGGCGTCGGCGGCGTTCTATTCGCCTGCTTTGCCTTATTGGGATTGAATGGGCTACTCGTCGCGGTACCGCAGGTCTATGTCGTTCTGAAGGTTGTTGGCGGGCTTTATCTCGTCTACCTCGGCGTGTGCATCTACCGCGGTGCCAAATCACCGCTCCCGCAATCGTCAGTGCCGACGAGCGGCGTTGCGCGATCCAAGGCGCGGTCGTTCATGTTGGCGTTGACGACGCAGATGAGCAATCCAAAGGCCGCAATCATCTACGCCAGTGTGTTCGCTGCCTTTCTGCCTGCGAACCCGTCGATCGACTTCAACGTCTCCGTTGCGGCG
>JBIQKP010000118.1:6605-9003 GCA_044506405.1 Lysobacterales bacterium | reverse complement strand
TAGCGCAAACATTGAAGGAGAAAGTCTACGTTAGCGCAAACATTTTGATTTCGCCCGAAGCTTAGTACATCGTGTGATTCAAAGTTCGGCAGCGGGGTGAACTAACCATGAGAAACGAAACTGCTCCTTCAGTGCTCGTGGTCGAGGACGAAGGGCTCGTCGCGCTTCTACTGCGGGAGGTCATGACGGACCTCGGCCTGAAGCCACACGTCTTTACCGAAGGCAGCCCAGCACTGGCTTCGATCGGCTCGGCTCATTACTCGGCCGCGGTCTTGGACCTCGGTCTACCCGACATCGATGGGCACGAAATCGTCGCAGCGTTGCTCGAGAGGGATCCTGACTTCCGCATCGTCGTCACGACGGGTCAGGATCAGCAAGAGGTCGAAGAGCGCTTCCCGAAGACGGCCCGCGTTCGCGTGCTGAGCAAGCCGTTCGATATCGGCATGCTCGAAGACGAGCTCGCAAAGCTCGGTATCGTGCCGAAGCCCTTTCTCTCGGCGCCGCGCTTCGAGGAGTTCGCAGTCGAGCCGTTTCCTAACGACGAACGCATGATCGCGTAGGGGACAGTCCCCGAACCGGGGACTGTCCCCCCTATCCGACGACGAACGCATGACCGCTTAGACAGTCCCGAACCGGGGACTGCCCGCCCGCTACTTCCTGGAGATCGCCTCTCGCATCTCGAGGCCACATCCGAGCGCTTACTGTTCTGGTACCTTCAACTGAGGAGACAGTCCCGGTGGAGTGTCCAGCAGGAGCGATTTTGAGATTCGACTTCAGAGACCTCGAGCTGTTCGTTGCTGTCGCCGAGACAGGCAGCATCTCGCGCGCCTCCGAGCGCAGTCACACGGTTCCTTCCGCGGTCAGTAAACGCATCTCCGATCTCGAGGCCGTATTCGGCACCGAGCTGATCGTGCGCGGTGGGAAAGGTGTCGAGCTCACGGCGTCGGGTCATGCCTTCTTGTCGCGCGCTCGCGTGCTGCTCGAACAAGCACACCAACTCGACGATGAGATGCGCCGCCATGCGTCGGGCATGGTGGGCTATGTGCGAGTGTTCGCAAACATCTCCGCGATCGTCGAGTTCTTGCCTGGTGCGCTCGCGGCCTTTGCGACGAAGCACCCCGACATTCACGTGCATATCGAAGAGCAGACGAGCGCTGTGGTCGCAGCCGCCGTCGCAGACCACTCCGCGGACTTTGGAATCGTGAGCGAGCTACCGACGATCGACGGTGTCGAAACGGTTCCGTTTCGCAGCGACGAGCTCGTGCTCGTGACGAGCCCGTCTCATCCGCTCGCGCGGCGCGCTTCGATCGCATTCACGGAGGCCGCACCGTTTCCACTGATCGGATTACATACGAACAGCTCGCTTCATCAGTTGCTGACGCGCGCAGCAACGGATGCAGGCACGGCGCTCAATTGGCGCATTCACGTGACGAGCTTCGACGCCGTCTGCGCGATGGTGGCCGCGGGTCTTGGCGTGAGCGTCATTCCTCGCGGCGCGACGACGGCTTTCATCCGCTCGCTTGCGCTCGCCGCCATTCCGCTCACGGACCGGTGGGCCTCACGACAACTCTTCCTGTGCGCGCCAGCGAACAAGCCGCTACACGGCGCCGCACAGCTCCTGTTCGAGCACCTTCGATCTGCTAAGTGACGGTATCATGTGCGCCCGATTCGAGCCGTGCGCACCATGTCCGATACCGACGAGAACACCTCGCCTTCACAAGAGCCGCGTCGCCGCAGCATCCGCAGCTTCGTCATTCGCCGCGGCCGCTCGACCGTTGCACAAGAGCGCGCGCTCGAGGCGTTGTGGCCGAAGTACGGCATCGAGTTCGAGGCGAAGTCTCTCGACTTCAATGAGGCCTTTGGAAACGCCGCGCCCGTGATGCTCGAGATCGGCTTCGGCGCAGGCGAGGCTTTGCTCTCCTTCGCGCAAGCTCACCCGGAGCTCAATTGTGTCGGGGTCGAAGTGCACCCGCCCGGCGTCGGCCATCTGTTGCTCGGCATCGAGCAAGCACAGCTCTCGAACGTACGCGTCATCATGCATGACGCCGTCGAAGTGCTCGAACGACAACTCGCGCCCTCATCGGTATCGCGCGTTCACATTTTCTTTCCCGACCCCTGGCCAAAGAAGCGGCATCACAAACGTCGTTTGATTCAGCCCGAGTTCGTCACACTCCTCGCACGCGTACTCGGTCCGAACGGCACCTTGCGGCTCGCAACCGATTGGGAAC
Source organism: Lysobacterales bacterium (assembly GCA_044506405.1). GTDB lineage: Bacteria > Pseudomonadota > Gammaproteobacteria > Steroidobacterales > Steroidobacteraceae > Steroidobacter. The sequence goes on along the minus strand of JBIQKP010000118.1, from coordinate 6,775 downwards.
ACTACGCGCATCACATGCGCGAGGTACTCGACGCCTCGGATCATTTCATCAATCGTGCTGGCGAATCCGGCTTCATAAGACGCCCTGACGATCGTCCGCTCACACGTTTCGAGAAGCGCGGACATCGATTGGGACATGACGTTTGGGATTTGGAGTATCGCCGCAAGTAA
>JBIQKP010000118.1:0-6505 GCA_044506405.1 Lysobacterales bacterium | reverse complement strand
CTCGCTACGGGACTAAAAGAAGAGTCGACAGCCGAGTTCGCTCGCACTGCCAAGTCCACTGATTGCAGGGAAGCACTTGGCATATGGATTGCAGCCTCTAGACAACGGAAGGAGTGCTCATGACGTCCCCGAGTCCAGTTGTCGGTGCGTGGTATCGTCGCCACGGCGCACTCTTGGAAGTCGTCGCAGTCGATCGCGACGATGGCACTGTCGAAGTGCAACACTTCGATGGCACCTTGGAAGAGTTCGATCTCGAATCGTGGGGCGAACAAGAATTCGAAGAAGCGGGCGCGCCGGAAGATTGGACAGGCTCTGTCGACGTCGAGCCCGAAGACTACGACAACGAACGCGAAGCCCCGATCGCTGCTACATGGAGCGATCCGCTCATGTACCTCGATCGAAGCGAGACGTCAGGCTACTCCGAGTGGCCCTCGCCGAGGGACTTGTAGGTCGGAATTCATTCCGACCAAGCGAGTGAGTGTCGGAATAAATTCCGACCTACACGGACGCCGGGGAAGCCCCTGTCGCAGCAGCATCCACAGGGCGCGGCTCGCTCACGCGTAACGGCGCACGAGCTCGTCGATATCCGCATCGAGCACGACGACGCCGCTTTCGACGCGCACAGGCAGTTTGATCAGCGATTGTCCGGGGCACGGTCCAGCGACACACACGCCATTCTCAGGATCGAACATCGCGCCGTGCGAATCGCACACGATGTGTCTTCGGTCGTCGGTCAGAAACTCATCGGGGCGAAGATTGAGCGGGTGACCCGCGTGCGGGCATCGATTGACGTACGCGTGCACATCGTTGCCTCGGCGCACGAGGAATCCACGCATCGGCCAATCACCCTCGCCCACGGAGAATGCGCGCGAGCCGGGATCCGGCAGCTCATCGATTCGACACAGAACGGCGCTCATTACACCATCTACGCAGGCTTCTCTTTTTCCGAACTCGCACTGCTCTCCGTCGCCGCGGTGCCGACGGACGCATCGATCAGACCGGCGCGCATCATGAGCCAGAACAGGACGATGCCAGGCAGTGCGATCACGAAAGTGAAGAGATAGAAGTTCACGTATCCGAGCAGCTCGATGAGTGCGCCCGCGCTGGTGCCGGTGAGTATTCGCCCCACGACACTCGTTGCCGCGGAGATCAACGCGTACTGAGTGGCCGTGTATCGCAGATCACAAAGAGCAGAAAAATAAGCGACGACAGTGACGCCGCCGATACCGCTCGCGACGTTCTCGAAGCCCATCGCAGCGGCGAGCACCCAATTCGAGTGACCGATAGCCGCGAGCCCTGCGAAGCTCAAATTCGAGATCGCCATCAACCACAAGCTCAGCAGCACCGATCGCTTCATGCCGAGACGCGAATACACGATGCCGCCGAGGAAGATTCCCAAGAGGTAACCCCAGAAACCGAAGCCGACATCGAAGATCGCGATCTCGTCGTTCGTGTAGTTCATGTCTTCCGCGAGCAGGCGAAAGGTGAGCTGGCCAAGCGTGTCGCCGATCTTGTGCAGGAGAATGAACAGCAGCACGAGTAGTGCGCCCTTACGCTGAAAGAACTCCGCGATCGGCGCAACGATCGAGCTACTCACCGCAGCGATGCCTTGACGCCTGACCGGCGCGCGGTGTCGCTTCGGTTCGCCCATGACTAAACCGACAGCGATGGCCGAGATCGCAAACACCGCACACGCGACATACGCAAGGTTCCAGCCCACGCGCGCGGCAAGCGCAAGGGCAAGGGCAGCCGCGGCGACCGAACCAATGCGCCATCCATATTGCGACATACCCGAACCCACGCCGAGCTGCTTCGGTTCGAGCAATTCGATTCGGTATGCATCGATGACGATGTCGTATGTCGCGCCCGCGATCGCGACGAGCACTGCGGCCTGCGCGGTCGCCATCAAGCTCGTCTTCGGATCGACGAGACCGAGATTCACAATGGCGGCGATCGCGAGCGCACCGGCGAAGATCAGCCACGAGACGCGTTGACCCAGCCGACCGATGATCGGTAGACGCACGCTGTCGACAACCCACGCCCAGAGGAACTTGAGGTTGTAGACCAGGAACGCGAGCGAGAACGCCGTGATTGCGCGTTTATCGATTCCGTCCTGCGCGAGCCTCGTCGTCAGCGTTGCCGCGATCATCGCGTACGGTGCACCCGACGAGATTCCGAGAAAGAACGCAGCAAGCGGTGCCGCCTCGGTATAAGGCCGCACGGACAAGGGGACGTGACGACGCCATCCGTCAGGTATCGAGCTGGGCGTGGCGGTCAAACGTGTGTCTCCATAACGGTTCTCGTCACAAGCAAAGCGAGGATGATGCCGAAGGAACGCTGCGTCGAACAGCAGCGATTGGCTCATTCACTGACAGCGGCTCTAGCGATGTCTTACTATTCGCTACCCGCGGCGAACCGAACTCTTCTACGATGTCTTCCTCCTCCTTCATCGACCTCTGCCTCGATCTCGGCGTGCTCCGCTTCGGCGAGTTCAAGCTCAAGTCCGGGCGTATCAGCCCCTACTTCTTCAATGCGGGCCTATTCAACACCGGGCGCGCGCTCGCGGAGCTCGGCCGCCACTATGCGGATGCAATTCAGCATGCGGGCATCGAGTTCGACGTATTGTTCGGGCCGGCTTACAAAGGCATCCCGCTCGTCGCGACCGCAGCCGTCGCGCTTGCCGACGCTCATGGACGCAGCGCTCCGTGGGCATTCAATCGCAAAGAAGCGAAAGATCACGGCGAAGGCGGGTCGATCGTCGGAGCGCCGCTGCGCGGGCGCGTGCTCATCGTCGACGATGTGATCACCGCCGGGACGGCGATCCGGGAGTCGATCGATATCATCCGGGGGGCTGGCGCCGAGCCGATTGGCGTCGTGCTCGCGCTCGATCGACAGGAGCGAGGACAAGGCGAGCTTTCGGCGGTCCAGGAAGTGGAGCAATCGCTCAACCTGCCCGTCACGAGCATCCTCAAGCTCGGCGACTTGATCGCCTATCTGGAGCGATCAGGCAATTCAGAGCATCTTACGGCGGTTCGCCGCTACCGGGCTGAGTACGGCATCGCGGCGCCAGTGTGAAATCACGCCCGGATTTGGGCAGTATTTACGCTCCCAAGTTGACCGTGGGCCGACGCCGTGGGGCAGAATAGCCCCAACTACTACGATAACCCGCACATGCACACACTCTGGCGCTACTCGTTGCTGAGCACGCTCCTGCTCTCCACCGCTGCCGCGGCGGCTCAGGGGTCAGCGCGAGACGCGTTCTACCGTTGCAAGGACAAGAACGGCCAGACGCATTACGGCGACAGCATGCCCCAGGCCTGCACGGGGCTCGACACCGAAGTGCTCGACGAACGCGGCATGACGTTGCGCGTCATCGAGGGCGATGCGTCGCGCGCCGAGCGGATCAAACGCGAAGCGGCCGAGGCCCAGGCGCGCAAGGAACGGGAGCGTCGCGAACAGCACGACCGCATGCTCATCGATACGTACTCGAGCGTCGCCGACATCGAGCGGTTGCGCGATCAACGTATCGAACAGCTCAAAGCGCAGTACAGAGTCACCGAGCAGAACATCGGGAACATGCGCGAACGTCAGGTGCGTATCGAGAATCAGATCGCGCGCTTCAAGCCGTACAACACGGACCCGAACGCGCCGCCGCTGCCGGATCACCTCGCCGAGGAGATGGTCAACACGGTGAACAGCTTGCGCACCTATCACGAGATGCTCGCGAACAACCGAGGCGAGCAAGCGGAGATCAATCAATCGTTCGATGCGGACATCAAACGATTCAAGGAGCTGAAGGGCTTGAAGTGAACGGCGGACGGCGGACAGCGGACGGTGAAGAACGCGTTTGTAAGCTCGTCGAGAAGGAACCGAGAAGATCGGAAAGTGCGAACACCGTTCGCCTCAGCCCCTGCCTGAGCTGCCGAAGCCGCCAGCGCCCCGCTCCGAGGCCGTGAATTCTTCGACGACTTCGAAGTCCACCTGAACGACAGGAACCACGACGAGCTGCGCGATGCGCTCGCCGGGCTGAATCGTGAAAGTCGTCTGACCTCGATTCCAGCATGAGACGAACACCTGTCCCTGGTAGTCCGAGTCGATCAATCCGACGAGATTGCCAAGGACGATCCCATGCTTGTGGCCCAGACCCGATCGCGGCAGCACGATCGCGGCGTAGCCGGAGTCTTCCAAATGGATCGCGATGCCCGAGGGAATGAGCTGTGTATCGCCCGGCTTGAGCTCGATCGGCGCATCGAGGCACGCACGCAAGTCGACGCCTGCGGATCCGGACGTTGCGTACTGAGGGAGCGGATAGTCGCGCCCGATGCGTGGGTCGAGAACGCGAACTTGGAGCTTTCGTCGTGGCGATTGCGTCATGAGTGTTGTCGGTCGGAATTCGATTCCGACGCATTAGTTAAGGGTCGGATCGAAATCCGACCTACAAAGCCGGAGCCGCTGCCGTCGATGTGCGCGAACGATACCGTTCCGCGATCAACTCTACCAGCTGACGCGCCAACGCAATCTTGCTCGTCAACGTGAGCTCTTTGCGACCGCCGTCCCAATAGACAGTGAGCGCGTTGTCGTCTTTGTCGAAGCCGAGGCCATCGCCGACTTTGTTCGCCGCGATCATGTCGAGATTCTTGCTCGCGAGCTTCGCGAGCGCGTTGCGCTCGACGTTCTCGGTCTCGGCAGCAAAGCCAACGAGGAACGGTGGGGACTCGCTGCGCCCGATCGTCGCGAGCACATCCGGTGCGCGCGCCAAGGACAGCGAGAGCACATCGCTCGTCTTCTTGATCTTTTCGCACGCCACTTGCGCGCACTTGTAATCGGACACGGCAGCGGCGGCGACAAAAATGTCCGCATCGACGATGTGCTTCTGAACGGCGTTCAGCATCTGCTCGGCACTCTCGACTTCGATGCGATCGATGCCGGTCGGCGTCGGAATCTGCACCGGGCCACTCACGAGCACGACTTCCGCGCCCGCTTCGCGCGCGGCCTGTGCGACGGCGAAGCCCATCTTTCCCGAGCTGCGATTGCTGATGAATCGGACAGGATCGATGCGCTCGCGAGTGGGTCCAGCGGTGACGACGACCTTCAATCCTTTGAGGACGCCCGCACCACCTCGGACCGTGAAGAGCTCCTCCGCGATACGCGCCGGTTCCACCATGCGACCGACACCGACTTCACCGCAGGCCTGCTCGCCTGCTTCCGGGCCCAAGAAGCGAACGCCGCGCTCGCGAAGGATGCGCACATTCGCTTGCGTCGCCGGGTTTGCCCACATCTGGCGATTCATCGCCGGTGCGAGCGTAATTTGCGCAGTTGTGGCGAGGCAGAGCGTCGTCAGCAAGTCCTCCGCGAATCCGTGGGCAAGCCGCGCGAGGAACTCGGCTGTCGCGGGCGCGACGAGGATTTCATCCGCCCAGCGCGCGAGCTCGATGTGTCCCATCGCGGCTTCAGCCGCTTCATCCCACAAATCGGTGCGGACCGGCTTGCCGGAGACGGCTTGGAACGTCAGTGGCGTCACGAACTGCTGAGCGCCCCGCGACATCACGACCTGAACGTCGCCGCCGCGCTCGATGAGACGCCGCACGAGATCCGGGCTCTTGTAAGCCGCGATCCCGCCGGTGACGCCGAGAATGATTTTCCGGGGCTGCAAACTCATGCGAAGAATTATGGGCGCGGCGGCAAAGACCAGCAAACAACGAGTCGCATAGGCCTATTCCAGTTCGGCATGGGAAGCGACGCGCTCTCACCCACATTTTCGGGCAAACAGCCTGAAAAGGGTCCCATCGTGGCGACATCGGCGATCCATACTCGGACCGCTTCTTACGCCAGGGATCGGTATGTCGATACGAGATTGGCCGGAAACGGAACGGCCCAGAGAGAAACTGCTCACCGCCGGACCGGCCGCATTGAGCGAGGCCGAGTTGCTCGCGATCCTACTCAGAACCGGAACGCGTGGCCAAAGCGCGTTGGAAATGGCGCGCACGCTCCTCGTGGAGTTCGGGTCGCTGCGCAATCTGCTCACTGCGGAACGCGATCGCGTGTGTCGCAGCCATGGGCTCGGGCCCGCCCGCTACTCAACTTTGCAAGCCGCGCTCGAGCTGACACGCCGCCACTATCAGCAGCTCATGATGATCGGACCGGCGCTGAGCAACCCGCGGGCGACGCGCGAGTTTCTGCGGGCGCGCCTGCGCGATCTACCCCACGAGGTGTTTTGCTGCGTGTATCTGGACAATCGGCACCGCGTGATCGCCTTCGAGGAGCTGTTCCGCGGGACAATCGATGGGGCGAGCGTCCATCCGCGAGAAGTCGTGAAGCACGCGCTGGCACGGAACGCGGCGGCCCTGATCCTGGTCCACAATCACCCCTCCGGTCTCGCGGAGCCGAGCCAAGCGGACGAGCTCATCACTCGGCGCCTGAAAGAGGCCCTGGCCCTCGTCGATATCCGGGTCCTCGACCACCTCGTCGTCGGGGATGGGGTCTGCGAGTCCTTTGCCGAGCGGGG
>JBIQKP010000023.1:0-53196 GCA_044506405.1 Lysobacterales bacterium | reverse complement strand
AGTTCTATCAGCGCAAGCGCGACTTGTTTCTCGAGTGCCTGCGAGGCTCGCGCTTTAGTTGGAAGCCGGCGGCAGGATCGTATTTCCAGCTCCTCGACTTCAGTGCCATCGCCGATGTGTCCGATGTCGAGTTTGCCGAGCGCGTGTTGCTGGAAGCGAAAGTCGCTTCCATCCCGATCACGCCTTTCTACGCGAAGCCGCCTCCCTCGAAGGTACTCCGCTTCTGCTTCGCGAAAAACGACGCGACCTTGGAACGGGCCGCCGAGCGACTCTGCACACTCTGAGGTCGCCCGGCGGCGCTTGCTTGTGGAGCGCGCGTGCTGCACATTGCCCCGACGTTTCAGCAGCGATCGGAGCTGGCGCCATGAAGGGCCCCACACGTGTCAATCATCCACCCAAAGTCGAGATCTCGAGCGATAACCGCCCGCTCGTCGCACCGATCTATCAATCGGTGAAGTTCACGTTCGACAGCGTCGCGGAGTCCGAGAAGCTCAATCGCGGCGAGCGCGACGGCTATGTCTACTCCCGCGTCTCCAATCCCACGCTGCGGCAACTCGAGCTCACGCTCGCGGAGCTGCAGGGGAGGGAGGATTGTATCGTCACCGCCTCCGGCGTCGCCGCGGTGAACCTTGCACTGCTCGCGCTATGCAAGCAGGGCGATCACGTGATCCTGTTCGCGGAGATGTATCAGCCGACGCGCTACATGGTGCGCCGGCTCCTCTCGCGGTTCGGGGTCGAGCACACGATGCTGTCGATCGAAGACACGGACGCGATCGAGACAACGCTGGCATCGAGACCCACGCGGCTCGTCATCTTCGAGTCGCCGAGCAATCCGATGCTGAAGATCGCTGACCTGGCTCGCATCACGGCGGCGGCGCGCAAGCACGGCGCGTTGACCGTACTCGACAACACGTTCGCGGGCTTTCATAACCACGGCGACTTCGACATCGACCTGTTCGTGCACAGCCTCACGAAGTTCGCATCGGGGCACGGCGATGTGATGGGCGGCGCCGTGATCGGCTCGAAGAAGCTGCTCACTTCGATGGCGCGAGACTTGATCGTCTTGGGCGCGACCCTCGATCCCCACGCAGCTTTCCTGATTCAACGAGGGCTCAGGACGTACTTCGTTCGCGTCGAGCGCCAAGCCCGAACGGCACTCGCCATCGCGCGCTTTCTCGAACAGCACGATGGTGTCGAGCGCGTGCATTATCCGGGGCTCGCGTCTCATCTGCGGCACGCGCTGGCCAAGCAGCAGATGAAGGACGCTGGCACGATCGTTACGTTCGAGCTCGCGACTGGGGTCGATCCCGCGCGCTTCGCGGATGCACTGCAATTGTTCGCGATCTCCGCGAGTCTGGGCTCGGCGGAATCGCTCGTGCAGCCGGGACAATTCATGACGCCGCGCGATCTCAACGAACGTGAACGAGGATGGGCTGGCGTGACGCATCGGACGATCCGGTTGTCGATCGGCTTGGAAGACGAGGCGGATCTGATCGCGGATCTGGAGCAAGCGCTGACGAAGTGACTCGCGCACGTAGCTCGCGTCTACCGCCTGAAAAGCCACAGCAACAGCGACAAGACGATGCTGACGATGATCATCGTCGTGATCGGGAAGAAGAACTTGAAGCCGGGGCGGTCGACGATGATGTCGCCCGGCAGCCGCCCGATGGGTAGTTTCGACAGCCAGGGCCACGCGACACCGATCGCGGCGATCAATAGGCCGATGACGATGAACGCCTTCTGCATCTTGCCTCCGCTTTTCGCTCAAGGACCTACTGAAGCGTGCTCAAGAATAACGCTCGCGGCCAACGCGACGTAAGAAGGAGAAGCTCGCAACGCAACCTGTTCTTCGCCGCGGCCGCCGCGAGAGTCATCGAACTGACAGCCCAAAACGACTCGGGGCGCTTTCGCGCCCCGAGTGTCTGCTGGTTCAGTTTGGCCGAGGCGCGGAATCAGAGATTCCGGACCAACGCATCGCCGAACTCGCTGCACTTCACTTCCTTGGCACCTTCCATCAGACGCGCGAAGTCGTAGGTCACAGTCTTCTCGCCGATAGTCTTGTCCATCGCGGCGATGATCGCATCGGCCGCTTCGACCCACCCCATGTAGCGCAGCATCATCTCACCCGAGAGGATCACCGAACCCGGATTCACCTTGTCGAGATTCGCGTACTTCGGCGCCGTGCCGTGAGTCGCTTCGAACACGGCGTGACCCGTGACGTAGTTGATGTTGCCGCCCGGTGCGATCCCGATGCCGCCGACCTGCGCAGCAAGCGCGTCGGACAAGTAGTCGCCGTTCAGGTTCATCGTTGCGATGACATCGAACTCTGCAGGACGCGTCAGCACCTGCTGCAGCGTGATGTCGGCGATCGCATCCTTGACGATGACCTTGCCGGCCTTCACGGCTGCGGCTTGCTCTTCGTTCGCAGCCTGCTCACCCTTCGCAGCCTTCGTGCGTTCCCACTGCTCCCATGTGTAGGTCTGCGCGCCGAATTCTTTCTCGGCGAGCGCGTAGGCCCAGTTACGGAACGCACCTTCCGTGAACTTCATGATGTTGCCTTTGTGAACGATCGTGAGGCTCTTGCGCTTGTTTGCGATCGCGTACTCGAGCGCCGCGCGAACGAGACGCTCGGTGCCTTCCTGCGAGACGGGCTTGATGCCGATTCCGGACGTGCTCGGAAAGCGGATCTTCTCGTACTGCTTCGGGAAGGCTTGTTGGAACAGCTCGAGAAATTTCTTGTTCTCGGGCGTGCCCGCTTCGAACTCGATGCCGGCGTAAATGTCTTCCGTGTTTTCGCGGAAGATCGCCATGTCGACTTTCTCCGGCGTCTTGACCGGGGAGGGCACGCCCTTGTACCAGCGCACCGGACGCAAGCAGACGTACAAGTCGAGCATCTGGCGAAGCGCGACGTTCAGCGAACGAATGCCGCCGCCGATCGGGGTTGTGAGTGGTCCCTTGATGGAGACGAGATATTCCCGACACGCTTCGACGGTTTCGTCCGGCAGCCAGGTGTCGTAGAGGTCTTTCGACTTCTGTCCCGCGAGGACTTCCATCCAATGGATTTTCCGCTTGCCTCCATAGGCCTTCTCGACGGCTGCATCGAGCACCCGCACGGAAGCGCGCCAAATATCGGGGCCGGTACCGTCGCCTTCGATGAACGGGACGATCGGCTGATCGGGCACCGAAAGCTTGCCGTCTCGAATCGTGATCTTTTGCCCTTGCGGGGGCACATTGAGCTTGACCGCTGTCGCCATCGACGAAACTCCGTAACGACGGGAAAAATGGGGGGCGAATGCTAGCACAGCCAGACGCTCCGGCTGAGGCTGCGGCCCATGAAGGTGCGCACAACAGCCCAAAACACGCGCTGCATTCGTGAAACGCGTGCATAGCCTTCGATGGCGGTGAAGCGTAACGCCCGAAAATCGGGCATTGGGCGGCTGCCGGAGAACTTAGGTCAAACCGCTACCCGTGAGCGGCTCAGAGAATTCCACGGTCGCTTTGACGCCCGTCGACGTGTTCTCGAGGCGAATCGACCATCCATAGCGCTCGCAGATGCGGCGCACCAGGTACAAGCCCATTCCATGGCCTGCAGGGTGTGTGGTGAAACGGTACGAAGCATGCGACAGGTCGTCAGTCGGAAGCGCACCCGAATTGCTCACGATGAGCTCGCGCCCGTGGCTCTCGCAGACGACCTCTTTGCCCGTGCCGTGCTGAACGGCGTTGCGTACGAGGTTGCTGATGGTCATCGCCACCATGCTTTCGGGTGCCGCGACGTTCAGCGCGTCGGCGCTCGAAACATCGAGGACGATGCGACGATCGGAAGCGACGCTTCGCTGATCTTCGACAACGCGTGCGAGCACGGCGTGTACGTCGCAGCGCGCGTCCGATGCAGTGCCCGCATGTTGCTCTCGCGACAGTGCGAGCAGCGCGTCGGTGAACTCCGTCATGTCGCGCACGGCTCGCTGAATGCGAGCGAGCGCCTTCGCCGCGGCAGGACGATCCGCGGCTTGCGCCTCCAGTAACTCGACGGCGCCCCGCATGACGGCGAGGGGCGAGCGCAGCTCGTGGCTCGCAGTGGCGGTGAACGATTGCTCCCGCTCGACGAAGCCATCCAATCGCTCCATGAATGTATCGACCGAGCGCGCGATCGGTTCGAGCTCGTTACCGGCGAACTGCGCACCGATGCGTACATGTCGCTGCCCAGGATCGATTTGCGTCAGGCGATCGGCGAGTGCGCGCACCGGTTCGACGAGCCGGCGCGAGATTGCCGCAGCGGCGAGTCCCGCAAGCACGACGATCGCCGCCACGCCGAGTGCGAGCACGAGGATCGCGAGCAGCTCTTGGCGCGCATGCGTCGTAACGTCATACGTGATGTAGAGGCGACCGAAATCCGTATCGCGCACGAGGACGTCGAGCAGCCGGCCTTCGGAGCGCACGCGATGCATTGCGCCGGGCTTCAGCATTGCGATGTGCCGCGGCAGCTCGGCGAGATCGCTCGAGCGATAGATGCTGAGGCGGGCGGATCGCAGCGGCTCGGCGCCGCGATCGACGCGCATGCGCTGCTCGTAGTGCGTCAGTTCCTCTGATAGCAAGTCGAGCGTGATGTTGCGCTTCAAGCGCTCATCGGCGAGGTACGCCCACGCGCTCAGCACGGTGCCCGCAATCGCGACGAGCGCGATCATCGTGCCTGCGATGCGCCCGCGCAGGCTCAATCGTTCGTAGCGTCCCGCAAGGCGGCTAACGAACGGGATCCGCCGAAATTCGATAGCCCGTGCCATGGATCGTATGTAGCAGCTTCACCGAGTAGTTCTTGTCGATCGCGGTGCGCAGCGCGTGCATGTGGGCGCGCAGAAAGTCGCCTTGGGGCGGTTCGTCTCCCCAGAGCTCCCGTTCCAGCTCCGCTCGCGTCACGACGCGCGGCATGTTCTGCATCAATAGCATCAAAATGCGGCGCGTCGTCGGCGTGAGCTTGAGGAGCTCGCCGCCGCGATGCGCTTCGAGCGTGTCGAGATCGAAGCTCAAATCCGCGACGGACAGAACGCGCGATGCCTGCGGAACGCTCGCACGTCGCACGAGGGCCTTGAGGCGCACGTCGAGCTCCGCTAGCGAGAAAGGCTTGACGAGGTAGTCGTCGGCGCCCGCTTCGAATCCTTCGATCTTGTCTTCGAGGAGATCTTTCGCCGTGAGCATCAAAACGGGTACCCGCGTGCGTCCCGCCTGTCGCAACTGACGGCAGAGCGAAAGACCGTCGAGTCCAGGCAGCATCAGATCGAGCACGATCGCGTCGTACGTTTCGCTGAGCGCTTTACGCAAGCCGGCATCGCCCTCGATTGCGTGATCGACGCTCGTGCCGCGCGCCTCGAAGAATTCCGAGATGTTCGCGGCGATGTCGCGGTGGTCCTCGATGAGAAGTAATCGCATGGTTTCGTTCCCGCTTAAGGCGGGTATCTTGCCGCTCGAACGCCCCGTTGCGAAGCGTTCGCAGGGGTAAGGTGCGGGCAGTATGGCGCAGCGCCAGCCGCTTCTCCTAATCGGCGCGGTTCCTCCGTGCGCCTGCGAGCGTTATCCCGAGGCTTACGAATGGCCAGGCTTACGAATGGCCGCTAGGAGTCCGGCGAGACCTGGATCAAGTCTTCGTTGTAAAGCGCCGCGAGTGCGGATCGGATCGACTCGTCGCTTTGTTGACCTAGCGAGCGGCAGAGCGAATCGACCGTCTGAGGTGTCTCGAGCAGCTCCCACATCCTCGTCGTGTCCTCCCCGCTGAGCTCGCCGATCGAGCTCAGGATGGCTGGATGCGCTCGATCGGATTGCCCTTGGGGATTGCGTACATACGATGCGCTGGGAAGGATCTCAGCCATTTGCCATCGGCTCCTCGCTCTTCGACTTCTCACGCAACTGTTCTCGCTCGACGGAGGTTCCGTGCGTGAATGCATTGCATACAGCCGGCAATGAGCGGGAGTAGCGCATGCGCTTGCAATTACGACACACTCCGCCCTTTGGATATGCGGAGTCAGCATGCTGCGCGTCATTGCCATTCTGTGCTTGAGCCTCACTGCCCCCGGCCTCCTAGCGGCAACGGACGACTGGATTGAAGTAAGCAATGGCCATGCGAAAGTGCTGCTGGACGTCGGTGCGCGCTATACGCCGGAGGCTGCCGCATCGCTCGGCGTGGAAGGTTACGACGCCGAGGTGATGGATCTGAGGCCGGGCATCGCCGATCGTGAAGACGCCGATGTTGCTGCCGCGCTCGCTGAGTTGGAAAGGCGGCGGCGAGAAGCAACCGATCAACGCGTGCAGCAGGATCTCGACATTCTCATCGAGGCAGCGCGCGATCAGCGGGAAACGCTCGCGCTGCAGCGCAAGTACATGCTGCCGTTCTCCGATCTGACGCAATCCGTCTACCGCGGCTTTCAGAATCTGCTGGACGCGCGCGTGCCGAAGGAGCGCCACCGCGCGGCTTTGGTGCGGCTTGCGCGGTACGTTGGCGCCGAGAAGGGCTACGAACCGATCACGGTGCTTGCGCGTGCGCGTTACGAGGAAGAAGCCGCTGCGAATGAGGCCCTGCTCGGACCTTGGGTCGTACAAGCCGAGCAGTATCTCGCCAATCAGAATCGTTACTTGGACGGTATCGAGCAACTGCTGCGGGAGAGCGGCCTCAAGGGTTGGGAGAAGAATCTTCGGACCCTGCGCGCACAGTTCGACGATTATGCGAAATGGGTGAGAGCGACGGTGCTACCGCGCGCGCGGCAGACGAGCCGTCTGCCGCCGGAGCTGTATGCGGACAACCTGAAGAACTACGGCGTCGACATGGATCCTGTGCAGCTGATCCAACGCGCCCAAGCGAGTTACATTCAGACACGGGATGAACTGGAGTCACTAGCACGACAGCTTGCCGCGCAGCGCAAGTGGAGCAGCAACGATTACCGCGCCGTGATTCGCGAGCTCAAGAAGGAGCGCATTGCCGATGAAGAACTCCTTGGGCTTTATAAGAGTCGGCTGCGGGAGATGGAGGACATCATCCGCCGCGAGCGCATCGTCACGTTGCCCACACGGGAAGCGGTCATTCGTCTGGCGACGGAAGCCGAGTCGGCCGCGATCGCAGCACCGCACATCGATCCGCCGCGGCTGGTCGGCAACACGGGCGAGCCGGCAGAATTCGTGCTTCCCATCGCGAATCCGAATGCCGCACCGGGCACGGTGATGGACGATTTCAACTACGACGCCATCGCCTGGACGTTGACGGCGCACGAAGCGAGGCCGGGGCACGAGCTGCAGTTCGCGCGAATGTTGGAGCGCGGCGTGTCGACCGCGCGAGTCGTGTTCGCCTTCAACAGCGCGAACATCGAAGGCTGGGCACTCTACGCCGAGGCAGTGATGAAGAAGTATCTGCCGCTCGAAGGTCAGATCAGCTCGCTGCAGATGCGCATGATGCGCGAAGCGCGTGCGTTCCTCGACCCGATGATCAATCTCGGCATGATCGAACCCGATGCGGCGCTGCGCTTCCTCATGGAGGAGGTCATGCTGTCGCAACCGATGGCGAAGCAGGAGATCGACCGTTACACGTTCAACGCGCCAGGTCAGGCGACCGCATATTTCTACGGGTACACGCGCTTGAATGCGCTACGCACACAAGTGGAGATCGCGATGCCCGACGGCTTCGACGTTCAGGCGTATCACGACTTTATCGTCGGACAGGGCTTGCTGCCGTTCGATCTGCTCGAGAAGGTGGTGAAAGAGGATTTCGTGGGTAAGAAGTAGCGATGGCAGCGCGCTCAGAAGCGCGCCTCCAAGCCCAATCCCATGAAGTTCACGCCGCCCTTGGAATCGGCGAACAGACCGAAAACCGAGGAACGGTGAAACACGAAGAAGCCGAGGTTGAGCTCCTCGACGTGGCCTTGCACGAGACTATCGATGGATGCGAACTGACGAAGTGGTAAATCGACGGTCCATTCGAGATAGTTGAGGAGCTTTTCGGATTCGGTGCCCTTCTTCGCGAAGTCGCGCTGCTCGCTGAGCGGAATGCGTGTGACGTAGCTCAAGCCTTCCCCGAGCCCGAGTCGCACGGTCTTTTGCATGAGCGGTAAGCGCCAGTCGTAATGCGCTTTGATGAACGCAGTGACGCCGTACGCATCGTCTTGATGGCCGCGCTCATTGAAGTACTGCACGCCGATGTTCGCCGTCATCGGAAGGGGCAAACCGAAGAGCGTATCGCTGTACTTCTTGCCCCAGTTCGCGCCGATCAGATAGTTCGATTCCTTCGAGGCGTCGAAGTCGCCGGCGAAGCCCGTCACGAAATCTGTTTCGGACGACTTAGACCAATAGACGCGCACCGCCGTCAGACTTTCGTCATTCACGTCCGATGCAGTCGCGATGGAAGAGAGCGCGGCGCTCGCGGCGCAGAGCACGATGATGGGAACGAATCGATTCATTTCGGACGTGTTCGGACGCTTCGCGCCGCGGCCTCCTCGGCAAGTAAAACGGAGGCAGCATATCCGGGGTTTCCAGTGCGCTCACTACGGCGGATGCTGAAGCGGGGCGCTGTGCGCGAAGTCCTACGTGGAACTTGAACTTCGCGCACGCTGGGTGCGCTGCGGTGCACCAATCCAAAGCGCTTCCGAAGAGCAGCCCTCCGCATCCCGGAGGGCTGCTGGTGCGGGCGAGTGTACGAGCTACTTTTTGTTTACCGACTTGAGCTCGTAGGCAGCAACGCTGTTCTTGAAGAACGTGGGCACGTAGACGATGCGATTCTTGCGATCGTAGCCGATATCCGCCGCGTTGATCTTGTCGGCGCTGGTGTCGAGCAGCAACTCGTGCGTTCCATCCGCCTTTACGACATGGAGGGTTCCCTGCCATGCCGAGACGAGAAACTCGTTGTCGCTCACCGGCTCGATCCCGTCGAGCCCACCTCCGAGACCGCTTGCAATCACCTCGAGAGAACCGTTCTTCGAGACGCGTTGCACAGCCCCGTCATCGAGCACGTGCAGTGCGCCGCGATGGAAAAGGAGACCGTTCGGTCCTTTGAGATCTTGCAGAAGCACCTTGGGCGTACCGCCTTCGATCGCGAATACTTTCTTGGTGTTGGAATCGGACACGTATACGGTGCCGTTCGGCGCTGCGGCGACATCGTTCAAGCCCCGGGCCCCGGGAACGGGGATGCGTTTCGCGATTGCGCCTTTATCGACATCGATGACGACGACTTGCGTGAGGTCACCTACGTACAGCAGGTTGCCGACGAGCGCCATGCCTTTCGGGGCGCTGAGTCCTTTCACCCATTCGGCTGCGACGACCTTGCCGTCGAGGCCGACTTTACCGATCGAGCCTTGCTTATCGTCACCCCAAGGCTCGCCGTCGATATTGGAGACGTACAGCGTCTGGCGTTTCTCGTCGAAGTAGACAGATTCAGGCACCTTGAGCGTCGCCTGCGACTCCCATTTCTTCACGAGCTCGTGCGACTGCGCATGCGCGCTGGATGCGACGATCGTTGCGAGCACCAGACTCATCGTTTTGTTCATGACGTCCTCTGTGGTTGGATCACCTGTGAACGTCAAGTCTAGGCTGACGAGCGGCGGGCGTGTAGGTGCCTACATGTGGAGATTTGTTGCGTGTAAAGGTGTGGACGTCAGGACGTGTAAGCGTGCGGACGTCAGATCCGAGCTCTTGCCGCCTCGCTGACGTCCACACGCCCAAACGTCCATTCACAATGACTTCAAGTATTCCTTCAGGTCCGCCTTCTCTCGCGCGCTCAACCCGAGGTCCATGAAGTTGTCATAGTGCTCGATGACATCCGAGAGCGTACGGAAACGCCCATCGTGGTAGAAGCCGCCCTTTGTGTGCGTCCACAGACCGCGAAGTGGCGCGGTGCGATAGCGCTGATCGGGCGAGCGTTCGGCCTGGAAGGCGTCGATGCCGATCTCTTCCGGCGTGTGCATATTCCAACCAGGCTCCGTGAACAAGGGCGGCACATGACACCTCGCGCATTGAGCGCGATCGTTGAAGATCGCGCGCCCGCGTTTTGCAGCTCTTGCATCGAAGGAGCCTTTGGGCGGGCTCGGCGCCTCCAATGCGAGCTGATAGAGATGGAGCGGCGCAAGAGCAGGGGTGATCGAGTCTTCTTCGGCGCGAACGTGCCCGAAGCCCTCGCGCGCTGCGATCGGAAACCGTGCGGCGTCATCGAGTCGTGGATCGTAGAACGTGCCTTTGCCGTGCATCTCGAGATTGGCGACGAGCGCGTTCCAATGCGACACGCCGCCCCACCCGGTCCACGTGTGCAGGTTCACGCCAGCGAGACCGAAGGCGGGAGGAATCAAGGTGGCCGCAGGCTTGCCGTCGGGCCGGAATGCTTTGCCATCTAGGATCAGCTCCGCATCGAATTTACCTGGGCCCCACGAGCGGAGCACGGTGCGAACGGTGGACGCATCGACGCCGAGGAGCGTCGTGAACGGCTCGAGCCGCGGTGCAAGCGCAACGATTCGACCTATATCGAGGTCTCGATTCGCCCAACCATCGAGCCGCCGACCGATGCCAGGGGCAAACGAGTCGTCCACGGTCGAATGGCAGAGCGCGCATTGAATGCCGATGGATCCGACGCGCCCGGACTTGTCGAAGAATCCAGTGACGCCGACGACGGCGTCGAGCTGGAGCAACTGCAGAGTGACCGCTGGGTCATCGAGATCGACTTGGCCATCTTGAAGGGCGCGCCGCACGGCTTTCGGTAGTGCTTCCGCATCGACCTTTAGGCCGACACTCAAGGCGACCTTCGGGCTGACGCCGGGACCGATACCGCCATTCGCGCTGCCCGCGATCGCTTCGTGCAGGCCGAGGGCATCGCCCCAGAACGCCTCGCTGCCGAAGGTCGACGACCGAAACATTTGGCGGCCGCGGCGAATCGTCTTCAGTGCCTCGATATCCGTCCGAAGATCTGCGGCGGTTTGTTTGCCGGGCCCGTCATGAGCCGATACGACAGGGGCATCTGCCGCCGCGACGATGGCGAGCGCTGTTGCGATAACAACGGGGGAACGTCGGAGCGCTGCCGCATCGAAGGCCTGTTCCGCGCGTGTACCCATCGGATCTAGGAAGCCGTGTGTGTTCATGAGCTTCTCCTGCAGACGAACGTCTGCGTGGAGTGCTCGACGAGAGTGGTGCGAGAAGGGTTCCCGCGGAGCGTCGTTCGTGCTTCCTGATTCATCGTGCGGTGCGATGCAAAGAGTGTGGCATCATTTACAGGCGAATCGCGGCTATAGCTGGACTTTCATGGCGACCACTTGTGACGTTCTCATCGTCGGCGGCGGACACAACGGGCTGACCTGCGCGGCCTACTTGGCGTCGAAGGGCCTGAAAGTCGTCGTCTTGGAGCGCCGTCACGTCGTCGGCGGCGCCGCGGTGACCGAGGAGTTTCATCCCGGTTTCCGCAATTCAGTCGCCTCGTACACGGTGTCGCTGCTCAATCCGAAAGTGATTCGAGATCTCGAGCTCGATCGCCATGGCCTGCGCATCGTCGAACGCGAGATCTCGAACTTCTTGCCGACGGAAGATGGCCGCTATCTCGCGGTCGGCGGCGGAAACACCCACGCTGAGGTTGCCAAATTCTCCGCGCGAGATGCTGCGCGGTTGGATGCGTATTCCGAGCAGCTCGAGCGCATCGCGGATGTCTTACGCGAAGCGGTGCTGGAAAGCCCGCCCAACGTGGTCCAAGGGGATTGGCGAGCGGCGCTGTCGGAACTCGGGCGAGCGGGTCGCTTGGGCAGACGTTTGAGTGGGCTCGATCTGCCAATGCGTCAGCAGCTGCTGAAGCTGTTCGCGAGCTCGGCCGGCGACTATCTCGATGAGTGGTTCGAGAGCGATCCCATCAAAGCCGTGTACGGTTTCGACGGCGTCGTCGGAAGCTTCACGAGTCCGTACGCAGCGGGGTCGGCTTACGTCCTCCTGCATCACGCGTTCGGCGAGGTGAATGGGAAGAAGGGCGTATGGGGTCATGCGATTGGCGGCATGGGCGCGATTACGCTAGCGATGGCGCGAGCAGCAAGTGTTCGCGGCGCGGACATTCGAGTCGATACGGAAGTGCGGGAGATTGTCGTCGAGAACGGCAGAGCGGTCGGCGCGGTCACCGCGAAAGGCGAGTCCATTCGCGCAAAGGCGGTCGCGTCGAACTTGAATCCAAAGTTGCTGTTCCTCGAGCTCCTCGATCCTGCGACGCTTCCAGCCTCTTTCTTAGAGCACATGCGTGGCTGGCGTTGTGGCTCAGGAACGTTCCGGATGAATGTCGCGCTCTCGGAGCTGCCGAGCTTCGCGTGCCTGCCGGGCAAGGAGCGAGGCGCTCATCACACGGCGGGAATCATTCTCGCCCCGTCGCTTCGCTACATGGAGCAGGCGTATTTCGATGCGCGTACGAAAGGGTGGTCGCAGCACCCGATCGTGGAGGTGCTGATCCCATCGACGCTCGATGACTCGTTGGCGCCTGCCGGTCAGCATGTCGCAAGCCTTTTCTGTCAGCACGTTTCGCCCGTGTTGCCGAATGGCGAATCGTGGGATCAGTGGCGCGAGCACGTCGCGGATCTCATGATCGAAACGGTCAATCGTTATGCGCCGAACTTCAAAGCCTCAGTCCTTGCGCGACAAGTCATGAGTCCGCTCGACTTAGAGCGCACCTTCGGTCTGGTCGGCGGCGATATCTTTCACGGGGCGTTGAGTCTCGATCAGTTGTTCTCCGCGCGTCCGATGCTCGGTTATGCCAATTACCGCTCGCCGGTGCCCGGCTTGTACATGTGCGGCTCGGGAACGCACCCGGGCGGCGGCGTCACGGGCGCCCCGGGACACAACGCCGCGAGAGAAATCGCTCGCGACCTGGGTCGACGTAGAACGTGGCGGCGCGGGGCCGGAGATTAGCTTCGCACCTTCTTCTTCCAGGACTCACCCGTGCCCGGCCAGCGTGCCTGAGTGCGCTTCTGCTCTGCGGCTTTCGCGATGGCATCGGACACATTGACGGGTGTCGTAGCGGCCGCCTTTGTCGTCTTCTTCGCCTTCGTTTTCGTTTGTTTTCCTGCGGTCGGGCTCGATGCAGTCTTCGCCTTCTTCTTCGTCGTCGGCATGAGTGCCTCCTAGGGCAGTCGCTTCGATGGCCTCGGTTCTACGGACAGTCTCGCGCGGATTGTGACTCCGTTTCCTGCTCGCTGTCATGTCTTGAGCGGCAATTCCACATAGAACGTCGCGCCTTGTCCCGGTGTGCCTTCGGCCCAGATCTTGCCGTGCATGCGCTGCACCGCCTTGCGCGCAAGCGCAAGACCAATGCCTGTTCCCTCGTACTCGCTTCCTGCGTCCAGCCGTTGAAAGATGCTGAAGATCTGGTCGTGGTATAGCTGGTCGAAGCCGATCCCGTTGTCGCGAATGCCGAGCCGCAGATGCGTTTCGCGAACCTCGGCATGAGCTTCGATGTGCGGCGAGGGTACGTTCCGCGTGAACTTCACCGCGTTGTCGAACAAGTTCCGCAGAACGATCAGAAGGGCCTCCCGGTCAACGTGCACGATGACCTCTGGCACATCGCACTCGAACGCGACGGGGCGTGCACGGGTGATCTGGGTGATCTCGTTGATGACTTCGTTGAGCAGCTCGCGAACGTTCACGTCGCGTCGTTGGAGCTCCCGGCGCTCGACGCGTGAATAGGCGAGCAGAGCGTCGATCAAGGCCGCCATTCTGAGAGCGCCTTGGCGTACGCGCCGAAGATGCTCCACCTCCGAAGCGTTCAGCTTCGCCTCGGCACTTTCCACGAGTAGATGGCTGAAGCCATCGATCGCGCGCAGCGGGGCTTTCAGATCGTGTGCGACCGCGTACGCGAATCCCTCGAGCTCGCTGTATGCGTCTTGCAGCTGCGCCGTGCGTTCGGCGACGCGGTTCTCGAGCTCGGTCGCAAGCTCGCGATACCGTGCCTCGCTCATCCGGAGTGCGGCTTCGGTCTCCTTCAAGCGTGTAATGTCCACGTGCGAGCCCACTATACCGATCGGTTCGCCGCCTTCGTCGAAGCGAACGGCGGCTTGCGTGAGCACCCACCGATAGCGGCCGTCGCGGTGAAGCAGACGGCTTTCGAGCTGCGCCTCGCGATTGTGCGTGCGCACGACGTCTTTCATCCACGCGAGTGCGCGGGCGTGATCGTCCGGATGAATGCGCGTGCGCCACTCCGTTAGATCGTCGCGCATCTCATCGTCCAGGTATCCGAGCTGACGCTTGTACTCGGACGAGTAGTGAATCTCGTCCGTTCGCAGGTCGAGATCGAATAAGCCCACATTGCCGGAGCTCGCGGTCAGCCTGAGACGCTGCTCCGTCTCGCGTAGCTCCGCGAGCGTCGCCTCCACATCGAGTCTTGCCTGCTGCAGCTCCGCGTACGACTGATCCAAGCGAGACTTGAGCCGGCGTTCTCGCGCGTAGATCCAGTTCTCACGCACCAGCATGATGATCGCGAACATCGCGAGGAGTCCGGCGTCGATCGCGAGAACGCGCGGCGTCAGATGATCGTGAAAGCCGACCGCCGCGCCAACGAGCCCGAGCAGAAGAAGTCCCGGCACGAGCGCCTCGACACGCCGTTCGCGCGCGAGGGAGGATGCACTCGAGCGTAGTGTCGTGCGCGTCGCTTGTTCGACCTGAACTTGGCTCGCGAGGTGAATGCAGCCGAACGCGAGAATCCAAACGACATTCAAATAGTGGCTTGCGCCGAAGTCGTCGAGGAGTAGCTCGTGGATGTACAGAAGAGCGACCGAGCTGTGGAGCGCATAACTGAGGGCGATGAGAACGAGCGGAGCGGTTTCGAGCCCCCAGCGATGCGACCAAATGAAGTACACGGACAGGAGGAATGCAAGGATAATGGAGAGCGCTTCGATGAGCGCGATCGCAACGTACACCGGCCCATGTTCTGTGCTGACGATCGGTTCGAATGTCGCGGTGACGATCGCGACTGCGAGGCTGCACACGATAAGTCCGAGGTTGCCGAAGTTGCGCGGCGTGAGCGGTCTCGGTACGAGCGGTTCGCGCAGCGCGAACAGTGCTGTGATGGACACGAGTCCGAAGGCCGTGAAGAAGAAGTCGGAGAGACTCGGGAACGGAACCTCAACTCCTCTTACCAGTTCGTTCCAGTTCCAGATGAGCTGGCCGACCAGCCACAGCACGAACGCGATACCGAAAAGCCTCCAAGCACGCTGCAGGTATCCGTCGAGCAGTCGACTCGCTTGGAAGCATCCGAATGCGGCGGTTGCTGCGCTCGCGGTCCATGCGAGGTCGGTGACCCACATCGCCGCATCGCCACGGACGATCCCGAAGTTGATCAGCACGACATAGGCGACGCTCGCGAGAAGCCAGACGTACGGGGCTAGCCATCGGGTTCGTTCAATGGACGCCGATTCTGCTTCTTGCGGCGCTTGGGCCATGTAGCGTACTTAGCGAAAGCCCCCGAAAAGCCGCCAGCTAACCATGGATCGCCCGCGCGGCGCAGTCGTGGCGTTAGCGTATGCGAAGCGGCGCGGCGTGCTGCTAGGCAGCACGTCGGCGTCGGGAACCGCAATTGCTGCCGCCGGATTAGCCTTAGAGCCGGGGCGCATGTCGTGCCCTGCGTCGCGTTATATGATGCTTGGACGAACCCATGCTGGGTGAAGCTGAGTGGAGTGGCTGATGCAAATACAGGTCAATACCGATCGACACATTCAAGGCGGAGAGGAGTTGCACGAACGAGTGCAGCAGATGGTGGAAGGCGCGGTATCGCACCTTCGCGATCGCATCACGCGGATCGAAGTTCACCTGAGCGACGAGAACAGCGATAAGGGCGGAGACAACGACAAACGCTGCGTGCTCGAGGCGCGCCTGCGCGGTCTGCAGCCCATCGCCGTGACCCATCAAGCCGAAACGGTCGCGCTCGCTATCGATGGCGCGGCAGAGAAGCTGGAGCGCGCGCTGAGCAGCGCGGTGGGCAAACTGAGCTCCTGAGCAGAATGCGACGAGCGACGAGCAAAAACTCGCTCGTCGCTCGGAACCTTTGGCGATCGAGTTTCGTCGATAGCCGCACCCATGGACAGACCTCAGACAGATGTGGGCATTCAGCCCGTGCGATCGGCGCCGGACAGCGATCTCGCGCTGGCCCATCGTGCGGCAGCGGGCGAGGAACGCGCGTTCGATATGATCATGCGTCGCTACAACCAGCGGTTGTTTCGGGTCGCGATCAGCATCGCAGGCGAGCCGAGCGAAGCCGAGGACATCCTGCAGGAGAGTTATGTCCGCGGGTTCTATCGGCTCTCCAGCTATACGGGAGAAGGCGATCTAGGCGCTTGGCTTGCGCGCATCGTTCGCAACGAGGCCATCGACAGGCTCAGACACAGGGGCAGTCGCATGCGCTACATCTCGCTCGAAGCCGACCTTTTCTCCGCCCCGGATGACTTCGGTATCTCGGCGACCGCGCGTGCAGATGAGGTTTCGTTCAGTCCAGAGATAGCAGCGGAGCGCGACGATATGAAGCGCATTCTCGAAGCAGCGATTGCGAAGCTTCCCATCCAGTTCCGAACTGTGTTCGTGCTGCGCGAGGTCGAAGGATTGTCTGTCGATGAGACAGCCGCGTATCTCGACATTCCGCCCGCGACGGTCAAGACGCGCGATCACCGCGCGCGCACGTTGCTTCGCTCGCAGCTACGGGAGCAGTTGGATGACATGCTGCCGCACGCCTACGGATTCCTAGGGGAGCGCTGCGACCGAATCGTGGCGACGGTCTTGGCGAGGATTCGGGCGTAAACGCGTGCACGTCCTAACGTGCACACGCCGCCTTACCGATTGAGGTGCCGGCGCAAGCACCGATCGAGCACTTCGCGGTCGATCGGCTTCGTCAGATGGTCGTCCATCCCAGCGGCCTTGCACTCTTCATCGGCACCCTTCATGGCATGCGCGGTGAGCGCGACGATCGGAATGTGCTTGTCTGGCGCTTCACGGCGACGGATCTCGCGCGTCGCTTCGTAGCCGTCCATTTCCGGCATCTGGCAGTCCATCAGGATGAGGTCGTACGTGCCGCCTTCCCATGCTTCGACGGCTTCGCGACCGTTGCTGACGACGTCGACCTCGTAGCCAAACTTCTCGAGCGCACGGCAGGCCACTTTCTGATTCACGAGGACGTCTTCGGCGAGCAGAAGACGCTTGCGTCCGTTACGACTGCGTAGCACGCGCAGCTCATGCCGTGTCACGATCGGCTGAGTTTGCGAGTGCCAGTCTTTCGCTTCGCCGCCGAGGACGACCAGTAGGCAGTCGATCAGATCGCTCTCCGCTACCGGCTTGAGCAGGTAACCCGCAAAACCGATCTGCGCAAAGCGCAGTGCATCGCCGCGTAAGCCGGAGGAGGTGAGGAGCACGAGTCTCGTGTGCTTGAGATAGTCGTCCGCGTTCACTCGCCGTCCGAGCTCGGCGCCGTTGCAGTCCGGCATGTCGTGATCGAGCAGCGCGACCTCGAAGGGTTCGCCTTTCGCGTGCGCATCGCGCATCAGTTTGAGCGCTTCCGTCGCGGAGCTCGACAGGACAGGTCGCATTCCGCATTGCTCGAGCTGAATCGCAAGGAGCTTACGGTTCGTGGCGTTGTCGTCGACGACGAGCACGCTTCGCCCTTTGAGCTCCGAAGGCGCGACGCGATTGAATTTTGGGCCGGTCGCCGTTGAGGGCGCGAAGCGCGCGGTGAACCAGAAGCGCGAGCCGACGTTCTCTTCGCTCTCGACGCCGACTTCACCCTGCATGAGCTCGACGAGCTTGCGCACGATGGACAAGCCAAGTCCCGTGCCGCCGAAGCGACGCGTCGTGGATGCGTCGACCTGCATGAAGGGCTGGAACAGGGCGCCGATTCGATCGGCCGGAATGCCGACGCCGGTATCGCGTACTTCACAGCGAACGAGCGTGCCTTTTTCATTCGATTCCAGTACGCGGACCTGCAGCGACACTTCACCCTTCGAGGTGAATTTCACCGCGTTGCCGCCCAGGTTGAGCAGCACCTGACGCAATCGACCGGCATCGCCGCGAACCATCTCGGGCAGGCTCGGGTCGATGTCCATCGTGAGCTCGAGATCCTTGGCGTGTGCTTGCACGGCGAGCACGCGCGCGACGTCGCGAACGGCATCGCGCAGATCCATGTCGATGTATTCGAGCTCGAGCTTGCCCGCTTCGATCTTCGAGAAGTCGAGAATATCGTTGATGACGGTGAGGAGCGCGCGGCCGCAGTCTCGGATCGTTTCCGCGTAGTCGCGTTGCACCGGCTCGAGATGCGTGTCGAGCATGAGCTCGCTCATGCCGATGACACCGTTCATCGGGGTGCGGATCTCGTGGCTCATGTTCGCGAGGAACTCGCTCTTCGCGCGGTTCGCAGACTCCGCGGCTTCGCGCGCGGCACGCAGCTCGTTCTCGGCTTGAACACGCGCGGTGATGTCGCGCCCGATACCCATCACGCCGATCACACGGCCTGACTGATCGCGCAGCGGCACCTTGGTCGTCAGCACGTAGGAGCGACGGCCGTCGGCGTCGACGACTTCTTCTTGACGGTTGAGGAGCGCCTCGCCCGAGCGCATCACTTTTTGTTCATCCTCGAAGAATCCTTGCGCGAGCTCCTTCGGGAAGAAAGCGAAGTCGTCTTTGCCGACGACATCGATGCGGTTCGTTCCCATGACGCTCGCGCAGGCGTCGTTCGCAAGCAGGAACTTGCAATCGATGTCCTTCGCGTAGATCAGATCCGGGAGGCTGTCGATCAACGTGCGCAGCATATGCCGCTCGCGATCGATCTCTGCCGCACCCGCAGTCTCCGCGCGCGCGGAAGTTTCGCGGGTACGAGCGCCTTCGTCTTGTGCCGCCCCCTTCCAGAGGATTGCTACCCCAGGAAACAAGAGCAGCGCGAAAACGAGCGCATGCTGTCCGGCGGCGCTCAGATAAGGGAACAGGATGAACGCCGCGGCGGCATAGACGGCGGCCGCAATCAGGCACAGCACGAGAAAGCGCGTGGCGGCAGCAGGTTGCTGCTGCACCTTCGGTTGCTCGGCGGCGGCGCTCTCAGTCATCCTCGATCTCGCGTAATTGTTCTTAGCCTCTGCGGCACGGTTCGTTGCCATGCCAAAACGTGAAGTGCATCGCAGCTCCGCGGACCAGGGCGAATTAGTGCACGTCCCAGCAAGCTTTCCTCGCCAGGCTCCCAGCCGCGCAGGTGCTGTTCACATTTTCAGGATTAAACTTATGCAGGCTGCCGACTCTGCAACGTAAGCACGTTCAGGTGCGAACACGTGAGGCGGTTCGCCCAACGGTTCGTGGTGCGCACCCCGACCGTTCTATGCGTCTTTTCGCCAGCTCACGACGCGCTGCCGCTGAGTGCCCAGATGCTCGATGCCAAGCTCCATCACGTCCCCGGGTGACAGGAACAGGGGCGGCTTCTGCCCGAGACCCACGCCAGGCGGTGTGCCGGTGGAAATCACATCGCCAGGGTGCAGGCTCATGAATCGGCTCAGGTAGCTGATCAAGAACGCCGGCTTGAAGATCATCGTGCGCGTCGAGCCGTTTTGATAGCGCTTCCCGTTCACGGACAACCACATCGAGAGGTTCGTCACATCTCCGGCTTCGTCCGGCATCACGAGCCAGGGTCCGATCGGACCGAACGTGTCGCAGCCTTTGCCCTTGTCCCACGTGCCGCCGCGCTCGAGCTGAAAAGCGCGCTCTGAAACGTCGTTGATGACGCAGTAACCCGCAACGTGGTCGAGTGCCGAAGCTTCATCGACATACTGAGCGGTCCGTCCGATGACGATTCCAAGCTCGACTTCCCAGTCGAGCTTCGTCGAGTCGCGCGGCTGCACGACATCGTCGTTCGGACCGCAGATCGCGCTCGTCGCTTTCATGAACACGATCGGCTCTTCAGGGATCGGCGCGTTGGTCTCGGCGGCGTGATCGGCGTAGTTGAGGCCGATGCACACGAACTTGCCCACGCCGGTCACGCAGGGTCCGATTCGCGCATTCGATGGAGCAGGCGGAAGCAAGGAAACGTCCACGTCCGCAAGACGCCGCAAACGATCGGGATCGAGTGCATCGCCCGTGAAATCGGCGACGAGTGTCGAAAGATCGCGGATCTGACCATCGGGCGCGACGATCCCGGGGCGCTCATGTCCAGCGGGACCGAATCGTACGAACTTCAAAGCGCACTCCTCGAAAAGGTGGGCGGTCGATAGTGCCAGAGCGGGCTCGAAAACTCACATCGTCCAGCCGCCGTCGATGACGTGTATTTGTCCGGTGGTGAATGCCGCGGCATCCGAGGCGAGATACACGGCTAATTCGGCGATCTCATCGGGTTTGCCGAGCCGACCCATTGGTTGGCGCGCAATGAACGCGGTTTTGGCATGTTCATAGTTGCCGGTGGCGCGCAAACGCGCATCGAGCGAGGGCGTATCGACCGTGCCGGGGCAGATCGCATTGCAGCGGATGCCTTTCGAGACGAAATCGACCGCGACGGATTTCGTCAGTCCGATCACCGCGGCTTTCGTCGCACCGTAAATGCAGCGGTTCTCTACGCCGATGATCGAGCTTGCGACGGACGACATATTGATGATCGAGCCGCCGCCGCGTTCGATCATCCTGGGCAAGAACGCGCGAATCGTCTTGAACATCGAATCGACGTTGATCTCGAATCCGCGCCGCCAATCGTCCTCAGTCGCGTCCAGGATCGAGCCGCAATGAACATGACCGACGCAGTTGAAGAGCACGTCGATGCCTCCGATCGAGTCGGCAAGCGCGCGCACGGCGGCACCGTCGGTGATATCGACCGACTGAGTCTCGCAGCCTTCGAGGCTCTCGAGTGTCTCTCGGTTCACGTCCACCGCGATCGTGCACGCGCCTTCGCGTACGAAGCGTTCTGCCGCCGCGCGCCCGATGCCCTGACCGGCGCCGGTGATGACTGCGATCTTTCCAACGAGTCGGTTCATGCTTTCTTCTCTACACGCTCGCGGGCAGGCACGCGGGACCGATCGGTTCGAACTGTTTATAGGTCAGGATGAACTCCTGATGGCCGAGCGCTTCGGACCTGGACGCCTCGCCGTGCACGATGCTCAGCACCTTTTCGTAGATCTCCTCGCCAACTTCATCGAGCGTGGCTGCGCCTTCGAGAATGCGACCGGCGTCGATGTCCATGTCGTCTTCCATGCGCCGGTACGTTTCCGGATTCGCGCACACTTTGATGACGGGCGAGATCGCCGAACCGACGACGGAACCTCGACCGGTCGTGAACAGCACGAGATGGGCGCCACACGCGATCAACTCGACGATCTCTGCGTTGTCCGAGATGTTCGGAAAGCCGAAGCGCGGTTCGCCGTCTGGCACGACGTCGAGTAAGTAGAGTCCTCCGCGCGGCGGCACGTCGCCCGGCTTGATCAAGCCGCTGATCTTCGAGGAGCCCGACTTCGAATAGGCACCCATCGATTTCTCCTCCTGCGTCGTGAGTCCGCCTTCTGCGTTGCCGGGTGCGAAACTGCCGTAGCCCATGATTCGATAGTATTCGGCTGCTTTCGCAACGCAGGCTTCGATCGCTCTGCCGAGCTCGGTCGTGGCCGCGCGCTCCGCCATGATGCGCTCGCAGCCGATGAGCTCACCGGTCTCTTCGAAAATACAGGTCGCGTTTGCTCGCACGAGCTTGTCGAAACAGCGGCCGACGGCTGGATTCGCCGTGAGCCCGCTCGTGCCATCCGATCCGCCGCACACCGTACCGACGACGAGATCCTCGACCGACATCGGTGCGAGCGGAACCTCTGCAGCTGCTTTCAAGTGACGAATGGCTTCGAGCCCGGCGTTGACGCTGCGGATCGTGCCGCCCGCTTGCTGGATCACGAGCAACTCGACGGGACGGCCGCTCGCCTCGATCGCTCGATAGAGCGCCTCGCGATTGAAGCCTTCGCAGCCGAGCGAGATCAACAGCACTGCGCCGACATTCGGGTGCGTACAGAGTTGCTGCATCATTCGCAGCGAATACTGATTCGGAAA
Source organism: Lysobacterales bacterium (assembly GCA_044506405.1). Lineage (GTDB taxonomy): Bacteria > Pseudomonadota > Gammaproteobacteria > Steroidobacterales > Steroidobacteraceae > Steroidobacter. Next base: position 31,200 of record JBIQKP010000023.1, on the reverse strand, counting down.
GCAGCCGGGAAAGCCGATCAGGTGAACATCGGGCGAATCGCTCTTCGACACGATCAGTCGAGCGACGTGATGCGCACACTCGACGAGATAGGCGACGGCAACGATGTTACGAATGCCCTTGCGTCCGTCCGAACGAAGATAGCCGCGCATGATCGTCTCTAGGATTTCGGCTCGAGTGTTTGTCGCGTGTGCGACGGAATGTAGTCGCTCTTCATGTTGTGCACATGGACGTGCTCGCCGGGGCTCACCTGACGCGTCGCAGAGCCGATGGTCGCGCCGTATTTGAATACCGGCGCGCCGGCGACCAGTTCGCGCCGCGCCACCTTGTGGCCGAGCGGAATCGCGGTCGTCATCCGGATCTCGCGATCGTCGACTACGATCGACTCGCCTTCGGCAATCGCGCGGCGGGCCACGAAGACATTATCCTCAGGGTGTAAGAGAAGCAGCGGCGACAAGGACAGCTCCTGTGTCATCGCGCATCCGTCGCGATGCCATACGTTGCTCGCGCGACATCGCCGAAGATCGAGGCGCGTTCACTCGGCGAGAGGTGTTCGAGTAGCTGCTCAGTCAAGGAGAACCATTCGTCATAGCGACACACCAGCTCGCACACGGGCCAGTCGCTGCCCCACAGCAAACGCGACGGACCGAAGCACTCGAGAAGGTGGTCCACATACGGGGCGAGCGTGTCGCGCTTAGCCGTGTTCGCTTCCGTCACGAGTCCGGAAAGCTTGCAGACCGCGGACGTCTCGCGCGCGATGCGTTCGATGTCCTTCGACCACGTATCAAAGGCGCCGAGTGCGATTGCGGGTTTCGCGCCGTGATCGACCACGATCTTGAGACTAGGGTGACGCTGTGCGAGTTGCAGCAACCGCGGCAAGTGCGGCGGTTTAACCAGCGCGTCGAAGACGAGGCCGTGCGCGATCAGCGCTTCGAAAGCGGGCGCGAGCGTCGGCTTCAACATCCAGTTCGGATCTGGAATGTCCTGAATCATGGGTCGGATGCCGACGAGCTTCTTGCGCTGGCGTAGCGTCGCCAGCACGTCGGGTGCGTCGGCGGCCTCGAAATCGATCCAGCCCACGACTCCCGCGATGAAGCGGTGCGTGTCGGCGAGATCGAGGAGGAAGTTCGTTTCGGCGACGGTCGGTGCCGCCTGCACGAGAATGGTCTGTGTCACCGCGCAGCGATCGAGATGGGGCACCAGGTGCTCCGGCTCGAAATCGCGATACAGGGGGCGTAGCTCCGGTGTGAGCCAGCCATAGTCGCCGCGACTCAGGCGCCAGAAGTGCTGATGACTATCGAGTCGCTGCAACGATGCGGCGCGTGGGCTGCTCATGATGAGATTGGCGCCGCCGCGTCGATCAAGCCCTCATCTCGAAGCGCCCGCCAGAGTTCTTTCGGGATGGGGTGGCGCATCCACTCGTTCACTTGCCGAATTTCATCCACGCTCGAGCAGCCCGGAATCACGCAGGCGACCTGTGAGGCGGCAAGCGGAAACTGCAGGGCCGCCGCGCCGACCGGTGCCGAGAACGTGCGGCAGACGTGCGCAATCCGTTGGACTCGCTCGACGATCGTGGTCGGTGCTTGCTGATAGTCGTAGTGCTGGTCCTTCGCGTTGGCAGCGGCGGCGAGAATGCCGGAGTTGAACGGGCCGCCAACGATCAAAGAGACGCCGCGCTGCGCGCACATCGGCAGCAGGCGTGCGAGCGCAGGCTGCTCGAGCAGCGTGTAGCGGCCTGCAAGGAGCAAACAATCGAAGTCGCACTCCGCAAGCAGCCGTTCGCAAATCTCGCACTCGTTCACACCGAGACCGATCGCACGGATCGCGCCTTCTTCGCGAAGCTGGCGCATCGCTCGATAGCCACCGTCCAGGAACTGCTTCACGTACGCTTCGCTACGCTCGCCATGGGCATAGGTGCCGATATCATGGCAAAGCAGCACATCGACTCGATCTACTTGCAGCCGCCCCAGGCTGCTTTCGTGCGAGCGCAGGACTGCATCGTACGAATAATCGAAACGCGGCTCGTACGGTTCGCGCGAGTAGAAGCCGTGACGAGGCACGCTCGTGTCTTCGCTCGGCTCAAGGACGCGACCGACCTTCGTCGACAGGATCGGTGTCGCGTTGCGCGCGGCGAGCGCCGAACCGATGCGTCGTTCGCTGAGTCCGAATCCGTAGAAGGGTGCGGTGTCGAAATAGCGAACGCCTAAGTCGAGTGCCGCGTGCACGATCGCAATCGCGTCCTCGTCGGCGAGCGGCCGATACAAATTGCCGAGCGTGCCGCCGCCGAGTCCGAGCGTAGGCATCATCAGATCCGTGCGTCCAAGACGGCGGGGCTGTACGAGCGATGCGTCCATTGACTGTGTCGAGGAGCTCATTCCAGTGCCTGCGGCAAATCGTTCTAAGCGCGTTGATCCTTGCGCCAAGCGAACAGAGCGAAAGCCAGGATGAAACAGAAGCACAGCGCTGGGACACTCATCGCAGTATTGATCGAAGTCGCATCGGAAATGCGACCCATCACGGCCGTCAGCAACGCGCCTCCGACGATGGCCATGACGAGGAACGACGAGCCGCTCTTCGTGTGTTCGCCAAGTCCCCGTAAGCTGAGCGAGAAGATCGTCGGGAACATGATGGACATGAAGAAGCTGACGGCGACGAGGGCATACAGGCCGACCGTTCCGCCGGCGACCGCGGCAACCGCGGCCAAGCACGCGCCACTCGCAGCGAATAGCGCCATCAATCCGGCCGCCGCGTAGCGGCGCATGAGGGCGGTGCCGATGAAGCGTCCTGCCATGAATAAGATCAAAGAGACAGTGAGGTACTGCGACGCGCCCTTCTCGAGCGTCCCAGGCAAGTTGAACTGGGTGTAGCGAATCAAGTAGCTCCATACGCCGACCTGCGCCCCGACGTAGAAGAACTGCGCCAACACGCCGAACCAGAATCGCGGGAAGCGGTGCAAGGCGCGGAAACTGCCGAGGACGGATGTGCGCTCGTTCGAATCGCGCTCGACATCGACTGGGGGGAACTTCACGAGCATGACGAGCGCGGCCCAGAAGAAGACCAACAAGCCGAGTGCGAGATAGGGCATCTGCACCGATTGCGCCTCAGCCGCATGGAGTGCATCGAGCTCGGCTTGCGATAGCGCGGCCACGGCTTCCGATGCGAGATCCACATCCGAGAAGATGAGGTGGCTGCCGAGCACGACCCCCGTGATTGCTCCGAGCGGATTGAACGACTGCGCGAAGTTGAGGCGCTGGTCCGCCTCCTCAGGCGGTCCCATCACCGTCATGAGCGGATTGGCGGAGGTCTCCAAGAACGCAAGTCCGCTCGCGATGACGAAGAGGGCGAAGAGGAAGTATCCGTACTGAACCATCTCCGCGGCCGGATAGAAGAGCAGCGCGCCGATTCCGTACAGGAGCAACCCGAGGATGACGGCCGCGCGATAACCGTAGCGACGCATGAACAAGGAGGCCGGGATTGCGAACACGAAGTAGCCGACGTAGAACGCGGACTGCACGAGTCCAGATTCGAAATCGCCGAGACGAAAAGCCTTGCGGAACTGCGCGATCAGCACGTCGTTCAAGCTGTTCGCGATGCCCCACATCAAGAACAGACCGACGATGAGTACTGTGGCGGCTCGGAACCGTGAGCGCTCGATCGGCGCCGCTGCGACGGTGGACATGTGTTTTCCTTATAGGTTTCAGTGGATGGCCAGCGTGAAGTCGAGGTAGCGGTCGGTGCTCACGAGCCGTCTCCCAGCGCGAGCTCGCTTGCGATGCTCGCGGCGGCTTCGCGTACCTGCGCGATGGCGGCTTCTTTCGATGCGACGAGCGGGATGCTGTGCGCGAAGGGGACCGTGAGCGCCGCAATCGCCGATTCGCCGCGCAGCACCGGCGCAGACAGGTCGACGATGCCTTGGACGAACTGACTTGCAGCTTGGTGATAGCCGCGGGTCCGCACGGCGTCCGCTTGCGACACGAATGCTGCGGCAGCGGTGCCCTTGAGTCCGCATCGGCGCAACCATGCGCTCCTCACCTCTTCATTCTGGAATGAGAACAGCACGAGCCCGGACGTCGCGCGCGCAATGTCGCGCCGATAGCCGACGCGCACTGAGAAGCCGAGATCTCCAGGCCGCTCGACACGGGCGACGACGACGATTTGATCCTCGGAGGGCACGGCGATGTGACACGACTGCCCAATCGCATGACTCAGGCGACGCATGATCGGCAACGCCACCTCGAGGAGCGATCGCATCGGGGCTTGAGCCATTCCGAGCGCGAAGAGCTTGTTCGTGAGGACGTAGCCGGCGCCATTCTCCGAGAACGTGATGAAACCTTTGAACTCGAGGACCTGCAGCATCCGAAAGAGCTCGCCGGCGGAGCGGCCGAGACGGTCTGAAATCGTCGATAGGTTGAGCGGGACGTTCTCTGCGGCGAGCAGTTCCAGAACGTCGAGTCCTTTCTCGAGCGCGGGTGCTCGGTATTTGCGCGAGGCGCTCTCCTTGCGAGCGTTGACCCTTTTGCTCACGGTCCGTGCAGGTTTTCTTGGCATTTGCGCAATGACCCCCGGTGGCGCCGAGATCTCCGGCTCGCGATTCGGTGGAACCGATCGCGTGCTCGTTTGCAACGCATCTTCAATGATGCGAGGTGCTCAGCGCTTCATGTAGTTCGACGTCCCATCTTGCATGGAGAACGGCACCCAGGGTAGGGGTCGCGGGGTCTTTTATACACGAATGTTGCTTTTACTTGCGAATATCTGGGCCCGGCGGTATAGATGCCGACGAAACGGATGCGGCGGGCCAGCCCTGTGCTCGTCCTCGCAACCGAACCGCTAGCAGGGTGGGGCGCCCCTCAGTGTGTCCGACGGGTCAAACCGTCGGGCCGCTGAGGGCGACTCCTTCGATTTCACTGATGGCAACGCGTTTCATTTGCAAAAGTCGAGCTGCTGACGCTAGCATCGCTCGGGAGCATCGTCCGGCTTTGTGCAAGGGACGGCCGGTATCCGGCCGGTGCTTAGAGTGAGTCGCCTCAGCACGGCGACGAACATCTGAGCATATTTTTGGTTGCTCATTTCGACCGCGCATCGTTCGATGCGCGGTTTTTTTCAGCCCTCCGATTGATGACAGCTCAGAACCGCTGCAAAGCAGTCGGTCGGCCATGTCGATCGAACCTTGGCGCCTTCAGCCGCGTTCACTGGTGTGAAACGAGGAGGCGCGTCATGCAAGAGCCGCTACGCAGCGAAATGGACGAATGGGTGAGGGCAAGTCGCCAAGCGATGGTGTCCGGGACACTCGCGAGCGTACTGTCCACAGCCGTGCTTGCAATGCTTGGCAAATCGACGCTCGGAAAGGCGGTTGCCCCGACCAACGCGACGAGCCATTGGCTGTGGGGCGAGCAGGCGTATGGAGAGCACGAGCCTTCGCTCAGGCACACCGGCATCGGGTATGCCACGCACCATGCTTCCGCCATCATGTGGGCGACGATCTTCGAGCGATGGCTCAACTACTCTGGCGCACTGCGAACGGGCGAGATCGCGCGCGATGCTGCCGCCATGACCGCGGTTGCTTCGTTCGTCGACTATCAACTGACGCCGCCCCGACTGCGGCCGGGCTTCGAACAGCATCTGTCGCGCGGCGAGTTGCTGGGCGTGTTCGCCGCATTCGGCGCGGGCCTAGCGCTCGGCGCAGTGCTCAATCGACAACATGAGCGAAGGCTGGACGAGCTCATGGCGCTGCCGGCACCGGAGGCTATGCACTAGTTGGCTGCTGCAGCGTCCGCCGTTAGCGCTCGACGATGCGAGCGCCGTCGACTCTGAATCTTACGTGCGCAAGCTGGTCCGGCGGAATCGATCCGACCCCGGCATCGCCCGCGATCCGTTGATTCGGCTGCACGACTTCTCGGATCACGATGGCTTGCGCTTCCCGAACCACGCGGCCCGCCGCGTCCACCAGGACGGGCGTCACTTGAATTGCCGAGAGCGCCACGGGAGCGCGATTCTCCACGATCAATATCAAGCGGCCGCTCGAATCGAGCTGTCCAGCGGTTGCCACGTAATTGCCGGGATTTCTAGGCAGGTCGACGCGGATGAGCTCGGACGCAGCAAGTTGGCCGTAGCGGCTGTTCGATCCGGCGGCCGCTTTGTAGTACTCGAGCGCCTGGTTCGTATCGCCGCGGTCTTTGGCGATCGTGCCGAGAAAGTAGGCTGCGGGGGCGGTCGGAAGCAGCTCCGCGCTCTTGCGAAGCCATTCTTCGGCTTGCGCCTTGTCCCCCGATTGATATTTCGCGACGCCGCCGCCGAGATAAGAGCCGAAGTAATCGGGATTGAGCTCGATTGCTTTCTGATAGTGCGGCAAAGCGGCTTTGACATCTTTCGCCGCGAGCTCGATGTCACCTAATAGTTGATGGAAACGCCCTTCCTGCGGCACGGCTTTCGCCGCCTCGCGCGCAAGCTGCCTCGCGGTGCCCAAGTCGTTTTTCTGGGCGGCGAGCACGGCCTGGTCGTGTTTGTCGTACGCGTCCTTCATTTTCACGAGCGGCGCGACCATCGCCGTGTACCGTTCCTTGCCCAAGTCACCGCCGGCACCGAGCTCCGCGAGCAGTCGCTTATTCTGAGCGACGCGCTCGGTCGACGGCGGGTGCGAGGCGAAGAGGCCTTCCAGCCACCCGCCTTGTTTGCGATTGCCTTGCTCCGCAAGGCGCACGAAGGTCTCTTGCAACGTCACGGCGCCGGTCGGGTCGTAGCCGGCGGCTTTCATGTATCGCATCCCGTACTGATCCGACTCGAGCTCTTGCTCGCGGCTGTATTTCGTTTGCACGAGTTGCGCGCCGAGGCCGGCGCCTTGCAGCACGAGTCCGGCAACGTTCTGATCCACATCGCCGATGGCCGCACCGATCTGCGCGAGCGCGAGCCCCGCCTGCATGAGCGTGCCGCGTTCTTGCGCTTTCGCGCCATGGCGCGCGGCGGCATGGACGATTTCGTGGCCAAGCACTGCCGCCAGCTCGGCCTCGTTCTTGAGCTCGGTCAACAATCCGCGATTGACCGCGATCTTTCCGCCGGGCAGCGCCCAGGCGTTCGGCACCGAGTTGTTCAGGACGACGAATTCGTAGGGAAGCTTTCGATCCGAGACCGCGGCGAGTTTCTGCCCGACCTCGTTGACGTACTTCGAAAGCGCCGGAATCTGATCGAAATCCCCGCCTTCGGCTTGCTGGGTGGGCGAGTAGTACTGTTCGCCGAGCTTGATCTCTTGCGCTTCCGAGATGAACTGGAGCTCCTTCTTGCCCGTGACTGGGTTGACGCCGCAGGCGGCGAGCGTCGTCGTCACACATAGATAAAGAAGGATACGTACCCAGCGCATGGTCAATCCTCGAATAGCTTGAGGTTAAAACGCCGGCTCCGGAGCGCGGTTCCGGAGCTCAAGGACCCACAAAGAAAAAGGGCGGGAAGTTTCCCTCCCGCCCTTTTCTGTCAATCAAGCGACTCGCTTACCAGCGGCGCTGACCGCCGCCGCCGCCACCGCCGCGGGGTTTGTCCTGCGCTTCGTTGACCTTCAGCGGACGACCGCCCATATCCTGACCGTTCAGGTTCTGGATGGCGCGTGCCGCATCGGCGCGGGGCATCTCCACGAAGCCGAAGCCACGGGGACGACCGGTGTCGCGATCATTGATCAAGGCAACCGAATCGACCGTGCCATGTTGTTCGAACAAAGCACGAACGGCTGCTTCGTCAGCAGAGAAGGGAAGGTTGCCTACGTAAATCTTACTCATGAAAAAGACCTCAAGAACGAGCTTCTCGAAAAAAGTAGAAGCCCTACGAACTACAACAGCCATGCATCATGCACGCTGCCTCCTGGTCGAGACGTTTAGGCTTTGCAGTCCTGGAGGCGACGAGGCGGGGGACTCTGAGGGTGCTTGGGTTGGGAACCTGCACCGGCATGGAAGCTAGGACCGCATGGGTTGCACGCGGGGCGCTACCGTTCAGAGGTCCCGGCGCGGCGTAACTAGCCAAGGAGGGAAAACGAGAACGAACACGAACCGCCGCGCACTATACAGGGTTGAGTAGGGAAAGCGAGCGATTTCTTTTGGGGGACTCTAGGCTGCGAGTTGGTTGAGTGTGGGGTGCGAATTGCCCGCGCGCGCCTAGCGGCAGAGCGGACGTTTAGGCCGCGGCCAGGAACTTGTCGGTCCTTCGGTGAGCGAGTGCCACATCACGCGGCGGGTGCCTGCACTATTGGCACCGCAGAGTACGAAGGCGAGTCACGCCGCGCGACACCCGTGCCACTTCGACCGTAAGAGGTAGCGCTTGAATTGTGTGCGTGCCAGCACGAGCGGGATCCGACAAGTTCCTGCCCGCGTCCTTCCATCCGCTCGAAGAGCGCGCTCACGTCAGTGGGTTGTAGGCTAGTGCGCAATTGTTTGGGGACACTCCTCAGCAGAGGAATGTCCCCGTTCTCTTTTCCGATACCGAGGTTGCGTGGGCACTTAAGGACTGACGGTCGGGACTTGTTTCGGGAGCATCGAAAACAGGACGTTTTCGTTGCAGGGCTACATGGACGTATTGACGCCCGGTCCCGAAACAAGTCCCGACCGTCAGTCCCGCGCGCAGACGTCTAGCACTCGGCATGTTCGAAGCTGACCGCGCCTCCCATACGCAAGGAAGTGTGGCGCATTCAGCCGATAACTTCGTCAGCTGAATCGGTGTGCATGAATCGCTCTCGATACTCCATCGGGCTCAACTGCACGCGCCGACGAAAATGATTGCGCAGCGTCGCTGCCGTGCCGAAGCCGCAGCGGCGCGCGACTTCATCGACGGCGAGGTCCGTCGATTCGAGCAGCTCGCGTGCGCGCTCGATGCGCGCGTCGATCAACCAATCCGAAGGGGTCTTGCCTGTCGCTTCCTGAAAGCGTCGAATGAAATTGCGCGTGCTCATCGCGGCGAGCTCGGCCATCGCTTCGACTGAGAGCGGTTCCTGCAACCGAGCCGTGAGCTTGCCGATCAGCTCCGCGAGGCGGCCATGTCTTTCGCGCAGCACGGGGCGTTCGATGAACTGCGCTTGGCCGCCGTTTCGATGAGGGGCAATGACGAGTCTGCGTGCAACTTGATTGGCGATTGCCGCGCCGAAGTCGCGTCGAACGAGATGCAGACATAGATCCAATCCCGCAGCGCTGCCGGCCGACGTCAGGATGCGTCCCGCATCCACGTACAACACGTTCGGATCGACTTCGACGTGCGGATATAGGGCTTTGAGCTTATCCGCGTAACGCCAATGCGTCGTGACGCGATGACCGTCCAAGAGTCCCGCGGCGGCAAGCACGAACACGCCGGAACAGATCGTGACGAGCCGTGCGCCCGAGTCGTATGCGCTACGAAGCGCATCGATCAGGTCCTGAGAGGGCAGGCTGTCGGCACCTTTCCATCCCGGGATGATGATCGTGCCGGCGCTCGCGAGTGTGTCGAGCCCCGCTTGCGGCATGACGTTGAACCCGCCGATCGCGCGAAGCGGTCCCGGTTCGACCGCGCACGTCACGAATCGATACCAGTTCGCGCCGAGCTCGGGTCTTGGCAGTCCGAATACTTCGACCGCGCATCCGAATTCGAAGCTGCATAGCTGATCGTACGCAAGCGCGGCGACCAAGCGGTTCGTGGGAGGCTGATGAATTGGCATGATCTTTTCGACCTTTGGCAATCCTGCAGATTGTCGACTGAGATCCGCAGTCGCACGATGAACGTCGTCCCAACCATCATACGAGGAACACGCATCGTGAAGAACGCTGTTACGGAAATACCGGCTGCGCCGCCTGAAGACGCGCTTGCGCACTTCGCCGCTGAGTTCACATTCGAAACGGACTGCTGGGACGTTCATGAAACGATGCGTTCGGGCCGTCCGGGGTTCGTGCTCCTCGATGTGCGCAGCCCCGCTGCCTTTGCGAAAGGCCACGTACCCGGCGCGACCAATATTCCGCACGCCAAGATCATTGGATCCAAGATGGCGGCGTATCCGGCGGACACATTGTTTGTCGTGTACTGCGCCGGGCCTCACTGCAACGGTGCCGCGCGCGCGGCGCTACGCCTGGCGCAGCTCGGCCGGCCGGTAAAGCTCATGGCGGGCGGTATCGCCGGCTGGCTCGATGAAGGCTTTGCGCTCGAGTGTGCTCAGGAAGTCGCATAGCGATTCGCGAGCTCGCGCTCAGCGATCTTCCGCAGCTCATCGATCTTTGCGCCGAGCATGCCGAGTACGAGCGTATGCCATATGAAAGGCAAGACAAGCTCGAGTCGCTGCGGCGTGCGATCGATGGGCTCGTGTTATTCGGCTGGGTGGCAGAATCGAAGCACTCGCTGAGCGGTTATGCCACCGCGACGATCGATTTCTCGACGTGGCGCGCAGCGCCGTTCATGCATCTCGATTGTCTCTTTGTTCGCGGAGCGCATCGAGGCCAAGGTGTCGGGCGCAGATTGATGCAGGCCGTCATCGAGAAGGCGCGCGTTCGCGGGATTCAAGAGCTGCAATGGCAGACACCCGATTGGAATACGGACGCGGATCGCTTCTACAGGCGAATCGGTGCCATCGCGCGAGCGAAGCTGCGCTACAGCTTGCAGCTTCCGGCTGCGTCCTGAGGCGAACCTCAAGAGACCGTTAGCTCGAGACGCGCAAGGTCGATAGATACCCGCGCAGATCCGACGGATCGAATACGATGTCGTCGAAGAAGCCCGTCCCTTCGCTGCGCGCGGATGCGAGCTCATGATGGTCGAGCTCCAACGCAGCGTAGTAGATGTCCGGCCGATAGGTGCTCGTAGCCGCTGCTTGGAGCGTCTCCGAGTACTCAACCTGCGCCCACCGCACCATCTGCGAATAGAACCAGAGCGCGTGACTGCGCAACGGATAGTTCGCGTGATGTCCGGAGACTTCATAGAAAAGCGGAATCGATTTCAGCGCGCCGGCGGGAATGAGTCCGAGCTCGTTCGACAAGCCACGCGCAAGAATGTCCGCCGGTGCGCCCACATAGCGGGGATCGGATAATAAGCGCGCGAGCTCCGCATGGTTCTCGCGCACCGCGCACCATTGCGCCGACTTCGACAGCGCTCGCAGCAGGGCGTGGAGCCGACTTGGATTGAGCTCCGCCCATTCCTGTCGGCACGCAAGCACCTTCTCCGGGCTGTGTCTCCAAATCGCCGCGGTCGCAGCCACGATGCAGCCGACACCGACCGATACCGCAAGGCTATTCCAAGGCTCGCCCACGCAGAATCCGTCGATCTGTCCTTCGCGCATCGCATCGACGAGAAGCGGCGGCGGCAAGACGACGAGACGAACATCCTGGTCCGGATCGATGCCGACCGACGCCAACCAATAGCGCAGCAGATAATTGTGCGACGAGAACGGATACACCATCGCGAAGGTCAGCGGTGTGCGTCCGGATCGTTCGCGCTCGCTGACGACCTTCTGGAGCGCTGTACCTTGAACGGCAGGGGAGGCGTTCACGCCCGCCCCGTGCTTCGTCATTTGTTGCCAGAGCGCGAGCGACACCGTAATCGCATTTCCGCCCAAGCCGAACGAGAACGGCGCGACGATCGGGACTTTCAAGTGACCGATGCCGAGTGTCGACGCGAGCGCCATCGGACCCAACATGTGCGCGACGTCGAAATGCCCGACGACGACCCGATCGCGGATATTTGCCCAGGAGGTTTCGCGCACGAGCGTGAGGTCGATGCCTTCGCGCGCAGCGAAGCCGCGCTCCGCCGCGACGACGAGCGGGGCGCAATCGAGTAACGGGATGAAACCGGCGACGATGATGTTCGAGCCGTTCATCTTCGCGAGCCCCGCTCATGACATGCGGTGCGCCGTGCAATCGAGAATGTAGATCGTGAGGGATTCACTTCAGTAACCTCGCAGCCGTGAGCACGCTTTGCGCGACCTCCGAAACGCGACGGTTCTCGTTCATCGCGGCTTTACGTAGCAAGCCATACGCAGCCTCTTCGGAAAGCCCCCGTTCCTTCATGAGGATGCCCTTCGCGCGTTCGACAACTTTTCGCTCGTCGAGCTCGGCGCGGGCACGATCCAGTTCTTCGCGCAATTTTTGAAACGCGTTGAAGCGGCTCACGGCCATATCGAGCACCGCCTTGACCCGTTCCTTCTTGAGACCATCCACGACATAGGCGCCGACACCCGCTTCGACTGCGGCTTCGATCATGTCGGTGTCCGAACGGTCCACGAACATTGCGATCGGGCGACGTGCGCATCTCGACACCGTGAAGAGTTGCTCGAGAACGTCGCGATTGGGATTTTCCAAGTCGATGAAGATCACCTCAGGATCGATGTCTACGATCTTGCGCATGAGGTTCTGCATATCGCGCAAGACAGAAACCTTGCGATAGCCCGCCTCGCGCAATCCCTCTTCGAGAATGGACGCGCGCATCACATTCTGATCGACGATCAGAATGTGTAGAGAGGGCTCCGATTGGGATCTTTCCTCAGGCATCGATCAGGCAAGAGTGCAATGCCTATGCCAGAGAGGAGTGCCGCGATCAGGTAGCGGCACTCATATAGATATCGGCGCGGGCGCGAGGTCCGCGCGACGAGTGCATCGCGACTCGAGAGGCGAATTGCACGATCTTCGTGCGTCCGAGCGTCGCGCGTGCCCTGTCGATGACCAGTCGAGACGGCTCGTCGAGCACCGATCGAGACTAAATCGCTTGGAAATGCATCAGTTCCCGCGTCTGCGCGCCGTGGCACGCCTGTTGCACTAAGTAGTTCGAGCGGCAACGCGCGCCGCTCGAGAGCAAACCCAACAGCGGGCTTGCAGGCAACGCTGCCGATCTAAGTCGACGTCCATGCGTCGATTCAGGTGGGCAGCGTTTTTTTTTTTTTTGCGCGAGGGAAGCAGTAGGAGATCTCGTCTATGCGAAGCGATCGGATCAAAGCAGTGTCCTTGAGCGTGCTCGCGTGCTGTGGCATCGCACTCAGTGCACACAGCGCGGAGCTCGAGCTCGAGAAGGAGGAGCTCAAGCTCGGATTCATCAAGCTCACCGACATGGCGCCGCTCGCGATCGCATACGAGAAAGGCTTCTTCGAAGATGAAGGGCTGTACGTCACGCTCGAGCCGCAGGCGAATTGGAAGGTCATTCTCGATCGCGTGATCACAGGCGAGTTGGATGGCGCGCATATGCTTGCCGGTCAGCCGCTCGGCGCGACGATCGGGTTCGGAACGAAGGCGGATGTGGTGACCGCGTTCAGCATGGACCTGAACGGCAATGCGATCACCGTTTCCAATGAGGTGTGGTCGCTGATGAAGCCGCACTTGCCGAAGGATGCGCAAGGCAAGCCGGTTCATCCGATCAAGGCTGAAGCGCTGAAGCCCGCGATCGAGAAGGTCAAAGCGTCGGGCAAGGCTTTCCAGATGGCGATGGTCTTTCCCGTCTCGACGCACAACTACGAGCTTCGGTATTGGCTCGCGGCCGGCGGCATTCATCCGGGCTTCTATGCGCCAGGCGATGTGAGCGGGCAGGTCAAAGCAGACGTCCTGTTGTCCGTGACGCCGCCGCCGCAGATGCCCGCGACGCTCGAAGCCGGAACGATCTACGGATACTGCGTCGGTGAGCCGTGGAATCAACAAGCCATCTTCAAAGGCGTCGGTGTTCCGGTGATCACGGACTACGAGATCTGGAAGAACAATCCAGAGAAAGTATTTGGCGTCACGAAGGCGTGGGCGCAGAAGCATCCGAACACACACCTCGCGCTCGTGAAAGCACTCATTCGTGCGGGCATGTGGCTCGATGAAGGCAATGGTGCAAATCGCGAAGAGGCCGCGCGCATCTTGTCTCGGCCAGAGTATGTCGGTGCTGACTATGAAGTCATCGCGAACAGCATGACCGGCACGTTCGAGTACGACCGCGGCGACAAGCGATCCCTTCCGGACTTCAACGTCTTCTTTCGGTACCACGCGACGTATCCCTATTACAGCGACGCGGTTTGGTATCTGACGCAAATGCGCCGTTGGGGCCAGATTCCCGAAGGTAAGTCGGACGAGTGGTATCACACGGTCGCGAAGCAGGTGTATCTGCCGGACGTCTATCTCAAGGCGGCACGGCTGCTCGTCGCCGAGGGCAAGGCGAAGAAGGAAGACTTCCCTTGGGATTCCGACGGATTTCGTCCCGCTACGAAGGAGTTCATCGACGGCGTGATGTACGACGGTCGCAAGCCGAATGCCTATCTCGAGGCGCTCGCGATCGGATTGAAGGGCGATCAACGCGTCGAAGGTGGCGCCGTGCGCGATCAGAAGCTGAGCTCCATGGCGCGTTGATCCGGATGCGACCGGATCGTTCCAACCTCAGCGACTAAAGGAGAGTCGACATGTCGTCCTATCCCGCGCTCAAGATGAACGCGCCCGCCGGCGATAAAGGCGCGCCGGCGGCGATGCCGTCCGCCGCGAACGCGCCGCGTGTGCGCAAGCCCATCTCGTTGGATCGCCTGTACTCGGCACTGCAAGTGATCGGCTTCAGCTTTCTGATCCCGATCATCCGCTTGTGTCGAGGAGAAACGCCGAAGGCGCAGATGAAGGCATTGTGGCAGTTACTTGGCGTGCCGCTCGTCGCGATTCTCGTGTTCCTATTTGCCTGGAGCCAGGTCGCGTCGCGAATCGAGACGAGCTTGGGTCAGATTCCAGGACCCGCGGCAGTGTGGTCTCAGGCGAAAAGCCTTTGGGCAGATCACAAGGTCGAGCGTGAGAAGGCGGCCGCCTTCTACGAGCGACAACGCGAACGCAATGCCGAACGGCTCGCGAAGAATCCGGACGCCGAAGTGAAGATCCGGCAGTACACCGGCAAGCCGACGTACATCGATCAGATCCTCACGAGTCTGAAAACCGTCTTCACTGGGTTCTTACTCGCAACGGTCATCGCCGTTCCCGTCGGCATCTTCTGCGGGCTCTCCACGACGATCAACAACGCGCTGAATCCGCTGATTCAAGTGCTGAAGCCCGTCTCGCCGCTCGCCTGGTTGCCAATCGTCACGATGGTCGTGAGTGCGCTGTACGTCACTGCGGATCCGATGTTTCAGAAGTCCTTTCTGATCTCGGCGATCACCGTGACGCTGTGCTCCCTTTGGCCGACGGTCATCAACACCGCGGTCGGTGTGAGCTCGATCGATCGCGATCTCATCAACGTTTCGAAAGTCCTGCAGCTTCCGTGGACGACGAAACTCACAAAACTCGTCATTCCATCTTCGTTGCCGCTGATCTTCACGGGCATGCGGCTTTCGCTCGGCGTGGGCTGGATGGTGCTGATTGCCGCGGAGATGCTCGCGCAGAACCCTGGCCTCGGTAAGTTCGTCTGGGACGAGTTTCAGAACGGGAGCTCCGATTCGTTGGCGCGCCTCATGGTGGCCGTGCTCACGATCGGATTGATCGGTTTCTTTCTCGATCGCGTCATGCTGGCGCTGCAAAGCGTATCGAGCTTCGGGGTGCGTCGATGAGTGCCGCTGACATGCGCGATACAGCGAACTCGGATCGCAGCCTCGCTCCAGCGCTCCTCGAGCTGAAGAATGTCAGCAAGCACTACGCGTCGGACGCGGGAACCACGGAGGTGTTGAGCGACGTCAGCTTGCGGATCGCGGAAGGCGAGTTCGTGGCGATCGTCGGTTTCTCCGGCAGCGGCAAGACGACCTTGATCTCGACCATTGCAGGGCTCGTCTCCCCGGATCGCGGCGAAGTCTTCCTCGACGGCAAGTCCGTCATGGGTGCGGGCCCCGAGCGCGGCGTCGTGTTTCAAAGCTACTCGTTGATGCCGTGGCTCAGCGTGTACGACAACGTCGCATTAGCGGTCGATGCGGTCTTTCCTTCGTGGGCACGCGACCAGCGGAGTGAACACACGCGCAAGTACATCGCGATGGTCGGGCTCGAGCACGCGATGGATCGCCGTCCCGCGGAGCTGTCCGGCGGTATGCGCCAACGTGTGGCGGTGGCGCGCGCCTTGGCGATGGATCCGCGCGTGTTGCTGTTGGACGAGCCGCTCTCCGCGCTCGATGCCCTGACCCGCGCGAAGCTGCAGGACGAGATCGAGGCGATCTGGCGCGCGCAGCGCAAGACCGTCGTGCTCGTCACGAACGATGTGGACGAGGCACTCCTATTGGCGGATCGCATCATTCCGCTGAAGCCCGGGCCGGGGGCGACATTGGGCAAGGAATTCATCGTCGATCTGCCGCGGCCGCGCGATCGCACCGAGGTCAATCATGATCCGAGCTATCAGGCATTGCGCGCGGAGATCACCGAATACCTGATCTCTCTAGGAATGGAACGAGCGAACGCCGCGCAGGACGATCTCACGGCGCCCGAAGTCGTACCGATGACGCCGAAAGCATCGCGCAAGGCGAGTGCGCCGAAGCCGGCGGAAGACGTGAATCGATTCGTCGAGCTCTACGGCGTGACGAAGATCTATCCGACGCCGAGAGGTCCGCTCACCGTTGTCGACAAGTTCGACCTGAAGATCCGCAATGGCGAGTTCATTTCGCTGATCGGTCATTCCGGATGCGGCAAGTCGACGGTACTCTCGATGATCGCCGGCCTGACGGACATCACTGACGGCAGCATCGTGCTGGACGGCCGCGAGATCGCGGGCGCGGGTCCGGATCGAGGAGTGGTATTTCAAGCGCCGAGTTTGCTGCCCTGGCTCACCGCGCGCGAGAACGTGGCGCTCGCCGTCGATCGCGTCTACGCACATACGTCTGCTCGGGAACGTGCCGAGATCGCCGACTATTACTTGACGCGAGTCGGCCTGGCGGATGCGGTCGATAAGAAGGCGTGCGACTTGTCGAACGGCATGCGCCAGCGCGTCGGCTTGGCACGCGCCTTCGCGCTTTCTCCGAAGTTGCTCCTGCTCGATGAGCCGTTCGGCATGTTGGACGCACTCACGCGCTGGGACTTACAAGAAGTGCTCATGGACGTCTGGCGGCGCAATCGCGTGACGGCGATCTGCGTGACGCACGACGTCGATGAAGCGATCCTGCTCGCCGACCGCGTGGTCATGATGACGAACGGGCCGCACGCGAAGATCGGCAACATCATGCACGTCGACCTGCCGCGGCCGCGCAGTCGCAAAGCCTTGCTCGAACACCCGAAGTACTATGCCTACCGCGAGGAACTGCTCAAGTTCCTGGCCGAGTGCGATCGCGCGCATCAGGCGGAGGCCGCTTGATGCAGGTCAGTGTCGCATGCCGCAGTGGCTCAGAGAATAGCAATCATTTTTTCTTGGGAGGTTCCATGAAGCGTCGAACTCCGGTCCAGCTGACCGTCGCACTTGCGTTATCTGCGGTTGCCGGTGGCACTCACGCCCAGTCGGCCGACACGATGGGTCCCTTCGAAAGCGCGGTATCGGGAACGAAGCTCCTGTTCGATACGCGCATGCGGTACGAGGGCGTCGATCAAGATCCGATGGCCGAAGACGCCGAGGCGCTCACGGTGCGGGCGCGCGTTGGCTTCGAGACAGGAAAGGCGTGGGGGACGTCGCTGCTCGCGGAAGCGGATCTAGTGTGGCCGCTGCTGACGGATTACAACAGCACGACGAACGGCAAGACGCAGTACCCGATCGTTGCCGACCCGGAAACGCACGAGATCAATCGGCTGCAGCTCACGAACACCTCGCTGGCCGGCACGACCTTCACGGTCGGCCGTCAACGGATCTTGCTCGACGATCAGCGTTTCGTCGGCAATGTCGGTTGGCGACAGAACGAACAGACGTACGACTCCGTGCGGGTGGTGAACAAGAGCGTCAAGAATCTCACGCTCGATCTTTCCTACGTGACGCAAGTCAATCGCGTATTCGGGAAAGACTCCGCCCAAGGGCGCTACGAAGGCGACAGCGTACTCGCGAACGTTTCCTATCAACTCCCGATCGGCAAGCTCACGGGCTTCGGTTACTTGCTCGAGTTCGACGCGATCGAGGGCGTGCCTGCCGCGGTTCGCGATTCGTCCGAGACGGTGGGCGTGCGGTTCGCCGGCGAGAAACCGGTCGGCACGACGAAGATCGCGTATGCCGCGTCGTATGCGACTCAGAGCGAGCGCGGGGACAATCCAATCGCGTTCGACCTCGACTATTACATGGGCGAGGTCACCGGCACGTTCGGCCGCTACTCGGTCGGCGCAGGTCTCGAAGTGCTCGAAGGCGACGGCGTGAAGGGCTTCACGACGCCGCTTGCCACGTTGCACAAGTTCCAGGGCTGGGCGGACAAGTTCCTCGCAACGCCGCCGAACGGTATCGAGGATCGCTACCTCAATGCAGGAGTGACGCTGAAGAATCTCGCGGCGCTCGAAACGGTGGCGCTCGTCGCGAGCTATCACGAGTACGAAGCGGAACGCGTCTCGTTGGACTACGGCGATGAGATCAACCTTCAGCTCCTCGCGAAGCTCGGCAAGTTCACCGGCATTCTGAAGTACGGCGACTATCGGGCAGACGGTTTCCTGACCGATACGAAGAAGTATTGGATTCAGTTCGAATACGTCTGGTGATCGACTCTCCATGGTCGCGGTGCTCCAGCAACAGGGCCTGACGCCCGTTTCCGATGGGCGGCCGATCGTGATCGTGGGATGCGGTCCGGTCGGTGTACGCACTGCGGGCGAGCTCGAGCGTCGCGGCACTCGCGCGCCCATCATCCTGTACGGCGCCGAATCGGAGGAGCCCTACAACCGAGTCCGGCTGTCGTCGCTGCTCGCAGGGGAAATATCCTGGGCGAGCTGGGTGAACGACAAGCTCCTCGATACGGGCAGCAGCGTTCAGCGTCGCTTGGGCTGCGCGGTGACGTCGATCGATCGCGAGGCTCGGACGGTGCACGATGCGAATGGGCTCGTGCAGCCGTACTCGCATCTGATCATTGCGACGGGATCGACGCCGCACGTTCCGAACATTCCGAACACGGATCTACCGGGTGTTTACACGTTTCGCGATCTGAAGGACGTACAGCAGCTGTTCGCCCGCTCCGTGCGCAGTCGGCGCACGGTTGTGCTCGGTGGCGG
Organism: Lysobacterales bacterium; assembly: GCA_044506405.1. Classification (GTDB taxonomy): domain Bacteria; phylum Pseudomonadota; class Gammaproteobacteria; order Steroidobacterales; family Steroidobacteraceae; genus Steroidobacter. Next base: position 12,213 of record JBIQKP010000023.1, on the reverse strand, counting down.
CTTGCTCGGCCTGGAGGCGGCCCGCGCGATGCGGCGCTTTCACACGCAAGTGATCGTGATCGAGCACGCGCCGCGCCCGATGCCGAGGCAGCTCGATGACGAAGGAGGTCAGCTCGTTGCGGCGCACTTGAGGCGCATCGGCATCGACATCGTCCTCGGAGGAGAAGGCGTTCGAAAGATCGTGGGCGATTGTCGAGTGTCGGGCGTCGAGCTCATGAGCGGCGCATTCATCGAGTGCGACACGGTCGTGGTCGCAACGGGCATACGCCCGAACATCGATCTGGCGCGCAAGGCGGGCTTGAGCGTGAGTCGCGGTATTCGCGTCGACGATCAGATGCGGACATCGGATCCCGCGATCTTCGCGGTTGGGGAGTGCGCAGAGCATCGCGGGCACGTCTATGGTTTGGTGGCGCCCGGCTATGAGCAAGCAGCGGTTGTCGCATCCGTATTGACGCACGGCGTGGCGCATTACCGCGGTTCGCTCGCCGCGACACGTCTCAAAGTCGTCGGCGTGCCAGTGTTCAGCATCGGGCGCGTCGCCGACGACGATCTCACGAGCGATGCGAAGTGCAGCGTGCATCGGATCGAGAACCGTTACTGCAAAGTTGCGATCGAGAAGGGCCGCCTCGTGGGCGCGATCGCGATCGGCGATGCAGCGCAGGTGGGGCGTTTGCAGGAAGCCGTCACTCATGCGCGGACGATTTGGCCTTGGCAGGTCTGGCGCTTCCGACGGACGGGTACCCTCTGGGCTGAACAGAAGGCACAGAGCGTTCGCCAATGGCCGGATCACGTTGCAGTGTGCAACTGCATGGGCGTCTCCCGCGGGGCACTCGGTAAAGCAATCGATTCCGGCGCGAAGACGGTCACCGATCTTGCGGCGGCTACAGGCGCATCGAGCGTATGCGGTTCGTGCAAGCCGCTGCTCGCGGAGTTGTGCGGTCAGCAAGAACCCCTCGCGCCTGAAAAGGCCTGGCGACCGCTGCTCGGCGCGACCGGTGTGGCGGCCCTAATTGCGGTGCTGCTGCTGTTTCCCATTTCGCTGAACTATGCGTCGTCTGTTCAATCGACCTGGTCGCTCGACTTCCTATGGCGCTCGAGCTTCTGGAAGCAGCTGACCGGCTACACGACGGTCGCCTTCACGACGCTCGCGTTGCTCATGTCGTTTCGTAAGCGCGTCAAACGCATCTCATTCGGCACCTTTGCCTATTGGCGCATCGTTCACGTCGCCCTTGCCGTGATCGGGCTCACCGCGCTGATCGCGCATACGGGCGGGCGACTCGGCAGCAACTTGAACGCAATGTTGATGGGTAGCTTCGTCTCGATCTCGACCACCGGGATCGCGGCCGCGGGCGTTCTGGCACTCCAGCACAAGTTGAGCGGCGATCACGTGCAATGGCGCTCGCAGTTCACGTGGGCGCACATCCTGCTGTTCTGGCCCGTACCGGTGCTGCTCGGGTTTCACATCTTCAAGAGCTATTACTTCTGAGCCGTGACTGGATGAGTCATCAACGTGGACGCGCAAGCCTCTGGATTCTGTGGGGAGTGTTGAGCTTGATTGGCACGGGCTATCTCACGGCAGGCATTTTGAAGAAGGACGATCACGAATCGTTGCTTGCAAGTGCTCGCGCTTGGATGGTGCCCGGCCCAACCACGCACGGTCACTACCAAATCGAGCTTGCGTGCGAAAGCTGTCACACGAACTCGTTCACGTCGGCGGATGATCTGCAGCAAGCCTGCGTCGGATGCCATGGGCAAGAGCTCAAGGAGGCAGATGACAAACATCCGCTCTCGAAGTTCGTCGACCCGCGCAACGCGCCGTTGCTCGAGCAGATCGATGCGACGATGTGTGTGACGTGCCACAGCGAGCATCGTCCACGAATGACGAACGCGATGGGCGTCACGCTGCCGGACGATCTGTGCGTGCATTGCCATAGCACGATCGCGGAAGAGCGGCCCAGCCACGTGGGCATGGCTTTCGATACGTGCGCCTCTTCCGGATGTCACAACTTCCATGACAACCGCGCACTGTACGAGGACTTCCTCGTGCGGCACTTGGATGCGCCGAGTACGAGCGATCGGCCGCGAGTGTCCGTCCGAGATTTCGTCGAGATCGCCGCGATGTTGCCGGAGTACCCGAGCGATCGTTACCCGATCGGTGCGCTCACCGAAGCGCAAGCGGATGGGCCGGTGCACGCGAAAGCGAATGCGGCGGTCATGAGCGACTGGTTGGCGTCGAGTCATGCCGCCGCGGGTGTGAACTGTTCCGGATGCCACGGAGGCGACTCGGGTGAGTGGAAGGATCAGCCCGACCACACCGCGTGCGCGACCTGCCACGGTCCGGAAGTCAAAGGTTTTCTAGCGGGAAAACACGGCATGCGGCTCGCACAAGGGCTGTCGCCGATGACGCCGGGCGAAGCGCGGTTACCGATGCGGCCTCACGCAAAGGACACGCAACTGACGTGCTCGACGTGTCATGACGCGCATGCGTTCGATACACGGCGCGCGGCGACAGAGGCGTGCCTCGGCTGTCACGCCGATCAGCATTCCGTTTCCTACAAGGAGTCGAAGCACTTCGCGCTGTGGCAGCAAGAGTTGAGCGGCGAGTTGCCGGAAGGCGCCGGCGTGACCTGCGCGACCTGCCATATGCCACGGATCGAACATCGCGATGTGGAATTCGATCTCAAGCGCGTCCTCGTTCAACACAACCAGAACGACACGCTGCGGCCGAACGAGAAGATGCTGCGCCCGGTGTGCTTGTCGTGTCACGGCCTGCAGTTCTCGATCGATGCGCTCGCCGATACGGCATTGATAGAGCGCAATTTCACGGGTGTCCCGACGGCGCAGATCCAGAGCCTCGAGATGGCGCGCGAGCGCGTGCGTCAGCATGAGGCACAGCGTCGCCGGCAATAAGACGATCACTTCAACGTGGGAGGAAAGCGATGAAAGCGAGACGAACGTATGCGAAGAGAACGAGCCTTGCGCTTGCGGCGGCGGTAGCGACGCTCGCGGCGGGTGCGGCAATCGCGGAAGGCGTGAGCTACAAGCGCATGGCGGACGCGTTGCACGCCGTCATGGAATCGGATCGTACGGTGTACACGCGCATGGTCGTGAACCGCCTGCAGGGCGAAGAGAAGGTCATCAAGGCGAGCGAGCACTGGAAGGATGAAAAGGCGTTGCCATTGCCCGCGCAGATGTTCCGCTACGGCGCGGAGATGGTCGCCGAAAAGAACGCGGGATTCACGTACTCGCTCCTGTCGCTGTGGCCCGTCAATAAGCAGAACGCACCGCGTACCGACGCGGAGAAAGCGGGGCTCGAGCAAATTGCGAAGGACCCGAAACAGCCGTACTACACAGAGGAGACACTCGGTAAGACGAAGTACTTCACCGCTGTGTACGCCGATCGCGCCGTGTCCCCGGCGTGTATCACCTGCCACAACGAGCATCGCGATTCGCCGCGGACCGATTTCAAGATCGGCGACGTCATGGGCGGTGTTGTGCTGCGCATTCCGATGGAGTAGGTCGATGCGCAACGTGTCACGTCGAGGTGTCGTCGTTGCGATGCTCGGACTCGCGTCCGTCGCGCTCGCGCAAGAAGAGTACCCGGTGTTCGACGATCCAACGCTACGGCTCGGCCGCGAAGTGTGGATCGAAACGTGCCTCGCGTGTCACACGACCGACTTCGCCGGGGCGCCGGAAGTGACCGACGCCGCTGCTTGGGCGCCGAGGCTCCAGCAGGACAGATCGGTGCTCTATTCGCATGCATTGAACGGGTTCGCCGGTCCGACCGGGACCGAGATGCCGGCACGAGGCGGCAATTCAGCGCTGAGTGACGACCAAGTGAAAGCCGCCGTCGATTACATGACGGCGCTCGTCGAGAGTTTAACGGGAGACAATCCATGACGCCGAAACAAATCAGTCTCGTGCAAAGTACCTGGGAAAGCGTGATTCCGATTCAAATCCAGGCGGCCACGATCTTTTACGACAAACTGTTCGCGGCCGATGCGTCGCTCGAGCCGTTGTTCAACAGCGATCTCGAAGAGCAGAAGGTCAAGCTCATGAAGATGATCGGGATCGCCGTGAGCTCGCTCGACCACTTGGACGATATCGTGCCGGCCGTGCAGGATCTTGGCAGGCGTCATCTCGCGTATGGCGTGAAGCCTAAGGACTACATGACGGTGGGCGGCGCGTTGCTGAGCACGCTCGAAGCGGGTCTCGGTCCCGCCTTCACGCCCGATGTGAAGGAAGCGTGGGCGACAGCGTATGGGATCTTGTCGCAAGCAATGTTGGCGGCGGCAGAGGAAGTTGCGGCTTAACGTCTAGGGTAGGGCCGCTGTTAGCGACTCTACTTTCGCCACGACGCGTGCCATCGCAGCGACGGCACGCGTGTCGATCTCGATCGACTGTGTCCGCTCTTCGAGCGTCAGCGGCTCCATCGTTTCGAGCTGACGTTGCATGATCCGCTCGTCCGCATCGGACGGATCGTTGCGCGCCTCCCGTCGCGCGGCTATGCGGGCGGCAAGCGTTTCCGCGTCAGCGCTGCAAGAAACGATCAGGAACGGTGCCCCGAGCGAGTGCGCGAGGGACGCGAACTCGGATCGCTCGCTCGCTTTGAGAAATGCCGCGTCCACAATCGCGTTGACACCTGCTTCGAGGCACGCGCGAGCGCACTCGACGAGATGCGCATACGTTCGATCGTTGAACTCGAGCGTGTAGATGCTCGGGTCCGGCTCCACGGCGCGGTCGAATGGATCGATGTCGGCAAGTCGTTTGCGCTCGAGATCGGACCGGATGCGCAGCGCCGCGATCTTGGGGACCAGTTGCGCGCTCAGCCACGACTTCCCCGAGCCTGAGGCACCATTCATGATGATGAGAAGGGGCTTGCGTGGTCGTTGCACGAAGGTGTCGGCAACACGAAAGTAGGCCTGAGAGCGCTCGATCGCATCGGTCGCTTCAGGATGCTGCGAGAAAGCGATGAGCTCGACCTTCACTCGTACGAGCGCACGATAGACGAGATACGTGGGCAGGAGCGCGACACCCGCGTAGTCACCCGTTCTTTCCAAGTAACGGTTGAGCAACGTGAAGGCAAGATCGCTTCGTGCCCTAGCGATGAGGTCCATTGCCAAGAACGCAATATCGTTGAGCACGTCGATAAAGCGCAGCTCCGGATCGAACTCGATGCAGTCGAACGGGAGTAGCGCGCCTTTCCAGCGAACGACGTTGCCGCAATGCAAGTCGCCGTGACACTCGCGAACAAACCCGTCGTGTTCGCGAGCGACGAGACGCTCCGAATATCTCGAAAGCTGTTCTTCGGTCCAATCGCATATGCGATCGAGGTCCGCGGCCCCATCAAGGGTATCGATTTGCGCCGCCACGCTCGCGAGATTCTCGAGTGCTTTGCGGACAAACGCGCGTGTAGCGCCATCGTAATGTGAATGGCGTACGTCAGCGCGGCGATGGAAGTCGGCGATGCAATCGGCGAGCGCCGAGAGGTCCGCCTCGCTCGCGGCATCGGACGCGAGAAGCGCCTGCAGTTCTTCGCTCGATTCGAACTGGCGCATTTCGACCGCGTACTCGATCGCCTCGCCGCTGCCATCGATGTGTAACATGCCTGCGTTCTGGGTAATGGGTACGACTCTCAGATACAGATCGGGTGCGTAACGCCGATTGAGGCGCAGCTCCTCCTCGCAGAGCTGTCGTCGGTGCTCGAGCGACGTCGTGTCGATGAAATCGAGCGCGACGGCTTTCTTGATCTTATAAGCGTAGTCTCCCGTGAGGAGCACGGAAGATAGATGCGTTTCGCACACGCGAATGCTCTGGGTGGCACGCGGAATGATCGCGGAGGCAAGCCGCTCGCGGGTGATGGTGGGCACGGTTCGGGGATCCGCTGCAATGGCGCTCCACTGTTGCGATCTGCCTGCATACTGTCAAGAACAGGGGGTTGCGCGAGTCTTACCGGAGCATCCCTTATACAGAGTGCCAGGAGGGTAAGGCATGCTGCCCGCCGTCCGAGGCCGAACAAGCGCCTCAAAGGCAATGGGTACGGCCGCGCAGCGAACTGATGCGTGTCGACGTGGTGGAGCGCTAGGCATGTTGCAATCGATCGCTCTCGTATTCGCTTCGCTACTGGCGCTCGCGGCGCATTCAGCCGAACCGCTGGAGCACTCGCTTCGCGAACTTCCGAATGCTCGTTTTCCAACCGCGAACAAGGTCGTGAGCGGTGCGCTCGATGCGTCGCAGATCGCGTTGTTACCGGAGGCAGGCATTCGTCACGTCGTGAACTTGCGGCCGCCCGAGGAGAATCCGACATTCGACGAGGCGCGGGCTGTCGAGGAGCAGGGCCTCGAGTATCACGCGCTCCCGATCAAAGGCGCACAATCGCTCACGCTAGGGAATGCACAGGCACTGGAGCGGATTCTCGAGGAGATAGGCGATGAGCCGGCATTGCTCCACTGCTCGAGCGGCAATCGAGTCGGTGCGCTCATCGCGATCCGTGCCGCGTGGGTTCAGGGGAAATCGCCGGAGGAGGCGCTCGAGATCGGCGAGCGTTGGGGGCTCACACGGCTCGCGCAACCGGTACGTGCGTTGCTGGAAGCGCAGCCATAGCGTCCACAGGAACGCGAACTGAGGGCCCATGTCCTTGAAACCGTCTGTCGCGATTACAGGGATCATCGTCGTCAGCGTCATCGTGACGCTGGCTCAGATCCCGAGCGCGAGTTGGCTGAGCTCTGCAGCGCTGAGCCTGTCGATGGGCGTCGCTGCGCTGGCGCTCATGGCGGCGGCTGCGATTCTCGGCGGGCGCTGGCGCATCGTCGAGTCGCTGTTCGGTGGTCTCGATCGCGTCTACTTGGCGCATAAGTGGATGGCCATTTATGCACTCGCATTGGCGGCTATTCATTTCACATTCAAAGCGGGGATGCCCGGCTGGGAAACGGCTTCGATCCTAGCGATTCCGCCGTTCTGGACGCGGCTCGTGCGTCAGCTCAGCCTGCTGGCATTGATGCTGATCATCATCCTCGCGCTCAATCGCAAGATCCCTTACCACCGTTGGCGCTGGTGGCACAAACTGTCGGGGCCGCTTTTCCTCATCGTTATTCTGCACTGGTTGAGCTTCAAATCGCCGATCGCGCTCGCGAGTGCGGCCGGGATCTGGCTCGCAGTGCTATCGGGTCTCGGCGTGATTGCGGCGTTCTACAAGCTCGCGCTCTATCCGTTCCTCTCGCCGCATGCAGAGTATCGAGTCGTCAGTGCGAATCCGGGTTCCGCGGCAGTGCACTTGGAGTTGCAGCCCGTGCGCAATCCAATCGCGTTCACGCCGGGACAGTTCGCTTTCATCTCCATGAAGGAGGAGGGCTTGCGGGAGCCGCATCCCTTCACGATTGCGAATGCATCCAATGAGAACGGGCACGTGCATTTTGTGATTCGGAATCTCGGGGACTACACGAACAGGTTAGTTGCGAACGCGACACCTGGCATGTACGCGACGGTCTATGCCCCCTTCGGTCGATTCAGCCGGCCTGCCGACTCCAAGCGCGAAGTGTGGATCGCGGGCGGAGTCGGTATCTCGCCCTTTATCGCGTGGCTGACGGACGAAGATCGTCCGCACGAGAGCGTCACGCTGTTCTACTTCTTCACGCCAGGCAAGGAATTTCCCGCTGCTGCTCGCCTGGACGAGATGGCGCGGCTACGGGGTGCGGAGCTCGTGCCCGTCCCTGACGGCCCGATGAGTCCAGTTTTCGCGCGCCGCTTTGCGGACATCGCGCATGAAGCTGGATCTGATCAAGTCAGTGTGAGTTTCTGCGGTCCGAAGGGTCTGCTCCGGCGCATTCAGCATGCAATGCGCGAGAACGGGATACCTGACGCGAACCTTCACTACGAATACTTCGAGTTCAGATAACCGGTCAATGCACGATCGCTCTGTCGAGCGCGGCTTCGATGTCTTCCGGCTCTCCGAAGTCGCCCCGCAGTGCGCGCAGTGCCGTGATCTCCTCGTGAATCTCACTCGCCGTTCGAACGCCCTGGCGCCGGAGTAGCGGCAGAGGCGGGCACCAACCCTGAACTGCATGCTGTAGCAAGAATCCGGCGGCGGCGACGGAGAGTAGATACCAACGCCTATGCGCAAAGGTGCCGAGCGCGAGTCCTGTCAGGATGACGCTGGCCGCGTTTGCCTCCAGCGTTCGTTCGATGTCCCATTCTTCTTCCAGCTCACGGATGCGAGCATCGATCTGCTCGTCGCTCAACCCGTAGCACGCCGCGACACGCTGGCGCATGTCGCGGTAGATGCGCTCGTTGACGTGCGGCGGTGTGTGCAACTCGACACGCTCGGCAGTGCCGGGTAGATGAGGCGGGCTGGGCACGGTGCACTCCTTGGAAAACACGTGTGTAGGAGAACGCGCTTCGCGCTAGTGTGTTCCAGACTGTCGTTGCCGAACGGATCGACTGAGTCGATGAAATCCATCGAGCCAGTACTCTTTTATATATGTGTACGCGGCCCTATCTTGGAGGTCCACAAAGGAGGTCTTCATGAAGACGATTCGACGCAGTCATGAACGCGGCTTTGCAGACCACGGCTGGCTCAAGTCGTATCACACGTTCTCGTTCGCGGACTACTACGATCCCGAGCACGTCGAGTTCGGCCCGCTGCGTGTGATCAACGAGGATCGGGTTGCGCCCGGAGCGGGATTTGGGACGCATGGACACCGAGATATGGAGATCATCAGCTATGTGCTCGAAGGGGAGTTGGCGCACCGAGATTCGCTCGGTAGCGGCTCGGTGATCCGCCCCGGAGATGTGCAGCGCATGAGTGCCGGTCGCGGCGTGCGTCACAGCGAGTTCAACAACTCGGACAAGGACGAGGTGCATTTCCTGCAGATTTGGATTCAGCCGAGTGAGCTTTCCATCGAGCCCGAGTACGAGGAGAAGCGCTTCACGACGGAAGATAAGCGCGGGCGCCTGCGCTTGATTGCCTCGCCGGACGGCGCAGAAGGATCGGTCCGCATTCACCAGGATGCGCGGGTGTACGCAGGTGTGTTCGATGGAGACGAACGCGCGGAACTGACGCTCGCGCCGAAGCGACGCGGCTATGTGCACGTCGCGCGCGGCACGGTCGTCGCGAACGGTGAAGCGTTGAACGCCGGCGATGCGCTGAAATTGATCGAGCCGCAGACGATCACGATCGAACGTGGCTCGGGTGCGGAAGTGCTGGTGTTCGATCTGCCTTGAGCAGTGGGGTAGGTGGCGCTCGCGCGTCACCTACCGTCCGGCCTTGCGCGCAACAGCTTCGAGTCCACCGAGCGCATAGGTCACGAAGTGTTCGGTCATCGCGTCCTCGTCGAGCTCGAGATAAGGCGCCACCTTCTTCTGAATCGTGCGATCCGTGACGAGCAGCATCAGCACCGGGCCCATGATGTTGACGATCGAGCGGCTGACCGCGGGATGTTCGGGCGGCAGCTTCATCACTTCCGCGACGATGCCGCGGAGGAGTTGTGCTTTCGGCGCGATCTGCTTCTCGACGAGTCCGGACATCATCGATGAGCGCGAGAGAATCTCGCGGCTCAACACCCGCAACTCCCAGCCCGAGCGTCCCCCGCTCGTGAGTTGTCGCACGATCTGACTCAGGAACATCCGCAGCTTCTGCCTGGCATCCACGTTGCTGGATGCCGTGGCTGCCATCGATTCGATGCTGACGAGTCGAGCGTGCGCTTCCTGAAGCACCGCAGCATAGAGACCATCCTTGCTGCCGAAGTGATAGTTGACCGCGGCGATGTTCGCGCCCGCTCGCTCGCAAATTTCCTTACTCGTCGCCTTCGCGTGACCGTGCTCGGCGAACACCTCGCCCGCCGCTTCGAGCAGCGCTCGACGGGTCTCGAGCCCGTCCTGACGGGCAGGGACGCCCCTCGATGCGCGCTTGGCTTTCTTCAGACTAGTCATGGCACCGGACTCTCAATTCAGTCGTTCAACCGAACGGTAAAGACATGCGAGGTCTTTACCTAGTTGTAATTCAAATTTGATTTTGAATAGAATGGCGGCAAGTTGCAAGCCCCTGGGCCCTCTCCTATGAACAAGAAGATCGCGATTGCCGTTCTCTGTGCGCTGCTCGTCTTAGTGGCGCTCGTTTACTTCCTGGGGCGCGGGGATCGCGACGATCGAATCGTGCTCTACGGCAACGTCGACATCCGACAGGTCGAGTTGCCCTTTGCGGAGAGCGAACGCATCGCCGAAGTGCTCGTGCGCGAAGGGGACAGCGTGCGCGCCGGTCAGGTGCTTGCACGGCTCGAAACTCAACGGCTCGCACCGCGCGTGCAACAGGCCAAGGCGCGCCTTGCAGCTCAGCAACAGATTCTGCTCCGCTTGCATAACGGCACACGCCCCGAGGAAGTTGCACAAGCGCGAGCAGCGCTCGCCGCGGCGGAGGCTGAAGCCGCGAACGCACGCAGCATCTACGAGCGCACGAAGACGATCAGTGACGATTCGAACGGTCGCGCCGTCAGCGAACAGGATCTCGAGACGGCGCTTGCTGCTTTGCGCATGACCGAGGCGAGAGTTGAGAGTCAGCGTAAAGCACTCGATCTTGCGCTCGCGGGCCCCCGCAAAGAAGAAGTCGCGCAAGCGCAAGCACAAGTGGATGCCGCACAAGCCGAGCTCGATCTCCTCGAGCGGCAACTCAAAGATGCAGACCTCATTGCGCCAACTGATTCAGTCGTGCGCAATCGACTCATGGAGCCTGGCGAGTTCGCGACGCCGCAGCGGCCCGTGTTCTCGCTTGCCGTCACGACACCCAAATGGGTGCGAGCGCATGCGGCGGAGTCGGCACTCGGCCGGTTGAAGATCGGAATGCCAGCGCGTGTCACGATCGACAGCTTTCCTGACGCGCCGCTCGAGGGCTCGATCGGGTTCATCTCATCCGTCGCGGAGTTCACACCGAAGACGGTGCAAACGGAGGAGCTGCGCACGAGCCTTGTCTATGAGGTGCGCATCTTCGTTGAAGATCCGGAGGATCGTCTTCGCCTCGGCATGCCGGCGACGGTGACGTTCGATCTCTCCGATGCATCGGCTCGCGAGCGCTGAGCGTGAACGCGATCGTCAACCTGCCCGACGAGCCGTGCGTGTTGATCGGCCGTGCGCTCACGAAGACGTTCGCTCGAGGTAAGGCGTCGCCCGTGCAAGCGCTCGATCAAGTCTCGGTCGAGGCGCGCAAAGGTGAGCTCACTGCGCTCGTCGGCCCGGACGGCGCCGGCAAGACGACCTTACTCCGCCTTGCAGCGGGCCTGATGAAACCCGATGCGGGCTCGCTTCATGTGCTCGGCTTCGATACGCGCAGCAATCCGCAAGCGATTCAAGATCGCATCAGTTACATGCCGCAGCGTTTCGGGTTGTATGAAGACTTGAGCGTCCAGGAGAACTTGGATCTGTACGCGGATCTCCACGGTGTCTCCGCCGCCGATCGTGCGAGCCGCTATCCCGGTTTGATGGAGATGACCGCGCTCGAGCCGTTTCGCGACCGTCTCGCGGGAAAGCTCTCCGGGGGCATGAAACAAAAGCTCGGACTTGCATGCACGCTCGTGCGCTCTCCGGCGCTCCTGTTGCTCGATGAGCCGACCGTCGGCGTCGATCCGCTCTCGCGGCGAGAGCTGTGGGAGATCGTCCGTCGGCTCGTCGAGCGCGACGGCCTGTCCGTCATCGTCAGCACGTCCTATATGGATGAGACGGAGCAGTGCGCGCACGTCATCGTCTTGCATGAGGGCAAAGTGCTCGCGGCGGCGACGCCCGAAGCAATCCGCCGGCGCGCAGCAGGACGCACCTACCTCATGAGTCCCGAGCGCGGACACTCTGCGCGAACGTTGCAGCTGAACCTGATGCGTCAGCCGGACGTCATCGACGCCGTGCCACATGGCGGACGCGTCCGTATGGTCCTAGAGAACGCTGAGACACAGAGCTCTACGCGGTTCTCGGCGGAGCAAGTTGCGCCGAGCGTTGAGGATGGATTCATGGTGATCTTGCGGGAGCACTTAGAAGCGCAGGCTGGGGCGCAAGCGCCTGACGCGCCTCCGCCCCGCGCTGTGTCGAACCCTGAAATCGTCATCGAAATACGCGACCTCGTGCGCAAGTTCGGCGAGTTCACGGCGGTCGATCGCACCAGTTTCGAAGTGAGGCGCGGCGAGGTGTTCGGATTGCTCGGGCCGAACGGTGCGGGCAAGACGACGACGTTTCGCATGC
>JBIQKP010000203.1:0-1514 GCA_044506405.1 Lysobacterales bacterium | reverse complement strand
TCGATTGCGTGTCGATCTTCGCATTGACGAACGACGATGCCGAATGCGTGCTGCGTGCGGCGGAGGCGTTCGACGAGCACGACGAGTACTCGCGGGATTTCTCGTTGACGACGGAGCCCGTGTGCCGCGCGCCGGACGGTACGGTGCGCATCGGCGTGCCGCGAGCTTCGCAACTCGAGTTCTTTGGCGACGAGGGCTACGCCGCCGCATTTATCGACGCGATCGATCGCGTGCGCGCGCTCGGATGGCAAGTGGTGGAGATCGACCTCGCGCCGTTCGCCGATGCCGCGCGTCTGTTATACGAAGGCCCCTGGCTCGCGGAACGATACGTCGCGCTCGAGCAGTTCCTGTTCGATCACGCGGACGCGTTCCATCCCGTCACTCGCGCGATCGTTCAGCGTGGTGCGGACGGCAGTGCCGCGCAGGCGTTCGCCGCGCAGTATCGTTTGAAGCAGTTGGAACGCCGAACACAGGCTGCCTGGAATGCCATCGACGTGCTGATGGTGCCGACCGCACCGTCCATTTACACGATTGCGGAAGTCGAAGCGGATCCGATCGCGCTCAACAGTCGATTGGGGACCTATACGAACTTCGTCAACTTGCTCGATCTCGCCGCCGTCGCGGTGCCGGTGGAGTTTCGCGGCGACGGTTTGCCCTTCGGCATCACGCTGATCGGTCCGTGCGCGGCGGATCGCACGCTGTTGCGTTACGCGGATCGCCTGCATCGCGCGAGCGTCGAGCGGCTGGGTGCAACCCGGTTCGCGTTTCCTCCGCCGGCCGAGGACCGCATGCTTCCGCGAGGTCACGTCGCCGTCGTCGTGTGCGGCGCGCACATGAGCGGTCTGCCGCTGAATCACCAACTCACCGAGCGGCGTGCCGTATGGGTCCGCGCGACGCGCACCGCACCCAAGTATCGGTTCTATGCGCTACCGGGCGGACCGCCGAAACGCCCTGGTCTCCTTCGCGTCAAGGAGGGTGGGTCTCCCATCGACGTCGAAGTCTGGGCGGTGCCGCAGCACGCGTTCGGATCTTTCGTCGACGGGATCCCTTCGCCGCTGGGCATCGGCAAAGTCGAGCTCGAGGACGGTTCGCTCGTGAGCGGCTTCTTGTGCGAGTCTGTGGCGCTCGACGGCGCGGAAGAAATCACGTCGCTTTGGAGCTGGCGCAGGTACGTCGCGTCGTTACGTCCAGATTAGCGTCACGCAAGAGATACTCTCGCGGAGACGCAGAGATTCGAAGGCGAAAGGCGTTTTCTCTGCTCCTTCTTGTCTCTGCGGCTCTGCGGCCCTGCTGCCGAGCCGGGGCTAACGGGTACGGCGGCCCGCGCGCCCGGCGATCGTCTGGCGCTACATTCGGGTTACAAATCGACACCGAGCCTTGACAGAAGGGCGGGCGGCGTCTGGGATAATCGCCCCGAAGGCGAGTGCCTGTCAGCAGCGATCCAAGTCATCCATGCGTTTTATCGTGCCAACGTTCGTTGCCGCGCTGCTTGCGAGCGTTGGGCAGGCGGCGAG
>JBIQKP010000117.1:6837-9141 GCA_044506405.1 Lysobacterales bacterium | reverse complement strand
AGCTCGTCGACGATGCGCAGAACAACTACTTCCCGATGCCGAAGGATGCATCCGGTCAGGATGAGCTCCTCGTCGGCCGCATTCGTCAGGACCTGAGCGATCCGAGCGGCCGATCGATTTCGCTCTTCATCGCGGGCGATCAGCTACTGAAGGGCGCTGCGTTGAACGCCGTGCAAATCGCCGAGGCCTTGCTCGTAAGGTAGGTCGGAATTTGCTCCGACTTCAGCTCTGTAGGTCGGGTTGAAACCCGACCTACAGGCGCGAGCGTCTCCGCCTCCGCTGCAACGCCTGATGCACGGAGGCGAGCTGCTGCTCCGCCGCTTGGAATGCCGCTTCGGGCGTATCGAATCCGGTCATTCGACCGAAAAGGTCGGCAATGGGGAGAGGACGATACGTACTCAGCTCGTACCCGAAGCCTTCCCTCTCTGCGAAAATACGAGCGTAGCCGTGATCATTGTTCACAAGATCGATCAGCATTCGCATGCGGCTATTCTGCTTTAGTTTTGCGCGCCGCGGAATTTACAGAATCTGGCGCTCCGAAAGTGAGACGTAGTTCGCATAACGTCCGCCGCCGGAACGCGTCTAGTCAGCCGCCCGCAGTCGCGCGGTTTCCGCCGGAGAGAGAGTTCCCCATGACGAAGTTTGGTACCCAACGTTTCGCTCGCGTCCTGATCACCCTTGCGGCATCGCTCTGCCTCGCGAGCTGCGCCGAGATGTCACAGGTGCTACAAGACGGCGCCGGCCAAGGCACCCAGAGCCAAGCGGCACTGACCCGGGCCGTGAAGGAATCCCTCGAGCTCGGCAGTGTTAGGGCGTCCGATCTGCTTTCGAAGAAGGGCGGGTACAGCAATCACCCCGTCTATCGGATCAAGTTGCCGGACACGATCCAACCGATCGCGAGTCGATTGCGGCAATTCGGCCTCGGCGGCCAGCTCGACCGAATCGAAGCGCTCATGAACCAGGGCGCGGAGCAAGCGGCGGCGGAAGCAAAGACCGTGTTCATCGACGCGGTCCGCGCGATGACGATTACCGATGCGCTCGGCATCGTACGCGGTCCTGAGACGGCGGCGACCGCTTACTTCCGGCGGCAGACGGAAGCATCACTCCGGCAGCGCTATCTGCCGATCCTCGAGCGCAATCTCGAACAGCTCGGCTTTTACAAGCAGTACAAACAAATGCTGAGCGCTTACAACGCATTGCCGATCCAGAACAAACCGGACCTCGATCTCGAACAGCACGCGCTGACGCAAAGCCTCAACGCTTTGTTCACACAAGTCGGAGAGGAAGAAAAGCTGATCCGACGCGACCCGATCGGACGCGGCAGCAGCGCCATCGCGGCGGTGTTCGGAAAGATGTAGGTCGGAATTTATTCCGACATTCTCTTGGTCGGAATAAATTCCGACCTACAGGCCAAGATAGATCCCCGCCCACGCGGGGACGACGGACGATAGAGCAGCCGACGAGTGCTCGACAACACAATGTCGTCACCCCCCGCGAAGGCGGGGGCCCATCGGAAGCGAGAGGAAGTTTCAGATGGATGCCCGCCTACGCGAGGACGACGCACCGCGATCAGCCGATGAATTCTCGATAACAAAATCTCGTCACCCCCGCGAAGGCGGGGGCCCATCCGAAGCAACACCGACAGAAGATCAGATCGATCCCCGCCTCGCGGGGACGCCGCTATCAGGCCCGCGGCCGACATTGTCAAATCCGCTATTTATCTTGAATCGCGTCCCAGGCATGATGGCGCAAACAAGAACGTGAAGGGTGCTGATGAGCGCGAATCCGGAAAGTCGCTCGGAGCAAGTCAGTCTCTCGCCCGACGCATTCGAGATTCACCTCGAAGCGCTGCTCATGCTGCGTCTCGAATGCCACCTCTGGAAAGCCCACTTCATGCAGCTCGCCGGACGCGAAGCGCGGCACGTGAGCTCCCATGCTTATCTCGATGTGTGGGACCTCATGCTCGCCGAATGGATTCCCGAGTACACGCCTGAACGCTACGAGCGCTTTCGTCCGTTGTTCGATGAAGCCGCCAGAGACATGCGCGCTCGCTTCGAACGCATCATGCGCGTATGCGATCACGTCCTCCCACGCGACGTGAAGAAGCGAATTCGACGCGCAGTGCGCCAACTCGATTTCGCCGCCGCGAGTTATCTTTGGATTCCCGCGCGCTCCTCGATCGAGTCACCCGAAGTGCTGTTCCATGCGCGCTTCAAAGGCATGATTCGTCTGCTCAGCCTCATCGCACGCGACGCGGACAAGCGATTGCAAGCGATGGTCGATTCTTGAGAGAGAAGGCCGAGC
>JBIQKP010000117.1:0-6737 GCA_044506405.1 Lysobacterales bacterium | reverse complement strand
CGACGCGGACAAGCGATTGCAAGCGATGGTCGATTCTTGAGAGAGAAGGCCGAGCTCCGTCGGCACGACGGCCTACCGGCAAGCCAGAACCACGGACTCCCTCTTCTTTGGCCTGCTGTTAGGCCTTCCTGCCGACAGGCCCGCTTGACGAAGGTCTTCTTGCCGGTAGACCTTCATACCCACGGAGGGCGTCCTTTCAATGCGCAACGCCAATCAAGCGAGCACCGCAGATCGTCGTCAGAGTGACGTCGTGTCTCGTGAGGTCGTAACGTGAATCCCGTCGCCAAAGCGCTTTGGTACATCGAAAGCCATTTCACCCAGGAAATCACGCTGGACGATTTGGCGGCGGCGAGTCATGTCTCGCGCTTTCACATGTCGCGAGCCTTCGCCACGTTGGTCGGTCTGCCAATGCAACGCTACCTGCGTGGCCGCAGATTGACGGAAGCGGCGAAGCGACTCGTCGACGGTAAAGATGGAATCGCGACGATCGCGTTCGATCATGGTTACGGCTCACACGAGGCCTTCACACGTGCCTTTCGCGAACAGTTCGGCGTCACGCCGGAAGCCGTTCGCGCTCAGGGACACTTGAGAGATCTACAACTCGTGATGCCGATCAGGCTGGAGACAGATATGAGTACCGAACCTTCCACTTTGAAGATCCACGATCACGGCGCACTGCTCATCGCAGGGTCGAACGAGCGCTACAGCTGTTCACAGCGCGCCGGCATTCCTTCGCAATGGCAACGTTTCGCGCCGTACCTC
Source organism: Lysobacterales bacterium (assembly GCA_044506405.1). GTDB lineage: Bacteria > Pseudomonadota > Gammaproteobacteria > Steroidobacterales > Steroidobacteraceae > Steroidobacter. The sequence goes on along the minus strand of JBIQKP010000117.1, from coordinate 5,975 downwards.
GGTCGCGTCCCTTCGCAAGTCGGACAAGACGCATACGGCGTCTGCTACAACACGGATGATGAGGCGAACTTGGACTATCTGTGCGGCGTGGAAGTGAAAGACTTCTCCGCAGTACCGTCAGAGCTCGCTCGTCTTCGCATCGCGCCGCAACGCTACGCCGTGTTTCAGCATCGCGACCACATCTCGATGATCGATCAGACCCTTCAAGCGATCTTCGGGAAGTGGCTACCTGAATCCGAATACGAGATTGTCGATGCGCCGCTCCTCGAGCGCTATCCGCCGACGTTCAACGGCATGACCGGGATGGGCGGCATGGAGATCTGGGTGCCCGTCGCGGAGAAACGCGCAAGCTAGTCTTGCGTGAAGATCGAGCAGCTCCGCAACTTCTGCCGGGCGCACTTACTGTTCAGCAGGTACTCTCTTCGCCATTGAACGGCGAAGAGACTGCCTGTGACTGAGACCTCAACAACGGATGCCTATATCGCGCGCTTTCGCGACGTGCTCCAGTACATCGATGCGAATCTAGAGCACGAGCAGCTGACACTTACCCGGTTGAGCGAGCTCGCAGCATTCTCGAAGTTCCACTTCCAACGCCAGTTCTCCGCGCTGTTCGGCATCGGCGCCTTCCGCTACGTGCAGCTCGTGCGCTTGAAACGCGCGGCCCATCAGCTTGCGTTTCGACACGAGCAATCGGTGCTCGAGATCGCGCTCGCGAGCGGCTACGAGGCACCCGAAGCGTTCGCGCGCGCCTTCAAGAAGGCGTGCGGGCAATCTCCTTCCGAGTTTCGGGCGGCACCCGCGTGGAATGCCTGGAACGACACTTATCAATCGATTCGCGAAGTGAGGATCATGCACATGACGCAAGCGCTTCAACCCGATCAGGTTCAGATCGTCGATTTCAAGGAAACGCTCGTCGCCGCGCTCGAGCATCGCGGCGACCCGCGCACGCTCGGCGAATCGATTCGCCGCTTCATCGCGTGGCGCAAGGAGCATCGACTGCCACCGTCCGTGAGCGCGACCTTCAATCTCCTCTACGACGACCCAGAAGATACGGACCCTGAGAACTTCCGCTTCGATCTGTGCGCGGCGATCAAAAGCGAGATCGATGCAAGGGACACGACGGTGAAGAACAAAATCATCCCCGGTGGACGCTGCGCCGTGCTCCGTCACATTGGATCAGATGACACGCTCGGCGAAAGCGTTCGCTGGTTGTACTCGCAGTGGCTTCCAGCAAGCGGCGAATCGCTTCGAGATTTCCCGCTCTTCATACAGCGCGTGCGATTCTTTCCCGATGTGCCGGAGCACGAGGCGACGAACGATATTTATCTGCCGTTAGTGTGAAGGCGCTGGTCGTACGGGTGTCTACACGCCCGTACGATAAACGAACACGCACTCCCGATTGTCGAACGCGCCCTCCGGCGCATCCGCCGGATCTGCGTAGTCCGCGGGATCGGGCGCCTGCTCGAGCAACTTGCCCCGCGCGCGGATGGTCTCACCAGAGGCTGCGAGTCCTTCGAGCACGCCACGCGAATCGCCTTCGAACAGCATCAGCGGAACGAGGACGTAGAGCTCTCCGTCAGCCGTTCGCAGCGTCGGCCCGTGCAGAGGCTCATCTTTATATGTGCCTTCCGCGGTGAATGGCTTTGACGTACCGGTCGGAAGCGCAAGCTCATCTTCACCAGGGGCGAAGATCCACGCGAGCGCAGGCCCATCCGGCAGGTCGATCGACTTGATCTCGGTCGCACCCGCTTGGAAACCTTCGAGCTCTCGGAGCCGCTTCCCATACACGTCGCGCAAGCAATCCGTGTCCGCACATTGATTGCGCGTCTCGCGAAGCCATCGGCGTTGATCCGCACGCAAGCACTCGCCGCCGCGCTCGAGCGCGGCCTGCGCGGCGCGATAGTAACGACCGAGGTGCTCGTCGAGCTCGGAGACGACCGGATCGGCGCAGATCTGCTTCTCGACGTTCGACTGCGCCTTCGCGCAATCGAAGCTCGCGGCGGCGATCGGTTCGACGAGGACAAGAGATGCGAATGCGGTGAACAGCAGGTGGGGTGTGTTCATGATCGAATCATAGCGTTTCTTGTCGGCGTCCTAGCACGCTCTCGGTCGGATTGAATCCGACCTACAGGTGGGCAAGCCGCGCATTCGCGGCGTTGTAGGTCGGAATTTATTCCGACACTTTCCTGCTGACGCCTTGGTCGGATTGAAATCCGACCTACAGCCTATTTCGCCGCATCGCGGCATCGCCGCGAGGTGTCGTTCCGTCGCATGCGAGCTTATGATGTGATTGCGCGTGGCGTTAGAAGACCTCACCCCGTCGCGCTAGAGGAGCCATGGAACCGGTCCAACCCTCCGCGGAGACTTGGCGCAAAGCATTCGCTTTGTTCGAGCACATTTCGGCGCTCGATCCGGCAGAACGCGCCCGCGAGTTGGCGCTGCTCGCGACTTCCAGCCCGCCACTTTACTCGCAGGTGCTCACGCTCCTCGGCGCGAGTCGCCCCTCCGATGCGACCGCGATTCCGGGGGGCCGCCGCGCAACCGACGTTCAGCCAACGTCCGATGCACCGGCGGCGCACGTACGCTTCGGCCCGTATCGGCTCGAGAAACAGATCGGCATCGGCGGCATGGGTGAGGTCTGGCTTGCGCGGCGCAGCGATGGACGGTTCGACGGTCTCGTCGCAATGAAAGTCCTCCACGCGCACATCGCACAGTCGTCCGCGCGCGAGCGCTTCATGCGCGAAGGAAAGATTCTCGGGCAACTTTCGCATCCGAACATCGCGCGCTTGCTCGACGCCGGATCGACGCCGCTCGGCGTCTCGTATCTCGTGCTCGAGTACGTCGAAGAAGGCGTGCCGATCGACCAATGGTGCGATGAGCACAAGCTCGATATCGCGGCTCGCCTGCGACTCTTCTTGCCGATCTGCGCCGCCGTGTCGCACGCGCATGCGCATCTCGTCATCCACCGCGATCTCAAGCCGCCGAACATCCTCGTCACCTCGGGCGGGGAGATCAAGCTACTCGACTTCGGCATCGCAAAGCTGCTCGAGAACGAGGAATCGGCCGGAGAAACCGAGCTGACGCGCATCGGCGGTCGAGCGATGACGCTCGACTTCGCCGCACCCGAGCAAATCCTCGGCTTGCCCGTAACGACGGCGACGGATGTCTATTCGCTCGGCGTGCTGCTCTATCTTCTTCTATGCGGCAACCTGCCGCACGAGCGACATCAGCGCAATCCACACGAGCTCGAGAAGGCATTGCTCGACAGCAGACCGCCGACCCTTTCACGCGCGTTGTCTAATGCCGAAGAAGTGACGTTGATCGCAGAGCGGCGCGCGACGACCCCGCACAAGCTCAAGCGCGCACTCGCGGGAGACTTGGACACGATCGTTCACAAGACGCTGCGGCTCGAGCCGGATCGGCGGTACAAGAGCGTCGAGCAGCTCGCGGATGACATCAATCGCTTCTTGACCGCACGACCTGTAACAGCCGTGCGCGACACGTGGGCATATCGCTCGCGCAAGTTTCTCTCTCGCCACGCCGTGGGCGCCGCGATCGCGTCAGTGGCGGGCGTGCTGCTTGCGGGGTTCGTACTCGCAATGTACTTGCAGATGCAACGCACCGACCTCGAACGCGCACGAGCGGAGCGCGTCTCGTCGTTTCTCGTCGAGCTGTTCGAGCAATCCGATCCTTACAAGACACGTAGCAATCAAGTCACCGCGCGCGAGCTGCTCGACAAAGGCGCAGCGCGGATCGCGGATCAGCTCGGCGAGCACCCCGAAACGCTCGCTGCGCTCACCGGCACGATGGGACAGATTTATAACCGCCTCGGTGTGCCCGATCGCGCGATCCCGCTTCTTCAGCAGGCGCGCAAGGCGCATGAAGCGAGGCACGGCGCGTCGAATGCCGAAGCCGCCGCGATCACGAACGAGCTCGGCGTTGCGTTTCTCGATGTCGGACGGCTCGATGAAGCAAAGCAAGAGCTCGAGGGCGCGCTCGCCACTCGCACGAAAGTGTTCGGCGCGGAGTCGTCCGAAGTGGCAGAAACGCTCGTGAACCTCGGCACCGTAGCGTTCGAGGCTGGGGACCACACCGCAGCGGAGAAGCACTTTCGGGACAGTCTCGCGCTCCACTGGAAACTCAAGCAAAGCTCGAGCACCCAGGCCGCGAACGCGATGCTCGAGCTCGCCAACCTACTGAGTCACCTTGGGCGCTATCAGGAATCGATCGGCTTGCTGCGGCGTGCGCTGGAGATCGATCGATCCGCGCTCGGCGAAGACCATCCGCGCGTCATCATGGAGATGCACAGTCTTGCGTACGCGCTGCAGATGGAAAGGGACTACGCGGCCGCGGCGGCACTCTTCGAAGAGTCAAACGAACGTATCCGTCGCACGCTCGGCCCCGATCATCCGTACACGATCGACATGCTGTCGAACTACGCTCGCTTCCTGCGTCGACGCGGCGAGTTTGGAGCGGCGGAGCCCTTGTTTCGGCAAGTGATCGACTACTACGTGCGCACGCGCGGCGATGCGCACCCAGACGTTGGTACTGCGCAGGCGAACCTGGCGATCGTGCTTCATGATGCTGGTCGGTTGAAGGAAGCGAAACAAACGTTTGAATCGGCGATCGACACCTACTCGAAGTCGCTGCCGGCAACACATCCTTCATTCATCTCCGTCTACGCGGGCCTTGGCCGCGTGCTGATCGACCAGGCGCGCGTCGAGGAAGGATTGCCGATGCTCGAGCGCGCGGTCGACATCGGTCGTGAAACGATGACCGCGGAGAGCCCATCGCTTGCGATGGCGCGCGTATCGCTCGCATCCGCGCTCGTGAAATTGCACGAGTACGACAAAGCGGATGCTCTGCTGAAAGACAGCTATGAGATCGTGTTAAAGACGCAAGGCGAAGACAGCGCGGTCGTGCGACACGCACGTCGCGCCCGAACTGCGATCAAGGAAGCGCGCGCGGGTCTCGCGCAGCACCGTTCGGCGTCGGGTTGAGCACTGCGTTTTGCTCGAGGTTGCCGAACAACAGGGCATCCGTGCCCTCTGTTCGCCGAACAACTCGCTCAATCGGTGCCACCCGGAACTTTGCCACGAGCATGCACGTCGGTGCCGCCCGGGACTTTCCCATCTGAACCATTGCTGCGCCGCCCGGCCCCGCCCGCGGCACGCGTGGACGTCGACGGTTTCGCTGCACTCCGCTTACCGCTCTTGTCGGTCCCCTTCGGTACTCGTTTCATGACGGATCTCCTCGTGTTGGAAGAACGTGAGACACGCACGATCGTGCGTCCGGATGCTTATAGGTCCGCGCGGCACGGAGACACAATTGAACTTTCGATGCACGAATCGGAACCGACTGAGGTCGCGTACGCAGGCGCCTACATTTGGATCTAACACCGCTCCTGAATCGTTTAAGGATCAGCACATGGCATCCACAGGAGTTCTCATGAACAAAGACATCGCACGCGGCAACTTCAATCAGATCAAAGGCAAGCTCAAACAGCAGTGGGGCAAGCTCACGGATGATGACTTCGATCAGATGGAAGGCAACGCCGACGTCCTCATCGGCAAACTGCAAGAGCGTTACGGATGGAATCGCGAGGAGGCCGAGCGCCAAGCGAAAGAGTTCCGAACGCAGAACAACTGGCAGTAACGTCAGTAGTAAGACTTGAAGTCACGCGCGGTGCGATGCAGAGATCTGCGTCGCGCCGTGCGTTTGTTTGCGGCCTACCGAACTGTGGGGGATTAATATCGGGAGAGGATCCGGATGGATCCCCGCCTACGCGGGGACGACGAACGAAGAACGGTCGTTACCCTCGCGAAAAAGCTGGGTGCGCCACCCCGCGAAAAGCTGTGCGTCACCCTCGCGAAAGAACTGTGCGTCACCCCCGCGAAGGCGGGGGCCCATCTGAGCACAACCCGACGTTCCGATGGATCCGCCTTCGCGCGGACGACAAGCGATTCCTCCCGCTA
>JBIQKP010000202.1:0-1519 GCA_044506405.1 Lysobacterales bacterium | reverse complement strand
CTAATCATCGGTTCCGGCGGGCGCGAGCACGCGCTCGCGTGGAAGGTCGCGCAGTCGACTCGCGTCGAGACCGTCTATGTCGCGCCGGGCAATGCAGGCACTGCTCTCGAAGCGCGCGTTAAGAATGTCGACATCGCGGTCGATGATGTGCAGGGGTTGGTCGCGTTCGCAAAGCGCGAGCGAATCGATCTCACAATCGTCGGTCCCGAGGCACCGCTCGTGATCGGTGTCGTCGACGCGTTCGAGTCTGAAAGTTTGCGCTGCTTCGGCCCGAAGAAAGACGCAGCGCGGCTCGAAGCTTCGAAGGCTTTCACGAAGGCCTTTCTGAAGCGCTATTCGATCCCCTCGGCCGCCTACGCAACGTTCACGAAGGCGACATTCGATGAAGCCTGGGTACGCGCACAGCGCGCACCGCTCGTCGTGAAAGCCGACGGCCTTGCGGCGGGTAAAGGCGTCATCATCTGCAACACCGTCGAGGAGGCCGTCGTAAGCGCACGCAGCATGTTCGAGGGTCAGTTCGGCGCGGCCGGAGACACGATCGTCATCGAAGAATTCCTCGAAGGCGAGGAAGCGAGCTTCATCGTCATGGTCGATGGCAAGAATGTTCTTCCGCTCGCGACGAGCCAAGATCACAAACGGCTCCAAGACGGCGATCGCGGTCCGAACACCGGCGGTATGGGCGCTTACTCGCCGGCTCCAGTCGTGACGCCCGCCATTCACGCACGCATCATGCGCGAGGTCATCGAACCGACCGTACGCGGACTTGCAGCAGACGGCACACCCTACACCGGCTTTCTCTACGCCGGCATCATGATCGCGAAGGACGGCACGCCGAACGTGCTCGAGTTCAATTGCCGCTTCGGTGATCCAGAGACGCAGCCGATCATGGCGCGCCTCGTCACCGATCTCACCGAGCTTTGCGACGCCGCGCTCGATGGCAAGCTCGATACCGTCGAGGCGAGCTGGGATGCGCGTGCAGCGCTCGGCGTCGTGATCGCCGCGGGCGGATACCCGGAGTCGGTGCGTAAGGGCGATGTGATTCGTGGCTTGGACGACGCTACACGCCTTCCAGGCAAGGTTTTTCACGCTGGCACGAAGCTCGTCGACGGCAACGTCGTCACCAATGGCGGCCGTGTGCTCTGCGCGGTCGGCCTCGGCGTCACCGTTCGCGAGGCACAAGCCGCTGCGTACGCGCTATGCGAGGCCATCCAGTTCGAAGAGATGCAATACCGACGTGACATCGGTTTCCGCGCGATCGCACGCGAGGTGTAGGCCGGAATTCATTCCGACCATTGCGCGACGTGCACGAGCTAGGTGTCGGAATGAATTTGGACCCGCAGGATCCGGAACATTGCCCGCCCGATCTACGCGCGGCGACCTTCTTTAACGTCCACCTCGAAGCTCACGACGACGGCCTCACCGTTCGCGAGCGCGAACGCGTGCTCGATACCCTCGCGACTCGGTAGCGACTCTGAGAGCGATTGCAGCGCCTGCGCCGGGATCGTGATCCAAAGTCCTG
>JBIQKP010000116.1:4179-9382 GCA_044506405.1 Lysobacterales bacterium | reverse complement strand
TGACTATCGAAGACATTGGTCCACGACCGCAATCGTTCGATCTCGAGCAAGCGACGGTCGACAACGAGAACTACCGAACCGTGGTCTGGAGCGGCCGGTATCTACAAGCGACCTTGATGTCGATTCCGGTCGGCAGCGACATCGGCTTGGAAGTCCACCCGGACACCGACCAGTTCCTCCGCCTCGATGCCGGGAGAGGGCGCGTGCAGATGGGTCCTTCGAAGGACGATCTCACGTTCGAGAAGGAAGTGTCTGATGGCTGGTGCGTGCTCGTACCGGCTGGCACGTGGCACAACATCACGAACATCGGCGAAGAGCCGATGCAGCTCTACGCGATCTATGCGCCCGTGCATCACAAGCAGGGCAAGATCCACAAGACCGCGGAAGATGACCACAACGACAAGGATGACGATCCGCCGGAGTGGTCGGTGCAGCCGCCGAAGACACGGCCGGATAAGCACGCGTGATCGTCATGCTAACCGGGTGAAGCCCTGGAGCTCGGGCGTAAACGTGACGGAGGCCTTGCCGACAGCGTTGAGGATGCCCTTATGAAATGCGGCGCGCGCAATTACACCGCGCTGATCGCGCGGCCCTGCTCGCGTACACGTTGGGCATCAACGCGCGCTCCCGCGCGTACGCGCAGCGCATCCTGCTTCGGCGGCATGCGAAACATTCGCCGATACTCACGTGTGAACTGCGAGGCGCTTTCGTAACCGACTTCGAACGCAGCTCGGCTCGCGGAGAAACCCTCGTCCAACATGAGGCGACGTGCTTCGATGAGCCGCAAGCGCTTCTGATACTGGCCAGGTGTCAGCGACGTCAACTGCTTGAAGTGCTTATGGAACGCCGAGAGGCTCATCGAGGCCGCGGTCGCTAGCTGCTCCATCGATAGACGCGAGCGAAACTCGCGACGAAGCAGCGCGATCGCTCCGTTGAGCCGCGCCGTATAATTCTCCGGCGCCGTCAGCGCGCGAAGCGTTGCCCCGTGTGCTCCCGATAACAACCAGTAGTGCAGCTCGCGCAGGATGGCGGGACGCAGTACGGGAATGGCATCCGGTTTGTCCACGAGGCGCATGAGTCGCGCGGCGCAATCCAGCACCTCCGCATCCGTGTTGTCCGTGAGCAGCGTCTGAGCACGAGCTGGATGCGGCATGTGAGCGCCGCCCCCCTGCATCGTCACTTCGCGCAGGATCGACATGTCCAACTCGATCGCGATCGCGACGTAAGGAGCACTCGGACTCGCTTCGATGATCCGGCCGACGACAGGCATGTCCGCGGTCACGATGACAGTCTGTGCGGCGGAGATCACTCGCTTCTCGAGCCCCACTGTCATGCGCTTAGCGCCTTGCAGGACGAGGCACACCAACGGTTTGTAGATCGAGTGCAGCGCGCCCTGAGGAGAGTGGACGCACATCATTCGCAAACCCTGCACGGGTGTGAACGCCAACCCGTCGCGATTCGCGTGTCGTGCCGCATACGCGCACACGGCTTGGTGCAATGATTTCATGCCGTTCCTCCAGTCACGCCCCAGTGTGACAGCCCGCGTCCGACAATGCTCCCCGCTCTGCAGGATTAGGCAAGTTTCGCGGACCTGCGGGCAAGTACCCGGTGCGCGTCGATTGAAGAATGGGCCCACATGGGTTGCACTGATGACAGGAGCGAATGATGTCCGAGCGAGACGAGTTAGGCCGACGAGACGTGCTGAAGGCCATGGCATTGGCATCGACAGGATTGGCGATGGGTACAGCGGCTGCGCAATCCGCAACGCGAACGAACGGAACGAACGGCAAAGCGGCGATCGTGACGGGTTCGTCGCGCGGCATCGGCGCAGCGACAGCGAAGCGGCTCGCGCAAGATGGTTACGCGATGGTCGTGACATACGAACGAAGTCGCGATGCCGCCGCGGATGTCGTGCAAGAAATCGAGGCAAAAGGCGGGCGTGCGATCGCTGTGCAAGGCGACGTGAGCGACGCGAGCGCGGTGACGCGACTGTTCGATTCAGTTGAGCGAGCGTTCGGCGGCATCGATGTCGTCGTGAGTAACGCCGGGATCATGCGCTTGGCGCCGTTCAGCCAGATGACCGACGCGGACTTCACGCGCATGATCGACGTCAATGTGAAAGGAAGCTTCTTCGTACTGCGTGAAGCGGCGAGGCGCGTGCGCGAGGGCGGGCGCATCATCGCGCTGTCCTCGAGCATCACGCAGCTGCGCAGTCCGACCTATGGTCCTTACGCGGCAAGCAAAGCAGCGCAAGATCTATTTGCGAACGTACTCGCGAAAGAGTTGGCAGGCCGCAGGATCTCGGTCAACGCGGTCGCACCCGGTGTCGTCAACACGCCGCTGTTCACGGACGGCAAGACGGCGCAACAGATCGCCGGCTTCGCCGAACGCACACCGCACAAGCGTCTCGGCGAGCCGACCGATATCGCTGACGTGATCTCAGCGCTATGCAGCCCAGACGGCTGGTGGGTAAACGGCCAAACGATCTTCGCGAACGGCGGCATCGTTTAGAACGTTATCCGTCATCCCACTCTCTATGTCCGTCATCCCCGCGTAGGCGGGGACCCATCCGAATTCGGCGTCAATGACAACGACACGCGAGGCGAACCTGTAGGTCGGATTTCAATCCGACACTAGCAGGGTCGGAATACATTCCGACCTACAAACGCCCGTGCGGGCTCACGAATCACAGATTGCGCGAAATCAATCGCGCTTAGACACATGACTAAACTGAACGGCGTTGAACCGTCCGAGGCGAAGCTTTGATCGCATACAGGAAACGGTGACTTTCCCGAGAGCGCTACTCCGCACGAGCACGCGAACGTACGGTTGCGCGATCTTTGTTTTCATTGGAAAGTCGCCATGTCGCTCACGAGCAAGAAGAACCGACGCATCGTTCTCGCATCTCGACCGCGCGGGCTGCCGACGCCCGACAACTTCCGTCTAGAAGAAGTGCCGACGCCAGAACCCGCCGAAGGGCAGGTCTTGTTGCGCACGCTCTATCTCTCGCTCGATCCCTACATGCGCAACGTGATGGAGGAGGTCGGCCCCGTCTATGCGCCTTCCGTACCGCTCGGGCAGCCGATGGTCGGCGGTACCGTGAGTCGCGTCGTCGCTTCTAAGCATCCGAGGTTTCGAGAAGGCGACATCGTGCTTGGCAATGCGGGATGGCAGGACTATGCGTTGTCAGATGGTGAAGGTCTCACGTCGCTCGGCGAGATGCCGCATCCTTCGCAAGCGCTCGGTGTGTTGGGCATGCCGTCGTTCACGGCATACGTCGGTCTGCTCGATATCGGGCGACCTCAGCAAGGTGAGACAGTCGTCGTCGCCGCAGCGACCGGTGCTGTAGGCGCTGTGGTAGGGCAGCTCGCGAAGCTCAAAGGCGCGCGCGTCGTAGGCATCGCAGGCGGTGCGGACAAATGCCGCTACGCAGTCGAAGAGCTTGGATTCGATGCGTGCGTCGATCGACGCAGCCCGAAGTTTGCCGAGGAGTTAGCAGCCGCTTGTCCGAGCGGCATCGATGTCTATTTCGAGAACGTCGGTGGCGCAGTGTGGGATGCGGTGCTGCCGTTGCTGAACATTCGGGCGCGCGTGCCGGTCATCGGCATCATCGCGCACTACAACGAAGATGCGGATCCGCCCGGGCCTGACCGGTTGCCCAAGGCGATGACCGCGATACTTCAGAAGCGCATCCACGTGGAAGGCATGATCATTCTCGATCACTACGCAGATCGCTATGATGAATTCCAACGCGAGATGGGCGAGTGGGTTCGCGCAGGCCGCGTGAAGCTGCGCGAGGATGTCGTCGAAGGACTCGAGAACGCACCGCAAGCATTCATCGGTTTGCTCGAAGGCCGAAACTTCGGAAAGCTGGTCGTGCAAGTCGCGAGCTGAGTCTCTGGGCGCCCGTTTCCCTACGTTCGTCATCGCCGCGAAGACGGGGATCCATCTTCAAACTCCTGCCATATAGAGCTACGCGGAGACGTGGAGGCGCAGAGACGCGGAGGTAAGAAAACATAGATCTTCTTGTTCTGACCTCTGCGTCACTGCGCCTCTGCGTGAGTAGTTCTTGCCGACGCTGAGTGTCGAGTGGGTGTGCGAGTTTGCGGACGACGTCACCAAGATGTCCGTCATCCCCGCGTAGGCGGGGACCCATCTCATTCTCACGCTTTGGTTAACTTGTCTCTGCTATAGGTAACGAGTTTCGTTCGGCGGACGATCCCACGCATCCTCGCGCCCATTCTCAAACGCGACGGGCACGCTCGCGAGCTCGGCGTCAGGTACGCCGTCCAAGCACGCAATGTTGACGCAATAGAACTCTCCGCCGAGTTGCTCGAGTGTCGCTCTGGCGAAAGTCTGCACGCCGCACCGCTTGCAGAAGTAGTGTTCGATTTCGCGGGGACCGAACTCATACTTCGTTGCGTGCTCGCGGCTGCCGACCCATTCGAACTCGGCGAGCGGTACAAAGCCCTTCCAGTAGCGTGTCTTCGAGCAGTACGAGCAGTTGCAGCGGAAGGTCGTTGTCCACCAAATTCCCGGCCGCTCCGGCGGCGAGCGTTCGGACGGAGGCGCAAGATCGAGCGACGCGCGAAAACGCACAGACCCGCAGTGACAGCTTCCTGAATACAGCTTCTTCATTGAACTCCAGACCTCCTATACGAAAAGACCTGCGTGGAACGATCGCTCGTCCCACATCTCTCTTCCCAAGGACGTCTGTGGCGAGCGCCTTCCGACATCACTAGATGCTGATTCTCCTTGCGGTTTGTGGATGTGCGTGTCGGGTTGAAACCCGACCTACAGGCGGATCGAGTCCCTGAGGGTTTCTAGATATCCAAGGCGGAGTGAGGCACAGTGCAAGCACAGGACGCCTTATCGGACTCGAATGTGAGTTGGGGTCTATCGTGAGACGCTGGATGCTTACACCGCTTGCTCTCCTCGCGGGTTGCGCCGTACGTGGGCCCTGTGTCTACGAACTGAAAGAGCGAGGCTGGCGGCCGATCGAGGCGCCTCCTGCAGGCCTAGACCACCGTGAAGCGCTACGTGACTGGTATTGGTTCACGAACGACAGCGGGGATTTTCTGGCGTGCCTTGAGCGTGCAAGCCGCAGCGCTTGTGATGGCGGTTACGTCTCTTACAGGAAAGAGCAAGACTTCAAGGAAGAGGTGATTGTTTGCACGACGTGATCGTGTGCGCAAGTACGGTC
>JBIQKP010000116.1:0-4079 GCA_044506405.1 Lysobacterales bacterium | reverse complement strand
GGGATCCATCTTGTCTTTGCTCCGGATGGGCCCTCGTCTCCACAAGGGTGACGAACCATTCCTTCTTGCCCCGTCGTCCCCGCGAACGCGGGGATCCATCTTTGTCTTTGCTTCGGATGGCCCTCGTCTACACGAGGGTGACGGACCATTCCTTCTTGCCCCGTCGTCCCCGCGGAGGCGGGATCCATCATGCTCCTTGCTCCGGATGGGCCCTCGTCTACACGAGGACGACGAACAATCGTTTCTTGTCCGTCATCCCCGCGGAGGCGGGGATCTATCTTGGCTCTCATGCAATGCCGCTGCCGTACTGATGGCGGGCGAGCGCTAAGTGGCGCGAGTCGGAGTTTTAGGCAAGAAGAGAGCAGGAAACGGAGTGTGCTCCAGGGCGCTGGAGTGGCACAGTATCGTGGCGTTCCTGCGCTAGGTGTCACAACTGACGCCCGTGATTCGTCTTCGTCCAGCCGCGTTCATCGTACCGAGGTCACCGTGAAGCACTTCATGCACCACACTCGCACGCACGCGCTCCGTGCCGGTCTTTCGAGACATCTGCAATGCGGATCGCTTCGCGTCTCTGAGCAGCGCTCGGAGCAATCGGGCATAGCGTGCCGTGAGGATCCGAGCAATGCCCACGCACTGAGTTTGCGTACCGCTCATCACGTTCGTGTGGCTGTGCCCGCGAGTATCGGCCACACGCTGATCGCGCCGGCATTGCCTCGATTCCTCGAACAACATCGAACGATGCGTGTGGACCTCCTGATCACGGATGAAGTCAGCAAGTTTGATCGATGCAACGCCGTGATGTTTACGCAGCCGGTCGGCTCTGACGTTCAGCCACACGCGCGACGCCTCGCGACGATCTCTCACGTGTTGTGCGCGTCGGAAGAATTCTGGGCGGTGAATGGCAGGCCGCGCAGTCCGCTGGAGCTCAATCCTGCCCACTGCATCGGTCTCCTTGACGAGAATCTCGAGCCGCGAAGCTGGTCCTTTCATCGAGGTTCAGCGGAGGTCGCTATCGAACCGGCAGCGCCGGTCATGTTCAGCGACGCGCAAAGTGCGGTGCTCACGGCCGTCCGTGGTGGAGGAATCATTCTCGCGCCTGCGCTTGCGGTGGAAGCGCAAATCGCAGCGGGATTGCTGACGCCGCTCATGTGGGATTGGAGTGCACCGCGTCACGCGATTTGGTTACAGCACGCACAACGGCCAACGCCCCATTTGGAATTGTTCGCCGAGTTCGTCGCCGGCTTGTTCCCAACGGCGTAGACATATGTGATTACGGCGCCTTAGAGGTCTCCGTTTTCGCGTGAGTCACGAGTCCCTGCCACGACCATTTCGGGATGTGAAGGCCATTCGGCACATCCTCTTTTGTTTCGTAACGGGTCATCGTCGTCGTAGTGGCCCACGCAAAGTAGTCGTGCAGCACGCGGCGGAGTCGCTCGTCACGCGCGAGCCCGATATCTTCGAGCGCTTGATCGAAGCACGCGATGGCGCGTTGATCCATCTCCTCATGAGGCCCGTTGCCGCTGTGCATTCGAACGACGGACGTCTCACCTCCGTATCGCTCGGAGTACGTCGTGGGTCCACCGAGCGCCTCCGCCCAATATGCGGCGAGGCGCTCCGTGTGTTGCGGGTGGTAGCCGTGGCTGAACGCATGGGACACCACTTCGTCTTCTAATACGCGAGCATGCCACGCGCTCGCCAATCTAAGCATGCCGTCGTTGCCTCCTGCGGCTTCGTAAAGCGTCTGCAGGGTTCTGTTGGAATCCATGAAACCTCCAGCTGTGCAAACGAGCCGGCTGGCTCGATACGAGGCAGCGGTTCCCTCGCGTTCTTCGCCGGTAGCGTGCCGCAATCGGCCGGTCCGACGTAGATCGGAAGACAGCGCCGGAATACGCTCACTCTCGCAATTCGATCTGGGCTACGCAATACGTAACGGGAGGATTCAGTCATGGCTGGCTTCAAGACGATCGCTCAGCACGCTTTGCACAGGCTCTGCATCCTGCTTCCTGTGGCCTTCGTCTCCAGCGTCATCTTCGCCGCGGTTTACATCGCGCAGCGCATCTAGCTTGCAGTCCAACCATCGGCATCGCGACGCATCAAGCGATGCGCTCGCCATGGAGCGGCTGCGAGTGAGCTTTCGTGCCCAGACCGATGTTGATTGGATTGCTCAATACCGCACGACCTTGCGATGCGGCGCGTGCGCGAACCAGTTGCTCCAACGCGCGCTCGATTTGCGGCAGCTCGGCGTCGGAGATCTCGAGCTCGTGCAACAGCTCACCGACGATCGGATTGCTCCAGCGAATCCATTCCCACAGCGCTGTTCCCGATTCGAACTCGGTGCGCTCGGTGATCGTCTCGACGCTCACCGTCTGGACCCCCGCGGATCTGAGCTCCCCTTCGAGTTTGCTCGGATCCTGCAGTTGAAAGGGAAGCGGCGGGGGATCCATCGGCGGCCCTTCGAAGCCGGGTCTGACACTTGCGATTGCACGAACGAAAAAGTCGATGAAGTCGATCCGATGCGGATCTCCGTACGCAACCATGAGGACGCGTCCTCCAGGGACGACGACGCGCGCCATTTCCCGAATTCCCTTCGGCATGTCGGGGAACAGCATCACGCCGAACTGCGAGCCGGCGATATCGAATTGCGCATCCTCGATCTCCAGCGCTTCTCCGTTCATGACGCGAGTGTCGATGGCGAGATGTTCAGCGGCGGCACGTGCCTGTAGCAGCTCGAGCATTGCCGGCGATTGATCCACGGCGACGACGTGCGCTCCCATCCGGGCCGCAGGGATGCTGAGTGCGCCGCTACCGGACGCAACGTCGAGAAAGCGCATGCCGGCTCTGAGCTGTGCGCGACGAAGCGCGTTCTCGCCCAGCCACATCTGTGTGACGGTATTCGTCCTATCGTAGCCGTTCGCGATCCTGTTCCATTCGTCGCGAGTACTATGCGGCGCCGCGGCTGCGGTAGCGACGGCGCGCTCGCGCAAAGGTTGATTCATCGCACTCTCCCGTTTGCGTCCTAGGTGAGGCGACTCTATGCTTCCGACGCGGGTCGAGTCTTTGCCGAGACCTTCGATTCTTTGCTTGCAGACACCAATGGACGCGCTTTCGGAAGCACTCACCGCAGTGCACATGACCGGCGCCATTTTCTACTACGCCGAGTGCTCGTCACCGTGGGGCTTTGCAGTTCCCGCACTCGATCGTGTGGCGCACATGTTGGCGCCCGGCACGGAACGGCTCGTGCCCTACCATCTAGTGTCGGAGGGAACGGCACTCCTGAAGTTCGACACGCTCGAGCTCGAGCTGGAAGCCGGCGATGTCTTGATCATCCCGCACGGCGACGCGCACGAAGTGTCGAACGGTTCGCCTAACGTGCTGATCGACAGCGCGGCTTCTCTGGGAAAATTCCTGGCGGGTGAGCTGCGAACGATGCGGCTCGGCGGCGGTGGCGCAAAGACATGTTTCGTGTGCGGATACTTCGGTTGCGAGCGCTCGGCCGATCGCCTCTTCCTCGCAGGATTACCGCAAGTGATCAAGGTGAACATGCGCGGCGACTCGACAGGTCAATGGCTCGAGAGCTCGATACGCTACTTGGTCAGCGAAGCGGATGACCGGCGGCCAGGTCAAGGCGTGTTGCTTTCCAAGATGGCCGAGGCGCTGTTCGTGCAAACGCTGCGTCGATACATGGAGTCTTTGCCCGCGGAGCAAACAGGATGGCTCGCCGCAGCCCGCGACCCTATCGTCGGCGCGGCGCTCGCTGCAATGCATGCGAATCCCGGCGCAGGATGGACGCAGGATGAACTTGCCCGTTGCGTCGCCACTTCGAAATCGGTCCTCGGAAAGCGCTTCGAGACGTTCCTCCACGAGCCGCCGCTTACCTACCTCACACGGTGGAGATTGCAGCTTGCGGCTCGAGCGCTGCAGACGAGCCGTAAGCACGTCGGCGCGATCGCTTCCGAAGTGGGCTACACATCGCAGGCCGCATTCAATCGCGCATTCAAGCGCGAGTTTGGCATGCCACCCGTGCAGTATCGTCGCTCGAGCAGCGATGCAGGACCGAGGGTGTCCAATCGCCGTTGCTA
>JBIQKP010000115.1:0-9481 GCA_044506405.1 Lysobacterales bacterium | reverse complement strand
CGCCAGTCGCTCGATTGACCCGCCTTCGCGCGGCTCTCCACTTCGAGCGTCAGCGCCGCGAGTCCATCGATGTGCAAGTTCGCGCTCGCGCCTTTGAGCTTGTGCGCCGCGCGGCCGATCGCAACGGCATCGCCGTTCGCGATCGCGGCTTGAAGCTCGCTCAGCGTCTCTTCACCTCCGGAGAGGAAAGCGCCGATCAGCTCGGCGATGAACTCGACGTCGTCGCCCGCGATTTCCGTGAGGCGCGCTCGGACCGACACATCGGCACTCGCGACTCGCGGCTGCACTTCCTTGGTGTTCGTGTCCCCATCGAATGAATTGTTCATAAATCGATCCAGTACATCTTCCAAACGTGAGATGTCCAAAGGTTTCGTCAGGTAATCGTCCATTCCCGCTTCGAGGCAGCGCTCCAGCGTGCCCATCATGGCGTTCGCGGTCAGCGCAACGATCGGCGTGCGCGTCAATCCCGCCTCGATCTCGCGGATCCTTTGCGTCGCTTCGATGCCGTCCATCACCGGCATCTGCATATCCATCAGAATGAATCCATACTTGCCGCGCCGGAACGCGTCGACCGCTTGCGCGCCATCGCCCACGACTTGCACTTCGCAGCCGAGCCGTTCGAGGAAGCGACGCGCCACGCGCTGATTGATCGGATTGTCTTCGACGAGCAGCACGCGGCCCGAGTACTTGCGTTTCATCTCTTTCGCAACGAGCGTGCCTCGCGTGATGATCGGTTGGCTGCGCAGGTGCCAATCCTGTGCATCGTGAGACAAGGCCCTGGCGAGGCAATCGATCAACTCGCGCGTTCGGACCGGCTTCGTGAGGTAGGCAGCAAAGCCGATATCCGCGAACTTCTGCATGTCGCCCGAACGATCGAGCGAGGTGAGCAGCATCAACCGCGTCGGCGGGATCTCGGGCGAGCTCACGATCTGCTGGCCCAGCATCGCGCCGTCCATGTCCGGCATGTGATAGTCGAGCAGCACGACATCGAACGCACCCTGACCGGGTGCACGTAGCGTATCGAGTGCTTGCTGCGCGCTCGATAGCGCCGTCACTTCGCAGCCCTCGTACGCCATTTGGCTTGCGAGCACGCGGCGATTCGTTTCGTTGTCATCGACGAGCAGCACGCGACGCTGCTTGAGCGCGGCGGTCGGCTTCGCTTCTTCGGACGTGACGATCGTCGCCTCGAGCGGCAAGGTGAACCAGAATGTCGAGCCCACATTGGGCTCGCTTTGCGCGCCGACTTGCCCGCCCATCATGCCGACGAGCTTGCGCACGATCGAAAGCCCGAGGCCCGTGCCGCCGAAACGACGCGTCGTCGATGAATCCGCCTGCGTGAACGGTTGGAAGAGCTTATCGAGCGTGTCTTTCGAAATGCCCATGCCTGTGTCGCGGACTTCGAAATGGACGAGCGTTCGACCGTTCTGGCAGCCGAGCCCGCATACTTCCACGACGACTTCACCGCTCTGCGTGAACTTGATTGCGTTGCCGACGAGATTGAGCAGGCACTGACGGATGCGCTGCGGATCGCCCATCACGCGTTCCGGTACTTCGGGACGCACGTTCACGATGAGCTCGAGTCCTTTCGCCGCTGCTTGGAACGCCATGATCGAGCCGACGTCGTCGACGTTCGCGCGAATGTCGAGCTCGAGCGTCTCGATGTCGAGCTTGCCCGCTTCGATCTTCGAGAAGTCGAGGATGTCGTTCAGAATCGTCAGGAGCGAATCGGCGCTCGCGCGAATCGTCTCCGCATAATCGCGTTGCACACGGTCGAGCCCAGTCTCGAGCAAAAGTCCCGTCATACCGATGATGCCGTTCATCGGTGTGCGGATCTCGTGGCTCATCGTTGCGAGGAACGTGCTCTTCGCGCGGCTCGACTCTTCGGCTTCTTGTGTCGCACGGAGCAACGCCTCGCGTGCGGCACGCTCGGCGGTGATGTCATGGATGGACCCGGCCAGCCACAGCGGTTTGCCGTCGTCGCCGCCGTTCGCGGCGGCGCGCGAGCGCACCCACAACCATTCGCCGTCGCGTTTGCGCAGGCGATACTCGATGTCGTAAGGCGTGCCTTGCTGGAGATGTTCGATCATGGCCTTCGCGAGCAACGGCTGATCGTCGGGATGCACGAGGCTTTCGAGACCGCTCGCCGGCGGTGCGACGTTGTCC
Organism: Lysobacterales bacterium; assembly: GCA_044506405.1. Lineage (GTDB taxonomy): Bacteria > Pseudomonadota > Gammaproteobacteria > Steroidobacterales > Steroidobacteraceae > Steroidobacter. Next base: position 7,318 of record JBIQKP010000115.1, on the reverse strand, counting down.
TCGTAGCCGAGCATCTGCATGAAGCGCGGCGAGTGCCACATTTCGCCCGTCAACAGGTTGAACTCGAACAGCGCATCTTGCGTGCCGCTCACCGCGCGCTCGAAGCGCTCTTGCGCCTCGTGAAGCTGCTCGGCCTGCCGCGCAATCTCGCGTTTCGTCTCTTCTTCGCGCGTGACTTCCCAATCCACCGCGACGAAGCTCGTTGGCGCGCCCGCTGCATCGCGCAACACGCGGCCGTGGAACTGAATGTGCGCGATCGATCCGTCCGGCAACACTGCGCGGTAGCGATGAGAGAACACGTCTTCGCCGACCGGCGCAGCGATCGCACGACGGAAGAGCGCGCGCCACTCCTTGCGATCGTCGGGATGCACGAAGCCGTCAGCGTAATAAGATGCCTTGAACGTGTTGGTCCCATTGCCGAGCCGTTTGATGAAGGGGCTACCTTCGTCGACGCGCACGGTGTCTTCCTGGATGTTCCACTCGTACACCGAGATGCCGGCGCATTCGTTCGCGATGCGCATGCGCTCGAGCATGCGACCGTTCTCGGATTCCGCGGATTCGGCGCGCTCGAGGGCAGCCCGCAGCTCGGTCGTTTCTTTGCGCGATTGCACGGCTTCCGCGAGCGCGAGCGCCTCTGCCTGCGACTTGCGCATGTTCGCGCTGCCGAAGAAGCCGGTCACGAAGATGGCGAACAAGGTGAGCGCGTGATTCTCGAGATAGCTCCACCAGCCTGGGTGATAGGGCGATGCGATCGGCGCGGCGAACAACAGCAACGCACCGAGTGTGGCGATAGCGGTCGGGTGCCAATGCTTGTTGGACGAAAGGCTCAGCATGATCGCGAGCACGTAGCCGATGCCAATCGCGGAATCGAGCACGTTCGAGAGGTCGAGCGCGAATACCATTGCGCACAAGCCGAGCAACCACGGGAAGAGATTGCGCCGTTCGTGAGAGGCATCGACGCGTAGCGCGTCGAGGATCGTCTTGCGCCGCTCATCCTCCGGTAGGCGCACGAGCGCACGCAGGAAGTAGCGCAAGCCGAACGCGGCAAAGAGCAGCAGTCCGAGCAGGATGAATCCGATCGCACTGCCGGAGAGATACGACTGACCGAAGAAGCGCCCGATGAGCTCGCGCTCGCGATCGAGCTTCATTTCCAAGACCAACACGCCATCGCGTCCGTCGGGGATGGCGTACAAGAGGTGCGGGTCTCCGTCGATGCGCTGGAATTCGATGTGAGCGTCCTTGGGGTTTGCTTTGAGTGCGGCCGCGGCGCGGGACGCGAACTCGCTCGGCTCACCCGCTTGCGCTGGAGCGAGCAATGCGTGCTCGAAGTGACGTGCCGTGTAGCGCTCCGCGCGTTGATCGAGGCGCTCGCCGTCAATGCGGACAGCTAAGAGTGCTTCGGCCACTGCCTCGGCTTTGGTCACCGCGAACTCGGCGCCCATGCGCTGCGCAACCACCTTTTTCTGCTGCAGGATCGGGGCGCTCGCGAGCGAAAGCACGAGGACGAGCACCAGGATCGCTACGATCGATGCCTGGCCCGCCAGAACTGCTAATACGCCCTTCGCCCTCATTGCCCCTCCACGGCTCATGTGCTCGCACGCTACAACGGCCGCTGTTTGCGAAACTGGATGCAAGTCCCGCTATTTGAAGGTTTTCCCGACTCCGGCATGAAGGCCTAACGGCAAGACGGCCTATCGGCAAGCGGGCCTCCGGCAGGAAAGCCTTCGGCAGGCCAGAGTGGAGAGTCGCCGATGTGAGGAGTCGCGCAGTCTGGCTTGCCGGCGGGCCGTCTTGACGCCGGTAGCGGGTCTTGCCTGCCGTGAGGTCTTCTTGCCGAAGGCTGCGCGGTCGCGAGTGTGATCAAGATCACACGCGCCGGCCGCTACTTGCGCCCTGCAATCTCCGTCGCCGCCAGCCCGCCTTTCAGAACGCTCGCTTGATAGCCGCGCTCGGACAAGATGTACGCGCATGCGGAGCTGCGACGCCCGGTGTCGCAGCACACGACGTAGGGCGTGTTGCGGTCCAGGGATTTCATCTTGAGGCGCAAGGAATACAGCGGAATGCTGAGTGCGCCTTCGGCGTGATATTGATCGAACTCGGACGGCAAGCGGACATCGAGCCACTGACCGCCGCCCGCGACGATGCGCTTGGCTTCGGTGTAATCGACCCACTTCAAGAACGGCTCGTTGAGGAGATTACGAAAGTCCTCTTTGCCGAGCCGCATCAAATATCCGTCGGTCAGCATCGTGACGCTCGCGTTGCGCTTCGCTTCGGAGATCAAGGCTTCCTCGCCGAAGGTATCGCCCATCGTGAGCTCAGCAAGCTTGACGCCTTCCTTGTTGAGCGGCGATTCGCGCGTCACGACGCACTTGCCTTTGACGACGACGTAGAAGTAATCGCCGACATCACCTTGCTTGATGACGACTTCGCCCGCGCGGAAGTCGACCCGCTGCAGGCGCATGAAAACAGCTTGGATGTTCGCCGGCGGGACCTTGTGAAACGCCTTGGTTTGTAGGAGCGCGGTCATCCAGTCGTCCGGATCCGGGCCTTCTTCCTCCGCACCGCGCAACTCGGCGACGTGGTAGGCGCCGGTTTGATCCAGCGTCACCATGACGTCCAGAAATTCGCTGTCGATGAACAGGTACTCGGCGCGTGCCGAGGTGACGACGGCGGAGTACGGGCGGGGCAGGGCGTGCGCGAGCGGGTTCTTTGCCTTCGGCGACCCGCCGGTGATCGTCGAGATCACTTCTCCTTCTTGGAGCAAGTCGACGGTCCCGCTCAGCAAGTAGTACGTGTGCTTCTCTTCATCGCCTTCGGTGAAGAGCAGGCGGGATTGGGGGACTTGCCGGCGGCTGGTCTTGCGCGCGAGGGCGATCAGGTTCTCGGCCCGCATCCCATCGAGCGGGGAGAATCGCCTGAGCAACGCGATATCTTGTGGGCTGCCAGTAAGCTCCATGACGTCTTTTGTGCCGGGAATCAACAGACGCGGAGTATAGGCAGGCCGCTTTTTGACAACCGTGATGCGTGTCGGGAAGAGCGTGACCGGCCAGAGGGCACACGGACGCCCAAACGCGAGCTTGGAGTCGATCGCGGCGCGCGCCCGAGCGTTTCGCTCGATTCTTGTGCGACCACGGCGCTCGGTGCACCACGCGCGACGGGCGGAAGCCCTGAAGTACGCGGCACCGACCGCTCGCGTGCACGCGCTCGTGCCAGCAAAGGGCTGCGCATTCACCTTGCTAGCGCGCTGAATGCCCGCATTCGTGCGGATGACAGCGCTTTCCGTCACAAGGTCGTACGCTCAGGATCAGTTCTCGCAGCGCGTGCCGATCAGTGGGCCACGGTTGGCCTGCCTCTTGCTTTGTCCACGACAGGAGAACGCGGGCGAGCGCTCGGCGGACGACTCTCAGGGTCCGAAATCGCGCAGCATTTCAGGTTGGTGCGTGCGGTGCCCCAGAGAGGAACCGCACTTCGGCGCCTCGCGTTTTCAAGGTGCAAGCGGATGCGGCGTCGAGATGTGGGAAGCGCTTAGCGCGTTCTTAACAAACGACGCGTACGCTGTGATTCGACCGACGCAGCGACCGCTTTGGGGAGGTCTTGGTCAGAGGATCGCGAGATGGGAACAGTGAGGGGTCACATGAACAACGTGATACCGCAGGAAGGCCGCTGGTACGCCTACCGAGGCAGCCGCGAGCTCTATCAAGTCATCAACATCGACGACTCGGATCGAGTCATCTATTTCCAGGACAGCCGCGGCGACATCGACGAAGTCGACTTCGACGAGTGGTACTCGATGGACCTCGAGCTACTCACGGACTTGGAAGACCTGGAGCGGTTCACTGACGAGGACGATGACTTCCGCTCGGAATCCGACTTCGGCCGGATCTACGCGCAGGGGCAGCACGCATACCGTCGCTGACTTCGATTCAGAGCGAATCGAAGAAGCGATCCGAGCGCGGCAGGAAATACCGATCCCGATCGAGGGACACGACGACCGTTCGCGTGCGTCCGACGATCTCGCGTCTCGGAACGAATCCATAGAAGCGCGAGTCCGCGCTGTTATCCCGATTGTCACCTAGTACCAGATAGTGCTCGTCCGGTACGTGCACCGGGCCGAATGAATCCGCGCGCCTTGGGCGCATTGGCTCGAGTCGAACCCTGTGCGCTTCGGCGCCGATCTCTTCGAGCGTGATGAGAGCCTCGTCCTCGGTCCTCGCGTCCGAGTACTCGGCGGGCGTGCCGTTCACGATGAGGCGACCCTCGCGCATCTCGACGACGTCGCCCGGCACGCCGATGACACGCTTCACGAGCCGCTTGTCGGCGGCGCGCGAGTCGAAGATCACGATGTCACCCCGTTGCGGATCCGCGAGCCGAGCAAGCGAGATATGCGTCAACGGGACGCGGACGTCATAGGCAAGCTTGTTCACGAAGATGCGATCGCCGGCGAGAATGGTCGGCTCCATCGAGCCGCTCGGCACGTCGTTCCAATCCGCGATCGCGGACCGAAACAACAGCATCAGCGCGATGAAGAGGAAGAAGCCTTTGTGCTCGCGGACGGTTTTCGACAGTGTCTTCTTCATGATCGGCACCCTGTGAATGTGAGTTCCGACCACTGCCGCGCGGAATAATTCCCTACTGACCTTCCCTCCCTTGCACCGGGGGAAGCGCCTGCTACTGCAGCACTCGCGGCTCCAAGAGCTGCACGCTGAACTGTTTATCGGCATCCATCCACACGCGCGTCACGCACAGGTCGGCGTTCTCCGCGAGGTCTGCGAAACTCTCGAGCGTGTACTTGTGGCTGTACTCGGTGCGGATGTGTTCGCCGCGCTCGAGCCTGACCTCGTCGTCGCCGATATGGACGAGCTGATCCTTCTTGCTGATCAGGTGCATCTCGATGCGGCTCATGTTCTCCACCCAAATCGCGGCGTGCTCGAACGCATCGAGGTCGAAGTCCGTGCCGAGCTCGCGATTGAGGTGACGAAGCGCGTTGAGGTTGAATTCGGCGGTGACGCCGGCCTCATCGTTGTACGCACGGTGGAGCACGCGGGGATCCTTGCGCAAATCCACGCCGATCAACACGGCCCCATTGGGATCGATCATCGAGCGCATTCGCTGCAACAGCGCTTGCGCCTGCGAGGGTTCGAAGTTGCCGATCGTAGAACCGGGGAAGTACACGACCCGGCGGCTCGAGTTCGCGACGTACGCGGGGAGCTCGAAGTCTTCCGCGAAATTGGCGCAGACCGGAATCACGCGAAGGTCCGGATAGTCGCGGGCGATCGCGCCGGCCGCATCGAGCAGGTGTTCGCGGGCGATGTCGACCGGCACATAGGTCGCCGGCATCTCGATCTGATTCAACAAAAGCCGCGTCTTGACGCTCGTGCCGCTGCCGAGCTCGATGATGGCCGCGTCTCGACCGACATGCTGCGCCATCTCGGCGGCATGCATCTGCATGATCGCGATCTCGGTGCGCGTGAGGTAGTACTCGGGCAGCTCGCAGATGTTGTCGAAGAGGAACGAGCCGAGCTCGTCATAGAACCAGACCGGCGAAAGCTCCTTCAAGGGTCGCTTGAGCCCGTCGAGCACATCGTCGGCCATCTCGCTCTTCGGCTTGGTCGCTACGACGACGCTCGGTTTCTTCGACATCCTATGCTCCCTTCAGAATTAGAAATCGCGCGCGAGGCGAATGCCGCTGAACTGCCAGCGTGCGGCGGGATAGAAGAAATTACGATAAGTCGCGCGAATGTGATCGCGCGGCGTGGCGCACGATCCGCCGCGCAGCACGAACTGATTGCACATGAACTTACCGTTGTACTCGCCGAGCGCACCGGTCAGCGGACGGAAACCGGGGTACGCCGCGTACGGCGATCGCGTCCACTCCCAAACATCGCCGAACATTTGTTTGAGTCCCATCGCGTCCGAAACGTTCTCTGGATGCAGCTGATCGTCGTCCAGAAAGTTGCCAGTGACCGGCAGGTTTGCGGCAGCGATCTCCCATTCCGCTTCGGTCGGGAGTCGGGCACCGGCCCAATGCGCGAATGCATCCGCTTCGTAGTAGCTCAGATGGCACACGGGAGCGCCCGGCTGCAGCGACTCGAGACCTGACAACGTGAACTCCGCATCGAGTGACTCTGACCAGTAGATCGGTCGAGTCCACCCTTCGCGCTTCACCATCGCCCAGCCGTCCGATAACCAGAACTCCGGTCTGCGATAGCCGCCTTCGCGAATGAACTCGCAGTACTCCGCATTCACGACGAGTCGATCTGCGAGCGCGAACGACTCGGCATAGACGCGATGCCGCGGCGTTTCGTTGTCGAAGCAGAAGTGCTTGCCGGTCGCGCCGATCTCGTTGACGCCGCTTTGGTAAGACTCGAAGCGCATGGCGGCCGGCGAATGTGTCGGCCGCAACGCGCGGGCGCGGAACGTCGGCAACAGCGGATTGAGCGAGAACAAATGCTTGATGTCCGTGAGCAAGAGCTCTTGGTGCTGCTGCTCGTGGTTCAGTCCGAGCGTCGTGAGCGAGTGCACGCGCTCATCGTCTTCATGCGTCTCAATGAGGTCGAGCATGTACCGATTCACGTGCTCGCGATACTCATGAATTTCCTTGATCGTCGGTCGCGTCAACAGGCCGCGCCCAGCACGCTGGTGCATCGGGCCGACGGAGTCATAGTAGGAGTTGAAGAGGTACTCGTACTTCGGATCGAACGGACGGTAACCAGGGAGGAACGCGCGGAGCAGGAACTGCTCGAAGAACCAGGTCGTATGCGCGAGATGCCACTTTGCGGGGCTCGCGTCCGGCATGCTCTGAACGACGAGGTCTTCCGGCTCCAGATGTGCGCACAAGCTCGTCGTGACGGCGCGAATACGGCGGAAGCGGGAAGCGAGCGACTCCGTGGGACGCAGATCCACCTGAGTGGCTGCTTCAACTGCTGCCATCGAGACTCCTCATTTATATGCGTGCGTTGCCGTAGAAGGGGAACAAAACGCGCACCGGCGGAAAAAGTTGCAAATCCGCGGGAACGAGGTCCGCGGGAGGCCCGCTTAGCGGGTGAAGATTCCACGCCAAATCAGACGTTTAACTCGCAATGGAGGGTAAATCAACCCTTGAACCGCTTGCAGCCGGGGCTGCCGAGCGCTTTTCCTTGACGCCTTTCGAGTCCGCCGTTTTAATACGCGGCCTTCTGGTACCCCTTTCTGTCTTTCTGGCCTACTCTGGCCAGCCAGCAGTAACCAGTTGCCCCGCATGGCCAGGTAGCTCAGTTGGTAGAGCAGCGGACTGAAAATCCGCGTGTCGATGGTTCGATTCCGTCCCTGGCCACCATCT
>JBIQKP010000114.1:5868-9509 GCA_044506405.1 Lysobacterales bacterium | reverse complement strand
CCGTCGTCCCCGCGTAGGCGGGGATCCATCTGGAATTTCTTGTTGCTTCCGCTGCCCTTACGTCCGTGTCCTACAGACTACATCCGAAACCTGATTTGCGTTTGCGAGTCGCGGAGTGAGGAACCCTGCCCGCGCGCGAAATGTTGGTAGACGCTACATACGTTTGTGAAAGTGATTCGTCGACGCAACACGAGCCCTTCGACAGACGATGAAACTTCAGCACGAGTACATGGGGAAAGGAGATCAATCGTGCGTCATACAACTCGGTTACGTTTCCTGAAGCGAACCGCACTGGCACTTCTGCTAACAGCCGCGACGGTGAGTGCGGCACCGATCCATATCAGAACCGCCGATGTTCCTAGCATCCACAAGCACGCCGCTTCCGCTGTGCTCGAGTTACGGCGACAGCGGCTCGCTCGTACCCCAACCGTATTGACCTCCGAGTACGAGCACCATGAACCAACGAACGGCCCGCGCAATCAACAGTTCGGCGGACAGATCGCGCTGAGCGCCGACGGGCGCACGCTCGCAGTCGCGGATCTTTGGTACTACGGCGGCAGTGAATGGCCGTGGTATGGCTCCGGCGCGGTGTATGTGTATCGACGCGTCGACGGCACGTGGTCGCTACAGTCAAAGCTCGAACCGCCGGCCGCTCGCGGCTACGACTTATTTGGGTCCGATCTCGCACTCAGTGCGTCGGGAGACACGCTTGCGATCGGCGCACGAAGCGAGGGCTATGAGGCACCGAGTCAGGACGCAGGTCCCGGATCTGTGTTCGTATTCAAGCGTCGCCACGGAACATGGACGCAGGAAGCGATGCTGCGCGCGACACGCCCCCAAGACAGCGCATCGTTCGGTCGCAGTGTCGAGATCAGCTCGCGCGGCAACGTCATCGCTGTCGGCGCGCCGTACGAAACGGTCGATGTGGACGGCGCGCCAGCACTCGCCGCCGGCGCCGTCTATGTATTCAAGCGACATGACAAGGCATGGACGCCCCAAGCCGCACTAGAAGCGCCGAGTCCGCAACCCCACGATCAGTTCGGCCACGGCGTGCGATTGAGCGACGACGGACGCACGATTGCGGTCCTCGCGGCGGAGCAGAACTATGACACCGAAGATTACGAGAATGGCGGCTGGCCGAATCGCAACAATACGGTGTATGTGTACGGACGCACCGCGGGTGCGTGGACATTGCAGGCCGAATTCGAGGGATCGGTCGAGGATTCGGCGTTCGGCGGAACGAGTTATGAACCCGAGGGTCAGGTCGAAGGCTTCGACTTGAGCGCCGACGGGCGCACGCTCGCAATCGCCTCGCCGTTTGCCACGGCGCCGGACAGCGGCGGCGGTCTCGTTCGCTTCTATAGGCGAGCGGGCGATGTCTGGATGCCAATGTCCGCCGTGCTCACACCCGCGCTATCGGAGCGAACAGAGTTCGGCTTGCGACTCGCGTTAAGTAACGACGGAAACACACTCGTCGCGACAGCGAACCGCGACGACGGACCTTACGGTCGACCTTATATCGTCGTGTTCGCGCGCACCGGCCATCAATGGAGGGAGATCGCGGCCCTCGAATCGTTGCAGTGGCCGAACTACACGTCCTTCGGCAACTCGCTCGCCGTATCAGCGACGGGCAAGCGCTTAGTCGTCGGCTCGAGTGCGTATCCCATGGAAGACTCCTGGTGGGGCGCGGCGCTCGTATACTGAGGTGAAGGCCGGGGCAGGAAGAAGATCACACAGGAGCAACAGGATGCTCAGGACGAAGTAGACCTTCTCGGATCTGACGATCCTATCAACCTGTTCAACCTGCCTACTCTTCTTTAGCTTCCGATCCAGATGCGGAGAAAGGACCGAGATCGACTTCGCCGACTTCGCCCGCGACGATGCGTCCCGCAAGCAATTCCATTTGCCACCGCTCGCTTTCATCCAGGAGCCTCTTGATCTCTCGCGTGTCGTCGAGTGCGGGCGGATGAAACCAGTGCGCCCCCAGCGTGACGTAGACCGTGTCGCGAGCACCAGGTTGTTGTTCGAGATGCGCGACCACAGCTTCCTCGAAGGGCTGTAACGGGTGCTCCTCCTGCGCCGTGGCTCGTTGCACGAAGCTCCGCTGCCAACGCTCGAGCGCAGGATTCCAATAGAGCATCTGTAACGGGATCGAAGGCACGCCGTTGAGCGTCGGCCCTGGGTACTGATTCGGTTGCAGCACGAGCGGCAATAATGGGCGGCCTCGCCCATCACGCTTTGCCTTGACGGCACCATGCGGCAGCGGCACGGCTGCGAGTAGACGCAATACACGCACAGCTTTCCTGTCGTCATCTAGCCAGACAGCGACGGCGCGCCCGAACGCGGTCTCCCCGGGCGCAGGCGGCTGCACGCCAGAGGGCGCGAGCGCATCGAACATCGCGGACAGATTCGAATCGCGCAGGCGCGTCAGCCGTTCTTCCACACCACCGGTCTGCGCGAAATGCGCATCGAGCGCGGGTGTGACCTGCAACGAATCGAGCATGCCACGCACATGCGCGAGCGCTTTATCCTGCTTGAAGCGCTTCTGCCACACGAAGAAATCGATGCGCACGCCGCGGTTGGGATCTAGCATCGCGATCGCCCAACGCGGTTGGTGATCCGTGCCGAAGTGATCGTTCATCGCCAGCACTCGCCAGCGATAGCGCGCATCCTCGCCCGATCGCCAGCGTGGACTGTCGAGTGGGATCGTATCGCCCATCGGTGAGTAGTAGCGCTCGATGCTGAAGCGCTGCAAAGCACCTTCAACATCCGCGCGATCCGTAGGCGGCAACAGCACGATATTGAGCAGCTCCGGATCTCTCGCATTCCCACCCCAGTCGTTGCGAGCATCTTTCTCGAACCGGAACACGAGCGGACGTTGCTCGTCGTGACGCAGGAGCTGCTCTTCCGCCGACAAGGTTCGATCAGCGCCAACGAGCCCTCTCGCGCGATAGCCTTTCGGCAGCACGACGCTCGCGAGTCCATGCAGATCGCCCGCATCCGCGCTCTCCGCGACCTCGCGCTCGCGCGCGTGCACGCGCGAATTGATCCAGGCAATCGCGATGACGACACCCATGACACCGCAAATCGACAACAGAACGATTCTGAGCATTGTGAACCTGGACTTCGATGCGCGCATGACGCTGTTGAGGGAACAGGAAAATGAAAGGATTCGTCAGGTCGGTTCAGGCCCCAATCGAGCAAGCAACCGATCGCGCTCGATTGAGCGCGCCGCGCCTTCTCCACCGCTCGTTGCGCTTGCCGCATAGGCATGCGCACACGCACTGGCGCTCCGCCACGCCTCGCGCGCCACTTGTACTTCTCCCGCAGCTTGCGCGCGGTGCATTCGCTCCGCATGCAGATCGGCTCCCACGAGCAGCGCTTCAGCTCGATCACCGTCGCGCTTGACCACAGCGATCGCCTCTTCGAGCAGTCCGCGCTCGCGGAGCTTCGCAACACGCGTCCACCAAGGTTCGGCTGCGGCAGTGTCGACGATCTCGATCGGCTCGCACTCGAGATGTTGCCGCAGCCAATCGATCAGCTCGTCGCGCGCGCCGAGATCCTCCGTTTGGATCCGCAACTCGATCGCGCTGTCCGCGATGCCAAGCCAAATCAGGCACACCTGCGGTGTCGTGCCCGAG
>JBIQKP010000114.1:0-5768 GCA_044506405.1 Lysobacterales bacterium | reverse complement strand
CGTTCCACAGCACCGGCTGCCAATCCCAACCGGACGAGGTGATCGCCTCGACGATCGGACCCTTGCGACGCTGCAGATCGATGCCCGCACCGGATCGGAAGAAGGTGATGCCGCTCGCTTTGTGCCAGTTGTAGCTCGCCGAGGGCGAGATGCGGCGACCGAAGAACTCTGTCACGAGCACCCGATGCTTATTCGGATCGAGCCGCAGGACAAAGCGATACCTGCCGACCTCACCGAACGTGTCATAGGGAACGAGGAGCTCCCAAAGGTTCTCTTCCGTTTGTCGAAACGACTCCGCCTCGCTCAGTTGCGAGAGTCGATGCATGAGCTCTGCGGCAGAAAGCGGTGTGCCTTCACCCTCGATGCGACCCGCCCAACTCGCGCCTTTGAAGAACCATCCCGCGGCCAACGCAACGAGCAAGAGCACCGTCGCGACCTGCACGGGAATGCGATCGAAAAGCCGAATCCAGCGCGGTCGCGGATCGGGCGGTGTCGTAGTCAGTCGAACATCCGCAAGCCGCTTACGCACCATGTCTTTGTTCGGACCGATCCAGAGCGCGAGTCCAGGCCCAATGCGCTTGATGTGAACAACATCCCCGACAGACTTGCGCGTTCCCCACCATCCGCGCTCTTCAGACCCGGAGGTTCCCTGCAGTGCAAACGCCGTCCAGAAGCGCGCGGAGCTGCCCTTCGCATCCGCGACGGAAGCAAAGCGCGCGGCGAGCGTCATTTCGCCGTTATCTCGAATCAGCAACTGCGCTAGCTCCGCGTTCGCAACCATCTCGGGAAAGATCGGCTTTGCATCGCGCAACTCGGCGGCGTTCGCATCGGCGCCGAAGATAAGCGCTGGATGCTCGAACGCTGCGCCACCCGCAAACGCCTGCTCGTTGAACACTGCTTTGGGCTTGGGCCAGATCGTCAGGGCGATGTTCCCAACGAGCAGCGGCACCATCACGAGCGCAAAGAAGACCGCCACATACGCGATCGGCTTCAAAGGTAAGCCCGCCGCGCGCATCTGAAGTGAGGCCGACGTGAGCAATACGGTGGCAAGCACCATGATGGTGCTTACGATGACTATGCCGAGGTGGTTCTGGACGAATGTCTGCAAGCGAAGACTGCGTTGTTGTTATTTTGTATGCGCATGATGCCAGCGGGAGGGAAGCGGCTGCAATGTGGGCCGACTCAGCGACGTGAATTCCCCGAGGCTCGGTGTCCACTTGTCTATCGACGACATAACTCAGTGGATCTCCAATATATATAGCCCAGCGGGTTGCGCAGGCCGCCCTTCCTAACGGAGACAACAGAACGCGCGCAGCGAACGCCTCGCGCGATGCCTCACGCACGGCCGATCCAGCGCGACGCCGCTTCCGCCGTATCTTCTGGCTTCGTGTTGAACGCGATATAAGCGCTCGGCGCCGACTCATGAACGACGTTGATCAGCGTTTCGAAGAGCAGCAGGCTCTTCGGAGGGATGCGGATGCCGCCCCCGATCACGACACAGTCATATTGTGTCGCTGCGAGCTTGGCCTCAACGGTGCGGCTCGCTGATGCATCGGGACGCACCAAGCAAAGTTCGGCATGCCAGCCGCGCGCCGCGATCTGCTTCATACCAACCTCGATGCCCGCGCTTATCTTCTCGGCATCCAGTCCTGGCGGCAGCGCAGGATCGGAGAAATCCACGGTTTCGGGCTCTTGGCCGACGAACAGAACTTTCATCAGTTGACCTCCATCTATGATTGCTCAAGAAGGAACAAGGGTCAGCAACATGTCATACGATGCGTGCATATCCAATGCCCAATCAACGCAGAGGAATGAGGACTAGTCGAACAACGGTGCTAGGCAGTAGATTCGCTCCCTTGCGCTCAAAGCCGCTGCGTCAGGAAGTTATCCAGCTCGATACGCGCTGGTCGTGACTGACCTGAGCTAGCCCTGGAGATCGATGACAACTTTCCACGTCAGCCTGGTGGGGCGAGGCGATTTGGCCGGTGAGATTTATCGGCAGATCAGACAGGCCATCCTGGATGGAGGGCTGAAGGCCGGTGACCGTTTGCCCTCGACGCGCGAGCTCGCGCGCAGTCTCGCCGTGTCGCGCTCAACCGTGACGACGGCATACGAACGACTGCTGGGCGAAGGCCTAGCTGAATCGCGTGCCGGCACTGCGACGTACGTGAGCGGCAAAGTCGTTCGCGCGAAGCGGATGAAACCTCGATCGCGCGCCGTCAGCGCGTTGCAACCGCGAGCGGTCTGGGATTCGGTGTCGGCCCTGGCCGCCTTCGACAGCCGAGCCAAGTTCGACTTTCGCATGGGACTTCCCGACGCGGCACTGTTCCCTCATCTCGTATGGCGCAGAGCGGTCGCGCGCGCTGCGAGCGAGTGAAGCGGAAGAAGCTTTCTACGAGCCTTCAACCGGGTCTCACGCGCTGCGCAAAGCGATCGCCGACCACATCGCGATATCGCGCAGCGTCAAGACCACGCCGGAAGATCTCATCGTGACCAACGGCACGCAGCAAGCTCTCGATATCGTTGCGCGTACATTGCTCGATCCGGATGACGTGATCGCCGTCGAGGATCCTGGCTATACACCTGCCATGCAGCTATTCAGGTCGCTCCGCGCGCGCGTGGTCGGCGTGCAGGTGGACAGTGAAGGCCTTCTTGTGGATCGTCTGCCGTCGAACGCGCGCGCTGTCTACGTCACACCATCGCATCAGTTTCCCTTGGGCTGTGCCATGTCCCTGAGTCGGCGGCAGGCTCTGCTCGCCTGGGCGGAACAACACAATGCCGCGATCATCGAGGACGATTACGACAGCGAGTTTCGATTTGGTGGACGTCCACTCGAGCCGTTGCAGACGCTCGACGTCAGTGGGCGCGTTATCTACGTGGGATCCTTCTCGAAAACCTTGTTGCCCACCCTGCGACTCGGCTTCCTCGTGCTTCCGCCGACATTGCGCGCAGCGGCCCTCAAGGCGAAGTTCGTGAGCGACTGGCATAGTCCGTCCCTCGCGCAATCGGCGTTGGCACGCTTCATTGCCGATGGCAGCTTTGCGCGTCACATCCACAAAGCCGGCAAGGTGTACAGCGAGCGTCACGCCATCGTAACAGCCACGCTCGAAAGAGACTTCGACGAAGACTTCGAGCTCATCCCCTCGCACACTGGCTTGCACGTTGCAGCATCGGCCAGGAGAGCGTCTGTAGAAGCGATCGCCTCGCTCGTTCGTCGCGCGGCCGAAATAGGCGTCGCGATCCAGCAGCTCTCGAGTTTCGCGGTACATACGAGACAGCGCGCCGGAATCACGATCGGCTACGGCGCGATCGCCACGTCGGAGATCGCCGAGGGATTACGACGACTGCGCACGTGTCTTGCCGTCGGCTAAGACGAACTGTGTGCCACCGGTCCGGTTTTCAACAATCTTTTCTGACCAGTTAGACGCTTCGCCGGGAGTCGGCATCCAATTGGGCATGAACACCGCGATACAGATGCTCTTGGTTTCAGTCGTTGCGATATGCCATTTCTCGTTGGCTGCGGCGGCGACCGATACGCCCTGGGCTGTTGCTCCACAAGTCGTCATCAACAAGCAGTCACTGAAGTTCACCAGCGCTGGAGCACAACTCAGTGGCACGCTCTATTATCCTGAAGGGCGCCGGAAGCTCGGGGCAGTCATCGTTTTCCACGCGGCCGCGGAACCCTCGCAGGATGCTGCTCTGTACACGCACTTGAAACAGATGTTGCCGCCGCTCGGCATCGCGGTTTTTGTGTTCGATCGACGCGGCACCGGACAATCCGGTGGCGGCGGGCCGGGCATGCAAGGTTTCGAGACGCTCTCGGATGATGGCGTCGCTGCCTTTCGGATGCTCGCCAAAGATGCGCGGATCGATCCCAAGCGGATTGGCTTTTGGGGACTGAGCCAAGGCGGATGGCTCACGCTGCTTGCAGCGAATAAGGAGCCACGTGCCGCGTTCGCAGTCTCGGTGTCAGCGCCGATGGTCAAAGCCGACGTTCAGATGATCTTCGCGTCGGCCAACATCCTTCACACACGCGGCTACCCACAGTCAGTGATCGACCAGGCAGTCGCCACGCGTCGAGCCATCGACGGCTACATCCGCGGAACGGTCGATCGCGTCACAGTGGAGCGGATGCTGGACGAAGCCGAGCGCCAGCCATGGTTCAGACAAATCTATCTCGGCAGAAACATGATCGAACCGAACTCGAGCTGGCGACAGCAGATCGAATCGGATCCGATGCGCTCGCTCGGTGAGTCGCGCGCCCCTACGCTCTTGATCTTCGGTCAGGAAGATATGTGGATTCCTGTCGGCGAGACGATCAACGTGCTCAAGGCTTCTGAGCGTCAAAAGGGTCAGCGCACCGTCAGGGTGATCTCCGGTGCCAGTCACGAGATGATGCTGGGCGTCGACCCCAAAGACGCGATGGATCCCGCCCTCTTCTCGAAGTTCGCCCCGGATGCGCCGGAGTATCTTGGGTTACTCAGCGCCTGGCTCGCCGAACAGGGGATCGGAACATCGGCGTTTCTGGCACCCCGCCTAGAGTGAAAGCAAGCGAAGAGTCGGATGGATCCCCGCCTACGCGGGGACGACGAATAATTTAGGCGCCCGTTCTGACGACGACTTCTGCGCAGCGCCGCGCCGACGACATCGGTTTGTCGTCACCCGCGCGAAGGCGGGGGCCCATCGGGAGCAACTGGAAGTTTCAGATGGATCCCCGCCTACGCGGGGACGACGGACAGTAAGCAACCGACAAATGCTCGATAACAAAACCTCGTCACCCCCGCGAAGGCGGGGGCCCATCGGAGCAACTGGAAGTTTCAGATGGATCCCCGCCTACGCGGGGACGACGGACAGTAAGCAACCGACAAATGCTCGATAACAAAACCTCGTCACCCCCGCGAAGGCGGGGGCCCATCGGAGCAACTGGAAGTTTCAGATGGATCCCCGCCTACGCGGGGACGACGGGTAGTAAGCAGCCGACGCATGCTCGATAACAAAATGTCGTCACCCCCGCGAAGGCGGGGGCCCATCGGAAGCAACAGGAAGTTTCAGATGGATCCCCGCCTTCGCGGGGACGACGGTATATGGAAGTGCACCGCTAGTGGATCAATCTGACGCCGAATCTGCTGCTGTCGGCGATCGCGGCTCTCACCGGATCGAGATCAAATAGGCCTCCCGCCGATTGTTGACTTCGCTGTATTCCAGCACATCATGGTCGCTTGTCGACGTAGACCAGCGTCGACGATCGATACAGTCTTATGAACCGGTCCTGAGGACTGCATGCGCAACTCGGAAAGCGACTTCGTGTATCGATTCGCGGACTTCACGCTTGACCCGATTCGCCGCGAGCTATTGCGCGACGACGGTGAGCCGCTCGTGCTTACCGCCAAAGCATTCGATGCGCTCCTCTATCTTCTGGAGCACGCCGGCGAGACAGTGACGCGCGCCGCGCTCACCCAGGCTCTTTGGCCCACGGTCATCGTCGAAGATAACAATCTCAGCCAAACAATCCTCGCAGTACGCCGGGCGCTCGGTGAGGTCGAGGGCGGTCCTCGATTCATCGTGACCATTCCCAAACAGGGATATCGATTCGTCGCGCCGGTCGAGAAGCAGATGCGCACAGCAGCACGTCACGAGCGCCCTTCAGACACCGCTTCAAGACTCTTAGTCACTGACGGATCCGACGGCACGTCGACGACAGGCGTAACCAAGGATCGTAAGACTGTCGCCTTAGTCGCCTCCGTCGCGATCGCGCTTCTCGCAGCCAC
>JBIQKP010000113.1:6623-9559 GCA_044506405.1 Lysobacterales bacterium | reverse complement strand
CACAAGCGCGCAACGCCGCGACACACTCGAGTACATAGCGAGGACCTTCTTCTTACTTGTAACGGTTTGCATGTTGTTCATGAGCTCGGCCGTCCGTCAGAGCGTCTCGTTGTCAGTTTCCGTACTTGCTCGGCGCTGCTCTGAGAATGCAGCCCGAGCGCTGATAGCCCGCCGAAATACTGGTGGTGGAGCCACTGGTACACGCCGGTGAAGTCGTGCCTTGAACCGAAACGACACTGCTGTTGTCACCGTAGTTCTTGCGCACGTACCAGACGCAGGTGTTCTGGTATGGACAGGTATTCGTGCGGACGTAGAGAGACGATGCGGCCGACAGCACATTGCCGCTCGAGTCGGTAATCTGCTTGGACGTCACCGCGGTCGCCGCTGATGACAGTGCGGATGAGTTGCCGGCGCCGTCGTACGCCCGCACGGTGTAGCTATAGGTGTTGAACGGTGAAACGTTCGAATCGGTAAAGCTTGGCGAATTGGTCGCCGTTACCTCTCCAATTTGTGTCCCGCCGCGATAGACCCGGTACTTGTCCACGCCGGTCCCAGTGTCCGTCGACTTGGTCCATGTGATCTTGACTTGCGTATCGCTGAGAACCGTAGTCGCCACGTTTGTGGGTACGGATGGCGCGATCGTATCCAGCGTCGTCACGCTCAAGGTGGACGAATGCGCCGATCTATTGCCCGCATGATCACGGGCTCTCACTGTGTACGTATACTGCGTCGCCGGCGACAACGACGTATCACTGTAATTGGTTACTGTCCGTGTCGCGACTTGGTTGCCGTTGCGATAGACCAGATAGTCGGCCATACCCGAACCACCTGAATCCGTTGAAGCGTTCCATGTTAGATTCACTTGCGTCCCGCTCGACGCAGTGCCGGACAGTCCGGTCGGTACGCTTGGAGCAATCGTGTCTGGAGTCGTCACCGTCGCCTGATTGGATTGCCCAGAGAGATTCGAGGCGGCGTCGTATGCCCTCACCGTATACGTGTACGTGGTTGATCCCTGGAGCGAATTGGTATCCGTGTAGTTCACGGTACCCGAGTGAGGCGCACTCACGGTCAGGGTGCCGACCTGTGTACCGTTTCGATAGACCCGATAGCCAGTGACCGCAACGTTATCCGTGGACGCGTTCCAGCTGAGACTCACCGACGTAGATGACGGCGCGCTGCCGGCAAGTCCCGTCGGTGCGCTTGGCGCCACGGTGTCGAGCGCAGTTACGTTGGCGGTGTTCGAATAGCCGGAGTTATTTCCCGCGCCATCGTACGCTCTGACACGGTATCTATACGCCAAGCCCGGTGTGGCAGAGGTATCCTGATAGCTCGCACCAGGGCTCACATCGATCTGTGCAAAGCCGCTGCACGAAGCACCCTGGCATCGTTCGATCTTGTAACCTGAGAGGCCAGCGCCTCCGCTGTCCGTGGAAGCAGTCCACGCCAAATTGATCTGTGCCCCCACCGCAGTGGCCGACAGATTGTTGGGTGTCGTCGGCGCAGTCGCATCCGCTGCGGTCGTAACACTCGCGACAGCCGAGTAGTTGGAGTAATTGCCCGCCGCATCATATGTGCGCGCGCGGTATCGGTAGGTCGTGTTGTGGGTCAGACCGCTATCTAAGTAGGGGGTCGTAGCAGGACTGCTCACCATCGAGAAATTTGAGCAACCCGCGCCCGTGCAACGCTCGAGTTCGTAGAGCGTGGATCCGCCGGCAGACCAGGTGACCTCGACTTGCGTCTGAGACGTTGCCGTCGCGATCAGACTCGCGGGAGTCGGCAACGTGACTTGTGTGCCTGTGCGATTGCCATTCGCGTCGTACGTGTACGCGACAACGGTGCCATTGTCGTATGTCAGCTTGGTCAAGCGCCCATTCGTGTACTCGTACGTGATGTTGCTGGCTATTGCCGGCAACGCCAGGCCAACGCCAACGAATAAGCTGAGCACGAACCGTGCGAAGCGGCCGAGTAAGGACGATGAGATCATGTGTTATCTCCGTCGCACCGTGCGACTGGAAGACGAGAAGCCGTTGAATAGCTCGCGAGCGCGAGCTGCGGAATTCCGAAAAGTGGAAAAAGCAGAAAAAACCAGCGAACTAAGCGCTGCCTAGGATTGCGTGCTGACAACACGCGGCGAGATCGACCGCGCAACCACCCTGCGCGCCTTCTCCATCGCCAACTCCGAGCGACACCAACACACACACCCACGTGTGTTCCTCCCCAATATCCGTATAGCTATCGCTCGTTGCTCAGATCCTTGAGATCTGCGTCCTTACGAACGATCCTTCTTTGCCGAGTAATGCCAGTTAATTCGTTATACAAAACACTCGACGTGATCGCATTTTGACTACAGGCAGATAGTGACTGTCAAGTACCAGGAATAAAATCTCGTTCTTACTAATGGAATCCCCCGATGACCCTCAACCCACTCAACGAGAGCACGCCGCTGATAGAGAATGTCTACGCGCGTTGGGATGTCTATCGCGTACGAGTATCTACGCTTTCGCAGAGAAATCGGCCTAGGGGCATGCTCGATGGGATGCTACTGACTGCTCTCGTCTCGCTCGTCGAGCTTCCAGGTCGTGCTCTTTCCCTCGATCCGCAGCTCGATGTTTCCCTGATGTGATGCGACGTCGGCGATGGTTTTCCCAGAGTTGAGTATGGTTTGTGTCGCCGTCGCGTTCTCGGCCAGAAGTCGAACCGGCGGTTCGTACTCGCCTTCCACTGAGACGCCTGGTTGATACTCGACTGCATCAAAGCTCAAGACGATCGTGCCCGTGAACACGGAGGGTTCGGGAGGCGCCGGAAGAGGCGACGCTCTTTCAATCGCAGCCACCAAAGAACTTTGCCAGCTTCCGTTTCCGTTGCACCTTCGCAGCTCGACGGAAAGAACACGGCCGTTGCGATCTTGCTCGATCTTCGTTTCGCATTCGAAGCGA
>JBIQKP010000113.1:0-6523 GCA_044506405.1 Lysobacterales bacterium | reverse complement strand
CGAAACGAGAGCGTTCGAACCGGCACCGAAGCTATCTGGAATGAAAGGTGGCTTGCGTGCCGCGCTGCCCAGAAGCAAGGGCACCCCGAAAAGAAGATGCAGCAGCGCCGTTGCACAAAACGATCCCCCGCTGACCCACCAATTGCGCTTGAATCTTGAGACTGCCATCCGTTGATCTCGTCTACTGCGCGTTCAGCCGAATCTATCCTACCTGAACACTTGCGGCCCCCGCATATTCTCTGCGATCGCGCTTTCCTCGCCCGGATACATGAGCACCCCCAGCACGATCGCATCGACCTTGAAGTGTTCCGATTCGCGCATCAGCTCGAGCGTCCGAACCAGCACGCCGTTCTGGCTCCATCGCTGAGTTTCGACGACGAGTTTGGGACCCTGGGTGGGATATGCGCGCGACAGCTTCTCGACCTTATAGCCCGGCTTCGACGCTGCATCCGTTTCGTCGAGCTTCGGGCCGAGCGCGACATGCACGCTTCGCAGCCGCTGCACATCCGCGGGCGTTTGAGCGGATCGTAGACGTGCGGTCGCACGATCGAACGGCGCGGCATAGTTCCCTGCATCGACCGCGCGCCAGACGTCTTCCGCAAATGCTTGCGCTTGCGGGTGCAATGCCTTCAGCGCCGCCTCTTCGTCCGCGTATCGCTGCCTAGTGGCCGCATTCTGTTGCTCCCGCTCGGCCTCCGCGCGCTCATGCACGTGCTCGGCGACGAGCTGATCTTTGAAGTCGAACCATTCCGGGAACACAACGGTGAATCCGAGCACGATCATCACGATCAGCAATCCCACGCGAACGATCTTGTTCATCGAAGCTCCGCTGTTGTTCTAGTTTGCTTTGTCTCTGCGCTTCGGCGCAGGTGCGGCGGCTCAGGAACCGCCGTCGCTAATCGTCATGCACGATCGTACTCGTACGCACCGCAGTTTTCTTCGGCGTGATCGCGCCCTCTCTATGTAGGATCGTCACCGCGGTGAGGCACGTGCCGAAAAAGAGAATCAGGGATGAATAATAGACCCAAAGCAAGATGAGCACGAGCGATCCTGCAGCCCCATACGTCGAGGCAGGCGCGACGTGCGTTAGATAGAGCGAGATGAGGTACTTGCCTATCGCAAACAGAACGGCCGTGATCGCGGCGCCACGCCAGACGTCTCGCCATTCGAGGCGCACGTCCGGCAGGACCTTGAAGATCATTCCGAACAGCAGCGTGCTGACACCCAGCGAGACGCCGATGTCGATCGCTCGGACCGCGATCGGCGGAATCGGAATCCAGTCGTTCGCGTATTCGATGATCCCCGTGATCGCGAGGCTGATGACGAACGACGTGAGCAACAAGAAGCCGATGATCAGCACCATGCTCAACGAGAGCAAGCGCACGGTGATGAACGTCAGGATACCGCTGCGCGCCGGTTTCGCTTTGACTTCCCAAAACTGATTGAGGGAGCTCTGCATCTGCGCAAAGACCGTCGTCGCACCGAACAGCAATGCGCCGATCCCGAGGATCGTCGGCAGGATCCCCGCCTCCTCCATCCGCGACCGACGCACCGCTTCTTCGACCGCCGCGGCCGCTTGCGCGCCGACGAGGTCGCTGATCGCCGCGGAGATCTCGCCGCTCGCAGCTTCTTCGCCGAACACGGCGCCCACGATCGCCACGAGGATGATGACGAGCGGCGCTAATGAAAACAGGGTACAAAAACCCAGTGCGCCGGCATGCTGGAACGCGTCGCGATCCAACCAGCGTTTCGCCGCATCCTTGAGCAGTTCGACGAAGGTTGGCGCTCGCATGGGGATCATGATGCCGACCCGCGGCGACAGCTTCAACGGCTCGTCTGACCGGACGCAGGCAGCGGGGCTTCGGGGATCCCTTATGGGACAAACACTGCACTTGCAGGACCCATGGGCGAAGAACTCGCACAGTTCGAGGCGCAGCTCTTACAATCGATGCGGTGCAACTCGGCTCAGGCGCCAGTCGGCCGGGAAACGCAGAAAACAAGAATCGAACGATCGAGGCGGACTTGCCATACGAACAGGACAACGGCTCGGCAGAGCATCGCGATCGCGAAGCCGCCGCCTCGGCCCCAGCACCTTCGAGTGCCTCGCACCCCGACCTCGGGACGACACTGACGGAAGCGGAAAAGATCCTGCGCAACGAAAAGCTCTTCTCCGAGACGCTGCTCGAGAGCATGCCCGGGATCATGTACTTCTACGATAGCGAAGGACGGTTCCTGCGGTGGAACCGCAACTTCGAGCGTGTGAGCGGCTATTCGAGCGAAGAGATCGCGAGCATGCACCCGCTCGATTTCTTCGCGCCCGAGCACAAAGCGCGCTTGCAAGCGCGCATCGGCGAGACCTTTTCCCTTGGGGAATCCAGTGTGGAAGCGCCCTTTCTCACGAAACAAGGCGACTCGATCCCCCACCTCTTCACGGGCCGCCGCGTCGAGTTCGACGGTCAGCCCTGTCTGCTCGGCGTCGGGATCGACATCACCGCACGCACGCGAGCGCAAGAGCAGCTCGCACAAAGCGAGCGCAAGTATCGCGAGCTCGTGGAGCACGCCAACAGCATCATCCTGCGCTGGGACCGCGCCGGCCGCGTGACGTTCTTGAACGAGTTCGGCTTGCGCTTCTTCGGCTACACGGCAGAAGAGATCATCGGCCGACACGTCATGGGTACGCTCGTTCCGGAAACCGAAACCAGCGGGCGCGATCTCGAGCGGCTCATGGAGGAAATCTGCGCGGCGCCGCAGGCGTTCGAGCAGAACCTCAACGAGAACGTTCGCCGCAATGGGGAGCGCGTGTGGATCTCATGGACGAATCGCATCGAACGCGACGCGGGCGGCGAGCCGATCGGAATCTTGAGCATCGGCAGCGACATCACGGCGAGCCGCGAAGCAGAAGAGCGCGTACGACGCAGCGAAGCCCATCTCATCGAGGCGCAGCGCATCGCGAAGATCGGCAGCTGGGAGCTCGACCTGCGCACGAATCGGATCAAATGGTCTGGTCAAACAGCTCAGATCTACGGCTTGCGTGAATCCGACTCGGCCGGCACGTTCCAGGGTTTCCTGACCTTCGTGCATCCGGACGATCTGGAGGCATTGCATGCAGCACAACGCGCCGCGCTCGACGGCATCGCTCGCTTCGATATCCAGCATCGCATCGTCCTTCGCGACGGAACCGAGAAAGTCGTGCATCAAGTTGCGGACGTGAAGCGCGCGAACGGCGCTCCCATCTCGCTCGCAGGCACGGTGCACGACGTGACCGACCGCGTGCGTATCGACGCGGAGCGCGAGCGCAGACATCGCGCCGAGGCCGCGGATCGGGTCAAGTCGGCCTTTCTCGCGACGATGTCGCACGAGCTGCGCACGCCGCTCAACTCGATCATCGGCTTCACGGGCATTCTGCTGCAGGAACTAGCGGGGCCGCTCAACGCCGAACAGCGCAAGCAGCTCGAGATGGTTCGAAGCAGCTCGCGCCACTTGCTCGCGCTCGTGAACGATGTGCTGGATATCTCCAAGATCGAAGCCGAGCAACTCGTGATCGCGCGCGAGCCATTCGATCTCACCCGCTCGATCGAGAAGGTCCTCTCGCTCGTGACGCCGCAAGCCCACGACAAAGGCCTTGCGATGCACGTGAGTGTCCCGCCCGATCTCGGGCAAATGATCGGCGACCAACGCCGCTTCGAGCAGATCCTGCTCAATTTGCTGAGCAACGCCATCAAGTTCACGGAGCACGGCGAAGTGGGTTTGGCGGCCGAGCGCCAGTCCTGCGACGCAGTTACTGGACAGCCGGCGCTCACCGTGCGCATTTCCGACACCGGGCCCGGCATCAAACCGTCGGACCTCGAGCAGCTATTCGAACCGTTTCGGCAGGTCGACAGCGGGCTCGCGCGTAAGCACGAAGGGACCGGTTTGGGGCTCGCAATCTGCCGACGACTGGCGGAGTTGATGGGCGGACGGATCGATGTGGAGAGCGAATGGGGCAAGGGCAGCACGTTCAGCGTGATGCTGCCGTTCGAGGTCAAGGGCGATTCATGAAGGCGCGAATTTTGCTCATCGAGGACAACGAGCAGAACCGATATCTCGCACGGTTCTTGCTGGAGCAGGGCGGCTACGAAGTCCTGCAAGCAGAGACGGGACCGCTTGGTCTCGAAATGGCCGCACGAACGCGTCCCGATCTGATTTTGCTCGACATTCAATTGCCGGGCATGGATGGCCATGCCGTGGCGCGAACATTGAAAGGCGACGCCGCGCTGCGTTCCATTCCAATCGTCGCGGTGACATCGTACGCGATGGCCGGCGACAGAGAGAAATGTCTCGCAGCGGGTGCGGAAGGCTACATCGAAAAGCCGATTAATCCTGAGACCTTTCTGGCTGAGATCGCGACATTCCTCCGACCCACGACATCAGGTGCCTCGGCATGACGAGAGTCCTCATTGTCGATGACGGCGCAGAGAACCTCTATCTGCTGCGCGCCCTGCTGCAAGGCCATGGGTACGAGGTCGAAGAAGCGGGCAACGGCGCCGATGCGCTCGCGAAAGCGAACGTGCGCCCGCCGGACTTGGTGATCTCCGATCTGCTGATGCCCGTCATGGACGGCTATGCCTTGCTGCGTCACTGGCGAGCGCACGAAGAGCTCAAATCCATTCCCTTCATCGTTTACACGGCGACCTACACCGAGCCGCGCGACGAGCGCTTGGCGCTCGACCTCGGCGCGGATGCGTTCATCGTCAAGCCTGCCGAACCCGAGCTGCTCATGGCTCGCATTCGCGAAATCGAATCGAAACGGTCGGAGCCGCCCGAACATGTGCTCGAAGAACCGGAGCTCCTGAAGGAACACACGGAGGTTCTCGTCCGCAAGCTCGAGAAGAAAGTGCGCCAGCTCGAACAGGCGAATCGCAGTCTGGTTCAGGAAGCCGCTGAGCGCGAACGCGCACAAGCAGCGCTGCGCGCGAGCGAGGAGCGTCTGCGTCACGCGCAGAAGATGGAAGCGGTCGGCCGGCTCGCGAGCGGCGTCGCGCACGATTTCAACAATCTGCTCACTGTGGTCTCGAGTCACGCGGAGTTGTTGCTGGGTACGCCGAACACGAGCACTGAGGTTCGCGATTGCGCTGGCGCGATCGCAAAGGCGAGCCAGCGAGCCGCCGCTGTCACCCGAAGGCTCCTTGGCTTCAGCCGGCGCACCGCGCTGCAGCCCGAAATCATCGATTTGAACAAGGTGATCGCGGATGCCTGTGAGCTCATGACTCGCTTGATCGGCGCCGATGTCGTCCTGAGAACAAAGCTCACCGACGAGGTGTGTCGCACGAAGATCGATCCGACGCAGCTCGATCAGATCTTGATGAATCTCTCGATCAATGCGCGCGATGCAATGCCGAACGGCGGCGAGCTCACGATCGAGACGGGCTATGTCGTACTCTCGGGCGCGGATTCAGATGAGCATGCGGAGTGCGGCCACGGACCGCGCGTGATACTTGCGGTTCACGACACCGGCCACGGCATGAGCCCTGAGACGCTCGCGCGCATCTTCGATCCGTTCTATACGACGAAACCTGCCGGACGCGGCACAGGACTCGGTCTTGCGATCGTGCGCGGCGTCGTGCAGCAAAGCGGCGGGTGCGTCCACGTTCAGAGCGAACCCGGTGTTGGCACGACGTTCAGAGTGTTCTTGCCGGCGGTCGATCAACCGGTCACGAAGAAGCCCGAGGCTGCCCCCTCGATCCAGGTCGGCGGGCGCGAAACGATCCTGCTCGTCGAGGACAACGAAGACGTGCGCGAAGTCGCGCAGACGAGCTTGAAGCTCCACGGCTACAACGTGCTGTCCGCGCGTGACGGCGCCCAAGCATTGCAGCTCGCGCAGCAGCATGCCGATTCCATCGACCTGGTCTTGACCGACTGCGTCCTGCCGAATCTCAGCGGTGCCGAGCTCGTCGTCAAGCTACGTAAGCGGCTGCCGCACTTGACGGCGTTGTTCATGAGCGGACACATGTACGATGCCGCCGTCAAGCAAGGCTTGCTCAGCGGCTCCGTCGCATTCCTCCAGAAGCCCTACACACCGCTCCTGCTCGCGCGCAAAGTGCGTGAAGTGCTCGACGGCGGTGAGCTCGAGCTAGCAGTCCGCGGCGCCGCAGAACGCGCGGTGTAGAACGGCCTATATCGTCACGCCTTCTTCGCGAACGATGTCACGAGCGTCGAAGATGGCCGAGTTGCGCGCGCACTTGCGTCGCGCCGCCGCGCAGACGACGACGATGACCTATCAGGCGCTCGCCACTGAGCTGCACTTGAAACCGCCGAACACGATTCACCAGCTCACGAACTTGCTGGAAGAATCGATGCGCGAAGACGCAGCGGCAAACCGCCCCTTCGTTGCGGCGCTGGTCGTGAGCAAACGACCGCCCTACCTACCACGTCCTGGATTCTTTTTACTGGCCGCGGAGCTTGGACGCTTCACAGGCAACGACGACGAAGCCGCCGAGTTTCACGCACGCGAGCTCGAGCGTTGTAGGTCGGAATTCATTCCGAC
>JBIQKP010000112.1:5728-9564 GCA_044506405.1 Lysobacterales bacterium | reverse complement strand
CGAAGTTCGTGGCGTGGGCGGGGATGGTGCCGCTCGCCGCGCTCACTCGCTTGAACACATGGCGTTATCTGACCGACG
The DNA here is from genome assembly GCA_044506405.1 of Lysobacterales bacterium. Lineage (GTDB taxonomy): Bacteria > Pseudomonadota > Gammaproteobacteria > Steroidobacterales > Steroidobacteraceae > Steroidobacter. The sequence goes on along the minus strand of JBIQKP010000112.1, from coordinate 9,486 downwards.
ACAACGGTGCGTGGGTCGCGGTTCGGATCGTGCGTGAGGTCGCTCGGCTCGCTGCGGCGATGAAGGTTCCGCTGATGGATCTGTCGCCGCTGCCGGCGAAGCTGATTTCCGAGTCGTCGGACGAGGTGGCGATGCAGGCGGTGAAAGAAGTGGGTGAGCGTTTCGAGGCGAACGCGCCGGAGCATCGGATGTCGACGCTGCAAGATATCGATCGGGGCACACCGCTCGAGATCGATGAAACGCTCGGTTTTGCTTTGCGGCGCGGGCGCGAGCTCGGAATCGACATGCCGACGCTAGAGCTGTCGTATCGGCTCATTCGGGCGGGACGGTGAACGGGGTTCAGGGCTCGAAGAGCGTCGTGCTAGATGTATAGCGCCGGGGCCGCCGCTCGGAACTTGTTTCGGGACCGGGCGTGAATACATCCATGTAGCCCTGCAAACGAAATCGTCCTGATTTCGATGCTCCCGAAACAAGTTCCGAGCGTCAGCCCCTCGGTGCCCACCGCAACCTCGGACGGGGGCATTCCTCGTCTCGAGGAGTGTCCCCAAGCAATCTACAGCTCTCGGAGGTCGGATGCGTAGCCGTTAGGCACGTTTGGATCTACTCTGACCGTCAACCGTCAACCGTCAACCGTCAACCGTCAACCGTCAACCGTCAACCGTCAACTCTCAATCACGCCGCCGCTCTCAGCTTGCGATTCAGTGGAATGTCGTAGGTGACTGTCGCGCCGTACGCTTCGGGCGCTTGCGGATCGTGGCGCTTCTTGTCGAAGACGAGCAGACGTGTGCCGAGTTGGAAGCTCTCCTGAACGTCGTGCGTGACCATGAACACGGTCATGCGGTTTTTCTCCCACAGTCGCAGGATGATCTCGTGCATGTCCGCGGTGATGCCGGGATCGAGTGCGCCGAAGGGTTCGTCTAGGAGCAAGATCTTCGGCTGGCAGATGACCGACTGCGCGATCGAGAGTCGCTGTTGCATGCCACCCGAGAGCTGCGACGGATACTTATCGCGTGCGGCGTAGAGTCCGATCTCATTCAGCAGTGCGTGTGCCTTCTCCAGTGCTCGTTTGCGCGCGCTGCCGAACAGACGACCGATCACGCGCGACTCGGATAGCTCGAGTCCAAGCAAAAGATTGCGCTCGACCGTGAGATGCGGGAACAGCGAGTACCGCTGGAAGACGATGCCGCGTTCGGGCGCGGGCTCGTGGAGCATCGGCTCGCCGTCGATCAGGATCTCGCCGCGCGTGGGCCGCTCCATTCCAAGCAGCATTCTGAGGAAGGTCGTCTTGCCGCAGCCGGAGGCGCCCACGATCGTCACGAACTCGCCGTCGGCAATCGTGAGGTTGAGGTTCTCGAGCACGACTTGGTCGCCGTACTCTTTCCAGAGCCGCCGTATTTTGACGGTTGCCATCAGTTCGCCTCCGCCCACGGGAAGAAGGAACGTCGCGCGCGACGCAGCGCCCAATCCATGAAGAACGCGAGCACCGTGATCCATGCGACGTACGGCAAGATCACATCCATAGCCATGTATCGCCTGACGAGGAAGATTCGATAGCCCAACCCTTCCGTCGAAGCGATGGCTTCTGCAGCGATCAGAAATAGCCAAGCACAGCCCAAATTGAGCCGCAGCGTATCGATGAGCCTGGGCAGGAGCTGTGGCAGCAGCACACGAATCGACAAGAGCCATGTCGACGCGCCGAGCGTTTGTGCTTTGATGAGCTGTTCGTTCGGGATCTCGCCAGCGCGCAGCGCGATATCGCGAATGACGATCGGCGTGATGCCGATCACGATGAGTGCGATCTTCGCGACCTCGCCGAGCCCTAGCACGATGAACAAGATCGGCAGGATCGCGAGCGGCGGAATCATTCCGAACGCCGCGACGAACGGTAAGAGAAACGAGCGCACGTAGGGAACAGCGCCGATCGCGAGTCCAACAGCAAGTCCGATTGCCGAGCTGATCGCGAGCGCCAAGGACAATCGCTTCAAGCTCGCGCCGGTATCGCGCCACCAGAGGCGCTCCCCGCTCCGTCGATCTTCTTCGAAGGCGTACTTCTTGATCGTATCGACGAAGCTCGAAGGGGCGGGGAGCAGCTTATCGTCGGGATTCTCGTGCAGCCGTGCGTTCGAACCGAGCACATAGGCAAACACGAGAACGATGAACGGCAGCAGCCCGAGCAGAAGCGATCCGCCTTTGCCGGGGTGAAGGTTGACTAGGCGGGGCATTGCGCTTGCCCCCTCCCTAACTCTCCCCCACGTCGCGGGGGAGAGCGTCTGGTTGACGGCCAACCGCTAACCGCTAGCCGCTTCTCGAAGCTCACAGCTTCCCATCCATCGCCATCTTCGCGTAGCTCGCATCGAAGCGCATCTTGATGCTCTTTGCGTTGCCGAGTGTTTTGCCGCCTGGGAACTCGATGCCGACCGCATCCGGACTGTTGGCGCCTTCTCCGAGCAAGCCATGCTCGAAGGAGAACTTGCGTACGAGGTCCATCGTCTTGATCAGGTTCTCGCTCGTGGTGAACGTGTACGTTTCTCCCGGCGTCCAGAACATCTTGGTCGTCGCGAGCATGCGATTGAGCCCAGCGACGTCCGTGCCGGCCGCGGCGGCCATGTGCGCGAGCGCCTTGGGATCTTTCTTCGACACGATGGCCATCGTTTCGTACCACGCGCCCGTCATCGCCTTCGCGAAGTTCGGGTTGTCTTTCAGCACTTGCGTGTTCACGACCATCATGTCGATGACTTCGCCCGGAATCTGCGTCGAGTCGAACACGAGTTGGGCATCCGGTTGCGCCACGATTTCGCCGAGCTGCGGGTTCCAAGCGACGACGGCCTTTGTGTCGCTCGCGGAGAACGCCGCGACGATGTCGGCATCCGACGTATTGATGAGCTTGATATCGCGTTCTCGCAGGCCAACCGTTTCGAGCGCGCGTGCGAGCACGTAGTGGGACACGGAGAGCTCGAGCGCGTTGACGGAAAGGCCTTTGATGTCCGCTAGCTTCTTGCCCTTGCCTTTGAGAACGATGCCGTCGTTGCCGTTCGAGAAGTCGCCGACGACGAGCGCGGTGGAGTCGACGCCGCCCGCTGCCGGGATCGTGAGCATGTCCATGTTCGTCATCGTGCACGCATCGAATGCGCCGGCGGTGTACTGGTTGATCGACTCGACGTAGTCGTTGATCTGCGTGAGCTCGATCGTGATGCCGTACTTGTCCGCCCACTTCTTGAGAATGCCGCTTTGGTCCGCGTACTCCCACGGCATCCATCCGACGTAGATGCTCCAAGCGACTTTGAAGGTCTTCTTCTCCGCAGCGGAGGCGGTGTGTGTGAACAGAGCGCAACAGAGCGCGCCAAGCAGAAGCGATGTGCGGGCCAGTTTCTTGAGATACGAATGCATTCCCGTCTCCTAAAGTGTCGATGCCACTTCGAAGGCCCAGGAACGCGGCGACCGCAGGGGCCGCAGCGATCCTACGCCGCAAACCTCCCGGGCTTTTGTCCCGCCGTGTATCCAGCCATGTGCTGGACTGCCTCTCTCGGACCAGCCATCGCTCTCGCGATCGGAACCCTAGAGGCACATTGTTGAACGGAGGAAGTGCAAGCACCGTGCCGCACACAGAGAAGAGTGAATGGCAGACGGCGGACGGCGGACGGCGATGCAAGAAAAGAACGTGTTTCGCGGCTCGGGTGCCTCGAGCTCGGTTTGGTTACTCAGTATTCGATGCACCTCGATAGCGCAGGCGATTCGTCTGCACGCACTAGATAAGTGCG
>JBIQKP010000112.1:2189-5628 GCA_044506405.1 Lysobacterales bacterium | reverse complement strand
CGCGCGAAGTGCATCTCACCGCGTGGCATTCGAGGCCGCCCGCGCGCAACGACTCGTGCCGCATGAAGTGTCCGGAGAACCAGCGCGGATTCAGGAATACGGAAATGTGGATGCGTTAGTGCGAGCGTGCGCACGCCGGAATGTGTGAAGTGTGACGTGTGAAGCGCAAAAGCGCTTCTCGTCGGAGATCTGCACAGAGACAGCTCATGCTGAGAGAGAGCGAACTCGACATCACTAAAGCGATTCGGCGCGAGATCGTGCCGGCGGGTGAGCCTTGGATGGGCCGCGTCGCGCGCGGGCAATACTTCCGCATCGTCGATCTCGAGGGCAATCAAGCCGTCGATACACTCTTCTACAGCGCCGATACGCTCGAGGAGCGCTACAGCGCCGTCGACACGGTGAGGGCGCAAGGCAGCATTTATCTCACGACGGGCACTCGGCTTGTGTCGAACGAGGGCAACACGATGCTGTCGATCGTCGCGGACACGTGCGGTCGGCACGACACGTTGGGCGGTGCCTGCTCCGCTGAGAGCAACACGGTGCGCTATGCGATCGAGAAGCGTCACATGCATAGCTGCCGAGACAACTTCCTCATCGCCCTCGCGAAGTGGGGGGAGCAGTACGGCAAAGACTTCAGCAAGCGCGATCTTGCGAGCAACATCAATTTCTTCATGAATGTGCCCGTGACCCCCGAGGGCAAGCTCACGTTCGCCGACGGCGTGTCCGGGCCCGGCCGCTACGTCGAGATGCGCGCGGAAATGGACGTGACCGTGCTGATCTCGAACTGCCCGCAGCTCAATAACCCATGCAATGCCTATAACCCGACACCCGTGGAGGTGGTGGTGTGGGACGGCCAAAGGTGATGTAAGCGACTTTCATCGCCTTTACTTGCGGGACGACCCGCAAGTGCTGCTCTTCCGCCGGGACGACCCGGCACCTTGGATGATGGTGCTCGATGTTCGACAAGGTGCTGATCGCCAATCGCGGCGCGATTGCCTGCCGGATCGTCCGTACGCTGAAACGTTTAGGGATTCGTTCGGTTGCGGTGTACTCGGATGCCGATCGGCACGCGATGCATGTCGCGATGGCGGAGGAGGCCGTGCACATCGGTCCCTCGCCGGCGGCTGAAAGTTATCTACGGCACGAGAAAATCATCGCCGTCGCACGCGAGACCGGCGCGCAGGCGATCCATCCTGGCTACGGCTTCCTGAGCGAGAACGCATCGTTCGCTGATGCTTGCGAATCGGCGGGCATCGTATTCGTCGGGCCGACCCCCGAGCAGATGCGTCGTTTCGGGCTCAAGCATGCCGCTCGCGAGGTTGCGCTCGCGAACGAAGTGCCGCTCTTGCCCGGTACAGGGCTACTCGCCGATATCGAAGAAGCCTGCGCGTCCGCGGGAACCATCGGGTACCCGGTGATGCTGAAGAGCACTGCCGGCGGTGGCGGCATTGGCATGCAACTCTGCATGAACGAAGCTGAGTTACGCGCGAGTTTTGCGGCCGTCGAGCGACTCGCGAGAAGCAGCTTCAGCCAAGGTGGACTGTTCCTCGAGAAGTACGTCGCGCGCGCGCGCCACCTCGAAGTGCAGATCTTCGGCGATGGCGCCGGCCAAGTCATCGCGCTCGGCGAACGCGATTGTTCTGTCCAGCGCCGCAACCAAAAGGTGATCGAAGAGACGCCAGCTCCAGGGTTGAGCGATACCGTGCGCGAACGCCTTTACGCGTGCGCGGAGCGCATGGGCCGCGCCGTTGCGTATCGCTCGGCGGGCACGGTCGAATTCGTGTACGACGATGCGAGCGAGCAGTTTTACTTCTTGGAGGTGAATACGCGCTTGCAGGTCGAGCACGGCGTGACGGAGCAAGTCACGGGCATCGACCTCGTGGAGTGGATGATTCGCACGGCGGCGGGCGATGCACCGGATCTTTCTTGCCGTCCGACGTGGCGTGGGCATTCGGTGCAGGCGCGCTTGTACGCGGAGGATCCCGCGAATCGCTTTCGTCCCTCGAGCGGGACACTGTCGAACGTCGAGCTTTGCCCCTCTGTCCGCGTCGATCATTGGATCGAGACCGGCTGCGAAGTTTCCGCGTTCTACGACCCGATGCTCGCAAAGATCATCGCCACTGCCGACACCCGAGCGGCAGCGCTCGAACAACTGAAGTCTGCGCTCGCGGCGACACGTGTCGACGGTATCGAGACGAACCTCACTTTTCTTCGTGACGTCGTCGCGCACGAGACGTTCGCGAGCGGTCGACAGTTCACGCGCTGGCTCAACGAGCTCGAGTTTCGACCGAACAGTATCGAGGTGCTGCAGCCGGGCACGCACACGACCGTGCAGGATTATCCAGGGCGTGTCGGTTACTGGGATATCGGCGTGCCGCCCTCGGGTCCGATGGACGATCTGGCGTTTCGACTCGGCAACCGAATCGTCGGCAATGCGGAGCATGCGGCGGGTCTCGAGCTTACGGTGAGCGGACCGACGCTGAAGTTCAATCGCGCGACCGAGTTCGCGCTAACCGGCGCGTCGATGCATGCAGAGCTCGTGTCGTCGAGTGGCGGTAAGCAATCCGTGCCGATGTGGTCGGCGGTTCAAGCTTCACCGGGCAGCGTGCTGAAGCTGAAGCGCATCCACGGCGGAGGCCAGAGAACGTATCTCGCTGTGCGAGGCGGCTTCGACGTGCCGTGCTACATGAACAGTCGTTCGACGTTCACGTTGGGCCAGTTCGGCGGGCACGCGGGGCGCGCGCTGCGTGCTGGAGACGTGTTGCACGTCAACGATGCCGAGCCGCTCGATGAAGCGAACCTTGCAGTTCCGGTCGAGCTCATTCCCAAATACGAGCGCGAATGGAAACTGCGCGTCATGTATGGGCCGCATGGTGCGCCCGACTTCTTCACGTCCGAGGATATCGAGACGTTCTTCGCCGCGAGCTGGGAAGTGCATTACAACTCGAGCCGCACAGGCGTGCGGCTCATTGGTCCGAAGCCGAGATGGGCAAGACCCGATGGCGGCGAGGCTGGATTGCATCCTTCGAACATCCACGACAACGCGTACGCAATCGGCGCGATCGACTTCACGGGAGACATGCCGGTGATTCTCGGTCCGGACGGGCCGAGCCTTGGCGGATTCGTCTGTCCCGCGACGATCGTGCGTGCGGAGTTGTGGAAGGTGGGACAGCTGCGGCCGGGTGATCGAGTGCGCTTCGAGTGCGTGTCGTTCGAAGAAGCGCGCGCGCTCGAGCGCGTGCAGGAGACGTCGATACGAACTCTCTCCGTCGTGCCGGCGGAGTACACAAACACCTCCGTCGTTCCCGCGGAGGCGGAAATCCATCCGGAGCATAAGACGCAGATGGATCCTCGCCTCCGCGAGGATGACGGACAGGGGAGGGATCCTCGCCTTCGCGAGAATGACGAAGGTAGAACAATGCCCGTCGTTCCCGCGAAG
>JBIQKP010000112.1:0-2089 GCA_044506405.1 Lysobacterales bacterium | reverse complement strand
TCCTCGCCTTCGCGAGAATGACGAAGGTAGAACAATGCCCGTCGTTCCCGCGAAGGCGGGAATCTATCCGGAGCATAAGATTCAGATGGATCCTCGCCTCCGCGAGGACGACGAACAGGGGAAGGGTCCTCGCCTCCGCGAGGATGACGGGCATGGCCGATCGCCGATCCTTCTCCGAAGCGAGGCGCAAGGTGAGCGGCCGGCAGTCTGTTACCGGCAGGCGGGCGACCGCTATCTCCTGGTCGAATATGGAGACAACGTGCTCGACCTCGCGCTGCGCTTTCGCGTGCATGCGCTCATGGAGTCTTTGCAGCGACAGCGTATCGAAGGGATCGAAGAGCTCACGCCCGGCATTCGATCGCTACAAGTTCACCTCGACGCGCGCCGCATTTCACAGCGAGAGCTCATCGAGGTGCTCCGCGCCGCCGAAGAAGCACTCCCCGCGATCGACGAGATCGAAGTCGAGAGTCGCATCGTGCACTTGCCGCTGTCGTGGGACGACCCGGCGACGCGCCTCGCGATCGACAAATACATGCAGTCCGTGCGTAAAGACGCGCCATGGTGTCCGAGCAATCTCGAATTCATCCGGCGCATCAACGGGCTCGATTCCATCGAAGACGTGCGGCGGATCGTATTCGACGCAAGCTACCTCGTGATGGGGCTCGGCGATGTCTATCTCGGCGCGCCCGTCGCGACGCCGCTCGATCCGCGTCATCGTCTCGTCACGACGAAGTACAACCCGGCGCGTACGTGGACTCCGGAGAACGCCGTCGGCATCGGCGGCGCATACCTGTGCGTCTACGGCATGGAAGGACCGGGCGGATATCAGTTCGTCGGGCGCACGATTCAAATGTGGAATCGGTATCGACAGACCGCGGATTTCATCGACGGTAAGCCGTGGCTGCTGCGGTTCTTCGATCAGATTCGCTTCTATCCGGTCTCGTCCGACGAGCTCTTGAAGCTGCGTGAGGATTTTCCGCGCGGTCGTTTCAAGCTCGAGATCGAACGCTCGAAGCTCAGCCTTCGAGACTACCGCGCCTTCTTGGACCAGCACGCCGATTCGATCGCGGCGTTCAAGTCGCGACAACACGCCGCGTTCGAGGCCGAACGCGAACGCTGGATTCGCAACGGACAGCTCACCTTTGAAAGCGACATCGAGGTGCGTGCGGAAGAAGCCGAGCACGCTTCGATACCGACAGGGGCCATCGCGATCACATCCCCTGTGTCGGGCAGTGTCTGGAAGGTCGCGGTCGAACCCGGGCAGCGCGTGCGCGAAGAGCAAGAATTGTTGGTGATCGAAGCCATGAAGATGGAGATTCCGATGCTCGCCGAAGAAGCGGGAGAAGTGATCGAAATGCGTGTCAAGCAGGGCGCCTCGGTGCGCTCGGGAGATGTGCTCGCCGTGATTCGACCGGAGAAGAGCGATGTTTGATCTGACGATGGACGCGCTGCGCCGCGCGTACTGCACACGGAGATACACGCCGGTCGATGTCGTCCTGCACGTGCTCGAGCGCATCGAAAGCGAATCGTCCGGCAACGTCTGGATCTCGCTCGTCCCGCGCGAAGCCATCTTGCGCTACGCGGAAGCGCTCGAGGGGCGCAATATCGACGAGCTGCCGCTCTATGGCGTGCCCTTCGCCGTGAAGGACAACATCGATCTGGCCGGTGTTCCGACGACCGCGGGGTGTCCCGCGTTCAGCTTCCTGCCCGAACGTTCCGCAACCGTCGTGCAACGGTTGATCGACGCCGGCGCGATCCCGATCGGAAAAACGAATCTCGACCAGTTCGCAACGGGCCTCGTCGGCACGCGCTCGCCCTACGGCGCGTGCGCGAACGCGTTCGATCCCTCGTATATCTCGGGCGGATCGAGCAGCGGGTCGGCCGTGGCGGTCGCGCGAGGATTCGTTAGCTTCGCGTTAGGTACAGATACCGCGGGCTCGGGGCGTGTGCCGGCTGGGTTCAACAACATCGTAGGGCTAAAGCCTTCGCGCGGACGCTTGAGCACACACGGCGTCGTGCCGGCGTGCCGATCCCTCGATTGCGTGTCGATCTTCGCATTGACGAACGACGATGCCGAATGCGTGCTGCG
>JBIQKP010000111.1:2180-9584 GCA_044506405.1 Lysobacterales bacterium | reverse complement strand
CGAATCTGTCGACGCGCAGACGCGCTAACCCCTGTAGGTCGGAATTTATTCCGACACGCTGCTTGGTCGGGTTGGGAACCCGACCAACGCGCAGCGCGCGCTGCCACGGCAAACATGACACATGTCATGCCTATGAGCTGACGCTCTCCACTGCATGTGCGATCGGCTTCTTCATTGGGTCCACGGTGTCGGGCTCAGCGGCGAGCGGCGTCGTGAACCTCATCTATTTCCCGATGATGTATCTGTCCGGCATGTTCTTCCCGCTGCCCGAGATATTGGCGCGCTGGGCAATCGTGTGGCCGACCTACTATGCCGATCAGCTCGTGATTACCGCGGCCGGCGGCAAGAGCGCGATGGACGCCGACATGTGTGTGGCGGTGCTCGTGGGCATCAGTGTCCTGTTCGGGGGCCTCGCCGTGCGTCAGTTCTCGCGTAAGGGATGAGCCGCGAGCCGCTCAAGTTGGCTCCAAGATCGCTCGGCAGTATCCTGAAACCTGATTGCCAGCGTCGAACGAAAGCGGCAGGCGGGTTGCAATGGACATACGGCCAGCGGAACGAGTAGAGCTCGATCAGCTTGCGGCGCTGTGGTTCGCTGGGTGGCAGGACGCGCACGCGAAGATTGTGCCGTCGGAGCTGGCCCGCTATCGCACGCTCGAAAGCTTGAGGCCAAGGCTCGAGGCTGCGATGTCGAGTACGCGCGTGATTGGCGCGATCGGCGAGCCGCTTGGCTTCTCCATCATCAAAGACGACGAGCTCTATCAGCTCTACGTGTCCGCCGCGGCTCGAGGTACCGGCGTAGCGGCGGCACTGATCGCTGACGCGGAGGCGCGGTTGGCTGCTTCAGGTGTTCGGACCGCATGGCTATCGTGTGCGATCGGCAACGAGCGAGCCGCGAAGTTCTACGAGAAGCACGGCTGGCGCCGCGTCGGCAACATGATCAATGAGCTGCCCACGCCCGATGGACTGTTTCCACTGGAAGTGTGGCGGTACGAGAAGGAGACGTGCGGTTCGACTTGACCGTCACCCCGGACGCCCTACCAAGGCATCGTCGCGATCTTCTCTACGCGTGTCTCGGGTTGCGCGCTCAGCCATTCGGAAGCGGCCGTGAGCGCCTGCGGTGAAATCGAACGCGCGTCCGCGCGACGCTCAGCCAACCATGCCCGCATGGCGGCGAGAAGCCTCTGTGCTTGCTCGCCGTCGAGCGCGTACAAGCGCTGATAGTTGAACTTCGCATCCGCGAAGCGATCGAGCCCGAGATACGCTTCGCCTTGGTACTCGATCGCACGCACATAATCGTGCTTCAACTTCAGCGCAGATGCATACGCCTCGAGTGCGCGGTCGTACCGTCCGAGCTTTCGATTCGCGTAGCCGATGTAGGTGTGCGCCTCATACATGCGCGGATCGATGCGCACCGCGTCCTCGAACGCGCGTAGCGCATCTTCGTAGGATTGCTTCGCGCCTTCGACTGCTTTCTGCCGGCCATGCAGTTCATCCGAAGCGGCGGCATCGTGGTCGAAGCGCGTTGCGCGTTCGATGAACGCATATCCCTCACCATATGCATCGAGCGCCGTGCTTGCGTACTCCGTACCGGGTTCGACACGGCGTGCGTTGTTGCGCGGTGGGCCGTCCGCGGCTGCGAACGGCGCAATCAAGCTCGCGAAACAGAGCAAGGTTACTGCGACCCCTCTGAACTCCATAGCTCTTCTCCGCAAATCTGCCCCCTCCCTAACCCTCCCCCGCACGCGGGGGGGAGGGAAGCGATGCGACAGGATCGTCTGACTAACCACTCACCGCTTCTGCTAGAACCTCGACGACGTGAGCTCCACATCCGATTTCGCCCACGCCGTGCGGAAATCCTCATCGATCGCTTTCGCTTCTTCGGTCTTGCCTTGCGCGCGCAGCGCTTGAGCGAGTCCGAAGAGTGCCCAGCCGTTCTTGGGATGTTCGCGCAGATCTTGCCAGTACACGGTTTCGGCTTCGATCGGCCGCCCCGCCTTCAGCAATACCGCGGCCAGCGAATGACGTACGGGATAGTGCCAATCATCGGGCTCCGTGTACGCGAGAGCGTCTTGCATGCGCACTGCCGTTTCGAGGTGCGTGATTGCCTCGTCGTATCGACCTTGCTCCGCGGCCATCTCGCCCGCGAGAGACTCCGCTGCGATGCGCAGCACGGCGTCGGGCAAGTTCAGCGACATCGACGCGGGCGTCGCGATGAGCTCTGGATCGGCCGCGATCTTCTTCACGGCGTCGAGCTCCTTCGTCGCCGCCGCAAAGTCGTGCTTACGCGTGAATGCCATGCCGCGCGCGTAGTGGCGCACGGCGCGGGTGAAGAGCGATTCGTACTTGAGCGGCGGAAGCTTCAAGATCTCGTCCCAGCGGCCGAAGCGCACGAGCGCGAAGTCTTCCACGAGCAAGAATGTCTGCAGGATCGGCACTTCCACGACCGCTTCCTTCGGAATCGAGCTCACCGTCTTTCGCGCGGACGCAATCGCGAGCTCGCTCTGGCCCGCCATCGTTGCGCCGAACCACAAGAAGTGAATGTTGTGCGGATAGTAGCCGAGCGGATACAGACCTTGTGCACGGCACTGAGAGATGTAGTCTTCGTCGGCGAGGATCGCGAGTTGGTTCGCCTTGATGACGTCGTCGTAGCGTCCGACGCGCTGATAGATATGTCCTGGCATGTGCACTAGGTGTCCTGCAGCAGGCGCCAAGGTGAGGAGCCGATCGGCGGCAACCTCTGCCTTTTCAGGCTCGAACGCTTCCCACAGATGAATCGATAGGTGCAGCGCACCCGGATGCTCGGGGTTGGCAGCGACGACGCGCTCCAATGTCTTCGCGATGTCTTCCGTGCCCGGATGCGGTCGCCCGTCGCGCATCCAGTAGTTCCAAGGACGCAAATCCATGAGCGCTTCTGCGTAGAGCGTCGCCGCGTCGAGATCGTCCGGGTACTTCTCGCTCAGCATCCGCATCGCACCTGCGTACGCTTGATCGGCCGCGGCGCGATCGTCCGGATTGCCGGTGTAGCGCACGGCCAAAGCATCGATGTAGTCGCGCTCGCGCGCGGGCACATGGTGCTTCATCGCAAGCGCCTTCTGGACGAGCTCGCGTGCTTTGGGTTCCGTCGTAGGATCCATCGGTGCATTGATGTTCGGTCCGAGTACGAGCGCCTGACCCCAATACGCCATCGCACAATGCGGATCGAGTCGTGCGGCTTCCCCGAACGCGCGGCTCGCCTCGGCATGATTGAAGCCGTAGGTGAGATTCAATCCTTGATTCATGAAAGGTTGTGCGCGTTCGGAGCACTGCACCGAGAAGACGTGCTTGCCCACGTTTTGCAATCGCGGTGCGAGTGCGCCGGTCGGAGAAGGCGTGCCGGCCTCTTCTGGAACGTCGTAATGCTTGTGAACCGGCGTTTGTGCTTGTGCGGTGAAGCACGTGGCGGATAGGAGCGCGGCGGAGAAGAAGTGCGTTGTACGTTTCGAGAGCTCGATGGTCATGATGGCCTCCCAGTCAGAATGATCCCATGCTGGCGTTGTACAGGCCGGGCGTGAGACCTCTGACGATCCGGGCGTGAAAGATTCGTGAATCCGCCGGTGCGGGATTTCCGTCTTCGCAGCGGAAGAGCAACGATTCTCGCGGCCGGTCGCAACGCACGCGGCGAAAGTAATGAGATTCGGGACTGAGGTGACCGCGAATTGCCTCTGTCCCTTGCGCCGCGCTCGCCGCGTTTCGCCGCGAGAGTATGTTCTTGAAGCAGAGCCCGCACTCGTACGAAAGTGCACCGTGGAGCCCCTATTGAAACTTCAAGATGAAACGCCTTGTGTGCTGTGCAACACTCGCGTGCTGTCTGCTCAGTCGATCGGAGAACAATAATGATCTTGCGCAACTTGCGTCGCATGGGGGCGGTGGTTTTGTGCGGGTTTCTCGCAAGCGCGGTGTCCGCATCGGAGCCTTCATCGACATTGCTCGATGAGATGTTTCAGGACAACGCGGTGCTCCAGCGCGACAAACCCATCGAGGTTTGGGGTGTTGGTGCCCCGGGCGATGAGATTCGCGTGAGCTTCAACGGGACTGAAGTCTCCGCACAAGCCGACAAGAACGGTGAGTGGAGGACGCAACTTCCCACAACGCCCGCTGGCGGACCGTTCGAGCTGACTGCCACGGCGAAGTCCGGCGCAACTCAACGCATCTCCAACGTACTCGTCGGCGATGTGTGGCTGTGCTCCGGTCAATCGAACATGGAGATGTCGCCGTCCGGCGCACTCAATTTCTGGGCGGAGAGCGCACTCGCGGCGAACGATTCCATTCGTCTTCTCTCGGTGGCGCGCGAGACGAGCACGACACCGCTCAGCAGCTTTCCGAAGCCTGTCAAATGGGAGATCGCAAACCGCGAGTCGTTCTCTCGGTTCTCCGCGGTCTGCTTCTTCTTTGCGCGCGAGCTGAAGAAGCACGTCGATGTGCCGATGGGCTTGATCAACGCTTCGTGGGGCGGTGCGCGAATCGAGCCCTGGATGAGCGCGGACGCGCTGCGCGCCGCGGGCGGTTTCGACGACTTGCTCGAAGTGCTCGAGCTGAGCGAGACAAAGCCCGCCGTTGCAATTCAACGTTGGGGCAATGTATGGGAACGCTGGTGGCAGAGCAGCGTCGCCGACACGAGGCCGTGGGCAGGTGCGAAGGAAGGAAAGTGGGCCACTCCGCCGCGCGAGTTGGGTCACTGGGAAGATTGGGGTGATCCCGCGCTCGAGGATTTCAATGGCATGGTGTGGTTGCGCGCGGAAGTGGAGCTGACTGCGAAGCAAGCGAAGCAGGCGGCGAAGCTCGCGCTCGGCAAGATCGACGATGCCGATATCACTTGGGTGAACGGTCGAGCCGTTGGCAGCACCGCAGGCCCCGCCACGGATCGCGTGTATGACGTGCCGAAGGGCGTGCTCAAGGCGGGCGCGAACACGATCATGGTAAACGCGCTCGATCTCTGGGCCCGCGGGGGTCCGTGGGGCGATACGCCGCGCGTGCTCACGTTGGCCGATGGCACGTCGTTCCCGCTCGAAGGCAAATGGGAATATCAAGTCGTGCCGAGTTCCGTCGGCGAACCGCCGCGTGCACCGTGGGACACGACAGCGGGACTCACGCTCATGGGCAACGCGATGATTGCACCGCTCGAGCCCTATAGCATGCGCGGAGTCCTCTGGTATCAAGGCGAATCCAACACGGGACAAGCCGAGCAATACGAAACGCTGCTCCATCATTGGATGGCCGATTGGCGCGGACGCTTCGGCAACGATCTGTCGTTCCTGATCGTGCAGCTTGCGAACTTCGGTCAACCTTCGACCGAGCCGACTGAGAGCGGTTGGGCGGGTCTGCGCGAATCGCAACGCCGTGCGGTGAACAAGGACGGCAATGCCGGTCTTGCGGTCACGATCGATCTCGGCGATCGCTGGGACATTCATCCGGCGAACAAGCAACAAGTCGGATATCGGCTTGCGCGTGCGGCGCGTCACGTGATCTATGGCGAAGCGATCACGCCGTCGGGTCCCGCGCCCGTGAGTGCGCGACGCGTCGGCGATGCGATCGTCGTCGACTTCGAAGAGGTTGAAGGTCAACTCGTCGCCTATAGCGGCGCCGGGCCGAATGGGTTCGAGCTCTGCGGCGCACAGGCAGGATCGTGCCGTTACGCACTCGCGTCGATCGATGGGAACTCGGTGAAGATCACAGGCGACAACGCGAGCGAAGCGACGCGAGTACGTTACTGCTGGGCAGATAGTCCGGTCTGCACGTTGTACGACACCGCGCCGCTGCCGGCGGGGCCGTTCGAGTTGGAGATTCGTTGAGATCGGGCGAGAGACGCGCTATCGACGTCAATAGGCCCGATCGGCCAGCGAGACGCTGGCGCGTCAAGAAGGCCTGACGGCAGGCCAGCGTTTTCAATCCATGGAGAAGACGGATGACGATCAGGACCTATCACGGGAGCTGTCACTGCGGCGCCGTTCGGTTTGAAGCGGACATCGACCTGAGCGCAGGGACGGGCAAGTGCAACTGCACGCTGTGCACGAAGATGCGCAAGTGGGGGACGTCGATCAAACCCGACGCGTTTCGATTGCTCTCTGGCGAGGGCGATCTCACCCGATATGGGCGCCACGTCGAGCACTTGTTCTGCAAACATTGCGGTATCCAACCTTTCGGCCGAGGCCATATCAAGGAGATCGGCGGGGACTTCGTTTCCGTGAACCTCGCGTGCCTCGACGACCTCGATCCAACGGAGCTCGCAGAGGCGCCCGTTCGCTATTTCAACGGTCGCGACAATGACTGGTTCAACGTGCCGAAGGAAACGAGGCACTTGTGACCTGACTCATGCCTGACCCTGCTCTCGAAACGCTTGTCTGGCCCTTCATCGAAGGGAGACTGCAATGGCCTGCAGGCGGTGCGTTGTTCTTACGCGCGCGCGATGGATGGCCGTTGCGACAGCGGTCGTGGCCGGGGCTCGTGTGCGAGCAGACCTTCAAGCCGGATGCGGATGCGCTCGTTCGAGCAGGCTTCGAGGTGCGAAGCGGCGATCAGGATCGCACGCGCAAGTTTCCGCTCGTGCTCCTGTTGCCGCCTCGACAGCGAGATGAAGCGCGTGCGCTGATGGCACACGCAATCGACTCGGTGGAAGAGGGCGGTCGTGTGATCGCATGCATGAGCAACAACGAGGGCGCGCGCTCGGGCGAGGCGGATCTCGCGAAGCTCGCGGGTCCGCTCGAAGTCGCGAGCAAGAACAAGTGTCGCGTGTTTTGGACGGCGCCGGTCGCGGACACTGTCGATCAATCGCTTCTCGCACAGTGGCGCGAGTTGGATGCTATCCGTCCGATCGAAGGCGGGCGGTTCGTCAGTCGACCGGGTGTATTCGCGTGGGATCGAATCGACATCGCATCCGCATTGCTTGCCGACCACCTGCCGGGCGATCTCGCAGGTCACGCTGCCGATTTGGGTGCGGGATTCGGCTACCTATCTATCGAGCTGCTGACCCGCTGCCCAGGTGTTCGTGCGCTCGATGTTTACGAAGCAGAGCGTCGCGCGCTCGATCTCGCGCGCACGAATCTCGCGTCGTTTGCGGATCGAACGCTGCACTACTACTGGCACGACGTGACGAGCGGGCTGCGTTCGAAGTACGACGCGATCGTGATGAATCCGCCGTTCCACGCGCAGCGCGGTGTCGATCGCCCGGACATCGGTCGACGTTTCATCACGGTCGCAGCGGAATCCTTGAATCCGGGCGGTCGTCTGTGGCTCGTCGCGAATCGTCATTTGCCGTATGAGAGTGTGCTGACGCGCGAGTTCGGGACCGCGAGCATCGTCGCGGAGGCACGCGGCTTCAAGGTCATCGAAGGGATCAAGGGATAGGCGAGACCTTGTAGGTCGGCCGGC
>JBIQKP010000111.1:0-2080 GCA_044506405.1 Lysobacterales bacterium | reverse complement strand
GTCAGACCGCCCACTCGGCTGCGGTGCAATTTTTCGACGTGATTGCCGACGGCGGCGAACATTCTGCGTGCTTGGTGATAGCGGCCTTCCGTGAGCGTGAGCCGCGCTTGGCGCGGGCCGAGCACTTCGAGCTTCGCCGGCGCGAGCGGCTCTCTTTCCGACTCTAGTTTGAGTTTGCCACTGGCGAAGATCTTTTCTTCATCGCCGCGCAAGTCACGTGCGAGCGTCGCTTCGTACACTTTCTCGAGCTTGGATCGTGGCGAGACGATCTTATGCAGGAGCGGTCCGTCGTCGGTCATCAGCAGGAGGCCGGTCGTGTCGCGGTCGAGCCGCCCGACGGACGAGAGGGTTGGCGAGCGTAGCCGGAAGCGATCGGGCAGCAGGTCATAGATCACCGCGCCCACATCCTTGGTAGAACACGTGTATCCCACGGGTTTGTGCAGCATCAACGTCAACGGAAACGGCGGATCGAGCGGCTCCCCGTCGAGGCGCACGGTCGCATGCTCGACTTTGTCGTCGCCATAGAGCACCTCGCCGTGCGCGTCCGTGATGCGACCCTCACGAAACATCGCGGTGACTTCTTTGCGGCTACCGTAGCCGAGATTGGAGATGAGTTTTAGGAGCTTCATTGCGAACCAAGGTACGAATAGAGGACGCACTACCGCCAGGCGGGACGCACTATCGACGTCAAGAAGGCCTTCGGCAAGCGGGCCGCGCAGCGCGGAAGGCCTATCGGCAGGCCAGAAGAAGATGTCGCAGGGCTCGACGCCGTAGATGGCACACCATGGTTCTCTCTGGCTTGCCGTTAGGCCTTCTCGACGTCGATCGTGCGTCCGTCCATCGCAGCTGTACCGCCTCCACCTCGCGCGTTCTGGCACTGACTCGGTCGCAGAGATGGCTTTACACTCGCCTGCATCATCCGCCCTTCCCCGCCTATCGTCATGGCATCTTGGACATTCTCGCAGCGTGCGCAGAAGCTCACGAGCTCCGCGATCCGTGAAATATTGAAAGTCACCGAGCGGCCGGAAGTCATTTCGTTCGCGGGCGGGCTGCCGTCTCCCGATACGTTTCCGGTCGAACGCTTGCGTGAGCACACGGCACGTGTGCTCACCGAATCGCCGACGTCGGCGCTCCAGTACGGTCCGACGGAAGGGTACATGGCGCTGCGTGAGTGGATCGCGGTGAAGCATGGCGCGTCGCCGGCGAACGTGCTCGTCACGACAGGCTCGCAACAAGGACTGGATTTGCTCGGTAAGGTGCTGATCGATACCGGCAGTCGCGTGCTCGTCGAGACGCCGACTTATCTAGGAGCGCTGCAAGCCTTCTCAATGAGCGAGCCGCAGTTCGTCTCGGTGCCTTCGGACGACGGGGGTCCGGTTACCAGCGAGCTGACGCCCGCATTCACGAAAGATGCGCGCTTCATGTACTGCTTGCCGAACTTCCAGAACCCGACGGGCCGGCGCATTCCGCTCGAACGGCGGCAAGCGTTCGCGAAGATTGCAGCCGAGAGCGGCTTGCTCGTGCTCGAAGACGATCCGTACGGCGCGCTCTCGTATCGAGGCGATGTGTTGCCTACGTTGCATTCGATGAACCCCGACGGCGTCGTCTATATGGGCTCCTTCTCGAAGGTGCTTGCGCCGGGCCTGCGCGTCGGCTTTCTCATCGCGCCCGAAGTACTTCATCGCAAGCTCGTGCAAGCGAAGCAGGCAGCCGATCTGCATACGCCGAGCTTCACGCAGCGAATCGTGTACGAGGCGATCAAGGATGGATTTCTCGACACGCACGTGCCGACGATCCGCGCGCTCTACGGCGAGCGTTGTAGCGCGATGCTCGCTGCGATGGATCGTCACTTCCCTGCGAGCGTGCAATGGAATCGCCCGGAAGGCGGCATGTTCATTTGGGTCAAACTGCCGCCGAACGTCGATAGCGGTGTGCTGCTCGGGAAGGCAATCGCGGAGAACGTTGCCTTCGTGCCGGGCGCGCCGTTCTTCGCGAACGATCCGCAAGTGAACACACTCCGGCTCTCGTTCGTGACGGTACCGCCGGAGCGCATCGAAAAGGGCATCGCGATCTTGGGTGA
>JBIQKP010000201.1:0-1599 GCA_044506405.1 Lysobacterales bacterium | reverse complement strand
CGGCCGTGATGTTGCCGTTCGCACCTTGGTTGGCGTTGAAGCGGCTATCGTCCGCACCGAGATTCGCGACTTGCGGAACGTGCCGCAGCACTTCGGTGAGCGTCGTTGCGCCGGTGGATTGAATCTCGGCCTGCCCGATCGACAAGACAGGTGCACCGACGGGCGCTGCGCCGCGAATGCGTGTTCCCGTCACGACGATGCTTTCGACCGCCATCTCCGCATCGTTCGCGCCGACATCCTGAGCCTCTTGCGCGAGCGCTCCAGTCGAGACGCACGCACACGCTAGCGAAAGCAAGCCGATCCGTCGGGTGGGTGTCCTGGGTGCAAAGTAGGTCATCGTAGGTTTCCCCGAGAACTGGCGCCGAGTATCGACGCACTATGGATGTAACGATGTTCGTGCGGATGAGGCGCGAACTCTCGCGGTTTGTTTGTGAGCGGATCTTATGTGTAGATCGACGCAAAACTGCATGCGCGAGCGTGATTCCGGATATTCCGAACCTCGATAAACATTGGCCCGACGATCGTCTCGCGCATGGCGGATCAGCCCTGCGATTCTGATCGGGGCAACGCGTCCAGTGCGGAGGAAAGGTTCTTACGCAGATCGCGGCTCGCAAGGAAGAAGTGCACTGCGGCCCAGGCAACGAGCATCAGCACGCCGAGCATTGCGTAACGCAGCGAATGCTCGCCGAACGCGGGTGCCAGAAGATCGCTTACGGTACCGATCAGGATCGGGCCGATGCCGTAGCCGATGAGGTTCGACAAAACGAAGAGCAAGCCCGCGACGGTCGAGCGCATGCGGAGCGTCACGAGGCTTTGGCTCAGCGCCGCGACGGTCGGAAACCAGAACACGACAGCCGCGGCGAAGATGACGACGCCGGCCAGTGCGCCGTTCGCGCTCTCGGTGAGAATCGACCAACAGCCGATGAAGAGTGTTGCCAGGGCGCCGAAGCCGATCAATAGGGTGCGGTAACGCTCATCGCGTGCGCCCAAGAAATCGGACAGCGTGCCTGAGATCAGATTGGAGGTCAGGCCGAGTGCCGCGATGCCGATGCCGATGATCGGTCCGACTTCATGAAGATGAAGGTTGTGGCTGCGGACGAGGAAAGAGAAGTGCCAGGAGCCCATGCCGGCGATGACCACGTAGCAGAGTGTGGCGCCTGCTAATAGGTGGCGCAGCGATCGTTGCTGCCAGATATATGCGAGTGTTTCTCGAAGCGGCGGTGCGGGTTCGGTGCCGCGCGAGCGATCGGCCATTCCTCGTGCGGGTTCGCGCACGGTGAAAACAAGGAGCAACGCAAGCGCGAATCCGGGAAGCGCGGCAGCCACGAGCGTCATGCGCCAGCCGTAGTTGTGCGCGATCTGCGTCGCGAATGTGAGATTCACGAGCGCCGCGAGCTGCGTCCCGGTCGCGAACACGGCCATCGCCGTCGCGCGTCGCCGCGGTTCGAAGCTATCTGCGATCATCGACATCGATGTCGGACCGCCGCCTGCCTCGCCGACGCCGACACCGATTCGCGCGAGCAAGAGATGCCAGAGATTCTGCGCGGCTGCGCATGCGAGCGTCATTGCAGACCACCCCGCGACGCAGATCGCCGCGAG
>JBIQKP010000110.1:0-9862 GCA_044506405.1 Lysobacterales bacterium | reverse complement strand
CTGCCGGTGAGCCGCAGCTACCTTCACCTCTTTCGTCAGATGTGAGACCTGTGCGCGGTGGCCATGTCCCGGTGATCGAAATCCACGGAAAGTGGCTATCGCAGTGAGCAGCCGGCTCATCCACGCTTCCGCTCATCTAGTGAGCTGCACAAGGACGCTTCGCGTGAATGCTCGCCTCTTGTTCGCGCTGGCATGTGTCGCGTTCGGCAGGGCCGACGGGCAAGGCACGTTCAGCCCTGTGCCGAGCGATCAGAATGCCCTGCCGACGGCAGAATTCCGGATTGAGCCCCGACCCCCTTCCGCACAGGAAATCGAAGCCAAGCGCGAGCCGTGGCGCGCTTCGATCGCACGCGAGTACGAGTCGCTGAAAGCAGAGCTCGATATCGACGACGAGTCGTATCAGCGGTTAGTCGATATTCTCGTGGAGGAACGAATCGAGAGCATGCGCGCCGGCGGCATGGACGATGAGCAGGTGAGAGCCGATATCGTCACGAAGAAGCTGCGAGCGATCGCCGTGCTGCTCGGCGAGGATGGCCTCGATACCTATCACGACTACATGGCCACTCGTTTCGAGCGCGAGACGGTTCGCGCCTTTGCTCAACGCCTAGGACGAGGTCACGAGCTGTCGACCGAACAGCGCGACCAATTGGTGGAATTGCTGGCCGAGCACAGCGAACGCAATCGTCGTCCCCGCCTGTGGATGGCGACGGGCACTGTGGCGCCATTGGCGGAGATGACGGCAGAACAGCGCAATGTATATGGGCGGCTTCGAGCGGTGAACGCCAATGAGGAAGCATTGCAGCGAATGCGAGAGCGCAACCCGGAAATCGTCGCGAGGGCGTCCGGCTTCCTAACAGGGGCGCAGCTCGCGGAGCTCGAGCGCTTCCAAAGAGAAAACGAGATCGCGTTCAAGCGGCGGATCGAGCGGCAGCGAGCCGATCTCGACCCCACGCAAGTCACCACCGTTAACGAAGCACTCGCGGCAGCTTCTCGCGAGACGCGCGCGCCGATCACGAGCGACATCACGGTCGAAGCCGAGATCAGCGTGGACGGAGAGACGCCGACGAAAGTGACCTCTACGCATCCGAATGGCACACCGTTCGTGATTGAGCTGCCTGAGATTTCGCTGGAACTGAACGTGACGCTGATGCCGATTCAAGGCTTAAACCTGGCCGTTACGTACTTCGGTGAGCTTGGGAGCAAGCGCCGCCAGCTGGACAATCCAAGTTCCGGTAGTACGCATTCCGGTTTCGACGACGAGGATCCGCTCACTGTCATTCGTACGGATGTGGTGCACGGCGAGAAGCGAGGGCACGTTGTGAGTACGACGGTTCGACTCGTAGAGCGAAAATAGAATCGATCCCTCCGATAAGGAGCAAACACTCTAACTCGTTCACGCTGAATCGCGTTTCGCGCGATCACCGAAAGGCCGCAAGCAGCGTGGACACACCGCTCGGCCGACCTGCGGTCGTTGCGTCGTGAGCTTCGCGCCGCGATGGCCGCAGTCGCTGCATTTCAAACGCTTGCCGACGTCGCCCGCCATTGCGCGCCAGCCGGTGTGTTTCGCGATTTCTTCCAGCTTGGCGATCGTAAAGCGCCCACACTTGCCGCAGACGACGTAGATCGTCATTCCGCATTCCCCTAGATAGCCGAGCGTCCCTGGATGTGCCGGCTTCTTGGACGGCATGGTTATGGGCTGTGGGCTGTCGCCAGGAAGCGCGTCCGGCGCGCTTCAGTTGTCATCGCAATTCTGGCAAACGCTTCGATAGTCCGCCGTCATCGCGACGGGCGTGCAGCGAACCGCTTTGAGCTTCGGCAACAGCACGCTGATCGTCAGCAACGTTTCCTTGCAGAGCTTGCCTTCGGGTTTGAGCTCGCTGCGCAAACGCTCGTCGACTTCATCGGCAAGCACCTGCGTGAGCGTTTCCAAATGTTCGATCGTTCTGTCGATGAGCGTTAGAGGTGTGACGAACATGAGCGGCCTCTCGTACGTCGAGTTCTTTCGGGTTACGGTCGTGTCGAAATAAATTTCCGAGCTTGTAGGTCGGATTTCAATCCGACCAAAAAGGCGTCGGCATAAATGCCGATCCATCAGCCGGCTGGTTATCAAACCAGGCTGATGTTTTATACAGCGAGGGGATGGCTTAGCAAGAGGCTGCTGCTAAGTGATTGATTGCTGCGGATCCGGCTCGACGGGCTGGATGAGGTCCGGTGCGTTGTTGCGCGGCGTGTTGACCCGGTCCGAGACCGGCCAGGCGACCATGAGCCCGCTCGGGTATTCCTTCAGAACGGAGTTCGCTTGCTCGACTGTGCCCGTGAGCCATGTGTCGATGTCTTCTTTGAGCAGAATCGCCGGCATGCGCCGCTGCTCGCGCGCCAACGGTTTGCCGCCGGTGTGATTGTGAATCTCTGCCATCAAGTCGTTCGCGCGCATCGTGATGACAGCGCATGAAACGATGCGTTCGTTGGCGGGCGTGTACGAGTGGTCCCAGATCCCGGCGAGCGCAAACGTTTCCCCATCGACGGGCTTGATGAAGTACGGCTGCTTTCGCTTACCGTCGGGCCGCAACTGCCATTCGTAGAATCCCGCGCACGGCATGACGCAGCGCTGCCCGCGCACCCACGGTCCTTTCCATGCAGCAGCGGATTCGAGCTTCTCGATCGTGGCGTTGATCGTCGAGAACTTCGGTGGTTGTCCCTTCGCCCAAAACGGCACGAGACCCCATCGCATCGTCACGGCTTCGCGCTCGCCCTCGCGATTGCGAATGGCGCGAACGACCGGCACGTTGTCGGTCGGCGCGACGTTGTAGCTCGCTTCGTACGCGCGCTCGAGCGCATCGGACAACCCGATGTGAGAATTCGTCCGATCGATGGAGTACTCGCGCTCGAGCGCTGCTTCGTCGGGTGAAACGTAACGTCCGCACATGCCCTAATCCTATCACCGCGGCTTGCGCGGCGATGGAGTGAGGCTCCGCAGGGAGAGCGACCGCCGAGAGAGCTACGCAGCCTTTCCAGCGGTAGCTAATCCATGTAGGTCGGAATTTATTCCGACACGTTTCTTGGTCGGAATGAATTCCGACCTACAAGCTGGCGACGGCGGCCTTATTCGGCGTGAGGTCGCGTTTGAAGGGCACGTCCGTCGTGAGCCACGTGGCTGAGCGCCACAACCATTCGAACGGGCCGTAGTAGTAATTCTTGATCCAGTAATGCGCGAAGGCGACTTGCGAGCACCAGAGCACGATGCCAAGCACGAGGCTCATCGGTTGGCCGATCCATGAATACGCTGCTGCGCCGTAACCGTAGAAGAACGGCACGAGCAAGAAGGCTTGCGAGACATAGATCGTGAGACTGATGCGGCCGCACGGTGCGAGTAGACGCAGCACGTTTGCAACCGGCGTAAAGTGATAGAGGAGCATCAGCATCAACAAGCTCGCTACGATCCACGCGTGATTCGTATAGGCATTCACGACATTGCCAATGATCCATTGGCTTTCCGCTCCGCGCGCGAGCTCGACGACATCGCCGCCCCATAGCGTGCACACAGTAGCGAGCACGAGCGCCGCGATCAGCGCTTTCACGTACATCGATTGGTAGCGAGGGACGTCTGTGAAGAAACCGCTACGAGCGAGGAAAAATCCGAAGAGCGATAAGCCGACGATGTTCCAGACCCTGCCGCTCTCGAGCATGAATGCCCACTTCGCGAGTTGGCCGTTCCACAGGTTCGTGCGCAGCACCTCGAGAAACGTTCCGTGCGCATACGTTTCGAATACGGCGGGCTGCAACACGGAATGGAGCGGGCGCCCGTAGTCCAAACCGCCAATCGTGTTCGCGTATCCGAACAGCAGCAATGCCGGACCTTGGAAGATGAAGAACAGAGAGATCGCAAGAAGTGTCGTGTTGCTTCTGCGATAGAGCGGCACGAGGATCAGCCCCGTGACCGCGAGGATCTGCAAAATGTCGCCGCCATAGACGAGTCCGTGGACAAAGCCGAGCGCGAACAACACCGTGAGGCGCCACAAGAATCGCGCGCCGAAGTCCACGCCTTTGCGCGCTTGGCTCTCCATGATGATTAAGAAGCTCACGCCGAAGAGCAGCGCGAACATCGCGTACGACTTCCCGCCGAAGAAAAAGAAGGTCCACGTGTTGATGGGGCCGGGCTCCGGCTGATACCAGTACAGCTCGAAGTACTCGACCATGTGAATCAAGAACAGTCCCATCAAGGCATAGCCGCGAAGGACGTCGACGACTTCGATGCGAGGTTGCGGTTGGGTGGGTCGCATGGACTGTTGTTCTACTTATTGCGGTGGACGATTAGAGCATAGGCGCCGAACGGCGACTACGGTGCATCGTCGGCCGCGCAAGTAAGCACCGATGGGTCCCCGCCTACGCGGGGATGACGGATAAAAGAAGGTGTGAGTCGCCCTCGTGGAGACGAGGGTCCATCCGAAACAAGAAAGAGCCGGATGGGTCCCCGCCTTCGCGGGGATGACGGACAAGAATGGGACGACGGACAAAGAGGTGTGCGTCTCCCTCGTGGAGACGAAGGCCTATCCAGAACAAGCGAGAGTCGGATGGGTCCCCGCCTTCGCGGGACGACGGGCAAGAATGGGATGACGACAAATAAAGGTATGCGTCGCTCTCGTGGAGACGAGGGTCTATGCGGAGCAAGAGAGAGTCGGATGGGTCCCCGCCTACGCGGGGATGACGGGCGAGAACGGGATGATCGGAAAAATGGTGTGTGACTACGGTCGTCGTCCCCGCGAAGGCGGGGATCCATCATCTGCTCGTCTCCGATCAGCTCAGCCTTCCTTCAGCTTCACCCATGTCGGTGCGTGGTCGCTAGGCTTCACTTGATCGCGCACCCAGCGATCGACGTTCGCATCGACGAGGAGGCTCGCTGCATTGGCATTGAGCAGCAGATGATCGATGCGAAGGCCCGCGTTGCGTTTCCAGTGATCGCGGAAGTAATCCCAGAACGTGAAGATCTGCTCGTCCGGGTGAATCGCGCGGATCGCATCGACCCATCCTTGAGAGAGGAGGCGCTGATAGGCATCGCGCGTCTCAGGCTGCAGCAAGGCGTCCTTGCGCCAGTTCTTCGCGTTGTAGATGTCGAAGTCGGTCGGCACGACGTTGTAGTCGCCTGCGAGGATCACCGGCTTGCCGCAGTCGTAAAGTGTCTTCGCATGCTCGATGAGCCGCTCGAACCACGCGAGCTTGTAGACGAACTTGTCGCCCGGTTGCGGATTGCCGTTCGGTAAGTACAGGCAACCTACGCGAATGCCTTTGACGTCAGCTTCGATGTATCGGCTGTGCGTGTCGTCCGGATCGCCGGGTAAGCCACGGCGAACCTCGACCGGCTCTTCATCCTTCGCAAGGATTGCGACGCCATTCCATGAGCGCTGGCCATGCCACACCGCGCCGTATCCCGCTGCGCGGATGGGCATGATCGGAAAGTTTTCATCCGGGGCTTTGAGCTCTTGCAAGCAAGCGATGTCCGGCTGTTCTTTCTCGAGCCATGTGAGGAGATGACCGAGCCGGGTCCCGATGCCGTTGACGTTAAAGGTGGCAATCTTCATGGAGGTGCGAGGTGTCGAGCGGCCAATAGCGCGTGAAGCGTGTAAGGGAGGGAAACTGTGCCCTATACCTTACACGCTACCGTCGCTCACGACATCCCGCACAAGAGCGCGCTACTGCGAGCTCATTATCTCGGCGGGCGGATCCGCCGGATTGTGCTTGTCCAAGAACGCTTCGACGCGTTTGAGATAGTCGACGAGGTTCTCGCGCTTCTCGAACCCGTGACCTTCGCCTTCGTAGATCACGAACTCGTGCGGCTTGTTCGCCTTCGTGAGCGCAGCATGCATCTTTCGAGTATGTGAAACCGGCACGCGTTCATCGCGGCTGCCGTGCGCTAGTAAAAGTGGGATTCCGATTCGATCCACCGCTTTGAGCGGCGAAACCGTTGCGAGATCGAACGCCTTGTCGCCCTGCACGTCGCTGCGCCAGCTCTTGTAGTAACGCGTCGCCGCGAAAAGCCTGCGATCGTATTTCAACATCGCTTCCACATCGGAGACGCCGGCGAAACTGATCGCGCACCGATAGATATCCGGGTTGCGTGCCGCGGCCCACATCGCTGCGTATCCGCCGAACGATCCGCCCATGATGCACACGCGCTTCGGATCGACCGTGCCGCGCTCGACGAGCCATTTCACACCGTCGTCGATGTCGTCCTGCATGCCGCGGCCCCACTGGCCTTCGCCTTTCGCGACATACGCCTTGCCGTAGCCGGTCGAGCCTCGGAAGTTCGGCTGCAGCACCGCGTACCCTCTATTGGCGAGGAACTGCACTTCATGATCGTAGGACCATTCATCGCGAACGAAGGGGCCGCCGTGCGGCAGGATCACGAGCGGCAGCGCATGCGGATCCCGTCCGCGCGGGAGTGTGAGATACGCTGGAACGTCGAGTCCGTCGCGCGCTTTGTAGGACACGCTCTCAACAGGCGCGAGCAAGTTCGGATCGATGCGCTCGTACGGACGTGCAAGCAGCCTCATCTTGCCCACCGCGGGCTCATAGAGATAGAAGCGACCTGGATCCGATGCCGTGGCCGTCCAGACGACCATCAAAGATCGATCGCGGCTCTGAGTGACGATCCAATTGATTCGGCCGGGAATCGCCGCGTCGATCTCCGCTTGGATCTCTTTCATCTCCGGATCGAACCATTCGATTCGACGGCGATCGTCGATATAGTGAACCGCACGCAGCGTGCCATCGTCCGCGATGTCGACATACTCGATATCGACGGCCGGATGTTCGAAGACGGTTTCCGTGATCGTGCTGTTCGCGAGGTCGTAGCGATAAAGGCCGAAGCGGCCAGTCGGCCCGTTGGAGACCAAGTACCCCATGTCGCTGCCGGAGACGAGCGCAATGTTGTCGATCTCACCATCTACAGTGCCGCTCCCCTCGCCGCCCGATCCTTTTCGCTTGTCCTTTTGATCGACGATGCGCTCGAAGCGCGAGCTCTCGTCCTTTCTATACAGCACCCACTGACGGTCCCGCGTCCGCCCGATCCCAGTTCGCACGACACCGGATGCGTCGGCGAACCAATCCCACACGTGCTGCTGCTGAGGCACGACCTTCTTCATCTTGATCGTGTCGAGATCGACGTGCCACACGGACGGATAGTCGAACACCGTCTCCTGAATGTTCAGCAGCAGCCATTTGCCGGATGGGTCTAGATAGATGATGTCGTCACCCTCGACCCCCTCGGATCTCTTGCCGATGAAGTGAGCTTTGCCGTCGCGAAGGTTGGCCATCATGAGGCGCGTGACATACACCTCTTCGCCTTCCAAGAAATCCGACGACCCAAGGCTCATGAGGAGCCGGTCATCTCCGGCCCACTGATACCACAGCAGGTCGCGCTTCTCGGGGACTGGAATCGTCGAAGACTTCGACCGATCGGTAAGATCGATGACGGTGATTCTCAGCTCATCTTTCACATAGGCGCGCACCGCAAGGCGCGAACCGTTCGGAGACAGCCGCGGGCGCATCATGAAGGGCAGAGCCCCGAAATCGTCCGCACTGATGCGCTGAACACCAGGTGCTGCCGTCGCAGCGTCCGTGGGTTTCTCCGTTGAATCGTCCGCTAATGCCGCGCCCTGTATGCCCCATGCAAAAAGCCAAAGGGTCGCCGCGATCCGTGACCAAGGGGTTCTCATACTTCTTCTTCCCGCTGTTGAGTGTGTCCTGCCCCAACGCGAATTGTGCATAGAAGCCGGAAGAAGTCACTCCGATTGGACAGAATGGACGTAGCATAGAAGCGTTCTAATCGATGACGGACAACTTCATGGTACCGATGCGCTTATTGATGAGCCTCGTATCCATCGTTCTCGCATGTGCCGGGTGCGACAATCGGATGGGAACGCCGGACTCGGCCGCTTCCGCACGCGAGAAGCAGCTCAGCTGCGCGGACTTCGATCGGATTCACGCGCCCATTGGTCGCCTGACGAATAACGTCTGGAACAAGCAGGCCATAGGCGACGCGCCGTACGAGCAATGTCTGCTCGAGCGTAGGAGCAGGCAGGGCACACAGTATGGCTGGTCATGGCGATGGCCCGCCGATAACGATGTGGGGCTCGCGTTTCCGGCAGTGGTGTTCGGTTGGAAGCCTTGGGATGGTGGACGCTCGAACAAGGCAGATTTGCCCGCGTCGATAGAGAGGCTTCGAGCGCTGCGTCTGACCTACGACGCGGAGATACAGGCGCAAGGTCGGCAAGTGTTCTCGATTGCCATGTGGCTCACTCGTTCCGGCGCGACCAGCCAAGAGGCCGATTCATCGGATGTCGCAGCCGATGTGAACATATGGCTAGACGGTGCGGAATTCGATCCGTCGGGACAGCGGCTCGCGGAGACGGTGATCGACGCTTCAGCGTACGAGATCTGGCACGCCGAGAATGTGGGCGATGCGTCTGGAGCGAGCGCCGCTCAATGGACCCACATCGTCTATCGATCGCAGGACCCTCAGCGCCGCGGTTCACTGGATCTCAAACAGTTCCTGGACGATGCAGCAGCGCGCGGACTGCTGGCGGGATCGGAGTACGTCTCGAGTATCGAGATCGGTAATGAGGTGATGAGCGGCAGCGGGAAGACGTGGATCAACGAGCTTGCGCTCGAGATCGAGCGCTGAAGACTCGCTCAAGCAACGTCCTCTTCGACGGCTGCGATCTCCAACCCGCGCCCAACGTTTAGGATTTCATCGACGTCGAGCAGACCCACGCAGGGCATCGCGCCGCGCGCGGAGACTTCATCGCGCAGTACCTTGCGTGCAAGGGCAATCGCGGGGAAGCATGGGATGTGCGGTCCATGATCGTTTCCCGCAACGAGCATCCACCGTCGGGTACGTCGCTGCGAGCTTGCATCGGTGCCGCGTACTTCAACGCGCATTGCACTGTGCTTCGAGCCATTGCGAGCGCGCGCCAGCGCGAGCCGATGCAAGCGCGGCACGAACCGAACGAGCGAGCGCATGAATCCGAAGCGAACGGCCCACGCGCCTAACCCAATCGCAATCATGCTCGAGGCGTGTGCCACGCCCGCTCGAAAGACCACTGATCTTACGGAGGGATACCGTCGTGGAAAGAGCTCGAGATCGGGAACGTCGCAGTTCGCGATGCATCTCAGCCCGAGCGGATCCGGAAAGCGCAGCCATGTAAGGTCCTGCCAGCCGTACACGGGGTGCCACCGACCTTCCTGCCAGCGCTCGAACGATCGCCCCGCATACGCCAGCACGCCATTCATCGTTGCGAGCCCCGGTGGAATCGCGCCCGAGGTAATCGAGTGCTCGATCGAATCGATGGATGCGAATGACTCGGCTAGTCGATCGATCACAGCCGATGAGAGCGCGGGAAGCGAGCTCGCGCCGCTCACGATGAGCGTGTCGTTGCGTTTCGCTGCTTCGTTCAGCGCTCCGATGCCACAGACGAAAGCGCGAGCGTCCGCCAGGTCAATGTAGTGCGCGCGGGCTTCGATACAGGCTCGAGGCACGGCATAGTCTTGCGCCTGAAACGGTCCTGCGGTGTGAATGACGAGCTTCGCGTCAGCCCGCGCGAGCTCATCCGCGAGCGTCGAAGAGCGACAATCGAGGAGCAGAGGTTCGGTGTTGCCGCCGATCTCGCGCGCAAGTTTCGCAGATTGGATGCGATCTCTCCCGGCGATGAGAACGCGATCCTCCGGCTGCGTCGCGAGTGCCGCGACGATGCGTCGGCCGAAATTGCCGTACCCGCCGAGAACGACGACTGATCTCATTTCTAAAGCAGAAATCGGTCAGCGTTTGCTGGGTTCGGTACGAAGCACACTTCGCGCCGACCGAAGA